>NKPT01000034.1 GCA_002254845.1 Chloracidobacterium sp. CP2_5A | reverse complement strand
GTGAACAAGCGAGCCTGAACAAGCGAGCGTGAAAGCGCTTTCGGTCGCGCCCATTCGCTAGCTTGATTGATGACGCTAATCCTCGCCGCGACTTGCCGGCAGGCGTCGTGGTCTATCTATCCCTCCCGCTTCGCCGGAAGCGAGAGCGAATGCCATGACTGAGCGCCTTCCTGAATCGTCCGGCAACGGTCTGAACGAATGTCGTAAGCTTTTACTGGCCAACAAGGCCTGGGCGCCCGTGGCTGCCTGGGCGGGTTTACGACATTCGCGCCGGGCTGATTCAGGAGCTGGCATTGATTCGTCCCGGCGATTTGCCGGATGATATGCCGCTACGAGTTTCCGCCGGAGGCGTTATAATCCTCGCCCATGTCGTCTGTCATGCTCGTCACCGGCAGCGCGAGCGGCATTGGCCGTCATGTCGCGGAAAGTTATTACCGGGCCGGTCATCGCGTTGTCTTCGCCGATTTATCCGCGCCCAAGCTGGAGCAAATCTGCGCGCAGTTGCCGACTGGAACCGGCGGCGACGCGCTGCCGGTCGCGTTCGACGCGCGGGACGAACAAGGTTGGGAACGCGCCATTGCGGATACCGTCGCGCGCTGGGGACGGCTGGATGTCCTACTGAACATTGCCGGGTATTTGCGCGTGGACGAGCTGCTCTCCGCGCCGTTGGCGGCTGTCCACGACCACCTCGACATCAACGCCAAAGGCGTCATCTTCGGCACGCTGCTGGCGGCGCGGCAAATGTGTCGCCAGCCCGAAGGCGGTCACATTATCAACGTCGCCTCGCTGGCCGGCATCGCCGCCACGCCGGGGCTGGCGCTGTATTCGGCGTCGAAGTTCGCCGTCCGCGGGTTTTCGCTTGCCGCCGCGTATGAGCTTGCCCCCCACAACATCGCTGTGACCGTCGTTTGCCCGGACGCCGTCCAAACGCCTATGCTCGATCTGCAAGTCGACCGCCCGGAAGCGGCGCTGACGTTTTCCGGAGGGCGGATTCTCACGGTGGCGGAGGTCGCCGCCGCCATCGAGGAGGCGCGGCGACGTCGCCCGCTGGAGGCAATCCTGCCGCGGCATCGGGGCTGGCTGGCGAAGCTGACCAGCCTGTACCCGCCTCTGTCCGGCTGGCTTGTCGAGCCGCTCCGGCGCTGCGGCCGCCAACGGCAGGCGAAAAGGCAAGCTGAGCGCCAAGGGAATGGGCGCCAAGAAATATCGCCGCAATGACTGTGAGACCGATCCCGCCCGCGCTTTCCGACATCGTGGCGGCGCGCCGCGCCGCCTTTGCCGGCCGCTCGACCGCGCCGGCCGCCGACCTTCAGCCTGCGGCGGGTCGCTTTCTCCCGGCGCTCGCTGCGGATGGCGTGGCGCTCGTCGCTGAAATCAAGCCCCGCTCGCCAAGCGAGGGCGTCCTGCAGGCTGCGCCGGACCTGACGCGCCTTCTGCCCGTCTATGAGGCCTATGCGGCGGCCATTTCCGTTCTGACAGAGCCGGACTACTTCGGCGGCGGCTGCGAGCTGCTGGCTGAAGTCGCGCGGCGCTCGCCGCGCCCCGCGCTGTGCAAGGATTTCATCCTTCATCCCGCCCAGATTCACGACGCTCGCCGCGCCGGCGCGGAAGCCGTCCTGCTCATCGTGAAGATTCTCGATGACGCGCAGCTCGCCGACTTGCACGCCGAAACCAGGCGCTGGAACATGACGCCGGTCGTCGAGGCGCAAACCGAAGCTGAGCTGGAGCGCGCGCTGCGCGTCAGTCCGGCGGTCATTCTCATCAACAACCGCAATCTGGAAACTTTCGAGATTTCCTTCGATACGACGAAACGGCTTGCGCCGCGCGTCCCGTCCGGTATCGTAACGATAACCGCCAGCGGGATTCACCGCCGCGCGGACGTCGAGATGTTGCTGCCTTACTGCACGCGCTTTCTGGTCGGAACCAGCCTGATGCGCGCCGCTGACCTAGCGGCCGCTTTCGCTGACCTGACCGGGCGACAGCGCCCGTGACCGCCCATGCCCAACCGCTTTGGAGAAGTTTTTCCGCCGCCCGCGTTTGACCCTGAGCGCTACGCTCGCCGCCGTCGGCAAGCGTTCAAGCAGCTCGGCGATGACGTTATGATCCTCTACAACCCGCCCGAAGCCCACCGGACGCACGACCTGTATTACCGCTACCGCCCGGACAGCGACGTGTATTACCTGACCGGCTTCGAGGAGCCGGACGCCGTCATCGTTTTGGTCGGCGGCGCGGCGCCGCGTCTGGCGATGTTCGTTCGGCCGCGCGATCCGGAGCGCGAAACCTGGGATGGCGCGCGCGCCGGCGTCGAGGGCGCGAAGGCGCTGTACGGCGCGGACGAGGCGTTTCCAATCGACGCGCTCGATACGCGCATCGGCGGGTACCTTGAAGCGGCGCAGACGCTTTACTTCAAGTTTGGCCGCGACGAGCGCCTCAACCAGCGCGTCATCGCCGCGTTTCGGGCGGCGGCCCACCGCCGGCATCGGCAAGGCCCGGCCCCATCCATCATCCGCGACACCTTGCCGTTGCTCGGCAGGCTGCGCCTCGTCAAAGACGCGGATGAAATCGAGCGCATGCGCCGCGCGGCTGACATCGCCGCCGAAGCCCACCTGTGGGCGATGCAGAGGGCCGCGCCAGGCCAGTATGAGTTTCAGATCGAGGCGGAGCTGGAATACGTCTTCCGCAAGCGCGGCGCGCTGGGAAGCTCCTACACCTCGATTGTCGGGGGCGGCGCGAACGCGACCGTTCTGCACTATAACGCCAACAATAGCCTGCTGCGCGACGGCGAGCTGCTGCTGATTGACGCCGGCGCGGAGTATGGCTACTACGCCAGCGACATCACCCGAACGTTTCCCCTCGGCAAGCGGTTCACGCCTGCGCAGCGCGAGATTTACGAGCTTGTCCTGGCCGCGCAAAAGGCCGCCATCGCCGCCGTCCAGCCGGGCGCGCGCTTTGACGAGTATCACCAAGTAGCGCTCGAAACGCTTATTGAGGGCCTGCGCGACTTGAAGCTTCTGACCGGCTCGCTGGATGAAATCAAGGAAAAGAAGACCTACCTGCGCTTTTACATGCACCGCGCTGGCCACTGGCTGGGCAGCGATGTGCACGACGCCTGCGCGTATTTCACCAGCGAAACCGAAAACGGGAGCTTCCTCTATGAAAAGCTTCGGCCGGGCTGCGTGGTGACGGTCGAGCCGGGGCTCTACTTTGCGCCGAGCCTCAAGGGCATGCCAAAACGCTACGCCGGCATTGGCGTCCGCATCGAGGATGACGTACTCGTGACGCGCGCTGGCAATGAAATCTTGACGGCTGCCGCGCCCAAGGAAGTCGAGGAAATTGAAGCCATCCGCCACGCGGCGTTGTCCGACGGAGTTTGCGCTCGATGAGCGATCCGCTATTTGACACAGTGAAGTTCTGTAGCAGTTGTAGCCGCCGGGCCACCGACGGCGACGTGGCGGCGCTGGGAGCGCGCATTCGGCCGCTGTTTCAAAAACAGCTTGAAAGGGAAGGCCTTGGCGGCTGCGTCGCCATGAGCAGCCGCCCGTGCTTTGCCAAATGCCCGGACAACGGCATCACCGTCGCGCTCAGCGCGAGCGACGACGCCCGCCCGCGCGAGGTCTACATCGTGACGTCGCTGCGCGACTTGGATTATGTCTATGCGCGCTTGCGCGGCGAGGTGTAACATAGCGCGCCGTAGTTTCCCGTTTGCCACATCTTGGTAAGTCGAACGCATCCGTGATGAAACCCATTCTGTCTTGTCTTGCCCTGATCGCAACGCTCGGGCTGGCCGGCCTTGGCGCGCCAAGCGCGGCGCTGGCTCAGTCGAAATCCAAGCCAAGCGACAAGTTTCGCCAGCTCGATGAAGTCCTTCCAACGCCGAATGAATATCGGGCGGCGTCTGGCGCGCCCGGCCATAAGTACTGGCAAAACCGCGCCGATCACGTCATCGCCGTTGAGCTTGATGACGAGCGTCAGCGCATTCAGGCTAGCGAAACGATTACCTACGCGAACAACTCGCCGGACGAGCTGCGCTACCTCTGGCTTCAGCTTGACCAAAACATCTTCGCCAAGGACAGCGACGCCTTCCAGTCGCAAACGTCCCGCGGGCTGGATCGCGTGCCCCTGTCGGTTCTTGACAGCCTGCTGCGGCGCCCGGAGTTTGACGGCGGCTACAAGATTACGGCCGTCAAGGACGCCAAGGGGCAGCCGCTCAAGCACGTTGTCGTCAAGACCATGATGCGCGTCGATTTGCCGGCGCCGCTCAAGCCCGGGCAGCAGACAAGCTTTTCGGTGGATTGGAGCTACAACATCAACGACGCCGTGAAGCTTGGCGGGCGGTCGGGTTACGAGTATTTCCCGAAGGATAAGAACTACATTTACGAAATCGCGCAGTGGTTTCCGCGCATGTGCGCCTACACGGACTACCGCGGCTGGCAGCATACGCAGTTTTTAGGCGCCGGCGAGTTTACGCTCGAGTTCGGCAACTATCGGGTTTCAATCACTGCGCCGGACGACCACGTCGTGGCGGCGACCGGCGTTCTGCAAAATCCGAAGCAGGTCTTAACGCCGGAACAAATCGCCCGACTGGAACAGGCGCGCGCGGCGAAAGCGCCCGTGCTCATCGTGACGCCTGAAGAAGCCCGCCGCGCTGAGCAGGGCCGCCCGACTGGCAAGAAGACGTGGATTTTCCAGGCGGAAAACGTCCGCGACTTCGCCTTCGCGTCCTCGCGCAAGTTCATCTGGGATGCCATGGGGCACAACGTTGACGGCAGTCAGGTCCTGGCGATGTCGTACTACCCCAACGAAGGCAACCCGCTGTGGGAGAAATACTCAACCCACGCCATTATTCACACGCTCAACGTCTATTCGCGCTATACCTTCACCTATCCTTACCCGGTCGCCATTTCCGTCAACGGCCCCGTCGGCGGGATGGAGTATCCAATGATTTGCTTCAACGGCCCGCGCCCGCTGGAGGACGGCACTTACTCGGCGCGCACGAAGTACGGTCTCATTAGCGTTATCATTCACGAGGTCGGGCACAACTACTTCCCGATGATCGTCAACTCCGACGAGCGCCAGTGGACGTGGATGGATGAAGGTCTCAATACGTTTTTGCAGTATTTGGCCGAACAGGAGTGGGAAGACAAGTACCCGTCGTTTCGGGGCGAGCCGCAGTACATCGCGGACTATATGAAGAGCGAAAATCAGGTGCCGATTATGACGCAGTCGGATTCGCTCTTGCAGTTTGGGAACAACGCCTACGCCAAGCCTGCAACGGCGCTCAACATTCTGCGCGAAACCATCCTGGGACGCGAGCTGTTTGACTACGCGTTCAAGGAGTACGCCCGGCGGTGGAAGTTCAAGCGCCCAGAGCCGGCCGACTTTTTCCGGGCGATGGAGGACGCGTCAGGCGTGGATTTGGACTGGTTCTGGCGGGGGTGGTTTTACTCGACCGACCACGTGGACATCTCAATTGAGAGCGTCCGGTGGTACCGGCTGGATACGCAGAACCCGGAAGTTGAAAAGGCGCTGCGACGGCAGGAGCGTGATTCGCGCCCGGTGACGCGGTCGCAGGAGCGCAACCAGCCGCTGCCGAAGCGCGTTGACCAGTATCCTGAACTGAAGGATTTCTACAACCAGTATGACGAGCTGGATGTCACTGACGCCGACCGTGAAGCGTACCGGAAGTTTCTAGAGACGCTCACCGACCGCGAGAAGGAAATTCTCGCCGCTGGGCTGAACTTCTACTTCGTAGACTTCAAGAACATCGGCGGCTTGGTCATGCCGGTCATTTTGGAAGTGACCTACGCGGACGGGACGAAGGAAGAGATGCGCTTTCCGGCCGAGATTTGGCGGCTCAACAACTTTGAAGTCTCAAAACTTATCGTGACGCCGAAAGAGATAGCGAGCATCGCGGTGGACCCGCGGCTGGAAACCGCCGACGCGGATCTGACCAACAACTTTTTCCCGCGTCGCCCGGTCAAGTCGCGCTTTCAGGCGTTCAAGGAGCAGCAGCAAGGGCCGCCGAATCCGATGCAGTTGGAACGCAAGCGGCAACCGCCGCCACAGAACGACAACCCGCGCCGATAGGCGGCTTTCGCTTTTAGCTCGGGGCGAGCCATCCCGCGCGCGGGCTAACCTTTCTTGAAGTTTTGCTTGAGCAGGGCGTTGAGCTGGCTGCGGGTCATCTGCACGGTGGCCATCAGGCGCTTGCCGTCGGCCTTGATGCTGGTGTTGTTGAGGAACGCCGCCGTATCCGCCTTGCGCGGAATGAGCGTCAGCCCGCCGTTGATGAGATTTTGCAAGGCGGCGGCTTCGAGCGGCGAGCCGGCGAAGCCGCCGACGCGCAGCGTCATAAACTGGGGTCCGACATCAAGCGTCAGCGTGGTTGAGGTCAGAATGTGGAGAGGTCCGAGCGCCTGCGAGGCGCTGACGGCGCGCGCAATGTTGAGCGCCGCTTCATCCACGGCGTCAATGCCGGATGACTTCACGATGCGCAGGCCAGACAGCCGCCCGCTCGGCTCGACGCGAAAGGCGAGCGTGATGACGAAAGCTTCCTGCTCGATGTCAAGCTCGCCTGATTCGCTCAGGTGGTAGAGCTTGGTGACAACGGCCTTGATGGGGCCAACATCCACCTTGCCAAACCCGAGCGGGCGGTTGGGCGCGGCGGCGTCCGGCTTGTCATTGTCTGGGGCGTCAGACCGGTTGCGTCGCGCCCGCTCCGACTGGTCGCCCTCCCGCTCGCGGCGGCGCTCGGCTTCGGCGCGACGGCGAGCTGCTTCCTCCTCGCGCTTGCGGCGACGGGCTTCCTCTTCAGCGCGGCGACGGGCGTCGGACGGCGCCGCTTGGCTGGCGGCACCGCCGGGAGCGACGAGTCCTTCGGGATTCGGCAGCGGCTTGTAGCGGGGGTCGGTGAGCGTTACCCAATCCACTTGGTATTCGTTTTCGACGACCTCCACTTCAAATGGGACGATAAACGTCCGGTAAGCCTGATACCCAAGGAACGGCAAGTACAGCGCCAGCGCTACGGCCAGCCCCAGCTTGAACCCATGCCGAACCCAAAAGGACGGACGACCTTCAAACCCAAGCGAGCGCGGCGTGGCGTAAATAAAGCCGCGCAGGATGTAGGCGCGCGGGTCAGGCGCTTCCTCGGCTGGGTTGGTTGGCGGGCGTTCGTCAGGCATGGCGTATTCAAGCGCGCTTCCGGCGCAGGTCAAGACGATCCATCGTGGAGAAAAGTTGCGTCGGTTGCAAGTCGCCGCGCTCGGCGCGAGCGAGCGCCGCGCCGCTTATTTGCGGGCTGATTCGCGGGCGGCTTGTCACGCTTCGCCTGCTTTCGTACTATCCAAGCGTCTATGGCGCTGGAGAATCTGCACCAATCGCGCATCTGACTGTACTTTTTGTAATTCGCCATTGTGCCAAACGTGACGCTTCAGGGTTCAGCCATTGCCGCCGCGCCGCCCGATCTCGCCGCTGCGCCGGCTCGCCAGTCGGTGGCGGAGCATTATCAGGTCGCGCGCCGAGCGGCGCAGGTTGTGGGGGCGGCGACGCCGCTGCTTCTAGGCTATTGGCGGGATGAGCACCGATTTTTCTTCTTCGGCGGCGCGCGGCGCGTGAGCGAGGCGACGCATGCGGATCGAGCGCGGCGCATCCGAGCTGAGATCGAGCGCCTTGGCGTCGGCTTTATCAAGGTGGGGCAGGTGGTCAGCACGCGCGGCGACCTGTTGCCGAAGCCTTACCTTGACCAGCTGCGCGAGCTTCAGGACTGCCTCGCGCCGCTGCGCTTTGAGGAGGTTCGGGCGGCGCTAGAAGCGACCTACGGCTGCCCGCTGGAAGACGTGTTTGAAGACTTCGCGCCGACGCCGATCGCCACCGCCAGCATTGGGCAGGTGCATCGCGCGCGGCATGCAGGGCAGTCGGTCGTCGTCAAGCTCATCCGTCCCGGCATTGAGCGTCAGATGGCTACCGACTTTCGCATCGTGAACGCGCTTTTGCGCTTCCTTGACGAGCAATTGGTGCGCTTCCGACAAGAAAACTCGGATGTTCACGTCCTGACGCGACTGTTTTCGCAGATTGTGACGGAAGTCAACGCTGGCTTGCGGGAGGAAATGGACTTTGTGTTTGAGCGCGCCAACGCCGAGCGATTGGGCGCGCTGCTGGCGGATAACCCGCTGGTCGTCGTGCCCAAGGTCATTGGCGAGCTGTGCCGCCCGAACGCGATTGTGCTGGAATACCGTCCCGGCATTAAGATCAGCGACGAGAGCGCCCTGCGCGCCGCGGGCTTTGAGCCGCTGCGCATCGTCGAGCGGCTAGTGGAAGTCTACTTGGAAATGATTCTGGTTCACGGCGTCTATCACGCCGACCCGCATCCGGGGAATGTCGCCGTCGATGAGCGCGGGCGCATCATCCTGTATGATTTTGGCATTGTGCGGACGCTTTCGGGGCGCATTCGGGATAGCCTGCTCAAAATGACGCTGGATGGGCTGCGCGGCGATGTGCCGGCGATTGTGGACGAGCTTTACCGGATGGGCGTCGTTGACCCAGCGGCGGATCGGGCCATCGCCCTGCGGGTTGGCGAGAAGTTTCGGGAGCTTTACCTGCGCGACATGCCGACGGCCGAGCGCATTGAAAGCGTCGGGCGCTACATGCGCGATGCGTTTGGCTACGTTCCGCTGCGGATGCCAAAGGAAATGGTGTATGTCTTTCGCGTCGTTTCCATGCTTGAGGGCTTGGGAACGTGCTTCAAGCCCGGATGGAACATCATGGCGGACGCCTCGCCCGCAGTTCAGCGGGGCATTCGTAAAATGATGATGGCAAATGAAACGATCAAGTGGCCGGAACTGGTCGCCCAATGGATTGGGCGGTGGATTCGGACGCTCTTTGCACGCCCGGCCTAGGCGCGCTTGGCGCTTGGCGGCGGCGGTAGGGAGGAGTTTTCTTATGCGGCATCATGCGAAGCGGTTGTTATACGGCGGGGCGCGGCTCACCGTCCTCGCGCTCTGCCTGGGGCTGCTCGGGTCAGTCGCCTGGGCGCAAAACGGCGCCATTCGCGGCACGGTCTTTTACCAGGCGTCGCCCGACGCCAAGCCGGAGCCTAGGCCCGGCGTCGAAATCATCATCTTGCGGCAGGACATCAAGGGCCGGCTGACGACGAAGACCGACAAGAAAGGCGGCTATTTTTACACGGTGCAGGCGTTTGGAACCTACGTTGTGGTCGCGCATGGGCAAGGCTTGAAGTATCAGGTCAAGCCGCCGGTGCGCATCGCCAGCGCGGAGCCGGTGGTCATTGACATCACCGTCACGCCCGGCGACGGCGCGTTGCCGCCCGATGCCCAGCTGCTTGCCGAAGCTAAGGACGGCGGCACGCCTGGTCTGCCGTCATCGCCGGCGGCGCCGGCGCCGCCGCCGGCGCCAACCGCTGAGGAAAAAGAGGCTGCCGCCAAGCTCGCGGAGGAGCGGGCGCGCATTGAAAAAGAAAATGAGCGCGCCAAAAATATCAATGACCAGCTCCGAACTCTCATGGAGTCCGGGAACGCCGCCTTTAATCGCAAGGACTTTGAAACCGCGGCCGACGAGTATCGGAAAGCCCTGGCGCTCGACGAGAATCAGCCAGGCTTTTTAGGCAACCTCGCCTCGGCCACCCTGGAAATTGCGGTCAGGCGCTACAACGCCAAGCAGCGCGAAGATGCGAAAAAAGCCTTTCTGGAATCCGGCGCCGCCGCTGCGCGCGCTGTGGCGCTCAATGACGCGCAACCGGCGGAGAAGCGCGATTTGATTTATCGCAGCAAGGCGGCGGAAGCTTACCGCTTCCTGGCGGAACTCTACGCTGACGCGGAAGCCGGCGAAAAGGCCGGGAAGTTTTACACTGAGTTAGCCCAGGCGCAGACCGATCCCAAGAAACGCCACGAGCTCAAGGTTCGGGCAGGCGATTCCTATCGGTTTGCAGGGAAGTTTAATCAGGCCGATGAGCTTTATCGCGCCGTGCTCCAGGAAGACGGCAACAACATTCCGGCGATGAATGGCTTAGCAATGTCGCTTCTGGCCTCCGACCCAGAGCTGATTGATCCGAATAAAGCCGGCGAGGCAATTGCCCTGTTTGAAATGGTGGCCGCCAAGGCGAGCGACCCAAACGTGAAGCAGTCCGCCCAAGCCAGCGCCGAGTACATTCGGACGACAGCGAAAGAAATCGTCCGTCCCAAACCCGCCCGGAAGAAAAACTGATGCTGAACGGCTGGCGCGCCATCCGGCCTCGCCCGCAGTCAGGACAGTGAACAGGACACTGATTATGGCTCTTGCCCCTCGTCGTCATTCAGTCCCGGTCAACGTGGGCGGCGTCGTCATTGGCGGCGGCGCGCCGGTGGTGGTCCAGTCAATGACCAACACCGACACGGCGGATGTCGCGTCCACCGTTGAACAGGTCGCGGCGCTGCATGCCGCCGGCTCGGAAATCGTCCGCATTACGGTCAACGACCGAAACGCGGCGGCGGCCGTGCCGGACATCGTTCGCGGGCTGCGCGCGCGCGGCGCCGATGTGCCGCTAGTCGGCGATTTTCACTACAACGGGCATACGCTCCTGCGCGACTTTCCCGAAACGGCGCGACTGCTGGCGAAGTATCGAATCAATCCCGGCAACGTCGGCTTCGGCAAGAAGCACGACGAAAACTTCAAGGCGATTGTCGAGCTGGCGATTCAGTATGAAAAGCCGGTTCGCATTGGCGTCAACTGGGGGTCGCTTGACCAGGCGATGCTAGCCCGAATGATGGATGAAAACGCGCGCCGCGATCCGCCGCTGTCGGCGCGCGAAGTGATGTTGGAGGCGATGTGCGCCAGCGCGTTGGAATCGGCGCGGATGGCTGAAGAGCTTGGGTTGCCGCATGACCGGATTGTCATCAGCACGAAAATATCGGAAGTGCAGGATTTGGTCGAAGTCTACCGGGCGATAGCCGCCCGGTGCGACTACCCGTTGCATGTGGGCTTGACCGAGGCCGGAATGGGGTCGAAGGGCATTGTCGCCAGCGCCATCGGCATTGGGCTGCTTTTGCAGGAAGGCATTGGCGACACCATCCGCGTCTCGCTGACGCCGACGCCCGGCGGCGACCGCGCCGAGGAAGTGCGGGTAGCGCAGACTATCTTGCAAACGATGGGCATTCGAAGCTTTACGCCGTTGGTGACGGCTTGTCCGGGCTGCGGGCGCACAACGAGCACGCTGTTTCAGGAAATGGCCCAAGACATCCAGACCTACTTGCGCGAGCAAATGCCGGCGTGGAAGACGCGCTACCCGGGCGTTGAGGCGCTCAAGGTGGCGGTCATGGGCTGTATCGTCAACGGCCCCGGCGAATCCAAGCACGCCGACCTTGGCATCTCGCTGCCTGGCACGGGCGAGGACCCCAAGGCGCCGGTTTTCATCGATGGCGTGAAGACCGCCACCCTGGAAGGCGAGCGGATTGTGCCGGCGTTCATTGAGATACTCAACAACTACGTCGAGCGGCGGTTTGGGGCGCCGTTTGGGGCGCCGGGCGGGAATTGACGATCGGTCGGATCGCTGACAGCGTCCGCAGCGTTACCCTAGTCGCCGACGGACCGGCTGTTGGGCGCCACTCAGCAGGTGAAAGCGAGCGAGGAAGAGTCCGGCGGCTAAGGCGAGTCCCGCGACGTAGCCCATCCAGATGCCAGCTTCGCGCCAGCCGAGCGGAAATGCCAGCGCGTAGCTGGTCGGTAGCGTCACGAGCAAGTAGGCGACAAAGGCCAGCGCGGTTGGCACGGCGGCGTCAGTCAGCGCGCGCAGGGCGGCGAGCATCACCACTTGTAGCCCGTCAACGAGCTGAAAGGCGGCCGCGAACAGCAGCAGCCTCGCCGCCATGCCAATCACCGCCGAATCCCTGGTGTAGAGCATCGGCAGCGTCGAGCGCAGCGCCAGGATGACCAACGCCATAAAGCCCATGTAAGCCATAACGATGCGCGCGGCGGCAAATCCGGCCGCGCGCATCGCCGCTTGCTCGCCTGCGCCAAAGTAGTAGCTGACCCGGATGGTCGTCGCGGCGGCGATGCCGGATGCGCCCATAAACGTGAAAGACGCAATGCCGATGGCGATCTGGTGAGCGGCCTGCTCAATTTCGCCCAGCCATCCCATCATCAGCGCCCCGGCGGCAAACGCGCCGACTTCGAGCGCGAACTGCCCGCCCAACGGCAGCCCCAGCTTCAGATAACGTCCCGCGATGGCGCGGCTCCAGCGCGCCGGTCGCAGCGCCGCGCGGTAGGGCGCGAAAAGGCTCAGCCTGACGAAAAAGATGGCAAACGCGAGTGGCATAGCGAGCCTGACGATCAGCGTCGCTAACCCCGCCCCAGCTAGGCCTAGTCGGGGAAAGCCCCACTGTCCGAAGATCAGCGCATAGTCGAGGATAATGTTGAGCAGCGCTTCCAGGACCGTAATAGCGGCGGCAATCCGCGTGTTGCCAATGCCTTCGGTGAACTGCCGAAACGTCTGAAACAGGATGACTGGCGCGAGGGACGCGACCAGCGGCAGGTAGTACGCGCCGGCCGCCGCCGCGACCGCCGGCGTCTGCCCCATGCGGTTGAGCTGGGGATACAGCGCCAACAGCAGAAGCGTGACCAACAGCGCGACCGCCAGATTGACGGCCGCGCCGTTTTTGAGCCACTGCGCTGCAGCGGCGACATCCTTGGCGCCGCGCGCCGCGCCGACCAGCGGCGTCATGGCGAGGGTGAAGCCAATCGAGAACACCAGCCCGATGATAAAAACGCTCTGCGCGAACGACGAGGCGGCCAGCGCCGTCGTGTCGTAGTGGCCCAGCATCATGCTGTCTGTGATCTGCACGATAAGGTGGCCCATCTGCGAGAACATGATCGGGATGGCCAGCTTGATGTGCGCTATGTAGTGCCCAGCTGGGCGGTCGAGGGAAGTCTTTGCCGACATTGCGGGTAAGCGCGGCCGATGCCAGGCCGTCGCGCGGCAGTTTGGTGGCCATCCGCCGGCGACGCAAGGCGCGCGATGGCGACTGTCAAAAGCCCGCGCGCCTGCGGCGAGCGCGCTAGCCAGCCAAGGTGGGCAGGTAAGGATGCGCCTCGTCCGGCGCGCCGGCCGATGAAACGCTGGCTGGCCGCGGCGAGATGATTGCCGCGCGCACTGTCGCCATCAGATTCAGGCTAAGCTCCCGACCAATGACGACCAGCGAGCCTTCCGCCGCCGCCGCGCAGGGCATAAGGCTCAATGAACCCCCGGCGTACTCCAGCCGCAACCAGCCGCCGGCCGTTTTGAAAACGCCTTTGGCGCGGGCAACGTCGCCGAAGCGCCCGGCGGCGATGGACTCGAAGACGCGCTGCAGGGCGGCGGCGTCGAAGGTGTCGGCAAACGTTTCCGCTCGTTGCTCAAAGTTCAGCCGGGGCGCGAGGCTTTCGCCCATACAGGCGTCTTCCTGCGCGTCGCTGAGGTCGCGCAGACTGACTCGTCCAAAGCTGGCGCGGATGACGCGGGCCGTTGCGTTACAGCGGGCAATTCGGTCGTCAAGGTCTTCCAGCTCGGCTTGCGCCAGCCTGTCGCACTTGTTGACGATGACCGTGGCGGCCGCCGCGACGTAAGCTTCAATGGCCGCTTGAACGGCCCGGTCGGCCGTAAGCCACTGCTTGCCGTCTACTACCGCCACGACGCGAATCGGCCCTAGCAATTCGCGGCAGCCCGGCTGATGGAGCGTGCCAAGCAAGTCGCCGAGCGCCGCCGCGCCGGACGGCTCGATGAGGATGCGCTCCGGCGCGTGGTCGCGGATGAGCCGGGACAAGGTCGCCGCGACGTTGCGCGAGAGCGTGCAGCACAAGCAACCGCCAGCCATCTCGACAACCGTCAGCGCGCCATCGCCGCTTTCCCGCAGCCGCGCGCCGTCCAGCCCGACATCGGCGAATTCGTTGACTAGGACGATGGTTTTGGGGTCCAGCTGGGGAATGAGATGGCGCAGCAGGGTGGTCTTGCCGGAGCCGAGAAAGCCGCCGATAACATCCACCGTTGGCTTGACTTCGGGCGGCTTGCGCGAAAGCAGTCCCCACGCCCAGACGCCGACCGGCTGCGGCAAGATAAGCCACCAGTGCTCGAGGATAGCCAGCGCCATCAGCGCGCAAGCCAGGCCGTTGGCCGTCGCCGTGAAGGCGTCCGAGGCCTGCATAGCGCGATAGAATAGCCAGTGCGCCACGGCCGTCGAGATAGTCACAGAGAAGGGAAAAAACCAGTTGATGGGGCGCTTGGAGAAAAACTGCGTCATCCGGCGCAGGTGCTCCGGCAGGTATTCCTCGTTGAGGTTGCGAACGCCGAAAAACACGTTGAGCTTCGCCGATTGATGCATCCACCAGTGAATGACGAACGTCCACAGCGCGACTTGGTTCGGTCCCGGCGTCGCTGCCCAAACCAGCGCGAAGCCGACGAAGATGGATAACTCGTGAAAAAGGTTGGCCTTGACGCCATGCGCAAAGTGCCGCCATCCGCCGCAGTTCGGCGGACAGGGCGGAACATCCAGCCCGACAACGTAGCCCGTGTAGTAGCTCGTTTCAAACCAGCCCCACGCCACAAGCCCCAACAGAAAGCCGAGCGCCGCGCCCAGCGGCGTCGCCAAGTGGCTGATGCTGGGCATAAAGAGCAGCGTCGTTATGGCCAGCAGCGAGGAAATCGCCATCACTGGCCGCCGCCAGCTTTGGCGCCCGCAGGCAAAGATGATCGCGACGGTGGCGACCCACCATACGGCGACGGCAAACAACGGCAGCCCAAGCCAGAGCAGCCACAGGCTTTGCAAACTTGTATCGGGCATGACTGAAGCGGGGGCGCGGGAGGTTGGACAAGCGGACAATACGCTGGGCCTGCCTCCAGCCTACTTTGCGTCGGACGCGCGCCGCAATCAAATCCCGGATGCGACGGAATCGAGCCGGATCGCCTGCGCCCCAGCGGGCTGGGCGGCGCGGCGCCTCGCCGGAAAAAACCATGGGCTAGGCGCTTATTCCCGTTTCCCCGCTTTCGCGCCCGCGTTCCTGCGCGCGCGGCGTTTGGGCGATGAAACGTTTGGGCGATGAAATTCGCGATAACCTGCGCCAGCTCCGCCCCTTTATCCGCCTGCAAGACGTGGCCCGCATCCTGAATCGTCATGCGATTTGGCCCTTGCGCGCCGGGAACAAGCTTCTGGAAAACCGTATCGCCCTCTCGTCACCGGATCGCTGTCGCTAAACGCCTTCAGAAAGGCTTTTTCCAATCCATGAGCGCCTGCCGATTGGCGGGCGCTTCCGGTTCGTCGGGCGTCGTCGGAACGAGCATCGGAAACGCTCGCGCGCCGGCTTTATAGCTTTCATCAGGAAGCGGCGCGTCATAGACGGCGATGACCTCCGGCGCAAGGTTGATCGCGCAGTCGCCCTTGACGATGCCGCCGGCCTGAGAGACCGGGACGGACTGCGAATACTCGCGCTACCGGAAAGAAGCTTCAGGCAGCGGATGATCGCCGGTCGGGAGCCAAGTATTGCCGACGACGATGCGTGCAAAGCGGTCATCCAGCGCGACCGCGACGCGCAGGCCAATCACCGCGTCCCAATCCTGCCCGAAAGGCATGACGCCATGAGAAAGCGCCCGGCCAGCCGGGCGCTTAGTTTCCTTCCCCTAGCGATGGAGCGCCGGTCAGGACTGGCGGAACTTATCCATCGGGAAGTTCACGCCCAGCACGGACGGGTCGCCATTGCAGAGCGACTTGACGATATGCTCATACAAGTAGTTTGACTCGGCGCGCACCTGCGGGTCGGCGCGATCCTCGTAAGTCTTGATGCTGCTATCGAATTCCTTCTTGAGCAAATCGTAGAGATTCTTCTGAGCGATGCCCTGCTCAATCTTTTGCGGGTTGTAGATTTTGATGTCGCTCACGATGGTGCGCGCCACGCGCTGGGCCACTTTGTGTAGGTCCTCGCTGGCTCTGAACTGCGTCGCGACCTGCGACCCAATGGGCATAGTTTGTCCGCCGACAGTTGTGGCGTCCCCGCCGGGCGGCACAAAGTAAGCTGGAATCTCGGTCTCGCCCGTGGTTGGCGCCGGGGCCGGCGGATCGGGCGCGTTGTTGACATCAAAATCCGGCACAGGCTGCACGCGCTGCTGGGCTTCGACGGCGCGGCGCGCCTCTTCCGCGCGGCGGGCTTCCTCAGCCGCTAATCGAGCGGCTTCCTCGGCGCGACGCTGCTCCTCGGCGCGACGGGCTTCCTCAGCGCGGCGGGCTTCCTCAGCGCGGCGGGCTTCCTCAGCGCGACGGGCTTCCTCGGCGCGACGGGCTTCCTCGGCGCGACGGGCTTCCTCAGCGCGACGGGCTTCCTCGGCGCGACGGGCTTCCTCGGCCGCCAGCCGGGCGGCTTCCTCGGCGCGACGCTGCTCCTCGAGTCTTCGCTGTTCTTCCGCTCGGCGGGCGGCCTCCGCCTGCCGTTGCTCCTCCGCTCGGCGCTGCTCTTCGAGCTGTCGCGCTTCCGCTTCCCGCGCCGCCGCTCGCCCATCGAGCGCCGGCGGCGCGCCGCCGCTCAAGCCTAAGCCTGTATCATCGGATTTTTTCCCCTTGATCAAGAAGAACGCGGCCGCGCCAACAACAACCGCCAGAGCAATTGCGATGTAAAGGTAAAGACCCATTACTGAGTAGGCTCCTCGAAATATCGCTTGATCGGCGCGCACATCGGGTTGGCAAGGGCTCACTTGCGCGAGAGTTCATCCCGCGTGGCGTGAATCGTCTGGGGGAGAATCTCGCGGAGACCATGCTCGCGGGCATATTTTTCGGTGTTGTGCATTGCCTTCTTGCGAATGAAGAAGGGGATCTTTTTCAACTCCGTCAATGCCTCGTCCGTCCAGCGCGGATCGCCCGACCATTCGCTCGGTACAGGCTCGGACTGGGGGGAAGCCGCAATCGTCGCTGCCGCCGCAACCGGCGCGGCAACCAGCTCGCGAGTTTCCGCCCGCGCTTCAGTTGTCACTCCCTTACGGGGCGACCCATCCGCCGGCAGGTCCGGCAGCCTGACCGCGCCAAGTACCGAATCGTGTTCTGCGCCCGGTAACTCGCGAAACATATCAATCAAGTGCGATTCCAAGCCAAGCGTCAATGTGTGCGTTACCGCGTCAAAGATTACATTAGCCCCTTCCCAACCTGCAAATGGAGAATAGCGGGCTGGAAAATCCGTGACATGGGCTGGACAGCTAATGACGGTCGCTGGAAGGTCATGTCGCCGCGCTGAATGGCGCTCCATCTGCGTCCCCAGCACTAAGTCCGGCATCAGGTCAGAAATCCGCCGCTCGACTTCCTTGAAATCATCCGAATAAAAGCCCTGCCAGCCACGGCGGGCGCACTCATCCAGGAAGGTCGCGGAGTGTTCATAGGAAAACGTCCCGACCGCCAGCGGGCGCATGCCGATTTCCTCTTCCATCAGGCGAGCGATGGCGAGCGCGTGCGACGCCACGCCAAAAACAAACGACCGCTTGGGCGTCAGGTAGTGGCTGTCCGCCGAGCGCGAATACCACGGCACGCGGCTCATCGTCTCCGGGCGCGGGCGGAAGCCGGCCGGGCGTCCGCCCAGCTCCTCGACTTTAGCCTGAACCAGCTCAATAAATTCCTGTGTCGCCTGAATGCCGATGGGGGCATGCGTCAGGTAGGGCTGCCCAAAGCGCTGCTCAAGGATTTTCGCCGCCCGCAGCCCAATCTCGGCGTAGGGAACGACGTTGAACCAAGCCTGTCCAAGGCGCTGGAAGTCAGACACGGCGCCGCCGAAGGGCAGCGCCGCGTTGACCTGAACGCCGCACTGATTGAGGATGCCCGTGATTTCCCGCAGGTCATCCCGGTGACGAAAGCCAAGGCTGGTAAGCCCAAGGATGTTGACGCTGGGTTCCGGCGTCCGCTTGCCTGTGCCGTTGGCAAGGCGCTCGATAAGTCCGGCGAAGGTCATGTCCGCGCCTTGGTCTTCTTTTTCACAAAAGGCGTTGAGCTGAAGGAAAACAAGCTGCGCCTCGCACTGCGACTGCAAGCGATTGAGCGCGCCGCCAACGTCTTCCTTGAGCAGGTTTGACGTGCAGGTTGGAATCACCTGAATGACGCGCGGCTTGTGGGTTCGCTCGACTTGCTCCACAACCGTCATCATGCGGTCCACGCCCGTTGTGGAGACTTCTTTGCGTCCATAGCTGACGTTGGTCACGCTTGGAAAGCCGCACTGTCGGTCAATCATCGTGAATAAAACGCTGGTATATGAATCGCCGCCCGGAGCGTGCAGCACGGTGTGTACGCCCGGAATCGAAGTCCCAACCCGGCACGCGCCCACATGGGCCGGGCCTTCATACGTCCAATAGTGAAGTCGCATGCGTTTTGCTCCTCATCAGAAGGGGAAAGCCTTTTTCATTCCAGACCGCTTCGTCCGGGCGGCGCCGGCGCGGAGCGCGCGATGATTGATCGGCAACGGCATTCCGATTCGCTCGTTAGCTCGTGGCGCGGGCCGCCGCCGGCCGGTCAACGTACCACCCGCGCTGGGCCATCAAGCGCCCGCGCCGGACCGGGCGAGCGATGATTTCGGCCAGGTCCTTGGCGTGCTTGAAGCCGTGGATTGGCGTGAACGTGAACTCAATTGACCACTTCGTGGGCAGCCCGCGCGATTCAAAGGGGTTGGCTAAGCCAAGCCCGCAGATGGTCAAGTCAGGCTTGAGGGCAATGACGCGCTCGGCCTGCGCGATGACATCCGGCTTTTCGTAAAGCGTCAGCCCTTCCGGGAGACAGGCCACGTCGGCCGCCATGGCTTTGCGATTGAAGTAGGGCGTCGAAAGCTCGACGATTTCCGCGCCCATTTCACAAAGCAGATTGGCAATGGGCAACTCAAGCAGGTTGTCGCCGACCACGGCGATCCGCTTTCCAATGAGTATTTCCCGCTCCGGCCCGATGCGTTCCCAAGCTTCAGCTTCAAGCGTCGCCAAGTCGGCCGGCGGCTCCTTGCCGAACGCCCGGCAGATGGTCTCGTAGAACTGACGCGTGGCGGCCGGGCCAAGCGGCGTTCGGCAGGAGAGAACTTCCGCGCCGCGCCGCTTGAGGGCGTTCAGCGTCATCGAGAGGTAAGGCTGAAGGGCGACGGCGACGGTGTTGGGGCCGATCGCGGGCAGCCGCCGCGGGTCGCGCGCCGGCAAAACGCCGCGCACCGGAATGCCCAGCTCGGCGAGCTGCTCAAGGATCTCGTCTTCCACCAGATCGCCGACCGCGCCGACCAGCAACAGCTCGCGCGGCGCGCCGGGCGCTTCCTCCGGCGAAATCGCAAGCAGCGCTTGAAGCACGCCGTCCTCGCCCTGCGTGAAGGTGTGCTCCAGCCCCGAAACCGGCGCGAACATCACCGGACGGGCGTATTTCTGCGTCAGCATCTCCCCGATGTTTTGGAGGTCAACCTTGATGATTTCAGCCGGACACGTCCCGACAAGGAAGACGATGGTGGGGTCGTATTCCCGAACGATGTCGCCCACGATGCGATCCAGCTCAAGGTGCGCGAAGTCGGCTGTTTTGGCGGCGAGGTCGCTTTCCTCGATGATCGCCGTGGCGAAGCGCGGCTCGGAAAAAATCATCACGCTCAGGGCGGATTGCATGAAGTATTGACAGGTATGACTGCCAACAATGAGAAAAAACGACCCGCGAATTTTGCGATACAGCCAGGCGATACAGCCGAGCGAGCAGAAGCCTTCGGCGCAGCTCGCTTCGCGGATGACATTCAAGGACGCCATAGGGGGATCTCCAGGTTAGGGGTTGTGCGGCGCGCGCAGGACGCCTTGCACCTAAGTTCGTTCATGAAAATACATTTCGCAACCTGGGATGCGCGCGCGTTTCCGTGTGGCGCGCCGGACAAGCGCCAGCGGATGAACACAAAGGCGCGGCAAAGCCGCGCTGGTTGCGGTATGGTGTCCATGTTTGGCCCCCCAGTTTGGCAACGCTATCGCCTCCAAGCGCGGGATTGTTGTGATTCATCAGCTTACTGGAACGCTTCTGGAAAAGGCGTCATCCGCCGCCGTGGTCGGCGTCGGCGGCATTGGCTTTGAGGTTGGCGTTTCGCTTTATACCTACGACCGCTTGCCGGAAGTCGGTCAAAGCGTGACGTTGCACGCCTATTTGCTTGTCCGCGAGGACGCGCTTCTGCTGTATGGCTTTCACGACCGCGTAGAGCGGGAGTTATTCGCGCGTCTGATTACAGTTTCCGGCATCGGCGCGCGGACGGCGCTCGCGGCGCTTTCCGGCTTCGCCCCGGCTGACTTAGCGCAGGCAATTCTGTCCGGCGACAGTCGGCGGCTGTCCGGCGTGCCGGGTATCGGAAAGAAGACGGCCGAGCGTATGATTGTCGAGTTGCGGGATAAGCTTCTGACCATTGACTTCCCCCCGTCAGCCGCGCCCGCCGCGACCGATGGCGACGCGCCGCTCAAGCGCGATGTCGCGTCGGCGCTCATCAACTTTGGCTGGTCGCCAGTCGTGGTGGAGAAGGCGGTCGCCCAGACCCTGGCGGAAGAGACCAGCCGGGACTTGAGCTACCTCATCAAGCAAACCATGAAGCGGCTGTATCGCTAATCGCCCCGGAGCGCGCCCGACCGAGGAACCCTGTCTTGACCATGCCCGCCTTGGCGCCAGCGTTTTCACTCGATGACCATCGCGGTGAAACCCGCGCCTATCGCTTTCCGCGTCCGCTGCCGACCGTGCTGTGCTTTGGCGACATGGTCAGCGCCTTTCAATTGGCGAGCTGGATCGAGCCGCTTTATCTGAAGTTCCGCGACCGGATTGACATTGTCGGGATCGCGGCCTTTCGGGGCGTGCCGGACATCTTTCGGGAGCTGGTCCGAACGAGCATTGAAAAGCTGTCGCCGAAGGAAGTGCTCATTGATTGGGACGGGGAAGTCGCGCAAGCTTACGGCCTGACCTTCGGACAGTGCCGGGTTGTCGTCATCGCCCCGGATGGAACGATCGCGCGAGCTGTCAACGGCGCGGCCACGCCCGCGACCTTCCAGCTTGTGACCGAGTCCATCGCGGCTTGCGCGCCGGATGTCGCCGAGTCGCCGTTAGCGGCAGTGGCCGAGGAGGGGCGATGACAAAACGCGATGACTGTGGCGCGTCGGCTTCGACAGCGGCATCTTTCGCCTGAGCCTGATCTATTTCGCGGAGTGTTCGTCGCGCGACCCCGGCTTCGTCGGGGCGCGGCGCAATTATGGGTGCAATTATGTCGGATGTAGCGACTGGTTATGACGTCGCCGTGGTGGGCGGCGGCCACAACGGGCTGATCTGCGCCGCCTATTTGGCGAAGGCGGGACGTTCCGTCCTGGTGCTGGAGCGTCGCCCGGTGGTGGGCGGCGCGGTGTGCACTGAGGAAATCATTCCGGGCTACAAGTTCGATGTCGGCTCATCGGCGCACATTATGATTCACGGGACGCCGGTCATCGCGGACCTGGAGCTGTCCAAATACGGACTGGAATACATCGAGATGGACCCGTGGGCGTTTTATCCCGCGCTGGGCGCGCCGCACGCGATCTCATTTCACCGGGATATCGAAAAAACCTGCGCGAGCATTGCGCGACTGTCGCCCGCCGACGCCGAGCAGTAC
Source organism: Chloracidobacterium sp. CP2_5A (assembly GCA_002254845.1). Classification (GTDB taxonomy): domain Bacteria; phylum Acidobacteriota; class Blastocatellia; order Chloracidobacteriales; family Chloracidobacteriaceae; genus Chloracidobacterium. The sequence goes on along the minus strand of NKPT01000034.1, from coordinate 16,136 downwards.
CGGAAGTTCGTCGCTCACTGGGGCGAGCTCAACGAGGCGATTTTCGAAGTTTTTCTCAACGCGCCCGACCCGCAGAAAATTCTCTGGACGGCGCTCAAGCGCAGCGTGACGAGCTTTCGGTCGCGCAAGGCGTGGGGCTCGCTGGAAACCGCCCGGCAGTTGATGGCGCCTTACGGGCAAGTCATTCGGGAGACGTTTCAAAACGAGCATCTGCGCGCCGCCATGCTGTGGCTGGCGGCGCAGTCGGGCCCTGCGCCGAATGAAGTCGCCAGCGGCGATATGTTCGGCTGGAACGCCATGATTCACCAGACTGGCGCGAAGCGCGCTAAAGGCGGCTCGGGGGCGCTGACGCAGGCGCTCGCCAAGTGCTTTCAGGCGCAGGGCGGGACGCTCCGCGTGAACGCTGAAGTCTCCGCCATTGCGCGGCTGACCGACGGGACCTTCAAAATCAAGCTGGCGGACGGCGAGGCGTTTCACGCGCGTCGGGTGGTGAGCGCCTGCCACGTCCAGACAACGTTTCTCAAGCTCTTGGAAGACTGCCCAGGCGAACTCAGGCAGCGCGTCGCCAACATTCGCGTCGGCAACGGGTTTGGGATGATTGTTCGGCACGCGGTCGAGGAGCTGCCGCAGTACGAAGGCGTCGTAGCGGACGAGCGCGGGGTCGCGCCGTGCCACAGCGCGCTGCAACTGCTCTGCCCGTCGACGGCGTACCTGGAAAGCAGCCTGCGGGATTTTTACCTCGGACGCCCGCCGGCGCAGCCGAGCGTGGTCGCCATGACGTTTTCAGCCATTGATCCGACGCTGGCCCCGCCCGGCAAGCACACGCTGTTCACGTGGGCGCAGTATCACCCCTACGAGCTTTCCAACGGCGAGCGGTGGGACGACATCGCCGAGCGCGAAGCTGACAAAATCTACGACCTTGTGTGCCGCTACGCGCCGAATATGAAGGGGAAAATCATCGGGCGCTACATTCAGACGCCAGTTGAAATCGAGCGTAAGCTAGGGCTGTTGCGCGGGAACGTCATGCACGTCGAGATGTCGCTTGACCAGATGTTTTTCTTTCGCCCGCTGCCGGAATTGGCGTCCTACAAAACGCCGATTCCGGGGCTGTACTTGACGGGCGCGAGCACGCATCCGGGCGGCGGCGTCTTTGGCGCGAGCGGCTACAATACAGCGCGAGTCGTGCTGGCCGACCGGTAGGCGGCGGCGCGCGGCCATTCCGGGGGCGCGCCGGCGCTCCGCCTGCGCGCCGGCTTTGAAAAGCGTTTCGCCGGCTTGAGAAGCGTTTCAAGGTCGCGCCTTCGAGCGGCGCGCTAGCCAACCGTTGACGCAGCCGCTAGTATTGCCTCGCTCGCCCCTCACTTTCTCGCGGACCGTCTCTGGCACTCATGGCCGCCGCCACCGCGTCGCCGTATCGGGCGATGACCTACGCCTACTTTGTGTTGGCGACGCTGACGTTGCTCAACCTGCTCAACTACATTGACCGCTACATTTTCTCGGCGCTGGTGCCCTATATCAAAACCGATACGGGGTACACCGACGCGCAGCTTGGCTTGGTGGGCAGCGCGTTCACGTGGGTCTACACGCTTTGCTCGCCGCTGTTCGGCTACTTCGGCGACCGGGTTCATCGCGGACGCCTGATCGCGGTTGGCATTTGTCTCTGGAGTCTCGCCACGGCCGGGGCTGGCTTCGCGCGCAGCCTTTTTCAACTGCTGGTCGCCCGGGCCGCCGTCGGCGTCGGGGAAGCGAACTACGCCACGATCGCGCCGAGCTTGCTGTCGGACTACTTCCCGAAAAGTCGGCGCGGCGTGATCATGAGCGTTTTTCAAGCGACCATTCCCATCGGGGCGGCGGCGGGCTTTGTCCTTGGCGGCTACCTAGGCGACCCGGAGGCGTTCGGCTGGCGGAACGCGCTGCTCATTGTCGGGTTGCCGGGACTGTTGGCGGCGGCGGCGATGGCGCTGATCCGCGAGCCGCAGCGCGGCGCGATGGACGAGCCAGCGGAAGTGGCTGTGGCGCTGGAGTCGATTGGCTGGCTTGAAGGCTATCGGCGATTGCTGGTCAATCGCGGCTACTTGCTGACCTGCGCCGGATACGCCGCCGTGACCTTCGCGCTAGGCGCGCTGGTGTTCTGGGCCCCGGAGTGGATGAAAGCCGACAAGGGGCTAAGCGAAAAGGAAGCCAACCTTGCGCTTGGCGTTTGCGCCGTTGTTGGCGGCACGCTGGGAAGCCTGATCGGCGGCTTCCTGGGGGACGCGCTCAATCGGCGGATGCGCGGCGCGCAGGGGTATTTTCTCGTCTGCGCCGCGAGCGGCGGCATTGCCTGCGTCCCGATGTTTATCGCGCTGGTTTCCGCTTCGCCGCGCGTCTATCTAGCTTGCACTTTCATCACGCTGTTTCTGGTCTATCTCGGCAACGGGCCGGTCAACACGCTGGTCGTCAACCTGGTCGCGCCGAACTTGCGCACAACCGCGACGGGCTTTCTGGTCGTGTCCATCCATGTTTTCGGCGACGGCATTTCGCTGGCGCTCGTGGGGTGGATTTCGACCTATTTGCGCAAGCTGGCCAGCGCCGGACAGCCGCCGCCGGCGCTCGTGTCGTTCATTGCTGAGCTATGCAGACTCTCGCCCACCACGCAAACGCTTTCCATCGCGCTGCTGCTGATGCCAGCGGCGCTGGTGGTCGCAGGGCTGGCTTATGGGCTGGGGGGGCTAACGCCGGAAGCCGGAGGGCGCGAAAGTTAGCCCGCCGCTCGCCGTGGCCAGCGTCTTATTCAGCGCGATTTGACCCTCCGCGCGAGCGGCTTGGCCTGACGCGCCGCTCCCGCGCAACGCGGAGCTTTGCGCGGTCCGCCGCCCGTCGCGACATTGACATCCCAACCGCGCCTCGGCAGGCGCGAATGCGGCCGGCGGTCATCAAAGTCTGTATCTTGGTCTGTATCTTGGTCGCTAATTGCCCAGCGGCGGCAGCGCGTCCGGCTCTGGGCTTGGCTCATCAATGGCAACCGCCACTTCATTCGCCTTGATTAAGCCCGCTTCGCGCAGGGATCGCTCGATGGCTCGCGGGTCGGCGTCGAGGCTGGTGACTTCCCGTTGAAGCCGGTCGTTTTCGGCCTGGCGGATCGCTACCTGGCTTTGCAGGCCGACGTATTCGACCTTGGCCGCCTGAAGCTCGCCCTGCGAGCGGAGCAGGACCGTCGCGCACACGCCGGTCAGCCCGACCATTACCATTGCGACCAGGGCGTAAAGCGGAACGCCAAGCGCCAGCGTCTGCGGCTTCGGCAGCGCCAAAACCCGCTCGTTGCGCAGCTGATAATCACTGATGAATGAAATTCGCGCCTGACTCAAGGAGCACCTCCACTTCCGCTTCCGTACGCGCCTCGGCATAGCACCGGGCCAGCGGCTCCGTGCCAGACAGGCGAATCAACACCCAGGACTCGTCTTCCAGGAAAAACTTCACGCCATCGGCGCGGTCGACGCGCGTCACGCGCTTGCCGCCAAAGGCTTCCGGCGGGGCTTCTTCAAGGGCATGCCGCAGCTTGAGCTGTCCTTCCGGCGTCAGCCGAACGCCAATTCGCCGATTGACCAAGCGGCCAACGTCGTCCGCCAGCTTCGCCAGCATTTCGCCAACCGATTGGCCGCGCCGCGCCACCATTTCAGCCACCAGCGCGCAAGCCAGCAAGCCATCCTTTTCGGGAATATGTCCCTTGATGGAAAGCCCGGCGCTTTCCTCGCCGCCAAGGAAGATTTTTTCCTCCAAAATCAGCTCGCCAAGGAACTTAAAGCCAACCGGCGTCTCATGAACCGGGATGCCATGACGGCTCGCCACGCGATCCAGCCAGTGCGAGGTCGCCACGCTGCGCCCAACGCCTTCGCGCCAGCCGCGCGACTCGTGCAGGTAGTCAACCAGCAGCGCCAGGATGGCGTTGGCCGGGATGAACGAGCCGTCCCGATCAATGACGCCGAAACGGTCGCCGTCGCCATCCGTGGCCAGTCCCAAGTCGTAGCCGCCGCGCGTGACGACCTCCTTGAGTTCAGCCAAGTTGGCTTCCGATGGTTCCGGGCTGCGCCCGCCGAAATATGGGTCGCGCCAGTCATGCAGCGCCGTCACCTCGCACCCATAGGCGCGGAGAAAGGTGTCAAGGTAGCCGCGCCCTGTCCCCCATAAAGCGTCGTAGGCAATCCGCAGCGGCCGCTGATGCAGCGTGTCGCCATCCACTTTCTCAGCCAAAACGCTGAGATACATCTCCTGCAGGTCCTCGGTCAGGATCGCGCCGGGCGGCGCGACGGGCATCGCCAGCGTGCTTTCGCTCAGGCGACGACGAATGAAGGTTTCTACTCGCTTGGTGACTTCCGGCAGCGCTGGCGCGCCGTTGGCGGTGGAAAACTTCATGCCGCCGTACTCCGGCGGGTTATGGCTGGCGGTAAAGTTGATGCCGCCGCGCGCGCCCCGCGCGCGGATGGCGACTGAAAGCGTCGGCGTCGGCGTGTCACGGGCCGTAATCAGCGTGTCAAAGCCGCGCAGGGACAGCTCCTCCGCGCAAACCGCGACAAATTTCTCGGCCATAAAGCGCGGATCATAGCCAATGACCAGCAAGCCACCCGCGCCGGCGTTTTGCAATTCATCTGCAATCGAATGGGTTACAAGCCGAACATTAGCAAAGGTAAATTCGTCTGCAAGAATCGCGCGCCAACCCGATGTGCCAAACGCAATCATGGACACTCCGCCATCGCTCGAAGTCGCCTTCGGGCTTTCTTCAGGGAAACTTCAGATAAACCGCTTGTTACCAGTGGGAAAGGGTTAGTTTGAGAAGGCGGTTCACACTACCATGCGCAAGCGCGAGCGGACAACGCCTTTTTGAGTCGGCTTGTTTAGGCTCTTGTTTAGGCTTAGGTTGGCTTGGCGGAGCGGTTCGCGCCGGCGAGCTCCCCAAGCCGCGCCGGCGTTAGCCCGCCGGCGCCGCGCGCCGCGTTACGCTTCCAGCTTGCGGCGAGCCGTTGGCTGGCGGCGTCGTCTTCACTTGCGAAAGGCGAAAGTTGCGTGAATACTCCCAGGCTAGCCCCATCACAGTTGGCGATAAGACTCAGGATGCTTCCCGCCCGGCGCCAACCTGCCCCTTGTCGCGAGCCTGCGCAGGTGTCCCCATGAGGCCTGGAAAATCAACCAAAATTCTCTACACGTTTGTGGCCGTGATTTTGGCGCTGTCTATCCTGCCGCTGGCCGCCGTGAGTTGGAAGCTGATCAGCACGGGACGGGAATCCATGCGCCTGAGCGAGCGCGCCGAGCAGCTTCGCTCCGTGGTGTTGGTTGCCAATGAATTGCGCACGTACATTGGCGGATACCGGCATCAGGTCGCCGGCATCGCGCGCGCCTTTGAGGCGACTGGCGGGGCGGAGACGCTGCTCAAGCAGGACGAGTCCGCGCGCAATCGGCGACTGGCGCAGTTTCTCGATGATGACGCCAATCTCATTCTGCTTGGCATTGCGCCGCAGAGCGGCAGGGACGATACCGAGCTTGTCGCTCAGTGGAATCCCGGCAAAATCGCCGCCGAGGAAGTCAGCCGCACCGTTGGCGAGGCGCTGGCGGCCGTTGCCGCTCGGCCGGACCGAACCTATGTCAGCAAGCCGCGCTATATTCCGTCAAGCAACGAGTTCGCCATCGTTGTCGCGCATCCTCTGCAAAAGCGCGACGCCGCGCCGGGCCGTCACGAGGCGGTTGTCGCCGTCACCAGTCTTGAGCCGATCTTTAACCTCGTCAATGTGACATCGGCTAGCGGCAATCTGGATCACGAAACGCTCCTGCGCAACGGCAGCCGGGTGGTCTTTCTCGTTGACCAACAGGGGCGCGTGCTGGCGCATCCCGATCGGGCGCTGGTTTACACGCCGACTGACATCAGCGACTGGGGCATTGTCTCCAAGTGGCAGGAGACGATTTCCATGAATTTGTCCGCGCCGTTGGCGGAGCCGTTCGAGATCAGCTTGCAGGGGCAACGGCTTTCCATGCTCGGCAGCTGCGCCACGGCGCTCATCGCGCCGGATGTGCCGCTGGGCGTGATTGCCGTCATCAACGAGGAAGCGGCCTATTCGCCGGTGACGACGATGATTTGGCAGGCCGTCGTGATGACTTTGGCGACCGCGCTCATTGCGGCGCTGGTCGGGTTCCTGATGGCCTATTGGATCACCTCGCCCATTGGGGCGGTGGCAAGCGGGGCGCGGGCCATTGCCGAAGGCGATTTTTCGCGCCGCATCGCCACTCGCAGCCGCTCTGAAATTGGGCAGCTGGCCGAAGACTTCAATGTGATGGCGGAGCACATTCAGCGGTATATCAACGACCTGCGCTTCGCCGTCAATGAAAATCGGGAGTTGTTTCTGGGCACAGTCAAGGCTCTTGCGGAAGCCATTGACGGCAAGGACCCCTACACGCGCGGGCATTCCGAGCGCGTCAAAATGTATTCCGTGCTGATGGCCGAGCACATGGGGCTAAGCCAGGAAGAGATCGAGGATATTCGCGTCGCCGCGCTTCTTCACGATGTCGGTAAAATCGGGATTGAAGACCGAATTCTGAAGAAGCCGGCAGCCCTGACTGAAGAGGAATACGCGGTGATGAAAACGCACCCGGAAAAAGGCGCGAAGATCATGGCGGAGATTCCTCAAATGAAAAAATATGTGCCGGGGATGTACTACCATCACGAGTGCATGGACGGGCGCGGATACCCGATTGGGCTGAAGGGCGACCAAATTCCGCTCATGGCGCGGATTATCAGCGTTGCCGACACGTTTGACGCCATGACGACGAACCGTCCTTACCAGCGCGCCATGCCAACCGAAGTGGCCGTTCAGAAAATCTGGTCCTTTGCGGGCACCCGCTACGACCCCAATGTGGTTGCCGCGCTGGAGAGCGCGCTCAAGGCTGGGAAGCTGGACGAAGTCATTCAGGGGTATCAGGTGGCGCTTGCCGCCGGCAAAGCCTGATATGCTGTCGAGACCTTGACGATCGCCGTCGGCTGTTTGTGACGCTTATGCGACTGAATCGCTATTTCGCTCGCCTCGCTCTGTTGTTGGTTGTCATCTCCGCGGCTGCGGGCGGGCTGGCCATGCGCTTTAGCGCCTCGGTTCAGAACGCCCGGCTGAGGCAGCCGGAGCGGCAGCGGGCTGACCTTGAGCAGATCGTCCGCGAGGCGCAGGAAGCGATTGTCGCCAACTACGTCCTTGAGACGCCGCCGGACGCGCTCACAAAGTCCGCCATTCAGGGCATGCTCCGGGCGTTGGATCCGCATTCGAGCTTCTTTGACAGCAAGGAGTTTCAAGAAATGCGGACTGAGCAGCACAGCCGCTTCTACGGCATTGGGGTCTCGATTGCGCGGCGCAACGACCGCGTGTATGTCCTTTGCCCCATCGAAGGCACTCCGGCCGCTCGCGCCGGGCTGCGCGCCGGGGACGCCATTCTCAAGGTCAATGACGAGGTCGCCACTGACTGGACAACGCGGCAGGTGCTTGAAAAAGTGCGCGGCGAGCGCGGCGAGCCGGTTTCGGTTACAGTCGAGCGGCTGGGCGTGCCGAAGCCGTTGACGTTTTCCATGGTTCGGGACGCCGTGCCGCTGCCATCCATTCGGACGGCATTCATGGTTCGGCCCGGCGTTGGCTACATCGCGCTCTCCGGAGGGTTCAACACGACGACGGAGGACGAGCTGCGCCGCGCGATGAATAGTCTTACGGCGCAGGGGATGCAGTCGCTGGTGCTGGACTTGCGGGGCAACCCCGGCGGGCTGCTCCCGCAGGCGGTCAGCGTGGCGGACATGTTTTTACGGCGCGACCAAAAAATCGTCGCTGTCCGCGGACGCGCCGGCTACAGCGGGGACGAGGCGCGCGAATTTCGAGCGAAAAACACCGCCCCGTTTGAAAAGCCGATGGTGGCGCTGATCGACCGCAACTCGGCATCGGCTTCGGAGATTGTCGCCGGCGCGCTCCAGGATCACGACCGGGCTCTGATTGTCGGCGAGCCAAGCTTTGGCAAAGGACTGGTGCAGCGCGTCTTCGAGCTTTCCTTTGGGGCGGGGCTGACGCTGACGACAGCCAAGTACTACACGCCGAGCGGTCGCTGTATCCAGCGGTCATACACGAGCGGCTTGCTCTATGCCTATTACGCGCAGCACGCTTCCGAGTCGTCGCCAAAGGGCGAAGCGGCCGCGACCGACACCGGGCGAACCGTTTACGGCGGCGGCGGCATCACGCCGGATGTGATGGTCAAGCCGCAAGTCTTCACGGGCGCGCAGGGGCGGCTCGCTGACGCCACGTTCGAGTTCGCGCGTCATTTGGCGGCTGGCTTGATACCGGGACTGATGAGCTATCGCATCGAGCGTCCTGATTATCAGCATCAACTGCGCGACAGCGACTTCCCTATGACCGACAAAACGCTCGCGGCTTTCCGCGAGTTTCTCAAGGCCGACCGGCGGTTTGCAGCTCTTGACGCGGCAGTGTCTCCCAACGCGGATTTCATCAAGCATCAAATCCGGCAGCACCTGGCGACAGCCGCCTATGGAACGGAAGCCGGCTTTCGCGTCCAGCTCGCGACCGATCCGCAACTTCAGCGCGCGATTGAGTCCGTCCCGCAAGCGGTCGAGTTGGCGCAGCGCGCTTGGCTGGCCGCCGGCGGCGAGCCGCGCCGCGACTGATGGCGCGTGTCGGCAACCTGCGTAACGCTTTGAAAGGAGTCATCGATAACTTATGCCTCAAACTGACTTTTTGAATTTTGATAGCTTGCTCAGCCCCGAAGAGTTGCAAATTCGGGATGTCGCCCAGCAGTTTGTTCGCGAGCGCGTTTTGCCGGTGATTGAGGATTGCTACGAGCGCGGCGTCTATCCGACTGAAATCATCAAGCCAATGGGCGAGCTTGGCTTTTACGGCTGCACCCTGCCGGAAGAATATGGCTGCGCTGGTCTCAACAATATCGCTTACGGCCTTATCACGCAGGAGCTGGAGCGCGGCGATTCCGGCGTGCGGAGCTTCGCCTCGGTGCAGAGCTCGCTGGTGATGTACCCGATTTTCACCTTTGGCACGGAGGAGCAGAAACGCAAGTGGCTGCCGGCCTTGGCCAAGGGCGAGAAAATCGGCTGCTTTGGGCTGACTGAGCCGGACTACGGCTCGAACCCCAGCGACATGGCGACGCGCGCCGAGCGGACGAAATACGGCTGGAAGCTCAACGGCGCGAAGATGTGGATCACGAACGGCTCGATTGCTGATGTCGCCGTCGTCTGGGCCAAGACGGGCGCGGACGCCCGCAGCATTCGCGGCTTTTTGGTCGAGAAGGGCACGCCCGGCTTCAGCGCCCCGGAAATTAAGAAGAAGCACTCGCTGCGGGCCTCGATAACGTCGGAACTCATTTTCCAGGACTGCGAAATCCCGGAGGAAAACATCCTGCCGAACGTCGAGGGGCTGCGCGGGCCGCTTTCCTGCCTGAACCAGGCGCGGTATGGCATCGCCTGGGGCGCGGTCGGGTCGGCGCTGGCGACTTACGCGACGGCGTTGGCGTATTCGCTGTCGCGGATTCAGTTCGGCAAGCCCATCGCTTCTTTTCAGCTGACGCAGCGCAAGCTGGCCGAGATGATCACGGAAATCTCGAAGGCGCAGCTTCTAGCCTATCACGTCGGCAAGCTCAAGGACGCGGGCAAGGTCACGCCGGCGCAGATCTCCATGGCCAAGCGCAACAATGTAGCGATGGCGCTCGAAGTCGCCCGCGAGGCCCGGACGATTCTGGGCGCGAACGGCATCAGCGCCGAGTATCCGGTCATGCGCCACATGAACAACCTCGAATCGGTGTTGACTTATGAGGGCACGCACGACATTCACACGCTGATTATCGGCGCGGAAGTCACTGGGATTCAGGCTTTCAAGTAGTTGGATGCCAGCCAAAGCGCGTGGCGGCGAGCCGTCGCGCGCCGCAGGGCGGGCGCCGCCTGCGCTCGCTCATTACCTTGGAAAGCGCGCCAGCCATGTCGTTTGAACTTGTCGCGCCCTACGCGCCGAGCGGCGACCAGCCGTCCGCGATTGAAACGCTGGTCGCCAACTTCCGCGCCGGCGCCAAACGCCAAACGCTCTTGGGAATCACGGGTTCGGGAAAAACCTTCACCGTCGCCAACGTCATTGCCCAGCTCCAGCGGCCGGCCCTTGTGATGGCGCACAACAAAACGCTTGCCGCGCAGCTTTACCAGGAGTTCAAGAGCTTTTTTCCTCGCAACGCGGTCGAGTATTTCGTCAGCTATTACGACTACTATCAGCCGGAGGCCTACGTCCCCTCAACCGACACTTACATTGAAAAGGAAGCCACGATCAACGACGAAATAGACCGGCTGCGCCTATCGGCGACGCGGGCGGCGTTTGAACGGCGCGATTTCATCATCGTCACGTCGGTGTCCTGCATCTACGGCATCGGCGACCCTGACGCCTATTTCGGCATGATTTGCTTTGTCGAGCCGGGGCAGGCGATCCGCCGCAACAGGCTCATTGAGCGACTGGTCGAGTTGCAGTACGACCGCGATGACGAGGATTTTGCGCGCGGGACGTTTCGCGTCCGGGGCGATACGGTGGAAGTGCATCCGAGCTATGCCGAGCAGGCGCTGCGAATATCGTTCTGGGGCGATGAAATTGACGCGCTGGAGCTGTTTGACCCGCTGCTGGGCGAAACGATCGAGCGCATCGCGCGCAAGTACCCCATCTATCCCAAGTCGCACTACGTGACGCCGAAACATATCGTCCAGCGAGCGGTGGAAACCATCCGACAGGAGCTTGACGAGTGGGAGCCAACCTTGATCGCCCAGGGCAAAGCCCTTGAGGCGCAACGTTTGCGCCAACGGACGACTTACGACCTGGAAATGATGCGCGAAGTTGGCTTTTGCCGGGGCATTGAAAACTACTCGCGGCACTTGACGGGGCGGCCGCCGGGCGCGCCGCCGCCGACGCTGTTTGACTATCTGCCGGACGACACGCTTATCGTCGTGGACGAAAGCCACCAAACCGTCCCGCAGGTGCGCGGGATGTACGCTGGGGACCGCTCGCGCAAGCAGACGCTGGTGGACTTCGGCTTTCGATTGCCCAGCGCGCTTGACAACCGCCCGCTGAGCTTCGCCGAGTGGGAGCGGCGCCTCGGACAGACGTTGTTTGTTTCGGCGACGCCAGGGCCGTATGAGCTGGCCTGCACGGGCGGGGAAGTCGTCGAGCAAATCATTCGCCCGACGGGTCTGCTTGATCCGGTGATTGTGACGCGCCCGGTGCGCGGGCAGATTGACGACCTGCTGGGCGAGATTCGGCAGCGCGTTGCCCGCGGCGAGCGCGCCATCGTCATGACGCTGACGAAGAAAATGGCCGAGGACTTGACCGATTACTACGCCGAGGTCGGCGTCAACGTCCGCTATCTACACTCCGACATTGAAACCCTCGACCGCATCAAGATCATCCGCGACCTGCGACGGGGGGACTTTGATGTGTTGGTTGGGGTCAACCTGCTGCGCGAGGGCATGGACTTGCCCGAAGTGTCGCTCGTGGCCATTCTCGACGCCGACAAGGAAGGCTTTTTGCGCAGCGAAGCTTCGCTGATTCAGATCATCGGGCGCGCCGCGCGGCACGTGAACGGCAAGGCGATTCTCTACGCCGACCGCATGACGGACTCCATGCGCAAGGCCCTGGAGGTTACCGAGTATCGCCGCCGCGTCCAGCAGGCGTACAACGCTGAGCATGGCGTTACGCCGCGCACCGTCGTCAAGCCCGTCGAGGCGACCCTTGTGACGGCCCGCGAGGCAGCCTATTTCAAGACGCCGCTTGACCTTGAGCAATTCGAGGACTACGCGCCGGACAAGCTGGACGCCGCCATTGCCCAGCTCGAAACGGACATGCGCGCCGCCGCCAAAGCGCTGGAGTTTGAAAAGGCCGCCGCGCTGCGCGACAAAATCAAATACCTCAAATCGCGCCAACTCGTCGCGTGACTTGTTTGGGCGTCAAAAGCCGCGCCGGGAAAAATCAGGCGTAAAAAAGCGGAGCCGCCGCAAGGCGACTCCGCTGGCTGACCGTTAGCGCAATGACGCGCTAGTTCGGATTGTTTTCGAGGAAGACCTGCCGGTAACTGCCGTTCTTGTAGAAGAAGAAGAAGGGCGTCCCAGCCGGTATGCCGGATGGTAGGAGAAATGCCGTGTCAAAGTTCCAGTTACGCGGGTTGGGCGGCGAGTAGGTGTTATCGCCGCTGATTACCCACGGACCGTTCCCTTGATGGCTGAAGAACTGGAAGATGAACGACCCGTTGTAGTTGAAGTTGTAGACGTGCGGGTCGCGCTGCGGGTTGCTACCCCAGTCTTCAAGAAAACGCGGGAAGTTGTGCAAGCCGCCATCCGTGTTGTTATCGACATCATTTCCATAACCTGTAGTCGGAGCGTCATTTGTAAATGCCTGTACCTGGCCGGTCAGTCCGTTGTTACCGGCTCCGGTTCGCGGCGCTCCAGTCAACCAGGCCGCTTTGACGCTTGTGCGCACGGCAAGGCGCCGTAGCGCCGCTTCTTGCGGCCGGTAAGCATAGTTCAGACCGCTGAGGAACATCCGCGCATCTGACCACCCATTCGAGTGAATGGTCATGGCATCGGAGTAAATCCCCATTGAGCCGTGCAACAGCGGATCATTAGGCTCGAGCGAATTGGTGCACCAGTCAGGCGGCGGCGGCGTGGCAATGTGCGCGTTCCCCGTCTGACAGTAGTTCTCTGATGGCGTCGGCCCTCCTTTCGGAATGCGGCTGTTGAGGCAACTGTCTTGCTCCTGGAAGTTTTCAAACACCCCGATCGAGTTGATATTCCCATGCAGATAAGCTGGATTTTCTGTCGCGACCGTCAGTCCCGTAAAGCCACGCCCGTTTCCAGTTGGGCGATCAATGAAGTAACGCGGAATGTCCATGGCGTTGGTAATTCTAAGACCACGTCGGAACGCCCGGACGCGCCCGGTTTTGGCCGAATCGACAATACGCCAGATGCGCATGCCATCGGGCATGGCGTTGAGTTGACTCGGAAATGGGTTGTTTGACCCTGAGGTTTGGTAAGCCAAGCCGGAAAACGTCCCCGAAATTGTCCGCGTCCCATCCGGGTTAGGCGTGTAGGTGTAGCGTGTCGCCTGCGCTACCACGCCGTGGCTGTTGCCGGCCACGGTTGCCGCCGGGTTTACCGAGGCCCCAAAGTACTCGTAACCATCGTTGACCGGCATGGCTCCGTGCGGCGCTTCGCCACAGCGGGCTGGGTTGAGCAGAGTTGGCGTCGTGAGAGGCTGCGTCTCGCAGGCGACATCTCGCCGGAGACGATTATCGCCTGGCTTCGGGCCAGGGCTATTGGCGACGTTGGCATAAGGAACTATAGCGCCGCCCTGCTGCGGGTCACTCACCGTGCCGGGATCAGTTTCACAGCTATTGTCCAGCGCGTTGAGGATGTTGTTCTCGCCATAGACGTCGTTGAAGTCATAGATGCCATCGTTGTTGAAGTCCCCGCGGCGATCCGAAAAGTAGACGATAAACCCGTTGTCCGAAATATCAATTCGGGATCCGGAAGCGGCCGACTGCACCGGGCGGCCTGAGGCGAAGCCTCCGCTCGGATTGCCGGTCAAGCTGGAAGTCGCGGCCTCGACCTGCGACAAGTAAGCGTCAAAGTCGCCGCGGAACATTCGCTTAAGGTTGCCCACGTTGAGCTCGGTCAGGTTCATCAAGCCCCGACGCTCATAGCAAATCGGGCTAGGCATCGGAAACTTATGGTTCATATTCGCCAGTAAGCGTTGGTCGTCAGCGAGTTGGTTGTCGTTAGCTCCAAGTTGAGGCCAAACCGGCCAGACTGAACCGACAATCCTGTGAGGTGTCGATGCGCCGATATCGCCATTGTAGTAATCAGACGCTGTGGCAATTCCTTGAAAGCCGTAGCGCCGATTTAAGTGTCGCCCTTCGCGCTGGTCGTAAACGTTGATCGGGAAAGCCCGGTCCATGTTTATCCGCAACCGCGGCGTTAGCGTCGCCGAGCTTAGCGGGGGCAATTGCGGATTGGTTGGATTCGGCGTGAAGGCGATGTAGACATGGCCCGGAAACGCGTAGTGTGCGTCGCTCAGCCCCAAGCGTCGCCCAAGCTGAGTTTCAAGGTTCAGGTTTTTCGTTCCTGCCGTCCCCACAATTGTCGGCGGATTAACGCCTGCCCCAGCGTCAAATGTCGGCGTTGTCGGGCCAATGTTCGTCGGATCAATTCCCGCCGCCGTCGTATACACCCGCGATGCCAGCGGATGCTGGAAGATAATCGCCACGGCTTCGCGGACATTACACCGCACCGGTGAGCCTGACACATTGACTGTCTTCGTCTTGCCAAGAAATGTGTTGAATGGGACTTTGATACGGAAGCAGTTTTGGAATTCTCCCGTTTCCGTAAAGCCGTTGGAAGGCGGTAAGATAGCTGCCGTGCTGCCAGGGTCGGCTTGGTTGTTGATGTTCAGTCCGTTTTCAGGGTCAGGCAGGGGGGCAAAGTTTGGGTCAGAATCATTTGCATTGGCTTCCCAGAAAATGATCTCAATCGGCATTGAGGTCACTCGGCGCGCTATTCGATTGAGGTCATTTACTGGCGGCGGCGTGTGTAGAACGCGCAGCGTTGAAGGGAGCAGAGAGTTAATGTTGCTCTCCGGGGAGTACCCCATCCGCGACACGCCTTGCGCCCCAGGGCTGGTCGTCCCAACCAGCCTTGGTATGGCGCTCATCTGCTCTCCTGAATCGTTGGAGTCGCCGTCGCCAGGGAACCACTCGCCGTTTTCATTGTTCGGTATTCGCCGCGCGCCGTGCAAATCCACTTGCTGATTCTCAAACGGATAGTGCGGCGGCTCGATGACGCCGTCGCCGTTCCAGTCGAAAGTCAAGTTCTCGCGGGCCACTTCAGGGACGCCAACGATGCCGGCCGCAGCAAAGTCGCCAATCCCTGTATTCCCTAATGATGGATCGGTTGAGCGTCCTGGCGTCCCCAACTCGGCGCTTCGAAGCGTTTGCAGGAAGTTTACCGTGAACTGTGGCGCGGCGCGGAGCAAATGCGGGAATAGCCGTACCTGCTCTGCCGGCGTCAGTCCGGTTGGGTTGAAGAGGCACTTGGCCAACAATTGCTGGTCGGCAACGTTGGCAAAGGGCGTCATGTCCTGAAGGTCAATGACCCCGGTCGGCCCCGCGCCTGGATAGCCGACCGGAGGCGCGCCGTCCATTGGCGCATCGGGCGTCGTCGTATTGAGATTAACGTTGTACGTTGGGGTGTACGGACCAGTGATATACGCGTTCGACGGGGTCGCCGGATACGCCGCCGGGCCTTGGTTGAGGTAGTCGAGGTCATTGTCCAAGCGACCATCGCCCAGGCTATTCACGCCGGCGCCGGGCGCAACGCCCACCCCCAAAATGTTGATGTTGTCGTGACGCATGGCATAGAAGCCCGGTATGCCAGGGCGAAAGACAAAGTGACGCAGCAAGCGAACTAATTGCCGCTCAACCCTCAGCACCCTCGCTGGACTCAGCGGATTGTTCGTCCAGAAGTTAGGCGAGCGCATAATCTGATTGAAGCTCGTTTCATAGCCTATGATTAACCCTGCGATGTCAATCGAGATCGTCGGGTCATCGCCTGGGGTAGAGAGGTTCGGGGTTAAGAAACGCGTCGGATGCAGCCCGGCAGGAGTCGGCATACCCGAGCCGCTTTGCAGCAACTGCGCGGCCCGCACCCGCACCCGCCGGATAAAGCGCTCCTGGCGCTTGTCGCCGTTGCTGTTTTCGCCGTTGAAGATTTCCTCGCGCGGGATGGCGCTCTTCATCGGGTTCGGCATCAGGAACATGTCATCCGGCGTGTCGCGCGCGTTGTCGGGTCCAATGTCATACGAACCCTTGATGTAGCTCCGGTTGTCGAAGTCGTCCGTAAAGCGGAAGTAGGGCTTGGCCAACAGGCTCTTGAAGCGCGCAGGATATCCCGTCAACGAACGATCCCCATTGGGGTCTAGCCGCCCGCGCAGCGACGAAATCTCCGTTGTGTTCACCGGCCGACCTCGGTCATCAACCTGCGGAGGATCGGCATTGGTCATGTTGACGTTTGTCTGCGGCGCGAAGGGCAGCATCGTCCGCTGGAG
>NKPT01000081.1 GCA_002254845.1 Chloracidobacterium sp. CP2_5A | reverse complement strand
TCTCGGCGCAAGAAACCCTAGGCCTGTTCCGGCGGGCGGACGGCTTCTTCTACCTGCGGAATAGCCTGACGAGCGGCGTCGCCGATACAGCGTTTTTCTTCGGACAGGGGAACGATATCCCGCTTTCCGGCGACTGGGACGGCGACGCAACGACGACCATCGGCGTTTTCCGCGCAACCGGCCAGACGGCGACCTTTTTCCTTCGCAATAGCAACAGCGCCGGTTTCGCCGATGTGTCGTTTCCGTTTGGCGCGCCTGGCGACATCCCGATCGTCGGCGACTGGAACGGCGACGGCCGCGACACCATTGGCGTTTTTCGGAACGGCGTCTTTTTCCTGCGCAATGCCAACAGCGCCGGCGCGCCGGATGTGGTCGTCAACTTTGGTCTCGCCACGGATACGCCGGTCGTCGGCGACTGGGACGGTAACGGCGCGACGACGGTCGGCTGTTACCGCCGCTCGAACGGCTTTTTCTACTACCGCAACGACCTGTTGTCGGGCGTGGCCGAGGCGTCATTCTTTTACGGGTTGGCGGATGACATTCCCTTCGCCGGCGACTGGAACGGCGACGGCCGCGACGGCATCGGCGTCGTCCGGCTGGTGGAGGGGAGTTGGCGGTTTTTCCTGAAAAACGAGCTCAGCGCCGGCTTCGCCGATCTGTCGTTCAACTACGGCAACGCCGGAGACCTGCCGGTGACGGGCAACTGGAACGGTCGCCCATAAAAGCGCTTTCCCAAGAAGTCGCCCGCTTTTCGGGACGGCGTCGCCGTGGTCGGCCGACGCCAGCGCTCGGGGCAAACTGAAGCGAAAAGGCGAAGTCGCGGCGGGCGCGGCTTTTCGCTTGTGACTTGTTCGCCGGGCGCTGGGCGCCTTCCTTCAAGGACAAGGCGTTTGAGTTGACGAGGCGTCCCGGTTGCTTGCCGCTTATCCCGCCCGCTCGCGCAGCTTGGCATGGAGCGCGACAACCTGCCGCCGAGTCGGCTCGAAGCCTTCCGATGCGTCAATCTCGAAGTCGGCGTAGCGCCGCTTCTCATCCGAAGGCATCTGGGCGGCGATGCGGCGCTCGGCTTCCTCGCGGGTTAGCCCATTGCGGGCCATAAGTCGCGCAAGCTGGATTTCAGGTTGGCACCAAACCACGATCACGGCGTCAAAGCGCCGGTAGCCGCCTGACTCAATGAGCAGCGCCGCGTCCACGACGGCAATCCCTTGCGGGTCGCGCGCCTCGACTTCGCGCAGCAGCCGATCTTGTTCCGCATGGACGCGCGGATGGACAATTGCGTTGAGGCGGGCGCGGGCTTCCGCGTCGGCGAACACAAGGCGGCCCAACTTGGCGCGATCAAGCGCTCCGTCGGGCGCGAGGACGCCTGTCCCAAACGCTGCGACGATCTCCTCCAGCGCTGGCGCGCCCGGCTGGACGACGGCCCGAGCAATGTGGTCGGCGTCAAAAACGTGGCAGCCGAGTTCGGCTAAAACCGATGATACGAAAGACTTGCCAACGGCGATGCCGCCCGTCAATCCAACGCGAAGCATGGGGTTTAGCTCCTCGCGCAGCCGTCCTGGCTGGCGTCGCCCGGCTTGCGTCGCCCGTCCGGTCGCGCTGGGGACAGCGACCAGCGCGTTAGCTGATGCCTATGAGCATATCGGCCGCCTGCTGGTACGAGGCGAACACGCTTTCCGCCGCCGCGTTGCCGCCGCAGATGAGCGCGACCGGGCACTCGTACTTGCCCAGCGGCACGCCGCCGTCCAGTAGCGCCGCCACAACCGCCGCGCCGGCCGGCTCGACAATCTGGTTGCATTCGGCCCAGAGCCAGCGCATCGCCTGCACCATCTGGCGATCGTCAATCAGGTGGATCGTGTCCACATACTGACAGGTCACGCCGTAGGTCAAATCGCTGACGCTGCGCGGCGACAGGGTGTCGGCGATGGTGCGCACCTGTTGAACGCCTGTCCGGCGGCCGGCAGCCAGGCTCTTGCTCATCGATGGCGCGCCAACCGGCTCGACGCCGATAATCGTCACGTCGCGCTTTGTCTGGCGAATGGCCGCCGAAACGCCGGCAATCAAACCGCCGCCGCCGACCGCGACGAGCAGACAGTCCATATCCGGGAGGTCTTCAAGCATTTCAAGCCCGACCGTCCCCTGGCCCTCAACGACGGAGACGCCGTCAAAGGCCGGCACGTAAGCCAGCTCGTCCGACTCGGCATGCTCAAGCGCCTTGGCGTTCGCGTCATCCCAGGCCTCGCCGTGCTTGATGACCTTGGCGCCGTAGCGGGCGATGCGCATGACGCGATCTTCGCTGGCCCGTTCCGGCAAATAGACGATCGCCGGCACGTCAAGACGGTTCGCGGCGTAGGCCAGCGCCAGGCCGTGGTTGCCGCCGGAAGCCGTGATAACGCCCCGTCGGCGCTGCGCCGGGTCGAGTTGCAGCAGGGTGTTGAAGACGCCGCGCGCCTTGAACGAGCCGCTCACCTGCATGTTTTCGAGCTTGAAATGGATGCGCGGCGGCACGTCGCGGTGAACCAGCGGCGGCGGGAGCATCGGCGTATGGCGAATATACGGGGCAATGCGCGCGCGCGC
>NKPT01000353.1 GCA_002254845.1 Chloracidobacterium sp. CP2_5A | reverse complement strand
GTCTCCAGCGGCGTGCCGGCCGGCGCGCGCACGCGCAGGTTCTTGGCGATCAGTTGCACGCTGTTGCCGGCGCGCTTGAACAGCGCGACCTGCTCGCTGCCCATTAAGCCGGGCAGGAAGAAGCGCTCGCCCAGGCCGCTCGCCAGCGAGTAGGCGAAGAAAAACGGCTGCTCGAGCTGGTCATTGCGGATCTCCAGCCAGGTGCGCTCGTCCTTCTGCCACAGCGTGAAGTAGCCCTTGATCTCCTTGGCGTCCTTGATCACCTCGGCAAAGGGGCGCGGCGGCGGCTCGCCCGGTCTTGCGC
>NKPT01000079.1 GCA_002254845.1 Chloracidobacterium sp. CP2_5A | reverse complement strand
CGCCGCTGACGGCGAATGTCTCGGGGGACGGCGCGTCCGGCGCGACGCTGACGGTGACGACGAGTCCTGGCTGCGGGTGGGAAGCGACGGTGCGCAACATTGACGCGCCGTGGATCAAGCTGATCGGGGCTGAGCTGGCGGGGGGTGAAGTGGCGACGCCGCGGATGGTCGGGGCGCTGGGGGATGTCAACCGGCGGCTGGCGATTTCGGCGACCGGCAGCGGGACGCTGACCTTCGCCGTTGGGCGCAACCCCGGGGCGACGCCGCGGACGGGGACGTTCCTGGTTGCCGGGCAGGTGGTGACCGTGACGCAGGGGGGGTCGTCGGGGCTGGGCGCGCCGGTTGGCTCGACGATGGCGATGTTTCGTCCGTCAAACGGCTACATGTACCTGAAGAACCGGCTTATTTCGGACTTCGCCGACCAGGACTTTTTCTACGGGCTGGCGGGGGACGTTCCGGTTGCTGGGGACTGGGACGGGGACGGGGTTGACACGCCTGGGATTTACCGCAACGTCAACGGGGCGATGACGTTTTTCCTCATCAACAACAACACGGGCGGGTTTGCGGATGTGTCGTTCGCGTTTGGGGCGGCGGGGGACATTCCGGTGGCTGGGGATTGGGATGGGGACGGGAAGGTGACGGTGGGGGTGTATCGGCCGAGCGCGCAGACGTTTTTCCTGCGGAACGCGCTGGGGGCTGGGGATCCGGACCTGACGGTGGCGATTGCGGGGGCGGAGGCGACGGATCGTCCGATAGCCGGGCGGTGGACGGCTGGGAGCGTGGCGACGGGGCTGGGGCTGTACCGACCGAGCACGGGGCAGTTTTTCTTGAAGAGCGGGAACGCGAGCGGGGCGGCGGACGCGACGTTCACGGTGACGACGGCGGGGACGTTCGTGGCGGCGGTAGCCGGGGACTGGACGCGGCAGGGTTTTGCGACGGTTGGGGTGGTGACGAGGATTGGGGATACGATACAGTTTCAGTTGCGGAGCGCGAACGCGAGCGGGGGGGCGGACATCCGCGTAAACTACGGGGTGCCGGGCGATGTGCCGCTGATAGGGAACTGGGACGGACAGCCCAAGCCGCCGCCGGCGTCCGTGCCGTAAAGCCCCATATCGCCTTTTAGCTCTTCAGCATAGCTTTTCGATTCGCGAAGGGCGTCTCTCCGCTTGAAGGGCGCTTTTCGGCTTTTGAAGCGATGAATTACAATTTCGCTCGACCGCTTTTGTTGACGAGGCGCGAGCAATGATGACGCTGACTTGTCACAATCGTTGGCTGCTGAGCCGCCTGACCCAGGCGATAGCCATGCTGGGACTCGCGACAGCCAACGCTTTTGCGCAGGCCGGGGCGCTTGATCCGACCTTCAACCCCGGCGCGGGCGTGAGCGGCGCGGTGTACGCCGTCGCCGTCCAGCCTGACGGCAAGCTTATCATCGGCGGCGAGTTTAGCGCCTTCAACGGCGCGCCGCGCAGCAACCTCGCCCGGCTCAATAGCGATGGCTCGCTCGATGCAACGTTCAATCCGGGCGTCATCGGCCGCGTTGAGACGCTGTTGCTGCAACCAGACGGTAAAATGGTCATCGGCGGGTCGTTTTCCAGCGTCAACGGCGTACCCCGCCGCAGCCTCGCCCGCCTCAACGCCGACGGGTCGGCGGACTTAACCTTCACCGCCGAAACAGATCCCAACGGCGTCGTCTACGCCCTGGCGCGGCAGAGCGACGGCAAGCTGCTGGTCGCGGGCGATTTTGTCAACCTTGCCGCCGCTCGCCGCGAGCGATTGGCCCGCCTCGCTGCCGACGGCTCGCTGGACGCCGGCTTTAATCCCAACGCCGCCGCCAACAGCGCAGTCTTTGCCCTAGCCGTCCAGCCCAACGGGCGCATTCTGCTGGGCGGCGCATTCACGCAGGTCAACGGCGTCCCGCGCAGTCGGCTGGCGCGCTTGACCGCTGACGGCGCCCTCGACCTGACCTTCTCGCAAGGCGGCGAAACGGATGGCGTTGTGAATGCGCTCGGACTCCAGCCCGACGGACGCATTCTCATTGGCGGCGACTTTCGTTTCGTCGCCGGCGTGGCGCGCGGCGGCGTGGCGCGGCTGGAGCCGGGCGGAGCATTGGATACGACTTTCGGCGCCTTCGGCGGCGTCGCCGGCGATTTGCTCCCTTGCGTCTATGCGCTCGTGACTCAGCCCGACGGACGCGTCCTGATCGGCGGCGAGTTCACGAGGGTCAACGGCGCGGCGCGCAGCCGGATCGCCCGTCTCAATCCGCTGGACGGCTCGCTCGACACTGGCTTTGATCCCGGAAGCGGCGCAAGCAGCGCCGTCTATGCCCTAGCGCTTCAGGCGGACGGCCGCCTTGTGGCGGGCGGGGCGTTCGCTTCGTTCGCCGGCGCGCCGCGCGCGGGCGTCGCCCGGCTATTGGGCGACGATCCCGGCTGCGCCTCGGCCGTCGCGCCGACAACAGCGAGCTTTTCCGCGCTGGGCGGCGAAGGGGTCGTGACCGTGACGGCGACCGGCGACTGCACGTGGCGGGCCGTCAGCAACGTTCCCTGGATCACGATTCTGAGCGGCGCAACCGGCGGCGGCAACGGCGCGGTGACGTATCGCGTCGCCGCCCATCGCGGCCGACAACGCAGCGGAACGCTGACCGTTTCCGGTCGCGCCGTCACCATCACGCAAGCCATCTCGGCGCAAGAAACCCTAGGCCTGTTCCGGCGGGCGGACGGCTTCTTCTACCTGCGGAATAGCCTGACGAGCGGCGTCGCCGATACAGCGTTTTTCT
>NKPT01000098.1 GCA_002254845.1 Chloracidobacterium sp. CP2_5A | reverse complement strand
GGTGGCCTCGTCTTCGTTGCGGCGCCGCTCGCCGAACTGATCGAACAGGGCCTGGCGCGCCTGGTAGATCGCCAGAAACTCCTGTTCGCTGGCGTCGAAGCCGTTGAGGTTGCCGCGAATCTCGCGGGCGATGCGGGAGTTGGTCATCTCGTATTCCTTCAACTCCTCGGGCGAGAGCATGGCCGCCAGCGCGGCCTCGCGCTCCCGGCGCAGGGCGTCAACGCGCGCGCGCTGCGCTTCGTTCAACTCGCCGTCCGCCTCGGCGTAAATGGCGCGCTCCAGGTCGCGATACCGGTCGAGCATTTCCTGAATGGGTTCCCGGCGTTCCGGCGGCAGGAACATCAGCGAACGGTCAAAGTTCGGCTCGCCGCCATAAATCTTCGCCAGCTCGCGCCGCAAATCCACGCCCAGCAGTTCGCGGATCAGCTCGGTCTTCTCCTTCTCCAGCGCGCGCACGGCCTGCTGATACTTCACATTGTCGCGCGTGTATTGCGTCTCGCTCGACTGCCAGTAACGGACAACCTTGGGCGCATTGTACAGCGCCGCGCGCTTCTCCGCGTAGAGCTTGCTGACATCGGCGATGATGATGTCGCGGATGGTCTGCTCCGGGCAGCCGATGCCGCGCAGCCGCGCGATGTATTCCTTGTAGTCAGGCGACTCGACCTGCCGCCAGTCGAAGCGTTCGACGGCGTTGGTGT
>NKPT01000024.1 GCA_002254845.1 Chloracidobacterium sp. CP2_5A | reverse complement strand
TGTCCATGCCGGGCGGCGCAAGCGAGCAATTTTCCGGGTCCGGCGGCATTGGGCGGATCAATTACGCGCCGCCGGCCTACACCGCTAATCCGTACGCCGCGCCGGCCGGCGGGTACGCGAGCGGCACGAAGCCGTGGTGGCAAAAGGTTTCGCGGCGCGGATGGATCATCGGCGGCGCGACGGCTGGCGTCGTCGCCATCGGCGGCGTCGCCGGGCTCGTGGCTCTTTTTGACGAAAAGGAAATCGACGCTGACTCCCTTGAAATTCAAAAAAAGAGCGGTTGGAACGTTGGCTCGGAAGACCGCCCGCTCAGCTTCAGCGTCCCGAAAACGCAGATTGATTCGCGCAACAGCCAGGAATGGAAGAAGTACCTTGACCAAGACGCCCTCCTGCGGGCGTTTGAGCCGCGCGGCAAATGGCAGCCGTACTTTGTGCCGACGCTGATTCAGTCGTTACAGTCCGCTTCGCTACGGGAGCAGCTCAGCCCGGTTTTCGCGCCGAGCATGGAAGCGAGCTACGGACGCGGGCAGGCGCTGGCCGAAGACATTATCGCCAACGCCTCCAATCCGACGGAAACCGCCATCATCATAGACCTCATCGGGCGCGACAGCGTGGCCTACGCGGCCGGGCTGGCGGCGCATTGCCGCCTGGTCGCGACTTTCGACAACTACCCGCACCCGCTGGGCGTCACGCCATCGCATGAAACGTTGGCGTCAATGCTCTACTATGCCGATGAAGTCGCCTCCAAGCAGGCGACATTGCCGGAAGACGCGCCGCCGGCATTCCTGCTCGACGCTTACCGGCTCAATGAATACAAGGACGCCGACAACCAGTTCGACAACCGCTACCTGGCCAAAGTGCCGCCAGCGGACAAGCTTCGCGCGGCGGGCATCAAAAGCGTCATCTACGTGCTGCCCGACAGCTCGCGCAAAGAAGAGATGGACGACCTCAACGAGGACTTCGTGGACTACAAAAACGCCGGCATCCAGATTGCCATTCTCCCGGCAAGCGAATTCGTCCCCGATCCAAACCAGACCACGGCGTCCGGGAGTCGCCCGCGTTATTACTACGGCGGCCATCCCCTGGGCAGCGCGTGGTTTTTCTACTCCTACCCGCTTTATGCGCCGTCGCCGGCTTACGTCAGCCGCGCGCCTTACTACCGAACGATTACGCCGGCGACGAACCCGATGGCCGGGCGCGTGCCGAGTTACACGCCGATGTCGCGCCCGACCATGTTTTCCAGCGCCCGGACGGGCGGCGCGCGCGGCGTTGGGCGCAGCAAGCCCAGCGGCTTTGGGCGGAGCACGGTGCGGATTGGCTCGGGCGGGCGCGTCACCGGAACCCGCGCCGGACGCTCCGGCTCGTTTGGGCGCGGCGGCTTCGGCTTCGGATAGGCAAGCGACTGTAGGGAGAGCGGCCAGCGATGTCGGCAACCGACGAGACCTTTTTTCGGCTGGATGGCAAGCGCGGCCTTTGCGCGGACGCAACCGGCGCGCCTAGCCTGGCGGCCCCAGACCTGGACGATCTGCTGGACGCGCTACGCGAAGCGGAAGCCGATGCGTCGGACTACCTGCGCCGGATTGGACAAGCCTGGGGCAAGCGGATGGTCGAGCGATTCGCGCGCCTGCTCGCCGAGCGAACCGGCTCCGCTTTGCCGTTGGCGCAAGCGCCTGTTGAACCCTTCCTTGCCTTATGCCACGCTTACCTGAGCGCGCATGGCTTCGGGCAGTGCGTCTTTGTTGAAGGCGAGCCGACGCTGGCGGTTCACATCCGAGATGGCGCGAGCAAGGCAAGCCCGCTGCTCGCTGGCTTCTTTGAAGCCCTCATCAGCGGCGTCACCGATACGCCCGTTGTCTGCCGGACGCAAGCGCTTGAGGCAAATCACATTGTTCTGGAAGCTTTCCAAGCTGAAACTTGACTTGTCTTTCAAAAGTTTGGCATGATACTTGACATAATGCGCGCTTCTCGATGGTCAACGCTTATTTCAATGCTGGTTGTCGCGAGCCTTTGGGCGTCGCCGCTGGCCTGCGTGTTGACCTGTCTGCTTGGCGGCTGCGCGCAGGCCGCCGAAGCGCGCGCGGCGCAACCGGCGGGCGCCTCCGCCTTGTCTAAGTCGCCAACGGCGGAGACTCGTCTGGCGACGAAAGCCAAGTTAAAGCCCGAGCCGGCCTGCTGCGCCTCAAAGAGGGTCAAGGTTTGCCAAACTGAGCCGGCCGCCCAGCCGACGGCCGATTCGCCAAGCGTCGCCGCGGACACCGGCGTTAGGCGCGGCCAGTCGCCGCGCTGGCTGCTGGAAGGCGGCGCGACCGGCTGCGGATGCTACCATCCCGCCGAGCTAAGCCGCTTTACGGTTTCCCCAGTCTTTGCGCTTGACGCCCCGCTGGCGACGACGACCCTGACGCTGGCAACGCGGGCAGCGGATGTCAGGCCCAGCCCGACGCCGCGGAGAGCGCCCGCAACTTATGTTCCCTCGCGTCGTGAAACTTACCTGAGGTGCCGCGTCTTCAGAATTTAGTCCTAAAGCGTGAACCGGCTGTCGCATTGACAACGGCGCTTCCGCCTGGGGCGCCAAACGATTCACGACTTGGTCGATTTGAACCTAAGGAGACGCTCTCATGTTGAAAGTCATTGTTCCCGCTTTGTTCCTTGCCGCCACGACCTTCGGCGGCGCTTTCGTCGAAGCCAAGACGCCAAAGACGGCGAAAAAGGCGCCTGCGACCTGCTGCGCGACGAAGAAGAAAGAAGCCTCAGCCGCCTGCTGCGACAAGCCCAACTGCTGCGCCGGGCAGTCCTGCGACATGGGCGCGGAATGCTGCGCGCCAGGTAGCGACTGCTGCGCTGGCGGTCAGTGCTCCGCAAGCCAGAAGTCCAAGAAAGCTGTCCGCTAAGGCTTCGCTGGCGACGCCTCTTTTCGACGCGCGGGGACGCTCTCCCCGCGCGTTTTTCATGCGCTCTCGCCTGGCCCGGCAAAAGCCTGCAAGCACGCCGCTAAATCAGCCGGAAGCGGAGAGCTGAAGCGCATCGGACGCCCGTCCATTGGGTGCGCGAAAGCCAGTTGCGCGGCATGGAGAAACTGTCGCCCCAGCCGCTCGACCGCTCGGCGCTGGGCCATATCGCGGAGTTGCCGATCCCGCCCCAGCCCGTAGAGCGGATCGCCGACCACCGGATGCCGGATGTGCGCGCAGTGGACGCGAATTTGATGCGTCCGCCCAGTTTCAATCCGGACATCAAGCAGCGTCGCCGCGCCCAGCCGCTGGCTGACGGCATAGCCTGACCGCGCCGGGCGCCCGGCAGGATCAACCGTCATCTTGAGGCGGTTTCTTCGGTCGCGGCCGATGGGCGCATCAATGACGCCGGCGCCGACGACATCGCCGTGCACCAGCGCTATGTAGCGCTTTTCCACGGCTCGCGCGCGAAACTGCTCGGCCAACCGCTCGAGCGCCACATCGGTCTTCGCCACGACCATCACGCCGGAAGTGTCGCGGTCAAGACGATGCACGATCCCCGGACGCCGCGTCGCGCCGCCCGGATAGCGCCCGCCAAAGTGAAACGCCAGGGCGTTGGCGAGCGTCCCGCTGGCGACGCCGGCTGCCGGATGCACGACCTGTCCAGCCGGCTTGTCGAGCGCGATGATGGCTTCGTCCTCAAACAGAATCGTGAGCGGCAGGTCTTCCGGCTGAAGATCGGTTGTGACCGGCGCGGGAATTTCAGCGTCAATTTCGTCGCCCGGCTCAACCCGGTAGCTCGAGCGCAAGACCCGCCCATTGACTCGCACTTCGCCTTCGGCAATGGCGCGCTGCACGCGCGCCCGACTCACGCCCAAGCGCTCGGCTAAGAATGCGTCGAGCCGCGCGCCAGCCGCGGCGGCCGGCACCTGGCACCAATTCGCTTCGGCGGCGGCATCCATGTCCATCTCACAAGCTCGCGCCCGGAAGCAGTCCCGCAATCGCCTGAAATGTCGCTTTCAGCCAATCGTCAAGCCCCTCGGTCGGAAGGTCCTCGCCGTACGAAAGGTGATAGATGACCCCGTTGGGCGTTGACCTCGCCTCGCCGCCAAGGCTTTTCACGCGCTCCGCGCGCAGCAGCGGATTTTCGGCGATCTCAAACAGATCGACCGAGGTGATGAGCGCGTAAACCGGCTTGCGCTGCAAAATGATGACCAGCGGAAACGCTCGCGCCGCGCCCAGACAGCGAAAAGCGATGTCATAGCGGTGCATGAGGTGGTCTTCCTGGTTGCTGTGGCCTTCGACGACGCGAGCCTTTTTCGGATCGAGGCGCTGAACGAACTGCTGGATAACTTTTTTGCGCTCGTTGAAGAGCTTGAAATACTGCACCGCCGTGCGCCGCTTGATCGTTGGCGACGGCGGCGTAACGAGCGCCGGCACCGCCGACGGCGTCACGGCGCGGGCCGGCGGCGCCGGTTCCGCTTCAGCCGGCTTCGCTTCAGCCGGCGGGGGCAAGCAGGCGCCGCTTTTCTCGCCTAAGTCGAGAATGAATGCAACCTCATCATCAGGCGATGCCGCGGGGGGCAACGGCGGCGGCAGACACGGGCCAACCGGTCCGACCTGTCCCGCCTGCACAATGGTTGCCGCCGGATCCAAGCGCGAGGTTCTGAGCTCCGGAACCGCTCTCGTCAACGGCAAGCCGTCATCGGCTGAAACAGGCGCAGCCGTCGTGACCGGCGTTGGCGCGGAAGCCTCCGCGTCCGCCGGCGCCGGCATCGCGACTTCCGCTTCGGCCGGCGCGACCATCACAGTCGGCGGAATAAAGGCGCCCAGCGGCGGCGGAAGCGCCGCTGGCGAAACCACCACCGTGGGCGGGATGAACAAGTCCAGCTCGGGAGGCGACGGCTCAACCGGGGACGCCTGATTGGAGGACTTCGCGGTCGGCGGGTCCTCGATGGAGAAGGCTTCCGCGACCGGCGGCGAGGACGCCGCCACGGGCTGCGCCGCTTCAAGCGCGGCGGCGGCGCCCGCCTCGGAGGAAACGGCGGACATCAGAAACTGCGGCGTAAACAGCCGCGCCCGCTCCTCCTCGCTCATCCGGACGGTGATCTCAGCGTCCACAGGCGCGACAGCCTCCGGGACGGCTTCCGGCGCAGGCGTCAACGGCAGCCCGTGGTAGGGACAAAATCGCTTGCCGTCGTCCCACAGCGTTTCACACTTTGGACAAGCTTTCATTGACCAGTCCTGCCTCCCCGTCCGGGCCTCCGTCATCAAAAGATGGTCAGGTCAGCGACGAGCGAAGATGACTGTTTTAGCGCGCCGGTATCCGCGCCAGCGTCGCGTCAAGCGGCGGGTGATTTGGCACAAGGTCGCAGAGGTAACGTGCGACGACTCGACCGCTGCCGTCAATCAAAAACTCCGCCGGCAACGGCGCGCCGAGCGCCGCGCCCGCGCCGTAGCCCTTGAAAACCGCCCAGCCCGGGTCGCTCAACAGCGGGTACGGCAGGGCCAAATCCTCCGCGATGAGCTTTGACGTGGGAACATCCGTCGTCGTCACAACCACGACTTCCGCCTCCTTGGACTGAAACTCCGCATATCGTTCGCGCAACTCGACCAGTCGCGGGTAGCAGAATGGTCAGATGAAGCCGCGATCCACGATGCGCGTCAGGTAAAGCAGACACCACCGCGGCTCAATCGCCGACAGCGTCAACGGCCGCCCCTGCGTGTCGGGCAACGTGAAGTCTGGCGCGGGCTGCCCAACCTCGACCAGCGACCGGCTCGGATAGGGGATGAAGTTGCCCTTGAACGGGAGCTCCAGAATTTTGGCGATGTTCATAGCTCGCGCCCGCCTTCGCGCAGGCTGTCACCACTCCTCTTCAGGATGAAAGCCGCGGGTCTTCCTGGCTTTGTAGGCCTCGCCATACAGCTTAAGCCGCGTCCGTAAGCCCGCCAAGCGCTCGCCATAGTTTGGGTAGCGGCAGATAAGCTTTTCCAGGTTGACCATGTACCACGGGCCGAACATCTCGCGCAGCTCCGGCAGAAAAGGCTCGATTTTGGCAAACACGGCGAAGCACTCCGTGTTGACGTCGAAAAACAGCGCCTCGTCAAGGGTTCCGTGGTTGACGAGCGCGGCGGCCATGTCCCAGTAGGTCGTCACCTGCCGCCAGTACGCGCCATGCGCCGGATTGCGCTTATCAAAAAGCAGGTCTTTGATGTCCTGAGCCGATTCGGGGAAAAACTTGAAAGCGACAAAGTCCCGCGCCTCGCGCATCACCGGCTCGCGGCGCAACTCATATAGCTTCAGAATCAGTTGAGCGTCTTCAGGGGTAGCCATCGGCGCAGCCTCTTCTTTCTCATTCAGGAATCCGCGTTGCCAAGGGCCGGCACTATACTCAAGCGCTCCAGCACATGGAAAGCGCATGGAAAGCAGTCGCTCGCGCCGCGAATCAGCTCGCGCTCGCGAATCAGCTCGCGCTTTGGAGCGCGCTTTGGAGCGGGGCTGACTAGCGCGCCCGGCCTTCCGACATTCGACCGCCTCAGGCCTGCGCCGCCGGCGCGCCCTCGGCGGCGCGCGACGGCAGGACAACGCTTGCCGAATAAGGCCCTAGGCTAATCAAGCTTGGCTGTTTTTTGGCTGGACGAAAGCGTACACTGGCGCAATCCACCGCTTACTGTCGAACAAGAGGATATGTTGGCTTACGATTGCGCGCCGCCGGGCTACGTGATTGCTTCAGATCTCTATCGCAGCGACCGGACGCTCGCGCTTCGGGCGCGGCATGTGGAAACCGGCAACTCAGTCATTCTCAAGACGACCGTGGAAGCCGTCCCGCCGGCGGCGCTCGCGCTACGCTATGAGCATGAGTGGTCGCTGCTGACGACGTTGGCGGCGCGGTTTGGCGAGCGCGCGCCAATCATCCGCGCTTACGAGCTGACGCGCACGGGCCATCGCCCGACGCTCATCCTGGAGGACTTTGGCGGCCAGGCGCTGCGCTACGCGGCGGCGTCCTACACGGACTTGCCGATCGCCGAGCGCTTGACAATCGCCATCGCCATTCTTGACGGGCTGGACGCCGTTCACGCGGCCGGCATGCTGCACAAGGATGTCAACCCATCAAATGTCGTCATCAACCGCGCAACCAGACAAGTCAAGCTCATAGATTTCGGCATTGCGGCGCGCGCGCGGCGCATCGCAACCCGGCACGGCGCGGACGATACCTTTGAAGGAACGCTGGCTTACACGGCGCCGGAGCAAACCGGACGCCTGAGCTGCGCCGTTGACGCGCGCGCCGACCTGTACTCCTTCGGCGTTTTGCTCTATGAGCTGCTGACCGGGGTCTTGCCGTTTCAATCGGACGACGCGCTGGAAATGATCCATGCGCATCTGGCGCTCCCGCCGCCGCCGGCGCGCCAGCGCGACCGGCGCGTGCCCGAAGCGCTCTCGGACATCGCGAACAAGCTGCTGGCGAAGTCGCCGGATGATCGCTACCAGACGGCGGCCGGCGCGCGCGCCGACTTGGAGGAGTGCCTGCGCCAACTGCAGCGAGGCGGCGAGCCGGTCATCAGTCCGTTCCCGCTAGGGCAGCGCGACGCGGCAACGCTGGTCGTTCCCAAGCGGCTGTACGGGCGCGAGCGCGAAATTAGCCTCCTGCGCCAGGCTTTTGACCGCGCTTGCCGGTTCAAGCGCGAAATGGTGGTCATCTCCGGCATGTCAGGCATCGGCAAAAGCGCGCTCGTTGCCGAGCTTCACGCGCCCGTGACGGCGCGGCGCGGCTTTTTCATCGCCGGCAAATATGACCAACTGCGGAACGACACGCCCTACTCAGGCATCAGCGCGGCGTTTCGGCAGCTCGTCCGCCAGCTTCTTGCGCGCAGCGACGCCGAGCTGGAAGCCTGGCGCGCGGACTTGTCCGAAGGTCTGGGCGCATTCGCCGCCGCCCTGATTCCGATCATCCCGGAGCTGGCGCTCCTGGTTGGCGGCGAAGCGACGCCGGCGCTTGCAATTCCAGCCCTTGAAGCGCGTCATCGCCTTGAGCAGGCGTTTGAAGCGCTTTTGGGCGTTTTTGCCGCTCGGCAGCGTCCGCTGGCGCTGTTTTTGGACGACGCGCAATGGGCTGACGCGGCTTCGCTCGACCTTCTGGCGAGTCTGGCGCGCAACCAGCAAAAAGCTCAGTCGCTCATCATTTTGGCGTACCGCGACCAGGAAGCGGGGGACGGCCATCCGCTCTTGCTCACGCTTGACGCTATCCGAAGGGCCGGCCTGCCCATGACGTACGTGACGCTGTCGCCGCTTAGCCTGGACAGCCTGACCGAGCTTACGGCGGCGGCGCTGGGCCAGTCCCCGGACGCAGCGGCCGTCGCGGCAATCGTTTACCGGAAAACCGGCGGCAATCCGTTCTTCGCGCGGGAGCTTCTGGAACGGCTCGCCGCCGACGGCTGGCTGACCTTTCAGCCCGGACAGGGCTGGACGGCCAATCTGGCCGGCATCGCCGCCGCCAACCTGACGGATAACGTGGTGACGTTTCTTATCGAAAAGCTTCATCGCTGCCCGCTCGAAACGCAGCGGGCGTTGCATGCGGCCGCCTGTCTTGGAAATGAGTTTGATACGGCGCAGGTCGCCTTGGCCGCCGAAACTGACTTGCCGAGCGTCCAGGCGGCGTTGGAAGCCGGCGCGGAGGCTGATCTTGTTTTAGGCGAAGCCGCGCCCGGTCGCCCCGCGTCCCGTTTTCACTTTGTCCATGACCGGATTCAGCAGGCGGCCTACGAGCTGGCGACCGAGGAAGAGCGTCAAGCGCGCCACTGGCGCATCGGGCGGCGCTTGCTTGCCGCCTCGCAGCCGAGCGGGGCGGACGTTTCAGCGCTCAGCTTCGACGCGCCGCGCCTGTTTGACATCGTCAACCATCTCAATCGCGGGCGCCGGCATGCCAACGCGGCCGAGCGCGAAGAGCTGGCTCATCTCAACCTGCATGCCGGACGCGCCGCCAAAGCCGCCGCCGCCTTCGCCCCGGCGTTAGCGTATCTGCGCGTTGGCCTTGACCTGCTCGGCGACGATCCGCAGCCAAGCCAGGATGCGCTTGCGCTTCGTCTCCGCGCGGAAGCGGCCGAGGCGGCCTTTTTCAGCGCCAACCCCCAGCTCGCCCAGGAACTCGCCCAGGCGGCTCTGCATCTTGCCCAGTCGCCGACCGACGCGCTGCCGGCTCATGAGATCGCCATCCTGGCTTACTCGGCCGAATATCGCTTCCATGACGCGCTGGAACATGCCCGCGCCGCCTTGCGACAGCTTGGCGTTGACCTGCCGGAGCGGACGTCGCCAGCCGACATTGGCGCGGTCTGGGAGCGCGTCAAATCGCGCCTCGCGCCCCTTGACCTCGCCGCTATTCCGGCGCTCCCCGACATGACCGACCCGCAGGCGCTGGCGGCGGCGCGCTTGCTCTACCGGATGTCCGTCCCGGCCTTTCTAAGCGACAGCGCCCTGTTCGCGCTGGTTGCGCTCCAGCGGGTGGAGCTGGTCCTCCGGCAGGGCGTCAACAGCTTGGCGGCGTCCGCCTTTGCGGCATTGGGGCTGGTCGTCAGCGGCGGCTTTATGAATCCGGAGCAAGGCTATGCTCTCGGCAGGCTCGCGCTGCAACTGCTCGATCGCCTGCCTTCCAGCGAGGGGCGCGCCCGAACGCTGACTTCGTACTACTTCTTTCTGCACATTTGGCGCGAGCCAGCGCGGACGGCCATCGAGCCGCTCCTCGCGGCCTACCGGGAAGGCGCGGAGTCGGGCGATCTGGAGTTTGCCTCAACAGCGCTGCTGGCCATCACCTGGGTTGGCATCTTCATCGGCCAGCCGCTCGACGCGCTGGAGCGCGACGCCACGGCGCGCCGCGACGCCATCCGCGCGCTCCGGCAGGAACGCAATTACCTAACCAACAACCTGTGCCTTTCTTACATCCGCAACCTGCGCGTCAAAACCGATCATCCGCTCGAGGTGACGTGGGGCGAAAGCGGTCAGGAGATGGATGACGCTGCCGTCGCCGCGACGGGCGACAAAGGCACGCTCGGCACGCTCGCCTACCTGCGCCTGAAGCTAGCGTATTTGTTTGGCGACTACCAGCGCGCCTATGAGCAATCCATCAACTGCGAAAACAACATGACTGGCTTGCAGTCGTCCTGCCTGCAACCGAATGCGTATCTGTTTGGCGCGCTCGCCCGCCTGGCGCTGTTGCGCGCCGGAATGATGGGCGCGGCCGAGGCCGATGCCATGCGGGGCTGGCTGGAGGGCGCGCGCCGGCAGATGGCGCAGTGGGCGGCGCTGGCCCCAGCCAACTACGCCCAGAAGCTCCACCTGATGGACGCTGAAATCGCGGCTGTCCGGAGCGATGTCGCCGCGGCGCTGGACGCTTACGACCGGGCGATTGCCGCCGCCCGCGAGAATGGCTTTATCCACGAGGAGGGCTTGGCGAATGAATGCGCCGCGCGATTTTTCCTTGACCAGGGGCGGGTCAAGATTGCCCGCGCGTACGCCGCCGACGCGCGTCGCGCCTACGCGCGGTGGGGCGCGACGGAAAAGGTGCGGCAACTTGATGAGGCGTTCGGCGCGCTCCTGAGCGAGGGCGACGCGCTACGCTCCACGGGCAAGCGCTCGACGCTGACGGCGTTTGGCGTGACGAGCGACACCACGACTGACGCCGGCAACTTCGACTTCGCCAGCGTGATGAAGGCGGCGAATGTCCTGGCGGGCGAAATCGTCCAGGAGCGGCTGCTGGACGCGCTTCTGCGCATCGCGCTGGAAAATGCCGGGGCGACGCGGGGCGCCCTCATTCTCCCGCGCGAGGATGGCGGCTGGCTCGTCGAGGCCGAGCGCGACGTTCACGACCCAGCGGCCGCGACGCGGTTGCCGCGCCCGCTCGACGAAGCCTCGTCGCTGCCGCTGAGCGTGATCAAG
The DNA here is from genome assembly GCA_002254845.1 of Chloracidobacterium sp. CP2_5A. Lineage (GTDB taxonomy): Bacteria > Acidobacteriota > Blastocatellia > Chloracidobacteriales > Chloracidobacteriaceae > Chloracidobacterium. Next base: position 37,529 of record NKPT01000024.1, on the reverse strand, counting down.
TTCGTTTTACGAACCGGCGAAGGCGTGCTGCTGGCGGACGCCGCCGAGTCGGCCGAGTTTGGGCAAGACCCCTACGTCCGGGCGTCGGGGCTGAAGTCGGTGATGTGCCTGCCAGTTCAACACTGCGGGCGGATGCGCGCCATCGTGTGCCTCGAAAATCAGTCGGTCGCCAACGCTTTCAGCCCGCAGCGGCGCGAGGCGCTGACCCTTCTGGCCGCCCAGGCCGCGGTATCGCTGGAAAACGCCCGCCTGTACGCCAGCCTTGAAGAGAAGGTTCGGCAGCGGACGGAAGAGCTGTCCGAAAAAAACCGCCAACTGGAGCAAACGACCAGCGAAATTCTAGACGGGCTGCGCTACGCCGAGCGCATTCAGCGCGCCATCCTGCCGACTGCGGAAGAGCTCGCCCAAGCCTTTGCGGAGCATTTTGTTCTTTGGCGGCCGCGCGGCATCGTCTCCGGCGACTTTTATTGGCTGCACTGTCGCCGCGAAGCGGGGCGCGCCGGCCCTTGCGAAACTCGCTGGCTAGCTGTCGCGGACTGCACCGGCCATGGCGTTCCCGGCGCGCTGATGGCGATGATCGGCAACGAGCTGCTCAACCAGATTGTCATTGAGCGCGGGATCGAATCGCCGGCGGACATTCTCGCCGCGCTCGACAGCGGCATCCGCGCGGCGTTACGCCATGACGCCCGCCGCGACGCGCAACGGGATGGAATGGATCTTGTCCTATGTCGGTTTGATCCCGCCGGCGGCGTGACGTTCGCCGGCGCGGGGCGTCCGCTGTACGTGGCTGAAGGCGGCGCGCTCCGCGAGATCCGCGGCGAGCGGGGCGGCGTCGGGAGTCGCGTCAAGCAGCGGGGCTTTGCCGAGCATCGGCTTCATCTGCCGCCAGGGACGATGCTTTATCTGAGCTCCGACGGCTTCGCCGACCAAAATAACCCGCTCGGAAAGCGCTACGGCTCGCTCGCCCTGAAGCGGACGCTGCACGAGCTGTCCTCGCAGCCGCTTCCCGTGCAGCGACAGCGGCTTGAGCAAGTCCTGGACCAACACCAGGCGGATGAGCCGCAACGCGACGACGTGACGCTCATCGGCATCCGCCTTCAGCTCAGCGCGCTTTCCGCAAAGGCGTAGCGGCGGCCTGGCTGAGATCGCCAAAGATGGCCCCCAGTTTCACCGCGGGCTATGCGCCGCCGCCTGCCGCGCCGGATTCTCGGGGCGCGGCGGCGCGGCACGGTATTGCAACTCATACAGCCGACGATAGATGCCTTCCGGGCGGGACACCAGCTCGCGATGCGCGCCCATTTCACGAATCTCGCCCCGGTGCATCACGATAATGCAATCCGCCCGGCGGACGGTGGACAGCCGATGCGCGATGACGACGCACGTCCGCCCAACCAGCAGCCGCTCCACGGCCGACTGGATCAAAGCCTCGGTTTCGCTATCAATGCTGGCCGTAGCCTCGTCGAGAATGAGAATCCGCGGATTGAAGGCCAGCGCCCGCGCCAAGGCGATGAGCTGCTTCTGCCCGACGGACAAGGTCGCGCCCCGTTCCTTGACCTCGGCCTGATAGCCGCCGGGCAAGCGGCGAATGAAGTCGTCAGCCCGCGCTTCCCGCGCGGCGGCCCGGAGGCGCTCCTCGCTAATGTCGGTCGCGCCCAGGCGGAGGTTATCGGCAATAGTTCCGGCAAAGAGCGTCGGATCCTGCAACACGACGCCGAAGTAGCGCCGGAGCTCGCGGAGGTCGAACTCCCGAACGTCCACGCCGTCAATCAAAATTTGCCCGCGCTGCGCGTCATAAAAGCGCATCAGCAAGCTGGTGATGGACGTCTTCCCCGCGCCCGTTGCGCCGACAAGAGCGACGGTTTGCCCCGGCGCAACGCGAAACGATACGTCCCGCAACACCCAGTCCTCGCCCTTGTAGGCGAACCATACGCCCCGAAACTCGATTTCGCCGCGCTGAACGGTCGGCTTTTTCGGCGCGGGCGGCGAGGCGATGACCAGCGGCTCATCCAACACTTTGAAGATCCGCTCCGCCGCCGCCATGGCCGCTTGCAGGATGTTGTATTTCTCGCTGATGTCTTGAATTGGCTCGTAAAACCGCTGCATCGCCTGGACGAAGAAAATGAGCGCCCCAAGCGAAAGCGCGCCGGTCAAGACCTGTCCGCCGCCGTGCCAAATCACCAGGGCCACGCCGACATTGCTGACAAAGCCAATCGCCGGATAAAACACGGCGTAGTAGAAAATGGTCTCGATGTTGACGCGGCGGTGCGCGTCGTTGATGGCTTCGAAGGCGCGCAGCTCGCGGCCCTCGCGGTTGAACAACTGCACTGTCGCCATTCCCGCTAGATGCTCTTGCAAAAAGGCGTTGATGCGGGCTAGCCGGGTTCGGACTTCGCGATACGTCCGCGTGGCGTTGACCCGAAACCAGGCCGTCACCGCCGTCAGCAGCGGCACGACCACCAGGCTCGCGAGCGCCAGCCTCCAGTTGATCAAGAAAAGAAAGCCGAGAATGCCGACCAGCGCGACGATATCGCTCAACAGCGTCACGAAGCCCGAGGTGAACAGCTCATTGAGGGCGTCCACGTCAGAGGTCAGGCGCGTCGTCATGCGCCCGATGGGCGTCCGGTCGTAATAGCTGAGCGGCAGCCGCTGGAACTTGGCGAACAGCTCGCGGCGCAGGTCATACATCACGAGTTGCCCTGTCTCGTTGAGCAGCGCGGTTTGCCAATAGGTCAGCCCGAAGACGACCAGCATCAGCCCCAGATACAGGCCGCCAATCAAGCTCACGCCATCCAGCGGCGACGGCTGCCAGCCCAAGCGCTCGAAGCTGGCGGACAGCAGGCGCGGAAAGGCCCTAAGCTGGCTGGAGTCCAGCGGCAGCAGAAAGAGGTCCACCGCCGCCATCGTCAGGTTGAGCGCCAACAGCTCAAAGCCGGACGTGAAGGCGATGAGGGGAATGGCCAGCGCCACCCGCCCGCGATAAGGCTTGAGGTAGGTCAATAATCGCTTGACTAGGAGGCGATCATAGGCTTTGCCAAGCGCTTCGTCGTCAGGCTGACTCATGAGAAAAAAGCGTCCCCGCCGGCGCTTTTCGACTGGAACCAAGCGCCGGCGCGGACTACAGTAGCGAAAGGTCAACCCGCTGAACAGCCGCGGCCGCAGGCGGCTCGGCGCCGATCATCGGCGCGGACTCCCTGAACGCTTGAACTTCCCTGCCGCTTGAAATGGCGTTTTCCGCGCGCTTTTTTTTTCCAAGCCCGGCGCGGTTTTCAGACGCGCCCGTTTGGTTTAGTTTCACAGCGTCAAAAACGATACGGAAAAGGTCTTTTCGCCATGCCGGACTTACCTGAGCTTCGCCAGACTTACGACGCCCTTCGCGAGCGGATTATGCATCTGCGGAGGTTTCTTTGACCCTGATGGCAAGCGCTCGCGGCTAGAAAGGCTTGAGGCCCGCGTGGCCGAGCCGAGCTTCTGGGAGGACCAGGAGCAGGCCCAGAAGGCGCTTCGGGAGCGGCGGCGGCTGTCTGAAGCCATTGATTTGGCGGAATTTTACGACCGCGAGCTGGGCGATTTGGAAGTGCTCCTTGAGTTCGCCGAAGCGGACGCGGCTTCGCTCGCGGAGCTCGAGCAGCGCCTGAGCGCCCTGCACGCCAAGGTCGCGGCGGCCGAGGTTCAGATGCTGTTGTCGGGCCCGCGCGACGCCAACAACGCCATTGTCCGCGTGCAGGCGGGCGCGGGCGGCACGGACGCGCAGGATTGGGCCGAGATGCTCCTGCGCATGTACCTGCGGTGGTGCGAGCGGCGCGGCTTCAAGACCAGCGTTCTCGACGTGCAGCCGGGCAAGGAAGCCGGCATCGCGTCGGCGGAGTTCGTGGTCGAGGGGGATTACGCCTACGGGTTGCTTTCGTGTGAAAGCGGCGTGCACCGGCTGGTGCGGATTTCGCCGTTTTCCTCGGCGGGGACGCGCGAAACCAGCTTCGCCTCGATTTTCGTGACGCCCGAGGCGGAAGACGACATCGAGATTGACATCAACGAGAAAGACCTCCGCGTGGATACCTATCGCTCGTCGGGCGCGGGCGGCCAGCACGTCAACGTCACGGATTCGGCCATTCGCATCACGCACCTGCCGACCGGCATCGTCGTGTCGTGTCAGAACCAGCGGTCGCAGCATCAAAACCGCGAAGTGGCGATGAAGGTGCTCAAGTCGCGGCTCTACGAGCTGGAGCTGGAGCGGCGCCGGGCGGAAAGCGCCAAGCTGGAAGCTGCCAAGCGCGATATTTCTTTTGGTTCCCAAATTCGCAATTACGTGCTACACCCATACCGGCTCGTCAAAGACGCCCGCACCAAGCTGGAGCGCAGCGACGTGGAAAGCGTTCTTGACGGCGAGCTGGACGACTTCATCCAAGCGTATCTCGTTGCCAAGAGCCGCCAGCCGGACGGCGTCTTGACAGCCGACGACGAGGCGTACGACGAGGCGTAACCGCCGCCCGGAATGGTCAGTTTTCGCTGGCGCGCGACCCATGAGCGAATCCACCATGACAAAAAGCTGCCCCCCAGCCGCGGCGCGTTCTCATTCGGCTCACTTCGCTTCCTCCTCGCGACTCGGCGAAGCCATCGGCATCATCCTTGGGTTATGCGCGGTGACGCTCGCCATCGCGCTGGCGTCCTTCCACCCGGACGACATTTCCTGGAGCGTCAGCGCAGCGAGCCGCGCGAGCCGCAACGCGATTGGCGTGGTCGGCGCGAGCGTGGCGGACATCCTGCTCCAGGGGCTGGGGCTGGTCGCCTACGCGCTGCCGGCGCTGATGGGTCTGCACGCCGTCAACGTTTTTCGCGGACGGTCGCTGATGGTGTCAGCCGAGCAGGCTGCCGGCGTCACCGGGCTGCTCCTCGCGCTGGCAGGACTGCTCTCGCTGTTCCGCGAGGCGCCCCTGTTTCGGGAGCGCATCCGTCCTGGCGGCTTCATCGGCTTTACGCTCGAGAACTGGCTTGAAGGCGCGCTCAACCCGCTCGGCGCGGGTCTCGCGCTGGGCGGCGCGGCCTGCCTGTCGCTGATGCTGGCGACGACCTTCTCGCCGCGCCGCTGGCTGCTCAACGGATGGCAAGAGCTTCGGTTTGGCAAAGTCACGGCGCCATCCCCTGCGGCCGCCCAAGCGGGCGCGGCGCTGACCAATGGCGACACGCCGGACGCCGCTCAGCGGCGACAGGCCAGGGCGGGCGTCACCGGCCCTCTGACGATCGCTAACGAGGCGAGCGAGAAAAGTCGCCATGAACAGCGGATCGCCAAGGCGCTCTATGGCGATGACGCGCCCGGCATCGTATCGGGGGCGCGCCGGACGCCGCCCGGCATCCCGGCGCTAAGCCCTGAGCCGTCCGCGCCGCTTGGCGAAGCGCCGCCTAGCGCCGCGCCGCTTGGCGAAGCGGACGCGCGCGCCGTGACGGAAATGCCAACCGGCCTGGCGGCGGCTGATCGGGCGAGCGAAGCCGCGCCTGCGCCGCCGCCAGCGAGCGCCGCGCCGCCACGCCGTCCCGGCGCCGATGTGCGTCGCCTAGCCCGCGAGGCCATCGAGCGGCGCAACAGCGGAAGTAACGCGCTTGTCCGGGAGGCGCGCCCTGGCGCGCCCGAAGCGGCGCTCGAAGTTTCGGCGGCGCGGCGACGACTGGCGGCAACCGATAGCCAAGCCTGCGGCAACGCCCACCAGGAAGTCGCCAAAATGATCCAGGGCGCTTCCATCGTGCGGCGCCAACTGACGCCGCCAGCCGGGCTGCCGGTCGCTCAGGTTGGAAGCGGGACGCCGCGCCCGAGCCTGTCCGCGGAAGTCAGTCCGGCCGGCGCCGGCGGCGGCGCGGCCGCCGCGCCGGCGCGCGCGCCGGGCGAAGCCGTCTATACCCTGCCCTCGGTGGATATGCTGACGCCGGCCCCGCCCCAAACCAGCCAGTCCGATGAAGAGCTGCGCGCCCGCGCTCGCTTATTGGCGGAGAAATGCCGCGAGTTCAACGTCATGGGCGAGATTCAGGAAATTGAGCCGGGACCGGTCGTCACGACGTTTGGATTCAAGCCCGATCCGGGGGTCAAATACAGTCGGGTGGCGAGCCTGGTGGATGACCTCTGCCTTGGTCTTCAGGCCGAGTCGGTGCGGATTGATCGCGCCGCCGGCAAGGCCACCGTCGGCATCGAGGTTCCAAACGCGCGCCGCGATACAATTTATCTGCGCGAGATCATCGAGTCGGAGGTCTTCCGCGACAACCCCGGACGCCTGCCCATCGCGCTGGGTAAGACCATCAACGGCGATCCTTACGCGGCTGACTTGGCCAAGATGCCGCACCTGCTGATCGCGGGCTCGACGGGCTCTGGCAAGTCAGTCATGATTAACTCGCTGATTTGCTCGATCTTATTTAGGTCCACGGCAAGCGATGCGCGGATGATTCTGGTGGATCCGAAGCGCGTCGAGCTGGAGCTTTACGCTGGGATTCCGCATCTGCTGACGCCCATCATCACGGACCCGAAGCGGGCCGCCAACGCGCTCAACTGGGCGGTGAGCGAAATGGAAAACCGCTACAAGCTGCTCGCCAGCGTTGGCGTGCGCAATATCGAGGGCTTCAATCGCGCCGTGAGCGAGCCGCCTGATCCGGCGCGGTTTCCCGACGGGCCGCCGCCGCGCCTGCCCTACATTGTCATCGTCATTGACGAGTTGGCCGACCTGATGATGGTGGCGTCAAGCGAGGTGGAAACCGCCATTGCCCGCCTGGCGCAAATGGCGCGCGCGGTTGGGATTCACTTGGTCATCGCCACGCAACGGCCGTCGGTGGATGTCATCACCGGCCTCATCAAGGCGAACTTTCCCGCGCGAATTTCCTTCCGGGTCTCCTCCAAGGTGGACTCGCGCACGATTCTCGACACAAACGGCGCGGAGCAGCTGCTTGGGCAGGGCGATATGCTCTTTTCGCCCGGCTCGTCGCGGCTCATCCGCATTCATGGGGCCTACGTCAGCGAAGCCGAAATCAACCGCATCACCAACTTCATCAAGGAGCAGGGCGCGCCACAGTACGATGAGAGCGTCCAGATGTCAGAGGAAGAAGCGGAAGCGGCCGAGGCTGGCGTTGGCGAGCGCGACGCGCTCTACGACGAGGCGGTTCGGATCGTCGTGCAGATGGGGAAAGCTTCCACCTCGGTGCTTCAGCGGCGGCTGCGGATTGGGTACGGGCGAGCCGCGGCCATTCTCGACATGATGGAGCGCGCAGGCTTTATTGGCCCCATCGACGGAAGCAAGCCGCGGGTGGTCAAGCAGGCGGCCTACGACTACGCGGAGATGCTCGACGGGCAGGCCCTCCTGCCCGAGGATGAGTGACCGACCCGCCGCGCAGCGCCGCGCCGGACTCAGGGGGATTTACGGGGCCGCCGCGCGCGGCGCGATGCGCGGCAGGCCCAACGCCTGAAACTTCGCGTTGAAATCCGCAAGGTCGCCCGTCATAACCTCGCGCAGCTTCTGAAGCTCCGCGTCAATCCGAGCGCTCAAGTCGGCGAAGACTTCGCGCGCCTGCGCCGTCGGCGCGGCGTCGGCGCTGTCCACCACGCCGGCCAGCGCCGCCAGCTTGTTGTTGAGGCGAATCGGGTAGTTGAGCGGGTCCTGTCCGCTTTGAATCTTTGTCTGAACGAGCGTCTCCTCAATCGCCGTCAGCTTGTCCTTGAGCGACTTGGCCGCGTCGAGCAGCGGGCGAGCGTTGTCGCGACCGCGCAGCCGCCCTTCAACCTCTTCAAGCTGCCGCCGCGCGTCTCGAATGTCGAGAATCGCCTGGTGCGTTTCGGAGAGCTTATCCCGAATGGCAATGAGCAAGTCGTACTGCGCCTTGAGGTCTGCCAAGGTCGTCGCCACGCGCGGGTCGGCAATGATCTCAAGCGTCTGCGTTTGCTGCTCGTCATCGGCCTTGAGCGTCACGCGATAAGCGCCCGGCAACACGCGCGGCCCGCGCAAATCCGCCGCCCACAAGACCATTCCCGGCACGCGCGTCGCGCCCGGGGCGCGCATGTCCCACACCAAGCGATTCAGCCCCGGCTCGTAGGCGAACGTATCCGGCGGCGCATCGCCGCGCCCGCCTGGCGACGACCTGCCTTCCGCCTCGTCCTTTGGCTTGCCGACAAAGGTTCGCAGCGGCTTTCCGGAGGCGTCTTCAAACGTAAGCGAAACCTGCTTGAGCGGCTTGTCGGGCAACTCGAGCCAGACCGTGACGCCAACTGGCGGGTTAGCGCCGACGGTCGCCGTCGGCGGGAGGTTGCTCCCGCCGAAGCCGCGCAACCGGTAGGCCTTTTCCGGGGCGTATAGCCGCAACCCGCCGTCCGACGCCCGCGCCGCGTATTGTTGAAGCACCGTCAAGTCGTCCAGCGCCCAGAACGACCGCCCCTGCGTGGCGACGACCAGGACGTTGTCGCGCGGATGAATGGCCAGATCGGTAATCGGCGTCGCCGGCAGATTGAGCTGAAGCGACCGCCAGCTCGCCCCGTCGTCAAATGAAACGTACATCCCGGTTTCCGTGCCGGCGTAGAGCAGCCCGCGGCGGCGCGGGTCTTCCCGAATGACCCGCGCGAAGGCGTCGGCTGGGATCCCGTTGACGATTTTCGCCCACGTTTTGCCGTAGTCGGTCGTTTTATAAAGATACGGCGCGAAGTCGTCGCTTTTGTACATTGTCGCCGCCAGATAAGCCGCGCCGGGCTCGTGCGGGGAGGCTTCAATGGCGTTGATTTGAATCCACTCCGGCAACCCCTTGGGCGTGATGTTTTCCCACGTCGCGCCGCCGTCGCGCGTCAGGTGAACCAGGCCGTCGTCGGTTCCGACCCAGATGAGGCCGGGCGTCTTGGGGGATTCGGCCAAGGCGAAAATCGTGCCGTAGTACTCGACGCTCGTGTTGTCCTTCGTGATCGGGCCGCCCGACGGGCCGAGCTTTGTCGGGTCGTTGCGCGTCAAATCGGGCGAAATCGCGCGCCAGCTTGAGCCCTCGTCGTCGCTGCGAAACAGGCGATTTCCGGCGGCGTAGAGAGGATGCGGCGCATGCGCCGACATCACAATTGGGAAGTTCCACTGGAAGCGATACTTCATGCCTTCCGCGCCCGCGCCCATCGGATTTTCAGGATACACGGTGATGTCGCGCGCTTGACCCGTCCGCCGGTCATAGCGCGTCAGCAACCCGCCGTAGCTTCCGGCGAAGACGACCTCCGGGTTCGCCGGATGGGGCGCAATCCAGCCCGACTCGCCGCCGCCGACCTCTTCCCAGTCGCGGACGCCGATGCCAAAGCCGCGCGTCGCCCGGCTCGCGATGCTGACGGTTGAGTTGTCCTGCTGCGCGCCATAAATGAAAAACGGAAACCGGTTGTCGAGCGCCACGCGGTAAAACTGCGCTGTCGGCTGATCTTGCTCCGTCCACGAGCGGCCGCCATCGATGGAAACCGACGCGCCGCCGTCATTGCCCAAAATCATTCGGCGCGGGTCGTCGGGCGCGATCCACAGGTCGTGGTGGTCGGCATGCGTCGTTGGCATGGGCGTGAACGTCCGTCCGCCGTCGCCGGAGCGATACCACTGGACGTTGAGCGCATAGACCGCGTCAGCATCCTTCGGGTCGGCCTGAACGCGCGAGAAGTACCACGCCCGCTGCCGGAGGCTGCGGTCGCCGGTTGCCCGCGTCCAGGTCGCGCCGCCGTCGTCGCTCCGAAAAATGCCGCCTTCCTCAGCCTCGACGCTCGCCCACAGCCGGTCGGGATTGACCGGCGAGACGGTGACGCAGATTTTGCCAAGCGTTCCCTTGGGCATCCCCGGCTTGCGCGTCAGTTCCTGCCACGTATCGCCGCCGTCCGTTGTTTTCCACAGCCCGCTGCCCGGGCCGCCGCTGGAGAAAAAGTGCGGCCCGCGCTGCGCTTCCCACATCCCGGCGTAGAGGATGCGCGGGTTGGTCGGATCCATCGCCAAGTCGGCGCAGCCGGCCTTGTCGCTCGCGAACAAGATGCGCTGCCAGGTCTTGCCGCCGTCGGTCGAGCGATAGACGCCGCGTTCAGGGTTTGGGCCGAAACAATGCCCCATCGCGGCGACATAGACGACATCGGGATTCGCCGGGTGAATCCGGATCCGCGCGATGTGGCGCGTGTTTTCCAAGCCGACGCGCCGCCACGTCCGGCCAGCGTCGGCGGATTTATAAACCCCGTCGCCATGCGAGACGTTGCCGCGCCAGGTATGCTCGCCCATGCCGACATAGATCACGTTCGGGTCGCTTGACGCGACGGCAAGGGCTCCCACCGAGCCGACGCGGAATGTCCCGTCGCCAAGCGGCTGCCAGCTCGCGCCGCCGTCGGTCGTCTTCCAGACGCCGCCGCCGGTCGCGCCGAAATAATACAGATGGGGTTGCCCAGCGACGCCAGCCACCGCGTCGACGCGCCCGCCGCGAAAGGGCCCGATTTGGCGGTACTTGAGCGCGGCGTAGCTCTCCGCCTTGGCGCTCTCCGCCCTGGACGCGGCGGGCTTGGCGTCCGGCGGCTGGGCGCGCGCCGCGGACGCGACCAGCAACAGGAGCGCCAGCCATCCGGTCAGGCGCGAGCGGCGGCGCGAGAGCGTTGACGAGCGCAAGGTTGAAGCAGGCGAGACATTATGGTTCATATTATGGTTCATCATGATTCCAGGCTGCTCCAGAAGCGTCGGCGGGGGGCGGCAGGGGGCGGCCGTAAGCGTCAAGGTAAGCCATCTCGGCGAGCGCGCGGGCGTCCTCCCAGCCTTTGGCTTCAAGCTCCGGCTGACGCGGGAAGTCGCTCACGTAGCCGACGCACAGGTACGCCACTAGCGTGAGGTAGTCGGGAATCTCCAATACCGCCTTGACGGCGGCCGGTTCAAGAATGCTGACCCAGCCGACGCCGATGTTTTCGGCGCGCGCGGCAAGCCAGAAGTTCTGCACCGCGCACACGGTCGAGAACACGGCCGTTTCGGGCATCGTCTGCCGGCCCAACCCCCGCCCGCGCGTTGTCGTCGTGTCGCAGGTAAAGACGACGTTGAGCGGCGTATCCAGAATCGCCGCCAGCTTGAGCGCGTCATACGCCGCCCGCTCGTCGTCAACGTAAGCCTCGGCGGCAGCCTGGTTGACGACTTCAAAATGCCGCTGGATGCGCCGCCGCTTCTCGACATCGCGGATGACGATGACTTCCGTGGGCTGCATAAAGCCCACCGACGGCGCGGCCGCCGCCGCGCCCAGCAAACGCCACACCGCATCGTCAGGGATTGGCGACAGAAGAAACGTCGAGCGGATGTCGCGCCGCGCGTGAATCGCGCGATAGACAGCCGCCCGCTCAGCGTCGGAAAACCGCCATGCCGGCGCGTCGCCCGCCATTAGCCGCCTTCCCGAAACTCAGGATAGAGCGTCATGCCGCCGTCCACGTAAAGCGTCGTCCCGGTGACGTAGTCCGAGGCGTCCGACGCCAGCCAAACCACCGCCCGGCCAATGTCTTCAGGGTCGCCGACGCGCCCATAGGGAATCAGCTTCAGCAAGGCGGCTTCCGCCTCTGGCGTCTCCCAGGCGGGGCGGTTGATGGGCGTCCGAATAGCGCCGGGCGAGACGGCGTTGACGCGAATTTTCTTCTCGGCGACTTCCTGCGCCAGCGACTTCATCAAGAGCGACACGCCGCCCTTGGAGGCCGCGTAGTTGACGTGACCGGCCCACGGAATCACATCGTGGACGCTCGACATGCAGATAATCTTGCCAAGCGCGGCGGAAACCTCCGGGCGCGGCGGCTGGGCGAGAAACTGCCGGACGGCGGCGCGCGCGCACAGGAACTGCCCCGTCAGGTTGACGGCGATGACGCGGTCCCATTCCTCAAGCGTCATGTCCGCGAAGGCGGCATCGCGTTGGAGCCCGGCGTTGCTGACCAAAATATCGAGGCGCCCGAACGCCTCGCTGACGGCGGCGAACATGGCCGTCACCTCGGTTTCGACGCTGACATCGGCTTTGACGATGATGGCCCGACCGCCGCTAGCGGCAATGTCGTCAGCCACCGCTTGCGCGCCGGACGGGTTGCCGGCGTAATTGACGGCCACGGCCGCCCCGGCGCGCGCCAGCTCGCGCGCGACTGAAGCGCCAATACCAGAGCTGGCGCCGGTCACTAAGGCGACCTGGTCTTTCAGCGCTTGACCAACGTCTACGATTGGGGGCATGAAAAGCTCCTTTGCTTGCTGTAAAGAGGTTTCAGATGCGCAGCTCAGCGTCGAGCGCGGCGACCACCCGCTGAAACTCGGCCTCGATGGCATCAATTTCAGATGCGGCTTCAGATGCGGCGCTCGGCGCGCCGCCCTGACGGGCCGCTTGCTCGAGTCGCTCGCAACAGGCCGCGAGGGCTCGAGCGCCGACCGCGCTGGCCGCGCCGCGCAGCTTGTGGGCGGCGCGCTCCAGCTCTGCAACGTCGTTGTTCAACCGAGCTTGACGCAACCGCTCCAGGGTCGGCTGGGCGTTTTCCAGAAACGCTTGTACCATCCCGGCGAAGAAGCCGTCGCCATCATCGAGCGCCTTGAGCGAAGCGATGGTTGCGGGATCAAGCGCATTCATTGACCGGTCTCCAGGTTGAGCGCCGCGAGCCAGTCGCCAGGGGCGTCGGCGTTCAGGCGGCGCAAGCTCGCGCCCCACCAGGCGGCGTAGCTTGCCATGTCGCCTTCCGTAAAGCGATGCTCGATGAACTCCGCCGCGCCAACCCGCAGCACGGCGACATCGAGCGGGTAGCTCACATCGCTCGCGCTGGTCAGCGTGCAGTCAAAGGCCAGCAGCGCGGCTTTGAGCGCCGCGCTGAGCGGGCAGCCATAGTCCAGCATGCGGTCGAGAATCGGCTTGCCGTAAAAAGCGTTGCCGATAATGGCGTAAGGCGACGACTCGCCAATTTCGACCCAGTTCGCCTGCGGATAGACCAGGAACAGGCGATGCTCGCCGTCGTCGGGCAGTCGCCCGCCAATGATGGAAAACAGGTCAAAGCGCAGGCCGTCGCGTTCCAGCAGGGCTTGGTCTTCCCGCACCACGCGCCGCACCTGCTCGCCGTAGGCGTTGACCAGCTCGTACAGCCGGCGATGAATAACGGCTTCGCCGCGCAGCCACTCATCAAAATACGTCACCACCTTGTCGCGCGCCGAGCGCAGCCCCGAGGTCATGACAAAGACCGGCGCGGCGGCGGCGCGGTGGATGGTCAGCTTGCGCGAGGTGCGACACTCCGTCCCCGACGTAATGCGCGTGTCGGCGACAGCGATCAGCCCCGCCACGGTTTTAATGCCTAAGCAAAACGTCATAAGCGCTATCGCCTCAGCCGGGAAAGCCAGCCGGGGAAATCAGCCGGGGAAAAACGCCGCCGCGATGGCGTCGCCGGCTGCATAGAGATCGCGTCGAAAGCGGCTGAGGAACGGGCGGGCGTCGTTTGGCGACTCTGGCGGAAGAATGTCCTCGACGCCGGCATAGTCAAGCTGGGCCGCCAATCGTCCCAGCCGCTGCTCGGGCAGGTTCGTGTAGGTGCCGGGGAGCGTCCCGGAAATGGCATGCACTGACTCGACGCAGCGCAGCAGGCAATAGTGAGCCGCGCGCGGAAACTCGCGGCTCAGGAGAAGAAACGCAAAGACGCGGCGCGGCTCGATCCGCCCGTGCTTTTTCCGGTACATTTCGTGGGCGCTGGCCGCCTTGAGCAAGCCCGACCACTGCAGATCGTTGATGAGGGCTTCGCCGTTCAAGACGGCGGCGGCGTTGAGGCGCTCAACGCCGAGAATGCAGGCGGTTTTATCGGCGCGCTCGAGAAGCCGACCAATCCGGTTGAAGTGCCAGGCCTCGCCATGCGACATGGTGGAGTCGGTGACGCCGACAAACTGGTGACTGGCCAGCTTGACCTGCGTGAAAAAGGCATGGGGCATCGCCCCGAAGCGCCCCTGGGCGGCCGCGCCTTTGACATCCAAGTAGAAAGTATTCGCCTGCTCCCACATTTCCGATGAAATGGCGTCGCGCACGCAACGGGCGTTTTCGCGCGCGCGCGCCAGCGCGGAGAGAATCGAGTTTGGGTTTCGCTCGTCGAAGGTGAGGTAGCGCAGCGCGGCCGCCGGCGCGGGCGCGCCGTAGCGGGCGATAAAGTCCTCGGGGTCGCCGACGCTGGCGATCAGCTCGTTCCAGGCGGCGGTATCGTCGGCGGGCAGGTCGAGCGTGAGCGTCATCGTGGCGTCCACGAAGCGCGCAATGTTTTCCGCCCGCTCAATATAGCGACTCATCCAAAAAATCGAATCGGCAACCCGGCTCAGCATAACCGTCCAGCAACGCCATGTTCCGACAGGCGCGCCACAACGCCGTCCTACGGGCGGTCTAAAACCATGTGGCAGGTAATTGACTTGACGTCTCGCTAGCTTAGCCTGCCTTGCTCAGGCTAAGCTCGTCAACTGATTCAAGCCTTGGGGCCAACGTCGTTGGACGCTCGGGGCAATCCGCTCCTGAGAGCTGGCGAAATCCGCTCCAGGGAAAACTTTACGATAAGCTGCATCGCTATGTCCGCAAATCTTCGCAAGCAAGAGCGACAACCGCGCCACTGGCTGGCGGCGGGCTTCGTGGCGGTCGGGCTCATTTTGGCCGGGCTGGCGGCGGCTTCCTCGATCGCGGTTTACCAGTTGCAGCGAGCCGAAGCCGAGGTCAGCCGAAGCCTGGAAATCCTCCGCCTCGCGTCGAGCGCGGAAGAGACGACGCTGCGCATCCGGCTTCACGTGCGCGGCTATGTCATCACCGGCCAGGAAACGTACGCCGGCGAGGCGCGCCGCCAGTCCGCTCAACTGGAGGACGCCCTGTCTCAGCTTCGGGAGCGGGTGGCGCATCGCCCTTCCCAGCTCGAGCGCGCCAAGCGGCTTGAGCGCGTCCTGCAGGAAGGGAAGGCTTATCTGGAGCGCGTCATCGCCGCTGGCCAGCGCGGCCGCGAGGCCGCGCTGGAGCTGGTGCCGAGCCCGGAAGGCGACAGCCTCGCGGAACGCATGGGCAGCCTGTTTGAAGCGTTTGGACAGGAAGAGCGCAAGCGCCTGGGAGAGTTCCTGGCTATTGCTCGAAAAAGCGTCGAAGTCCTGGAGTGGCTTGTCATCGCCAGCGCGGCGATCATTATCGCGGTGCTCGTCATGCTGTATTGGTTTATCGCGCGCGAACTCAGCGAGCGTCGCCGGCTCATGGCTCAACTGGAGAGCGCGCGCGACGCCGCGCTTACGCTGGCGCGGAAAAAATCGGATTTTCTGGCCAATATGAGCCACGAGATTCGCACGCCGATGAATGGCATCATCGGCACGACCGACCTGCTTTTGAGAACGCGCCTGAGCCAGGATCAGAAAGAGCTGACTGAAACCATTCGCTACAGCGCCGACGCGCTGCTCGTCGTGGTCAACGATATCCTGGATTTCTCGAAGATTGAGGCCGGCAAGATGTCGCTGGAGTCAAGCGACTTCGAGCTGCGAGCCCTGGTTGAGCAGGCGGTCGAAACCCTGGCCGCTTCCGCCCGGAAGAAGTCGCTTGAACTCGTGACGCTGGTTTACCGGGATGTTCCCGATCATCTGCGCGGCGATGCCGGCCGCTTGCGCCAAGTGCTTCTGAACTTGGTCGGAAACGCCGTGAAATTCACCGACAAGGGCGAGGTGGTCGTTCGGGTGACCAAGCAGGCTGAAACGGAAGCGTCTGTCACCTTGCGGTTTGCAGTTACGGATACTGGCATCGGCATTCCAAAGGAAGCGCAAGCCGATGTTTTTGAAGCCTTCAGTCAAGTTGACGCTTCGCAGTCGCGCCGCTTTAGCGGCACGGGGCTTGGACTCGCCATCTCGCGGCGACTGATCAACATCATGGGCGGCGATATCGGCGTTGAGAGCGAAGTCGGCAAAGGCTCGACCTTCTGGTTCACAGTCACGCTCCAAAAAGTCGCGGCTGACCAGCCGCCTTCCACCTATGAGCTATGGTTTGGCCTGCGCGCCTTGGTGATGGACGACAACGCGACGAATCGGCTGGTGGTGGCGCAGCAACTTACTGATTTCGGGCTGTTCTGCGATGTCGTCGCCGACGCTCAGGAAGCGATGACCGCGCTGCGCGAAGCGGCAGCGAGCGGCCATCCCTTTCGGGTGGCATTGCTCGCCGCGCATCCGCCCGCCCTGGATGAGTTGCCGCTGCTTCAGCAAATTCGCGCCG
The DNA here is from genome assembly GCA_002254845.1 of Chloracidobacterium sp. CP2_5A. Lineage (GTDB taxonomy): Bacteria > Acidobacteriota > Blastocatellia > Chloracidobacteriales > Chloracidobacteriaceae > Chloracidobacterium. The sequence continues at coordinate 21,353 of NKPT01000024.1, read as the reverse complement.
AGGAGACGCTCGACAATTTGGCCTGCATTTTGCTCACGGCGCCGCCCGTGCCGACCAAGGCTGAGCTTGCGCAGATGGGCGTCGTAGCCTGCGTCACAAAGCCGGTGCGCATGTCCGCCCTCAAGGATGCGCTCCGCCTGGCGCTGAGCAGTCCGCAACCCAAGGCGACGGAAAGAATAACGCCTTCGGAAACGCCGCTCCCGCTGCGCCCAGCGGCATCCGCGGCCGCCCGACAAAAACTCGTCCTGCTGGTCGAGGACAACGTGGTTAACCAAAAAGTCGCTCAGCGCATGCTGGAGTCGCTTGGCTACGGCGTCGTGGTGGCCGGCAATGGGCGCGAAGCTCTCGCTCTGGCGCAAGCCAAGCCGCCGGACGTCATTCTCATGGACTGCCAGCTCCCGGAAATGGATGGCTACACGGCGACGGCGCGCATCCGCGAGCAGGAGCGCTCGGCTGATCATCGCCGAGTGCCGATCGTGGCGCTCACGGCCAATGCGCTTCCCGGCGAGCGGGAGCGCTGCCTGGCAGCCGGCATGGACGATTACTTGGCGAAGCCCTTCAAGCTGGACGACCTGGACCAACTGTTACGGCGCCTGCTCAACAAACAGCAGACAGCGAGCTGCCCGCGCCCGCCGGACGAGGGGGACAACAGCGAGTCGCCGCTGCTCGACCCCAGCGCCTTTCACATCGGCACCGGCCTTGCCGCCAGCGGCAAGGCGGCCGAAGAGCTGGCCCGCCAGATTGTCGCCACTTTTCTGAAGGACGGGCTGACTCAGCTTGAGCAAATGCGGGTCGCCATCGAGCGTCAGGATGAGAAAGCCGTGCGGATGCTCGCGCATCGGCTTTATGGCAGCGCCGCGCAACTGGGCGCGCGACAACTGGCGTGCGCGCTCCGACATATTGAGAAGTCGCCCGACACATCCGACTGGCCGCGCCAGATCGAGCTTGTCGCGGAGGTCTTTGCGGCCACGCGCGCCGCTTTTGATGAAGCCCTGCGACAATCGCTTTATAAAGCGGCAAGCTGAAAGTCCAAGCCGGAGCGACTTCAGCGGCGACTCTCGAAGAGGCTTCGTTGCTGAAACGCGCTTGACGGTCGTCACTGGCCTGACCAATATCTTCCGCCTTTAGGCTGCGACTAATCCGTCGGGATCGGGGCAGCCGACATCTTCCGCCGCTGGCGACCGCGCAAGTCATTCCACGCCGTGTCACGCGCTCTGTCTCAACCTCGTTCGCCTGCGCTGTCGCTTGAGGAAGCCTATGCTTACTGTCGGCGCGTCGCCCTAGGTCATTACGAGAACTTTCCTGTCGGGTCGCTCGTCTTGCCGAAGGCGATTCGCCCGCGCGTCTATGCAGTCTATGCCTTCGCCCGCGCGGCGGACGACTTCGCCGACGAAGGCGCGCTGCCCGCCGAAGAGCGGCTGGCGCGCCTCGCTGACTGGCGACGGCAGCTCGCGGGCTGCGCGGACGGCGAAGCCGCGCATCCGGTTTTCGTGGCGCTAGGCGATACGATTCGCCGGCATAGGCTGCCAATGCAGCTTTTTCATGACCTGCTGGATGCGTTTGAACTCGACGCTCGCCGCTCCCGGCATGCCACCTTTGAAGACCTGCTCGATTACAGCCGACGCTCGGCCAACCCGGTGGGGCGGCTGATTTTGCTGCTTTTTGGCTACCGCGACCCGGCCTGGCATCAGATGTCGGACGCCATTTGCACCGCGTTGCAGCTGACCAACTTCTGGCAGGACGTGGCCGTGGATGCGCAGAAAAACCGCATCTACATTCCGCTGAGCGAAATGGCGGCCCAGGGCTACGCGGAGCAAGACCTTTTGGCGCGGCGCTACGCGCCGGGCTACGAGCGATTGATGGAAGGCCTTGCCAACCGCACGGAGGCGTTGTTTGAGCGCGGCCGCCCCTTGTGCGCCCTGGCCCCCGGCCGCCTTGGCTTTGAGTTGCGCCTCATCTGGCTGGGCGGGATGACCATCCTGACGGCGCTGCGGCGCATCCGGTTCAACGTTTTTGACCAGCGGCCGACGCTCGGCGCGCGCGACAAGGCGCGCCTGGCGCTGAGCGCGTTGCGCCGGTCGCGCTTCTTGCCGTCGTCCAACGCTTCCATCCTCCAAACGCCCGCATGACAAAGCCTGCCTCCATCTCCGCCTTGAGCCGCTTCGACCTGCCCGTCGCCGAAGGCATTACTCGCGGCTCGCGCACAAACTTTCTTTACTCGTTTCTCATTTTGCCCAAGCCGCAGCGGCGAGCCATCGAGACCGTCTATGCCTTCTGCCGCGTCGTGGATGACATTGTGGACGGCAACACCCCCGGCCAAGCCAATCCGCAGGCCGAGCTCGACCGGTGGCGCGACGAGATTCAAGCCTGCTTCAATGGTCGCGCGCCGCGCCATCCGCTTGCCCGCGAACTCAAGGGCGTGCTCCGAGCGTTTCCAATTCCGCAGGAGCATTTTCTGGCGCTCATTCAGGGCATGGAGATGGACTTAACCCGCCGCCGGTACGCCAGTTTCGCTGAGCTCGACGAGTATTGCTACCGTGTCGCTTCGGTCATTGGGCTGATGTGCATCGAGATTTTCAGCTACCGCCACGCTGGCGCTCGCAGCTATGCCATAGGCTTGGGCAAGGCGCTTCAACTCATCAACATCGTTCGGGATGTCAAGGAAGACGCCGCCCGCGGGCGCGTTTACCTGCCGCTCGATGAAATGGCGGACGCGGGCGTCACCGAGCGCGATCTGCACGACGGACGCTACAGCGACGCCTTCGCGCAGCTGGCTCAGCGCCAGGCCAGCCGCGCGCGGGACTTCCGCGCTCAGGCGCTCCGGGCGCTCCACCCGGAAGATCGCCCCGCGATGATCGCGGCGGAAATCATGGGGACGATCTATTTCAAGCTGCTCGATCAAATGGAAGCCGCGCGCTTTAATGTGTTTCGCCACCGGCCACGCCTTTCCAAGCTTCAAAAGGGGCTAGTCGTCGCCTCCCTGCTGCTCAAGTCCCGCTTCCCGCGCCTTGGCCAGCGCTAGTAGCGCCGCTCTTCGCGGTTCCGCTTTGACCGGCCCGATCTTCGGAAAGAACCCGCCTCCCCTACAACGCCGCGCCGCTGCCTGCGGCATAAGCTCGGCGCGCTGGCCGGCTCGCTCCTGCTGACCAGCGGCGTAGCCTTCGCTCAGGACGACTTCCAGAATCGCCCGTCCAACGGGCAGTCATCCGCGCCGTCAAGCGGTCGGCGCGTAATTCCTTCGGAGACGCCGCCGACCGACGCCCAGCGCGAGCCGCAAAGACCGGCGCAGCCGACGCGCCCGGGGCAAGCTAGCGCCTCGGACGGCCTCCAGGCGGCGCGCGAATTTCTCAGCCTGACCGGCATCCCGGCGTTTTACGACTAGCAAGCGCAATCCATCCTGCAACCGCAGCTTCGCGACAACGCTGAGCTGCGGCCCTACGGCGACATCCTGGGCGCCTTCCTTGAGCGGCGCGCCTCGCGGCGGGCAAGCTCCGAGGACCTCGCCGCGTTTCTTCCGACAGCTTCGAGGAGCGCGAATCGCCTCAGCTCAACGCTTTCGCCGCGACAAGCGCCGGGCGCAAGCTTTTTGGCAACCTTGAGCGCTTTGCCAAGAAGAACCCTCTCGAAGAGCGTCTTCGTCGCCTGTTCGATGACGTGGAACTCAGGCAGATTCAGGCTTTTTCCCGGACGGCGGTCTGTGAGAAATTCGTCGAGCGCGTCCCGACGATGTTTGAAGCCGGCGGAAGGGTGGTCGCCGAGCGTATCGAGCGCCACGCCAGCGAGCTGGCCAGGGCCATCCAGCGCCGTCAACAGCAACGGCGTCCATAGCGCCGGCGACCGCGGCGGCTCGCGCGCCGCCGTCCAGCCGCGCCGCGCGGCGAAGCTGGACGCCTCCCCGACAGTTGGCTATGGTTGGGCGTTCCAAACAGTCGTTCCAAACCGTTAAGAGCGCTCCGGAGCGGACTGCGCGCCGCCGGCGCGTTTCGCCTGCGAGCGGCGACGAGCTAAACCCCATGCCAAGGCGTGGCCAGCGATGTTTGAGGCTTACGAAGTCGGCGATTTTTATGACGAGATGTTTCTCATGCCGGGCGTGCCGCGTCCCGAAGCCGCGTTTCTGACGCGGACGCTGGCGACGCTGCGCAGCGACGAGGTGCTGCGGCGTCAAGCCGCCGCGGAGCAGTTGCTCCTCCACCTTGGAATCACCTTCAACGTTTACGGCAGCAGCGACGGCATCGAGAAGATCTTCCCCTTTGACCTCATCCCGCGCGTCATCGCCGCCCGGGAATGGGCCTGGATCGAAGCCGGGCTACAACAGCGCATTCGCGCGCTCAACGCTTTCATTGCCGATGTTTACGGCGAGCAGCGCATTCTCAAGGACGGCGTTCTGCCGCCGGACATCATCCTCGGCAACCCGAGCTATTTGCAAGCCTGCCAAGGCTTGCAGCCGCCGCGCGGCATCTGGTGCCACATCACCGGCACTGACTTGGTGCGCGACCAGAGAGGCCAAATCTACGTCCTCGAAGACAACCTGCGCTGTCCGTCGGGGGTGTCTTACGTGTTAGGCAATCGGTCGGTGATGAAATACACCCTGCCGCAGCTCTTTGAAGCGGCGACGATTCGCCCGGTCTTTACCTACCCCAGCAAGCTGCTTGAAACGCTCCAGCGACTCGCGCCCGAACATATGCTTGACCCAACCGTGGTGGTGCTCACGCCCGGCGTCGCCAACGCCGCTTATTTTGAGCATTCCTTTCTGGCGCAGCAGATGGGCGTCGAGTTGGTCGAAGGGCGCGACCTTGTTGTGGACGGGGGGCTTGTCAAGATGCGGACGACGCGCGGCCTCAAGCCTGTGGACGTTATCTACCGTCGCATTGACGACGCCTTTCTCGACCCGGAAACGTTCCGCCCGGATTCGCTGCTCGGCGTGCCGGGCTTGATGCAAGTGTATCGCGCCGGGCGCGTCGCGCTGGCGAACGCGCCGGGGACGGGCGTGGCGGACGACAAGGCCGTGTACGCCTACGTGCCGGACATCATTCGCTACTACTTGGCCGAAGCGCCGATCATACCCAACGTGCCGACCTATCTGTGCCGCGATCCGGCGGCGCGCGCCTACGTCCTGGATAATCTCGACAAGCTGGTGGTGAAGACAACGGGCGGCTCGGGCGGCTACGGCATGCTGGTCGGGCCGGCGGCGACCGCGCTGGAGCGCGACGAGTTTCGGGAGCGCATCCTCGGTCGCCCGGAGGACTACATCGCGCAGCCGACGCTCCGCCTGTCGCGCGTGCCGACCATTGTCGGCGACCGCATCGAAGGTCGCCACGTGGACCTGCGCCCGTATATCCTCTACGGCGACGACATCTTCGTGTTGCCTGGCGGGTTGACGCGCGTCGCGCTTCGGCGCGGCTCGCTGGTGGTCAACTCCTCGCAGGGCGGCGGCAGCAAGGATACCTGGGTGGTGGCTGACGACCAGTCCGACGCGACGCGGCCATAGGTCGTCGTCCGCTGGATGGGCGCCAGCCCGACTTCCCGGATGGCCGCCGCCAGCCGTTCCGCCGGCACATACGACCCAAAGCGCGAGCCGGCGCGGTTGGAAATTTCCTCTTCCAGCAGCGTGCCGCCAATGTCGTCCGCGCCGCACTGCAGGCTGCGCTGCGCTGTCGCCAAGCCGCGCTTGACCCAGCCCAGTTGCAGGTGCGGAAGGTCGCGCCCAAAAAACAGCCGCGCAACGGCAAGCGTCAGCAGCGCTTCGTCGTCGTCAATTTCGCGCCGTCCGACGGCGCGGCCCAGGGGCGATTTCGCCGCAATGAAGGGCAGCGGAATAAACTCCGTAAAGCCGCCGGTTTCGCGTTGGAGCGCGCGCAAGCGTTGCAGGTGCGTCACGCGGTCGGCGGGCGACTCGATGTGTCCAAACATCATCGTCGCGGTCGAGCGCGTCCCGGCGCGGTGGGCGGCGCGGACAATCTCCAGCCAGCGCGCCGTCGAAATCTTTTCCGGGCAAATTTTCCGGCGGGTCGGCTCGACGAGAATTTCCGCCGCCGTGCCGCAGAGCGTCCCCTGTCCGGCGGCGCGCAGCCCGTCGAAGACGCGACCGAGCGACCAGCCGCTGCGCTGTTGGATGAAGTCAATTTCTTGCGGCGAGTAGGCGTGGAGGTGGACGTCAGGGCAGGCGCTTTTGAGCTCGCGCAGCAGGTCAAAGTAGTAGCCGACGGGCAGCGCCGGATTGAGGCCGCCCTGAATGGTGACTTCCGTGATGGCGTGCTGCGCTCGGTAGCGGAGCGCCTTGGCGACGATCGCCTCGATGCCGTGGGCGTAGGCGTCGCGCGCGTCAGCTTCGCGTCGAAAGGCGCAGAACGCGCAGTGCAGGGCGCACACGTTCGTGAAGTTGAGGTTGAGGTTGACAACGTAGGTCGCCGTATCGCCAACCAGCGCCCGCTTGCACTCAGCGGCGGCGTCCCAAATGTCGCGGCGCGCCGCCGGGTCGGTCGTCGCGAGCAACTGAAGCGCCGCGCGCGGCGACAGCGGCTCACAGCGAGCCGCCGCGTCAAGAATGGAAGCGATGGCGGGCATGCAAGGCGTATCTCGGAAGGGACTGGAAAGGTCGCCCGGGCGACGTCGGCGACCGCGCCCAGCTAATTTGCTTGATGTCGGACGAAGGCGGCAAGCCAACCGGAGATCCCTGCGCCGCGCCGGCGCGGCGCTCGCGGTCGCCGGGGATGGCGCTCCGCCCAAAGCGCGCCAGGCGGTCCCGCGGCGCGGCTATTCCTGCGCGCGCACCGTCACCAGCAGCGGCTGCCCCTCCGCCGTCGTCGAGATGCCCGAGCGAAGGCGAGCCGCGCATTCCGCCACGCGCGCCGCTGGAACGGCGATGATGAGCCGCTCGCCGCTGAGCCGCGCCGCGCCGCCAAGGGCGCGCGCCACGGCGGTCGCCTGCTCCGCCGCGCGCGACCGATCCGCGACGACGAAGCGCAGCGTCACCGGCGCGGAAGCCGCGGCATCCGCCACGGACGAGCGCGAGCGAGCGGCGAGCGACTCATTCGCTTCCATGGCGTCAGCTTGATTGGCGCCGGGGTCGTCCGGCGCGCGGACCGCAGCCGGTGACGGGCGCTCGTCGCTTCGGGCTTTCCACGCTTCTTTCCGCGCCTCCGGCTGCGCGCTGGGCGCGCCGGCTGCCGGGGCTTGGTTGCGACTTTCGGAATCGCGCTCGGCCCGAGATGGCGCTTCTCCCGCCGCGCTGGGCGCGCGCGCCGCCGGAGCGGATGCCGCCGGCGGCGCCGGCTCCGCTTGTCCCAGCGGCGCCGGCGCGGATGCGGGCGCGGCGTCGAGGAGCGGCTTTTCCGGCTTGCCTTTTTTCGGCGCGCCGCCGGCTGGCGGACGCTCGGCCAGCGGCGGCGCGGCGGGCGCAGGCGCGCTGATGGTCGGCGGCGCCACCGCCTCCGGCGGCTGGGATCGGCTTGATTGCGCCACTTCGTCGGATGACGACGGGCCAAGCATCCGCCACAGCAGGCCGCCGCCCATCAACAGCGCCAACCCGGCCGCCGCGCTTAGCGCCCAAGCCGGCGAAGGGAAAAAGGCGAGCCCGCGCCAATTCGCCCGCCGGCTTTTCGCCGCCGAAGCTGAAGCCGGGCGATGACCGGCGCGGGCCAAAATCGCTTCCGCCGCCGGCCAGCGAGCCGGCTCGGGAACGTCCCAGTTGGTTTCACGCAGCCAGGCGCGCGCCGTGACGAGCTCATCGAGCAGCGCGCGCGCCGTCGGCGAACGCGCCAAGAACGCTTCCACTTCCTGGCGACGCGCTTCGGGGAGCGCGCCGTCGAGGTAATCCTCGAAATCGCCGTATAGCGGATTGTCGAGCTGGCTCTCTCCCGGTAAGGACGGCATGACGAATCCTCAGCGCAGGCTACCATCTATGGGGTTGTAGTCGTTGTCGGCAAGAAAAGGTTCCGGCGCGGCCTCGCCGCTTATGTTACAAAGTGTTACAAAACGCAAACAGCGTCCTGTTTGCGCTGGATCAACAGTCGGCGGGGCAATTTTCGCCTGCCCGGCGGATACATACCACAATGAACGAACTTGACGCGCTACTCGCTGCACTCCACCGCTTCACATCCTCTGGACTTCGCCTGGCGTTGGCGACAGTGGCAAGCGTCAGCGGCTCGGCCTACCGCCGCCCTGGCGCGCGCATGCTCATCGCGGAAAACGGCGAAACCATCGGCAGCGTCAGCGGCGGCTGCCTTGAGCAAGACCTGATCGAAAAGGCGCAGGCGATTATGGCCACGGGCAGAGCGCAACTCGTGACGTATGATACGCGCGACGTCGCCGCCGATATGACGTGGGGCGTCGGCCTCGGCTGTGAGAGCGAAACGCTGATCTACGTTGAGCCATTTTATCCCAGTCTCGCCCATCACCCGCTCGAACTGTTGGCGCTGGCCGCCGCGACGGGCGAAGCGGCGGCGCGAGCGCAGGTCTTCCGCGCCGAAGGGAACCTTGCCGGACGCGCCGGCTTCCAGCTGCTGTACACGGCTGCCACCCCGCCCGCCGAAGGCGACTCGGCGGAGCAGGCGGGCTGGCTCCGCCACCTGCACCGCGAACTGCAAGCTTGCCTGACGGAGCGCCGCTCCCGCCACACAACGTACGGCACAGAACAGGGCCGGTTGGAAGCTTTCATCGAATTTCTGCCGCCGCCGCTTCAGTTGACCATTCTCGGCGCGGGCGACGACGCGATTCCCTTAGCCCAGCTCGCCACGCAGCTTGGCTGGCGCGTCACAGTGGCGGACTGGCGGCCGGCGCTGGCCGCGCCGGAACGCTTTCCCGCCGCCTGCCGCGTCGTGACCGCGCCGACCGTTGACGAACTTCCCATGGAGGCGCTGGATTGCGTGGTCGTCATGACGCACCACTATCCGAGCGATAAGTCCATCGCGCGCCGTCTGGCGGCTGTCCGGCCGCGCTACGTCGGGCTGTTGGGGCCGCGCCGCCGAACCGAGCGCATCCTCAAGGAGCTGGCGGATGAAGGCGCGCCCGTTCCCGCTGGCGTCGTCGCCGACTGGCGCTTCCCGGTCGGTCTTGATCTCGGCGCGGAAACGCCAGCCGAGATCGCGGCCGCCATCGTCGCGGAAATCCTCGCCGTCACCCGCGGCCACAGCGGGACGCCCCTGCGCGACCGCGCAGCGCCTATTCACGAGCCGCCGCCTTCGTCGGCGTGACGACAACCACAGCGCCAGCGCCCTGCGCGGCGATTCTGCTTGCCGCCGGGGCGGCGCGGCGGATGGGCGAGCGTCCAAAGCTGCTGCTGAAAATTGACGGCGAGTCGCTGCTCAGGCGCGCCGCGCGACTGGCGCGGGAAGCGGCGGCCCGCCCGATCATCGTCGTCGCGGGGCGGCATGCCGAAAGCTACCGCTCCGAGCTGGACAGCTGGACTGATCGGGCGGCGGTCAGCCTTGTTCACCATCTAGACTGGGCCGAAGGTCTCGGCGGCTCGCTGCGCCGGGGCGTCGCGGCGCTGCCGGCGGATTGGCCGCCTGAAGCGACATTTTTCGTCCTGGCTCCCGACCAGCCGCTGGTTTCAACGCCGCAGTTGGCGGGCTTGCGGAAGTTGCTGGAAGCCCGCCCCGAAGTCACGGCCGTGGCCTGCGCCTACGCCGGGACGGTGGGCGTTCCAGCGCTTTTTCGGTATGCTTGGCGCGAGCGATTGCTGACGGCGAGCGGCGATGTCGGCGCGCGGCGCTTCTTGTCGCTGTACCGCCGCGAAGTGGCGGCGCTGCCCTTTCCCGACGGCGACTGCGACATTGATACGGAGGAAGACTACGCAGCGGCGCTTAGCCGCCTCTCCGCGCCCCGGCATGACGCAACCGACACCTAATCCGGCGCCCTTTCAGCCCGGTCTCGTCATCGGCGACTACCGGCTCGAAGCGCCGCTGCCCGCCGACATCGGCGACGCCGCTTGGCGCGCCGACAGCCTGTCAGAGGGCGAAGCCGTGCGGTTGGATGTGTTTTACGCGACGCCGCCGACGAGTCCGCTGGCCCGCGCGGCCTTTGCGCTGGCGAAGCTCCCGCCGCATCCGCGGATTGCGCCCGTGCTGGACGTCCTGTTCCAGGGCGAGCAAACCCTCCTCGTCACGCCGCGCCACGCTCACACGTTGGCCGACTTGCCGCGTCCGCTGGAGCCGCTGGAAGCCGTCGCTTACGCTCAAGACTTGCTGGCGGCGCTTCAGTTTCTTCACGACCATAACGTCGTCCACGGCGCGCTGACGCCGATCTTCGTTGGGCTGGAAGACAGCCAAATCCAGGTGCGCGGCTATGGGCTCATGGCTGCGCGGCCGCGCCCGGCGGGCAGCTTGGCTTATACCTCGCCGTGGGCGCTCGCGGGGCCGCCGACGCCGCGCGACGATCTCTGGGCGGCGGGCGTCATCCTGTTCGAGCTGTTGAGCGGCGATTTGCCCTTCCCGCGCCGCGACCCGGCCGAGCTGCGGCTGGCGATTCGGACGCTTTATCCCGACCCGCCCCCGCCGACGCTGCCGACGCGGTTGCGGCACATTCTCTCCCACGCGCTGGAGCGCAACGAGCGGCGGCGTTATGTCTCGGCCGAAGCCATGCGCGAGGAACTCGCCGCCTGCGCTGAAGAGCTCGCGGAAGACGCCGGACGGCGGTCGTCTGGCTCTTGGCAGATCCTTCCAGTCGGCCAAGCGGATGACCCGCCGCGGCATGCCGGCCGGTGGGCGCTCGTCGTCATCGCCTTTGTCAGCTTGGCGATGCTCATCGGCATCTGGCTCGCCATTCGGCGCTTTGAGGGCAAAGACCTGTGGCGCATGACGAGCCGGGAAGCCATTGTCGCGCCAAGCGGGGGCGACTTCTCAACCATTTCCGCGGCGCTGAACGTCGCTCGAGCGAGCGACCGCATTCTCGTCCGGCCGGGCGTCTATCGAGAAACCGTCACGCTCACGAAAAACCTTGAAATCATCGCCGATGGGCCGCCGGGCAGCGTCGTGGTGGAAAGCGCCAGCGGGCCGTGCCTGCGCCAGCGGCTGGGGTCGCAGGTTGCGCAGGGCCTGACGCTGCGGAGCGCGGGGCAGCCGGCCGTCCAGCTCGACGGCGGCGCGCTGACGCTGGAGGACTGCCACATCACCGCCGCTCAGTCCGCCGGCGTGGCGGCGAGCGGCGCGGAGGCGCGGCTGACGCTGCGCCGCAGCTGCATTCACGGCGGCGGCCACGGGCTGACCGCGACCAACGGCGCGCAGGTCGAGTTGGTCGAATGCGACATCGCCGATCACGCCGGCGACGGCGTCCGGTTGGACAAGCAGGCTCGACTCATCGCCCGCGACAGCCGCATCCAGGGCAATCGTCAGGTTGGCGTCAGCGCGACGGGAGGCGCCGCCGCCCGCCTGGAGCGCTGCCTTCTGGAACGCAACGGCCAGGCGACGCTCGGCAACGTGACGGTTGCGCCGGCGGCTGAACTGCGCTGAAATAACTAGGTCATCTTACGAAACGGGCAGGCGCGACGCCCACGCTTCCGCTATGGGCATTAACGAAATTTCACTGGCCGGCAAAGTCGCCATTATCACCGGCGGCGGGCGCGGCATCGGCAAATCCATCGCGAAACACTTTGTCGCGGCTGGGGCGAACGTTGTCATCGCCAGCCGCAAGCTGGACGTTTTGAAGGCGACGGCCGCCGAACTCGCCGACGCGCCCGGACGCCTCCACTGCGTCGCCTGCAACGTCGGACGCAAGGAAGAGATTGAAAACCTCGTGGCTGAGACGGAAAGCGCCTTTGGCCCGGCGGACATTCTCGTCAACAACAGCGTAACGAACATTGGCCAAGGACCATCGCTCGACGTCACGGACGAAATGCTCGACAAGATGGTGGACATCAATGTCAAGGCGGCCTTGCGGCTCATCCGGCTGACCGTCCCCAAGATGATCGAGCGCGGGACGGGCGGCTCGATCATCAACGTGGTGTCCATTTCCGGCCTGCAGCCGCAGTTTCAGGGGTTGCTCTACAGCTTCACCAAGGCCGGCCTCATCATGATGACGCGCAACTGGGCGCAGGAATTCAGCCCGCAGGGCGTGCGCGTCAACGCGCTCGCGCCAGGCCTGATCCGCACCGACTTCAGCGAGTTTTTCTGGAAAAACGAGGCGCTCATGCAACGCTTGCAAGCGACCCAGCCCGTTCCGCGCATCGGCGAGCCGGACGACATCGGCTTCGCCGCGCTGTTTTTGGCTTCCGACAAAGCGGCCTACATGACGGGTCAGGTGGTGACCATTGACGGCGGGGCGCTGATCAAGGGAGCATTGTAGCCAGCCAGGGCCCCGCGCGGGGCGCCTTCCGCGCGAGCGCGTCAAGCCTTGGGCGCGATGAACTCAAGTCAACAGGGGCGAAACTGGCATGGGGAGCGCGAGCGCCGCGCCGGCTGATGTCTTCAAGGCGCGCTTTGGGACGGCGGGGCGACAGTTTTCCGCGCCGGGGCGCGTCAACCTGATCGGCGAGCACGTGGACTACAACGACGGCCTCGCGCTGCCGATGGCGATTGACCGGCGGACGCGCGTCTGGGCGAGCCCGCGCGGCGACCGGCGGCTGAGCGTCATCGCGTATGACCTTGGCGAGGAAGCCGAGCTGGATTTGGATGCGCCCGCGCGCCTGACCGGAACGTGGCGCGACTACGTCGCCGGCGTCGCCTTTCATCTTGAGCGGGCCGGCTTCCGGCTCGGCGGCGCCAATCTGCTGGTGACGAGCGATGTTCCGGCGGGCGCGGGCTTGTCCTCATCGGCGGCGCTGGAGGTCGCCGTCGGGTTCGCGCTGCTCGCGCTGGCCGGACATGACATTGACCGCCTGGCGCTCGCTTGCGCCGGGCAAGCCGCCGAGCATGATTTTGTCGGGACGCGCTGCGGACTGATGGATCAGTTCGTCGCGGCGCATGCGCGAGCCGGGCGCGCCATCCGGCTGGATTGCCGGACGCGCGACTTTGACCTGATCCCGCTGGACGCAACGCAGTGCGCGGTCGTCGTGGCGGATACGGGCAAGCGTCACCGACTGGCGACGTCGGCGTACAACGCGCGGCGACGCGAATGCGAGACGGCGCTGACGACGCTCCGGCAAAAGCGCCCGGCGCTTTCGTCCCTGCGCGAGGTGACGCCAGCCGACCTGGACGCGGCGCTGGCCGAGCTGAGCGCGCCGTTGGCGCGGCGCGTCCGGCACGTCGTGACGGAAATCGAGCGGGTGGAAGCGTTTGCGCGGGCGCTGGCGGCCAGCGATTGGACGCGGGCCGGCGCGCTGCTGACAGATTCGCACCGCTCATTGAGGGAAGACTACGAGGCGAGCTGCGCGGAGCTGGACGCGCTCGTGGCGGCGGCGCAGGCGGCTCCAGGCTGCCACGGCGCGCGGATGACCGGCGGCGGGTTCGGCGGCTGCACGGTCAACCTGGTCGCGCCCGCCGCGCTGGAGGCGTTTTTGCGCGAGGTTCCGCTCGCTTACGAGCGGGCCACCGGCCGCGCGACGCGGCTCTGGGTCGTCGCGCCAAGCGACGGCGTCGGCGAGACGATTCCAGAGCGGGCGTAAAGGCGCGCGGCTACGGATGGCCGCGGCCCCTGGCAACCCTGCGGCGGCGGACGCGCCGCGCTTTGACTGGATTTGCCGCGTCCCGCGGCGAGACGGCGGTTGGCATTGAGCCAGCGCGACTGAGAGCACCCACCTAACGCAAGGCGCGCGCGGATGCAGGCGCGCTCCGCATGCAGGCTTCCCGCCCAAGCGCCGGCAAGCTTGCCGGTAACCAAGTTCGCGTTTCATTGGCGCGCTGACCCGGCGCGCCCTGAAAAGCGCGGCTCAACCTGATGGCGCTCAACCTGATGGCGCTCGACGCCCATTTTACTTCTGAGGCTTTTGCTATGACGTCTATCACGCTCGACAAGCTCCAACACGCCGTCAACAACGCCACCGCCTTTCGCTGCCGCCTGAAGCTTCAGCCCGCCGGCGGCCCCAGCGCGAAGGTTTTCCCGCCCACCTACGAAGGGGGGGGGAGTACGCGCTTGAAAAGCGTCGCCTACCTGACTATCCCGACTCGGTCGAGTGCGTTTTGATGGATTCCGTCCAATCGCAGGCGAACCGGATAGAAGAGGCGCTTTAGCAAGCTCTTGACGACGGGCGCCTCGCGCTGCCGGTCGTCGAAGTGGACTTCACCGCGCACTTCCCCGGCCACGGCCAGCCGGAAGAGCTGCGCCTGCTGGAACCCATCGGCAAGATCACCTCGCTCCAGGCGCCGCACCGCATTGCGGACGCCATTCTCCGCGACAGCCTCGTCGCCGCGGACGGCAAGCCGTTTCGCAGCGCTAACGTCAAACAGGAGTCTGACTACGGTCGGCGGCTGCGCGAAGCCTCCGCCGCCAACGCGACCGCGCTGTTTGAGCTGTGCCCGACGGCGCTGCTGTTTGGCATGTGGGACTCCACTGGGCCAAAAGGCGGCTTAGGCGCCAAGATCGAGCGGGCGCTAGTGAGCGAAATTGTCGGGATCAACGCCGTGCTCGGCGTCAAAACCAGCAGCCGGATTGACCCCCTGGGCATTCAACTCAAAGCCGGGCCGCTTTACCGCGCTGAAGCCGCGCCCGGCTGGACGCCCGACCCGGAGCAAGCCGTCAAGGAAAAGGGCAAACCCATGAAGCTCGGCAGCGATGGGCGACCGTCGGAGGCCAACCACGGCAACGTCACGCCGACCATTTCCGGCGACAGCGGGGTCACCATTGACTACGCCGAGCAAACCATCGTGTTGTCGCTGCCGGCTCTGCGGCGCTTGCGCTTTCCGGTCAACGGTCGCTCTGACGCGGGCGTTGACGCCGCGGCGCGGACGGTTCTCGCCGCGCTGGGGCTCTGCGCGGCGACGCTGACGGACGACGCCGGCCTTGACCTGCGCTCGCGCTGCCTGCTGTGGCCGACCGAGCCGCTGCGGTGGGAGCTGCTCGGCAAGCCCGGCGAAATCGAGTCCGACCTGACGCTCGACGCCGACGCGGCTGTGACTCTCTTCCAGGAGGCCGTCGCCGAAGCCCAAAAGCTGGGCCTGCCGTGGCTGACGAAACCGCTTCAGCTCGCGCCCTCGCCCGCGCTTGTCAAGCTCGTCGTCAAGAGCCAGCAGTTGGCGCAAAGCCAAGGGACGAAGGAAGCATGAGGAGCGCCAACATGAGCGAGCCGCTGATCATCGCTTGGGAGTATTTGACTGGCTACGCGCGGGCGACCGACCCGGCGAACCGCGAGGCGGCAGAGTGGCCGCCGCACCCGGCGCGCGTCTGGCTGGCGCTGGCGGCGGCCTTTTTTGAGACCGGCGAAGACCCGCCGGAAGGCGCGGCGCTGGAGTGGCTGACGACGCTGCCCGATCCGCAGGTCTGGTTGCCGACGAGCGCGGGGCGCCGCCGCGGCGGCACCACGGTCTACGTGCCGGTCAACGACCGAGCGGAAGGCGCGGGGCTGTTGCCATCCATCCCGCTGGCGCGCAGCAAGCAGGGGCGCGGCTTTCCAACGGTCTGGGTCGGCGACGCGCCGTGCTTTTTGCACTGGCCGGAGGCGCCTGGCGTCGCCGCCCACGCCCCCGCGCTGGCGGGGCTCTGCGCTAAGGTGACGCGGATTGGTCATTCGGCGTCGCTGGTCCGGATGTGGCTGGTCGCTGAGCCGCCAAAGCCCGAAGACGGCTTTGAGCGCTGGCGGCCCGAAGCCGACGACGGCGATTTGGCCGCCGACGGCTTGACTGACTTTCAGCTTCGCTGTATCCGCAACGGCCCATCGCTTGACCGTCTGCGCGAGATCTTTCGCGCCGGCCATCGCCCGACCGTGTGCCTGGCAACCGGCTACGTCCGGGCCGCTGTCGTTTCTTCGCCGCGGCCGACGCCAAAACTGACCATGGCTTTCGACCAGGACTTGCTCATTCTCGCGCAAACCGACGGCCCGTCCCTGCCGTCGCCGGCGGCGCTGCAGGTGACGCAAGCGCTCCGGGCGGCCCTCATGAAACATTGCCCGCAGCAGCCGCCCCCCGCCTGGCTGAGCGGGCATGAGCCTGACGGACGGCCGTTGACCACGGGAAGCGGTCACCTCGCCATCTTGCCGCTGCCGTTCGTCGGGCGTGAACACGCCGACGGGCGCCTGCTGGGGGTCGCGCTGGCTTTCCCGCCCGCGGTAGCGCGTCGCGAGCGCGGACGGGCGCTGGCGCCGCTGCTGGTTGACGCGCAGGGACGGCCCGCCGAAGTCACGCTCAAGCTTGGTCAGCTTGGCGCGTGGAGCCTCCGCAAGCGCGCCTGGGACGACAACCGCGCCACGCTCTGCCCGGAGACCTGGACGGCGGCGCCGAGCGGCGCGGAAGTTTGGGCCAGCGTCACGCCGGTCGTTCTGGATCGCTTCCCCAAAGCGCATCGCCTGAAAGAGCGGACCGCGTGGGAAATGGAAGTTGGCGCGCTCATTTTTGAAGCCTGTCGGCGCGCCGGATTGCCGGAACCCGTCGAAATTGACTTCGGCGCGATCGGTTGGCAGCGCGGCGCGCCGCCCGCCATCGCCAAGAAGCGGCGCTTGCGCGGGCAGCCCACGGCGCCCGTGGCGCGAGCGCGACTCGGCGACGGTTTTCCGCCCTACTTTGCCAAGGGCGCGAACGCCCCCAAACCGCAACTCCACGTCTTCCTGCGTTTCGCCGAACCGGTCATCGGCCCCGTTTTGCTCGGCGCGGGACGCTTCCTGGGTTATGGGCTATTCAAGCCCCTGCGCCGCTTCTCGCGGCTGAAGGAGGGCGTATGACGTCGCCGGTTGGCGTGGAGGATTTCGAGAATTTATTCAAAAGAGGCGCCTGACGCGGAGCCCTATCCGTGGCAATGCCGGCTGGCAAAGCAAGTCGTCGACAACGGCCGGTGGCCGGACGCGCTCGATCTGCCGACCGGAACCGGCAAGACGGCGGTCATCGACATCGCCGTGTTCGCGCTCGCCTGTCAGGCCGCGCTGGCGCCGCAGGCGCGAACCGCTGCGCGCCGCGTCTTTTTCTGCGTCCATCAGCGCGTCATTGTGGACGCCGCCTACCAGCGCGCGGCGCGCTTGGCCGAGCGCTTGCTCGAAGCCGAGCAAGCGCCGGCGCTGCGCCCGACCTTGGCGAAAGTCGCCGCCGCCTTGCGCGCGCGCTCGACGCTGCGGCCGGAAAGCGCGCCGCCGCTGGACGTTTTGGAACTGCGTGGCGGCCTCTACCGCGACAATCGCTGGGCGCGGTCGGCGACGCAGCCGATGGTCGTTTGCACGACGATTGACCAGTTTGGCTCGCGCCTGCTGTTCCGCGGCGACGGCGTCTCAGCCGCCGCGGCGCCGATTCATCTGCGCGCCTGAAGATCCAGGAAAAAGTTTTGCTGGCGGCGGCGGAAGCGCGCGACTGGGGCAAGGCCGACGAGCGCTTTCAGGCGCTGCTGCGCCGCGCCGATCGGACGGAGGCGTGGCTGTTGCAGGCGACGCCAACCGACCTGTTGGCCAAGTCGGAAGCGCTCCCGCTGACGCCGGCTGCGCGGCGCCAGGCGCGCGAGCGCGCCGGGCTGCCGAGCGGCTTTCGGCAAATGCTGTCGGTCCAGTTGCTGGCGTCCTGCGAAGGCTTACCGCTTGACGAGAAAGAGCTGGATCTCATCCTATATCTCGTCGGCGCGCACCACGGACGGGGGCGACCATTCGCGCCGGTGGTGACGGATGCGAACCCGCCCGACGTCGCGCTGACCGCGGAACTGTTGGGGCGACCTTGCGCCCTGTCGCTGACGGGGGCGGAGCGCCGGAAGTCGCCGCCGCACAGCCTGGATTCAGGCGTCGGCGCGCGCTTTTGGCGGATGCAGCGGCGGTACGGCTGGTGGGGAGCGGCGTATTGGAAGCCGCGCTGCGCTTGGCCGACCACCAGGCCAGCGCCGACGAAGAGCGCGGGACCGTTGTGACGGCGGATACGGCCTACCCCTCTTAGGAGCGCATTCACGATGACAACCTACCCCGATCTGGTTTTACCAGGACTGGATGGCGGCACGCCGCTAGGCTTTTTGGCGACGTTGGGATTGGCGCGGGTGTTGCGCGACCGGTCGGAAACGCCGGAGTTGGAATTGGCGTGGACGGTCCGTGATGGCGGCTGGGTTGCCAAGCTGCGCTGCGCCCGGAGGCTAAACGAGGGGATCATCTTGGACGCGCTGGACGCAGCCCTGGCGAAGAGCGTCGCCGACCATCCGGCGCGGCTATACCAAGCGCTACAGAAAGAGGACAGAGCGGACTTCGTCGCCATTGGGAGGGGCGCGACGGCGAGCGACCGCCGCGACGCCGACTTTCTGGCGGCCATCGCGAGCAATCTCGCGTCGCCGAAAGCGACTCGCCAGCTTCAGACCACGCGCCGCGATTATCATCTCGGCAACATCGAATCCATTCTGGAGCGGACGCGGCGCGAGCCTCTGCGCCGGACACTGTTCAAGCCGTGGGATTACGCCGACCCGCTGGACAGCCAGTCCCTGCATCTCGACCCGTCGGAGGACCGGCGCTACGCCTACCAGTGGAGCGAGCCGTCAGGCGATCCGGCCCGGAGGAAGCGCGGCGGCATGCTGGGCGCGAACCGGCTGGCGGCGGAGGCCTGGGCGTGGTTTACGGCGTGGCCAGTCGGGGACAAGCTCAAGACCTTGGGATTTACTGGCTTTGGCGTCAAAGACACGCGCTGGACGTGGCCGGTGTGGGAACCGTTCACGCCGCCTGACCTCATTCCATCGCTGTTGGCGCTAAAACCGCTTCAGGATGACCCGATTGAGGATAGCGACCGGCGGCGGTTGCGACAGATGGGCATTGTCGCGGTTTATCGCGCGCGGCGGATTTTGGTCGGAAAAACGCCCAACTTTACGCCGGCGCGGAAGGTCGCCTAACCCATGAGCGCGCGGGCTTCCAGCCTGCCAAAGCGCGCCTTTCTCCAGCGCCCGCTGGCCCTACCGAGAGAGAATGCCTATGTCTGACATCATCACGTTGTCGCCGGAGTGGCTGCCGGCGCGCATGCTCAACGAGTACGTTTATTGCCCGCGCTTGTTTTACCTTGAGTACGTTCAGCGGGAATGGGCGGAGAATCTGGAGGTTGTCGAGGGGCGCTACGTCCATCGGCGCGCCGACGCCGCGGCCGGGCGCGTGCCTACGAGGGCCGCAGCGGTTACGTCCGAGACGGCGATTCACGCGCGCTCGGTGGAAGTCGGCTCGGAGGAGCTTGGCGCGCTTGCCATCATTGATGTGCTGGAAAGCGACAACGGAGAGCTTGTCCCGGTGGATTACAAGCGCGGCGCCGCCCCGGACACGCCCGAAGGCGCGTGGGAGCCGGAGCGCATTCAGGTGTGTTTGCAGGGACTTTTGCTGCGCGCCAATGGCTACGCTTCAAGTTACGGCGTGATCTATTACGCGGCGGACAAAACCCGCGCGCGGGTTGATTTCACGCCGGCTTTGGTAGCGCGAACGCTCCAACTCTTGGCCGATGCGCGCGCGTTGGCGGCGTCGGGCGTTGCGCCGCCCCCGCTGGTACATTCCAACAAATGTCCGCGCTGTTCGCTGGTGGGCATTTGCTTACCTGATGAAATCAACCATTTACGCAAAGCCGAGGCGAGCGCGCCGGCGCCGACCGACGCCGCGCCGCTGCCGACCGAAGCGCCTGCGCCAGACGCGTCGGCGCCATTGCCGGCGCCTTCGCGGCGCGAGGTGCGCCGGCTGATGCCGGCGCGTGACGACAACAAGGCGGTTTATGTACAGGGGCAGGGTTATACGCTGGGCCTCAAAGGCGATGTGCTGGAAATCCGCGACAAGGCGCAGACGGTGGACGCCGCGCGCCTGCTTGAAGTTGGGCAGGTGAATTTGTTTGGGAACGTCCAGATTTCGGCGCAGGCGCTGCGCCAGTTGGCCAGCCGTGAAACGCCGATTTTGCACCTAAGTTATGGGGGATGGTTGCAGGCGGTGACGACCCCGCCGCCCCACAAAAACATCGAGCTGCGCCGGCGTCAGTTTCAGGCGGCTTCCGATCCGGCGCTGTGTTTACAGCTAGCTAAGGGGTTTGTCGGCGGCAAAATCCGCAACAGTCGTCTCATGCTCCGACGCAACGGGCGCGCCCTTCCCCAAGAGGCCTTGACACAGTTGGCGGCGCTGCGCTCGGTTGCCGAGCGTTCGGATACGCTGGCGTCGCTTTTGGGGGTGGAAGGCAGCGCTGCGCGGGCGTACTTCGAGTATTTCCCCGCGATGTTCAAGCTGCCGCCAGAGGAAGCCCCGCCGTTTGACTTTACGGGGCGCAACCGTCGCCCGCCGAAGGACCCGGTCAACGCGCTGCTTTCGTTTGGTTATAGTCTCTTGGTCAAGGAGCTGCTGGTGGCGCTCATCGGCGTCGGCTTTGACCCTTACCTTGGCTTTTACCACCAGCCGCGCTACGGACGCCCAGCCTTGGCGCTTGATCTGATGGAGGAATTTCGCCCACTGGTGGCGGATTCGGTTGTCATTACGGTGATTAACAATGGCGAGATTGGCCCATCCGACTTTATTGAGCGAGCCGGGGCCTTTGCGCTGAAAGCGAGTGGGCGCAAAGCCTTCATCGAGGCTTTTGAGCGCCGCCTTGATCAGCTGGTAACGCATCCGGTCTTTGGTTATCAGGTGAGCTATCGGCGGATCTTTGAAATTCAGGCTCGCCTTTTGGCGCGGACAATCATGGGTGAAATCCCGCGCTATATCCCTTTCACAACACGTTAGTGTATTTAGTTAGCGTATGTAGAAGGAGACGTCCTTGGCGACTAAAAAGCGCGGATTCTCGAGTTTGCTTTCATAAGAAACATAAGAAAGCTGAAGTCCAGATAAGAACCTAAGAAAGAGGCTCTTGTGCGCAATCGATATATTGTCTGCTATGATATTGCCGACCCAAAGCGGTGGCGGCAGGTGTATCGCGTTATGCGCGGCTTTGGCGACGCCGTACAGTATTCAGTCTTTCGTTGTGATTTGTCGCCGACCGAGCGGGTCTTGCTCTTGATGGCATTGGGGGATGTGATAAATCAGCGCGAGGATCGGGTCATGCTGGTGGATGTCGGGCCGGTGGATGGACGCGGCAAGGCGTGCATTGAGGCGCTCGGCAAGCCGTTGGAGCCTAGCCCAAGCGAGCGCATTGCTGTCATTGTGTAGTTCAGGCGACGACCAGGAGCTTGCGAGCGGCGTGGCGGCGATTCATTTGCCGGGACCCGCTCGCAGAGATAAAAGCTTATGAGTCAAAAAGTTGTGAAAGATGGCTTGACGGTCCGGCGTGTCCTCGTCTACGAATTGGGAGGCGCTCGCGTAATGGTCTGTAGCTCTTTGATAACACAGGGCTTGCACGAACGGCGTTTTCCGCTTTAAAAAAAAGCGGCCTCATTGAAGC
>NKPT01000127.1 GCA_002254845.1 Chloracidobacterium sp. CP2_5A | reverse complement strand
GGCTTGCACCTATGGCGGGGATGAAGCGGCCGAGGCGCGCGCCGCAAAGCGCGAAGCGCGCTGCGAAGCGGCCTTCGCGGCTGCTATCCGCGAGGCGCTGGCCCTCGATCCGGTTGAGGAAGCGCCCCGCATCACCCTCGGGGGTGATCCGCGCGGCCCTTGCGGGCGTCTGCATATTCCGGGGCTGCGGGGCGATGGGTGGGGCGAGGGCTTCGCCCTCTACTAGCCCCGAGCTACCGCGCGGGGCTGCAACCTGGCAGCCCCGCCGCAACCCATACCGCTTCGCTCGGGGCGGTATCGGCTGCGGCGGAACCGCAGAAACCCGAAAGGAAAGGGACAAGCCATGATCAACATTCCGGTCGAATACGCGCAGAATGACGTTCTGCGCGATGCCTACAGCGCGGGCTACTATTTCGCCATTGATCTAGCGCGGTTCAACATTCCGCGCATTGGCGATAAGGTGCTTCGCCATGTTGATTGGCAGGGCATCGGCCCCTACGTCACGCGCGAGAATGTGCGTGACTACCATATGATGCTTT
>NKPT01000266.1 GCA_002254845.1 Chloracidobacterium sp. CP2_5A | reverse complement strand
GTGCTGACGCGGCGGTCAAGGAGTCGCGCGACCGCGTCAGCACGGCGCTCACCAACTCCGGGTTCAAGTTCCCGATGGGCCGGACCACCATCAACCTCGCCCCGGCCGACGTGCGCAAGGAAGGCCCCAGCTTCGATCTGCCCATCGCCGTCGGCATCATCGCCGCCAGCGAGCAAATGCAGTCCGACCAGCTCGACAACTTCACCCTCGTGGGCGAACTCGCGCTCAACGGCGCCGTGCGCCCGGTCAAGGGCGTGCTGCCCATCGCTCTGCGCGCGCGCCAGACGCTGTGGCATAAGGAGCGGGTTATGGCTTTGCAGGCGCAGAAAATCGCGATAACTGACTACGCCGATGATCTGTCCGCCATC
>NKPT01000259.1 GCA_002254845.1 Chloracidobacterium sp. CP2_5A | reverse complement strand
TGCGAAGCAACCCCCGCGGCGCTGGTTTTGGCGGGACGAACACGTGGACTTCGCCGCGCTCGCGTTTGCCTTCCCGGTTGCAGCGACCGGCGGCTTGGGCAATGGAATCCAATCCGGCCAAGGCGCGATAGACGACCGGGAAGTCAATATCCACGCCCGCCTCGACCAGTTGCGTACTGATGACCCGGATCGGCTGGTTCGCCGCGAGCCGTTGCCGAATTTCGTCAATGACTTCTGACCGGTGCGCGCCGCACATCAGCGCGGACAAGTGAATCGTCCCGGTAGGCATGAGCTTGAACAGGTCGTGGCAGTCGCGCCGGGAGTTGACGACGCAGAGGACTTGGTCGTGTTGTTGGAGTTGCCGGGCAAGCG
>NKPT01000201.1 GCA_002254845.1 Chloracidobacterium sp. CP2_5A | reverse complement strand
CTGAAGGCGCGTTGGCCCGCTGATGAGCGTTACCGTCGCGCCGCGGTCCAGCGCCGCGCGCGCCATAGCATAGCCCATTTTCCCTGACGAGCGATTGGTGAGATAGCGCACTGGGTCAATATCCTCAATGGTTGGGCCGGCGGTGACCAAGACGTGGTGACCGGCTAGCGATTTGGCGCTTTCCGCCGCGCCCCCAAGCGCGCCTCCCGGCCGCGCCCGCTCATCCAGCGCCTGGAGCGTGAGCGCCACAATGCGCTCCGGGTCAGCCAGCCGCCCCTCGCCCGTCATCCCGCAGGCGAGGAAGCCGGCTTCCGGCTCGACAATCCAAACGCCGCGCGCGCGCAGGCGAGCCAGGTTTTCCTGCGTGGCCGGGTGGCGCCACATCTCGACGTTCATCGCCGGCGCGACCAAAACCGGGCAGGTCG
>NKPT01000093.1 GCA_002254845.1 Chloracidobacterium sp. CP2_5A | reverse complement strand
GACATTCCGAGATGACATTTGGCTAGCCGCTACGATACCTTTCTCGCGCCAACAAACCAAGCTTTGAGGTGAATCGCTCATGGCATCCCCGCCAACCAGTCCGGCCGCGCCCAAGCATATCGCGCTGGGCGTGACGGGTTGCATCGGGGCCTACAAGGCCGTCCTCGCGCTCCGCGGGCTGCAACAAGCCGGGGCGACGGTCGAGGTGGTGATGACCGAGTCCGCGACGCGCTTCGTCCAGCCGCTAACCTTTCAGGCCATTTCCGGTCGCCCTGTCTTCACGTCGCGCTGGGGGCGGGCCGCTGATACCGAAATCGCGCACATCGCCGTGGCGCAGCGGGCGCAGGCGCTGGTGGTCGCGCCGGCGACGGCGAGCTGTCTGGCGAAGTTCGCCCACGGCATTGCGGATGATTTTCTATCGACGCTGTACCTTGCGGCGACCTGCCCGGTTTTGGTCGCGCCGGCGATGAACGTCGAGATGTGGCGCCACCCGGCCACGCAGGAAAACCTGGCTCGCCTGCGGGCGCGCGGCGTTTGGATTATCGAGCCGGAAGCCGGCTTCCTCGCCTGCGGGATGACGGGCGAGGGGCGGCTGGCCGACCCGGAGCGCATCGTGGCGCTCACGCTCCAGGCGCTGGATGAGCGGGCGCGGACGGGAGGCGCGCTCGGGGGCGCGGCGGAAAGCGCCAAATCGCTAGCCGGTCACCACGTCTTGGTCACAGCCGGCCCAACCATTGAGGACATTGACCCAGTGCGCTATCTAACCAATCGCTCGTCAGGGAAAATGGGCTATGCTATGGCGCGCGCGGCGCTGGACCGCGGCGCGACGGTAACGCTCATCAGCGGGCCAACGCGCCTTCAG
>NKPT01000232.1 GCA_002254845.1 Chloracidobacterium sp. CP2_5A | reverse complement strand
TCGGTCAGCCATTCGCAGGTCAACTCCAGCAGGTCCGGCTCGTCCTCGACGACCAGCGCCGTCAAGCCGACGTACTGCCCGCTCGGCCGCCAAGCGCTGCGGGGCTCGGGGGTAAGGCTTGCGTCAGCTTCCGCGATAGGAAGGAACAGGAAAAATGTCGTCCCGAGGCCAAGCGCGGACTCAACCTCGATAAAGCCGCCGCACTCGGCGATACAGCCATAGGTCATCGAAAGCCCCAGCCCGGTGCCCTTGCCGCTTGGCTTCGTCGTGAAGAAGGGTTCGAAGAGACGGCGGCGCGTTTCCTGACTCATGCCAATTCCAGTGTCAGCGACCGTGATCAGCGCATAGTCGCCCGGCATCGGCGGCAGGGCGCAGGCGCGCGTCCGCCCCG
>NKPT01000193.1 GCA_002254845.1 Chloracidobacterium sp. CP2_5A | reverse complement strand
GGCATGGCGCGTTTGATGACGTATCCGCCGCCGGCCTTGGCCTCGCGCCGGACGTTGAAGGTGACGTTGCAGCCGACCGGACACTGTGAGCAGACCGAGGCAGCCTGTTTGAGTTCCCAGGGGCGCGCGCCAAAGCGAAAATCGGCAGTGGTGAGGGCGCCGACCGGGCAGATGTCGGTGGTGTTGCCGCTGAAGACCGAGTCGAAGCCGGGGTCGGAGTAGGTGACGATGTCGGTGTGGCGTCCGCGCTGGTAGAAGCCGAGCACGGGTTCGCCCGCGATGTCGTCCTGGAAGCGAATGCAGCGCGCGCATTGGATACAGCGCTCGCGGTCGAGGAAAATCAGGTCGCCGAGCGGGACGTGTTTTTCGCCGTGATGTTTTTCGTCAAAAATAAAGCGACTCTCTTTGGGGCCGAATTTCATCGTCAGGTTTTG
>NKPT01000340.1 GCA_002254845.1 Chloracidobacterium sp. CP2_5A | reverse complement strand
CCTTGGAGACGGGCTTCAGCGCCATGCGGCCTCGCCGGGGGCGGATGGAACGGAACGGAAACGCGCGCGCATTAGGCGCGAAATGACCCCTGAACGCAAGGGCGAAGCTGGCGTTGACCGGTCGATTGCCCGGCGCCGTTGCCGCCGCGGCACGAGCGGTCCGATCGGCCCGCGCTGGGCGCACGCCAGTTGATCCTCGCCAAGTCCAACTCTTATATAAGAGTATGATTCCGCACTGCGGCGCATCGCGCCGGCAGTCAACTTCCGGCTGCGCCGGCGAGCGCGCCCCGACTGGGCAGCGGCGTACCCGGG
>NKPT01000038.1 GCA_002254845.1 Chloracidobacterium sp. CP2_5A | reverse complement strand
CGTCCCAGCGTTACGGAGAGGCGGCCGCCACGCGGCATGGCGTCGCGGCTGTTGATAATGAGGTTGATGATCGCCTGTGAAAAACGACTCGCGTCCAGGTAGGCGCAGGTTTCCTTGATCCGCTCTTCCGGCGGCGCCAAATACAGGCCGCTCATCTCAATTCCCGCTGGTAGCAACTGCCGCGCCAAGTCGAGCGCTTCATTCAGGGCGCAATACAGATTGAGTCTTTCTGGTTGGCTTTCGCGCTGCTGCGAAAACATGGCGAGCTCGCGCACCAGCTCGGCGCCGCGCTTGGCCGCCCGCAACAACTTGCCCAGGCGCTGCGCCGTGGCGGGTGACTGGCAGGCGATGTCGCGGAGCGCGATTTCACCGTAGCCCTGGATAATCGCCAACAAATTGTTGAAGTTGTGGGCGATGCCGGCCGCCAGCTGTCCGACCGCTTCCATTTTCGAGCGTTGTCGCTGCTGCGCTTCGGCGCGACGACGTTCAGTGATGTCGCGCTGCACGGCCACCCAGCGCTCCACATACCCGTCCGGACGCGCCACCGGCGTAATCGCCAGCTCCGACCAAAACTCGCTCCCATCCTTGCGGTAGTTCAAGACCTCCAGCGTAATTGGTCGCCAGTTCCGCAACGCTTCGCGGATGCGCGCTCGCGCTTCCGGCGACGTGCCGGGTCCCTGCAGCATGCGCGGCGTTTGACCGAGCGCTTCTTCCCTTGTGTAGCCGGTTGTCCGCTCAAACGCCCGATTGACGTACAGGATGCGCGGCCCCGGCGGATCAATCGGCTCCGGCTCGGTCACCAGCACCACGTCGTGGATGTTATCCAGAATCGCTGTGAGGATGCCGATTTCGGTCTCCCGCTCAATCTCGCCGGTGATGTCCTGCGAGACCAAAAACACGTTGGTCACGCGCCCTTCGGCGTCGCGGCGGGCAATGGCGCGGCAGCGTCGCCACTGCGGGGCGCGACCGGGCGGCAGGAAGCGGTACCGCAGCTCGCGCGACTGACCATCGGCGATAACCTTGGCCAACATCGCCTGCACATAGGCGCGGTCGTCTGGGTGAACGAACCGCTCGATGGCCTCAGTCGGCGTGGCCGGCACGGAGTCCATCCCCGCACACATTTGCTCCAACGCCCTCGCCGACCAGCGGAGGCGTTGGGTGACCGTGTCGTACGTCCACGTCGTCAGGTGAGCCAGTTCGGTCAGATCGGCAAAGTCGCGCTTGAGGTCGGCGTTCCGCGCATCGCAGGCGTCGAACGTCCGGGCGAGAAACTCGGCGGCGCGCGCTTCCAGCGCGGCGGCGTCGGTCGCCGCATCCTGTCGCTCGCGCACTAACCGGTGGTGCAGTCGGATAATTTCAGCCGCCGGGGGCCAAGCGTCGGCTTGCAGCTCGGCGAAGGGAACAGCGACGCTTTCCCCTTGCAGGAAAGCGTCCAAAGCGGCCGCATAAGCCGCTTCATGCTCAGGATGCAGGCTGGTCGCAGGGCTCATCGCGGGAAGCCTGACTGGTTTGACATGGCGACGACCTAAATTGAAGGACCCTACGTCTATCAGCGCGGCGCCAGCAAGTCAATCTGGTTGAGATGAAGGTAATCAAGCAAGGCGTTCGCGCCCTGTTGCGCAAGGACGAAGCTTTCATATTCGGTCAGCGGGATAACGTAGAGCATTTTGATCGCGCCTTCGGCGTCTTCGAGCGTATCGGGATCGGCGGCGGTCAGCGCTGGATGCAGCCAGAGGTCAAAGCAGCGGGGAAAGCCGGGGACGCCTTCGGGCGCGCGAACGCTCCGATGCCAATCAAATCGCGCCTCCGGGACGCGGGCGGCGGCAGCCAGTTGCGCTAAAAACGCCGCCGCCGCCGTTTGCGCGGCAAGGTCGAGCGGGCGCTTGACCAGCCAGTGCAGCTCGATGGGCGAGCCGTCGGCGGCGCGGGCCGCATCGGACAGCCCCAGCGTATTGAAGGCCATCGCCGTGCCGTCCGGGTCTTCCCAAACAGCGATATGCAGCGCCGCATGGGCCGCCATGCGGGTTGGAGGACCCCACTGCTCGGAAAGTTTGAAAAAAATTCGCCGCATGCGCGGCGTCGGCATCTTGGATGAGACTGACGATAAGGCCATAAACAGCGACTTTCGCGGCGCAGCGATTAGGGCGCGGGCGTCACGTCCTCAACAAGGCCGCTACGAATGACGACCTGACAGGGTCCGCCCACCCGCAACCGCGAAAACACATCGGCGGAAACCGGATGCTCATAGACCTTCGGGCTCTTCGCTGACCGGACGCGCGCCAAATAGCGTTCTGATCGCTTGCCGGCGCGGTAGTCCGGCCCCGGCGGCAACTCGGGCCAGCGCGGGTTGGGCGTGGCGTCGGATTCGGTCAACTCGCGGACGGCCACCCACCGCTCGCCGGTTTCGCCGGGCGGCGCAGGCTGCCGCTGCTCGAGCTGAATGGCTCGCTCCCAGGTCAGGCCGACGACGGTCATCGGCATTGTTTGCGGGCGGGTGGCGTAATATAGCAGCCCCGAAAAAACCGCGACGATGAGCAGTAGCATGCCGCTCGCCGCCAACAGCAGCGACTTGAGCGGAAAGCCCGTATCGACTGGGGCTGAGGCGGCTGGCTGAGGGGAGGCTGGCTGAGGGGCGGCTGGCGTTGCCGGGGCAATATCAGGCTTGATCATGTGGCAGTCACCGTCGGCGCTTGCGTCAGTATCGCCTGGCGCCTGGGCGATAAGCAATAGCGAACAGACCGACAACTTGAAAGCGTGGCGATGCGACGCGACCAAGCGGCTCGCGCGTTGACGCTTGTGGCTGGAGCCGACTATCGTCCAGTGTCGCGCAGCGTTTCTTGGTCTTATGGCTCACCCGGCACGGCAACTTCGCCAACTCACAGAAGCTGAACTAATCGAAATCTTCACCCGCTGGCAGGCGTTCATCGCTCCGCGAGCGAAACCGCCGCGCGCTATCGCGGTGGCATTTTACCCCTACGTGGGCATCAATAACACCATTCGCCTGCGGGACGGCGTGATGCAGGCGCGACTGTCGGATATGCTCATTGACGCGCCGACGCCGGTCATTGAGGCGGTGGCCGGCATTCTCCTGGCGCGCTTGTTTCGCAAACCGATTCCGCCGCGCTGCACGGAGGTTTTCCGCGATTACGCCCGCTCAAAGCCGGTGACGCGCCTGGCGGAGCAGCGCCGCCGCGAGCGCGGCTTCAAGCTCGTTTCCGGGGCGCGCGGCAAGCATTATGACCTTGAGAAGTTGTTCCAGCGCCTCAATCAGCGATACTTTGCCGGACGGCTGACGCGGCCGGCGCTGACGTGGAGCCAACGCCGGACGCGCCGAACGTTTGGTCACTACGACGCCGCCCACCACACCATCGTCATCAGCCGCACGCTCGATGACGAGCGCATTCCGCAGCCCGTGGTGGAGTACGTGCTGTACCACGAGATGCTCCACATCAAGCATGGCGTGACCCACATCAACGGGCGGCGCTGCGTCCATACGCCGGCTTTCCAGGAAGACGAGCGACGGTTTGAAGATTATGACGCCGCGTCGCGCTGGCTGTGCCGTCTGGCGGAAACCCTCAGCGCGCCGCGCGGACGGACAAAGTCAGCTCGCAAAAGGCGCGCCCTGGACTAGCCGTTCCGGCCGCAAAGCGAGCGGACCAAGCGATGATGAACGAGCATGCGGTTCAGGAAGAGAGCGCGCCGCTGGCGATTGACTTAATCTGCTGCGTGGTCTGTCGCGTTCCGGTCAGGCTGACGCCGGATCGGCGCGGCATCCAGTGCCAGCGTTGTCAACGGGTGTATCCTATCGAGGATGGGATACCGCAAATGCTGATTGAAAAGGCCCGCTGGCCCTCCGACGCAGCGCTCGACGGCCCGCCGCCCGCCAGGGACGAACCCAGCGACGAAACTGGACGCCAATCAAGCGAACGCTAGGCCGGACCCAACGGGGGCAAGCGGCAAGGATCAAGGAGCGTGGCTTATGGGATTTGCGACGGATGTCATTCACGCGGGTCAGCCGCCGGAGCCAGCCACTGGGGCTGTCACCGTGCCGATTTACCAAACGTCAACCTACGTTCAGGAAGGGCTTGGGCGGCACAAGGGCTATGAGTACGCCCGGACGCACAATCCAACCCGCGCGGCGCTGGAAGCGAACGTCGCGGCGCTGGAGGGCGGAGTGGCCGGGTTTGCCTTTGCATCAGGCATGGCGGCCATTCACGCCGTGATGACGGCGTGCCTCAAGGCGGGCGATCACGTCGTCGTGTCGGACAACACCTACGGCGGGACCTACCGCCTCTTTGAGCGCGTGCTGACGGATTTCGGACTGACGTTCGACTACGCGGACGCCAGCGATGTCGCCCAAGTCGAGGCGGCGCTGCGCCCCGCGACGCGGATGGTGTTTCTGGAAACCCCGACCAATCCCGTGATGCGCCTGTGCGACATCGCCGCCATCGCGCAGCTCGCGCGGCCGAAGGGTATCCGCGTCGTTGTGGACAACACTTTTATGTCACCCTACTTCCAACGCCCGCTCGCGCTTGGGGCCAGCATCGTCGTCCATTCGACCACGAAGTATCTCAATGGTCACAGCGACAGCGTGGGCGGCGTGGCGATTGCGGCCGAGCCGGAGGTGGCCGAGCGACTGGCGTTCATTCAAAATGCCGCCGGGGCGATTTTGTCGCCGATGGACGCTTGGCTGACGCTGCGCGGCATCAAGACGCTCGTCGTGCGGATGCAGGCCCACGACGCGAACGGGCGCGTCGTGGCTCAGTTTCTGCGCGAGCGCCCGCGCGTCAAGCGCGTCTATTATCCGGGGCTGGAAGAGCATCCGCAGCATGCGCTGGCCAAGCGTCAGATGTCAGGCTTTGGCGGCATGCTGGCATTTGACCTGGGCGCGCTCGAAGCGGCGCGCCGGGCGCTTGAATCGCTCAAAATCTTCGCGCTGGCCGAGTCGCTGGGCGGCGTCGAAAGCCTGGCTTGCCACCCCGCCACGATGACCCACGCCGGCGTTCCGCCGGCCGAGCGCCAGCGGCTGGGCATTACGGACGGACTCGTTCGACTTTCGGTGGGCATTGAAGACGCCGATGACTTGCTGGCCGACCTTGACCGCGCGCTGGCCCAAGCGTAGCGCGGCAGCGCCCCCAGTTATGGCGATGCGCAGATTTCCCACTAGTCGCTCTGCGCGAGTTGACTTATA
Source organism: Chloracidobacterium sp. CP2_5A (assembly GCA_002254845.1). Classification (GTDB taxonomy): domain Bacteria; phylum Acidobacteriota; class Blastocatellia; order Chloracidobacteriales; family Chloracidobacteriaceae; genus Chloracidobacterium. Next base: position 27,949 of record NKPT01000038.1, on the reverse strand, counting down.
CTAGCGCAACCGTTCTTGAAATGGGTCAAATTCGGGGACTGACCGAGCTTATGTCGTCAGCAAGTACCGCAGCCTATAAAAAATCTCTCAAGGCTTACCGCTTGAGCTAACTTACGCCGTCCGCGGCATTGCTCTCAGGTCAGCGGCAAAGTATTTTCGCAGCGTTCCAGCGCAAGCGACACTGGTTATCGAGACAGGGTTATCGAGACAGCGGCGACCGCTGCGTTACGGGCTGGCCGCTCACACTCTTGAAAACGATCCGTTATGGGGATGAAAAATCCTTATCACACCACGATGCTATGACCACTGCGACGACCGCTAACGGCGTGAGAAGAATTGAAGTGTATGCGCTAACCGACGTTGGCGTGGTGCGCCCGCACAATGAAGACAACTTCCTGATTGTCAACCTAAGCGACGGACAGAGCTGGACAGCCGAGAATCAACTACCGGAACACCCGTTACTGGTGGAGCTTCGCCCGCCGGATCGAGGCGTCCTGCTGGCCGTTTCGGACGGCATGGGCGGCGCGCTGGCCGGCGAGGTGGCGAGCCATCTAGCGGTAACGCAGGTCTGCGACAGCATGATGCGTCTTCAGAAAGACGCTGAGTTCAAACGCTTTGGCTTCCACGAACACCTTCGCTTCGCCATCGAGCGCGCCAATCTCTTCATCAACAGCCAGAGTCAGCGCAGCCCGGAATACGCGGGGATGGGCGCGACCTTCACCGGCGCCGGGCTGGACGGCACGATGCTTTACCTCGCCCAAGTCGGCGATTCCCGCGCCTATCTCTTCCGGCAGGATTTGGTTGTTCAGGTCACAACCGACCAATCCCTTGTCGAGCAGTTGATTCAATCCGGCCACATCACCCGCGAAGAAGCCGAAACCCATCCGTATAAGAATGTCATCCTCCAGGCCCTTGGCGCGACGCCCAACGTGACCGTCACGGTCGACGGCTTGCCCGTTTGCCGCGGCGACATCTTGCTGCTTTGTAGCGACGGGCTTTCCGGTAAGATCAACGGCGAGGATATGCGGGCCATCCTCGACGCGACAAACGGCAACCTGCGCCTAGCGTGCCAGCGCATGGTTGACCTGGCGAATGAGCGCGGCGGCGAAGACAACATTACCGTGATGATTTTGCGGTTCACGGGCGACGGCTTCCCGGAGCGCGGCGAAGTGGACGGCTACGACCGCATCACGCCGATTGACCGGGATGATGACCTGCCCTACCCCACCGAGGATAAGCTGGGGCTGGGCAACGAGCCAACGCAGGACGAGGCGGATTCCTCGCCGACCATGGAACTTGCCTCGGAAAGCGGCTCGGTTCAGGAGCCGACGCCGGCCGAGCTGGCGATTACCGGAGGGCTTGGGTTGACGCGTCAGTTTTCCGTCGTCGCCGCATCGCCCGCGCCAAAGGCGGACGCGGCGGCGTCCAATGGGGCGGCGCCCGCCGCCGTCGTCTTGCCGCCCGCGCCGGCGCCCGTCGCGGAGAACGCCGCGGACGATGGGCTGCGGATGTATCGTTTGGTGGCGGCCAGCGCGCTCGTTATTCTTTCGGTCTGCGCTCTCGTCTGGACCTTGATCAATTGGGGCAAGGATGGCGGGCGACCGGACGGCTCCGACCCGCCCCGCAACCAAACCCGGCAAGTCGCTCCTCGCTCATCCTAAAGCCCGCCCTTCCAATGTCGCTCGCTTCATGTCCGTCGCCTCGCCTGCCGAAGCTTCCGCCATTGAACTCACGATTGTGATGCCCTGCCTCAATGAGGCTGAAACGCTTGAAGCCTGTATTCGCAAAGCGCAGGGGTTCCTCAAGCGCCACGGCGTTGCCGGCGAAGTCGTCGTCGGGGATAACGGCTCGACGGATGGCTCGCAAGCCATCGCCGAACGGTTCGGCGCAAGGGTTGTCCCAGTCGCCACGCGCGGCTATGGCGCGGCCCTCTATGGCGCGACGCTTGCCGCTCGCGGGCGTTATGTCATCATGGGCGACTCCGACGACAGCTATGACTTCTCCAACCTGATGCCATTTCTTGAGAAGCTGCGCGCCGGTTATGACCTTGTGATAGGGAATCGCTTCGAGGGCGGCATTCAGCCCGGCGCGATGCCGTGGAAAAACCGCTATATCGGCAATCCGGCGCTGACCGGCATCGGGCGGCTCTTATTTGGGTGCCCGGCCGGCGATTTTCACTGCGGCTTGCGCGGCTACTCGCTCAACGCTTTCAAGAAAATGGACTTGCGGACGACCGGCATGGAGTTCGCCTCGGAGATGGTGATCAAGGCGACGCTGATGGGTCTGCGGATCGCCGAAGTGCCGACGACGCTGTCGCCGGATGGCCGCTCGCGCCCGCCCCACCTGCGCCCTTGGCGCGACGGCTGGCGGCACCTACGCTTCATGCTGCTTTACAGCCCGCGCTGGCTCTTTCTGTATCCGGGTCTCTGGCTCATACTGTTCGGGCTGGCGGCGGGCGCATGGCTGCTTCCCGGCCCGCAGCGCGTCGCGGGCGTGGTCCTTGACGTGCATACACTGCTCTACGCGGCGCTGTCGGTGCTAATCGGCTTTCAGTGCGTCACTTTCGCCATCCTGGCCAAAGTTTTCGCCATCAACGAAGGGCTTCTCCCCGAAGACCCGCGCCTGACGCGGCTGTTCAAGTACATCACCCTTGAAACCGGCCTTATTCTGGGCGGGCTGCTCACCGTTGGCGGCTTGGCTGGCTCCGTGACCGCCGTCGCTTCCTGGAATGAGGTCGCCTACGGCCCGCTCGATGCCAGCCGGACGCTTCGCTTGGTGATTCCATCGGCGCTTTGCCTAATGCTGGGCTGCGAAACCATTCTTGCCAGCCTTTTTCTAAGCGTCCTTGGTCTGCGAATGCGGCGAATGTAAGGGGACCGGCCCGCGCGATGAAACCGCTCGACTACTTTTTGCAAAACTGGCGCATCGCTATGGTTCGCCCGCACCTTGGGCCGACCGACCGCATTCTCGACATTGGCGCGTTTGACGGCGCGCTGGCGCGTCAGGTGGGGGAGTTTAGAGCCTACGTCGGCATTGACCCGGAAGCCGACCCGGCGCAATTCGCCCCGCGCATGCAACTCGTGCGCGGTCGCTTTCCGCAGGACCTGCCGCCGCAGGACGAGCCATTCGACGCCATCACGCTGCTGGCGGTGCTGGAGCATATTCCCGACGCCAAACTGGACGCTTTCGCGCGCGCCTGCGCCGCCGCCCTGCGCCCAGGCGGGAAGCTGCTCATCACCGTGCCGCATCCGTTCGTTGACCGGATCCTCGATGTCCTGACGGCCCTGCGCCTGCTGGACGGCATGGAAACCGACGCGCATCACGGCTTCGACGTGACGCGCACCTGCGAGATTTTCGAGCGGGCCGGGCTTGAACTCGCCCTCCATCGTCGCTTTCAGCTTGGCCTGAATAACTTTTTCGCCTTCCGCAAACGCTGACGGGCGGCGACCAGTGGCTCTTTCTCGTCGCGAATTGGCGCTGCGCGATATAGGCTGGGCTTAGCAACTTTGTGACTTTGGGCGCTGTTTCAGAAGATTCATGAGTTCAACTGTTCCCGCAACTCGACTCAACGCCGACCTCATCATCGGCTCGCGCGGCAGCGCGCTGGCGCTCCGGCAGGCCGAATGGGTCAAGGCGCAACTTGAGCAAGCCTTTCCAGCCCGCCGCGTCGCCATCCAGATCATCAAGACCACCGGCGACGCCATTCTTGACGCCCCGCTCTCAAAAATCGGCGGCAAAGGCGTTTTCACCAAGGAAATTGAAGAAGCCTTGCTGGCCGGCGTGGCGGATTTGGCCGTGCACAGCTTGAAAGACCTGCCGACCCGCTTGCCGGAAGGGTTGACGCTGGGGTGCGTCACGCGGCGCGAGGATGTCCGCGACGCGCTTGTGGCGCGGGAAGGAATTCAATCCCTGGATGACCTTCCGCCCAAGTCTGTGATCGGAACCAGCAGCCTCCGCCGCCAGGCGCAACTCCTCGCCCGCCGGCCGGACCTCCAGCTTGCCGACCTGCGCGGCAACGTCGGCACGCGCCTCCAGCGGTTGGAAGAAGGGCGCTATGACGCCATCATTTTGGCTTCGGCCGGGCTGATCCGACTTGGCTTTGAATCGCGCATCGCGCAGCGCATCCCGACCGATGTTATGCTGCCCGCTGTCGGGCAAGGGGCGCTAGGGATTGAGATTCGAGAACAGGACGCCGCGACCCGCGAGGTCGTACAGGTCCTGGCGCATCATGTCACTTGGCGCGCTTGCGAGGCTGAGCGGTCTTTTCTGCACGGCTTGGGCGGCGGCTGTCAGGTGCCCATCGCGGCCCATGCCGCCGTAGACAATGAGGGACGCCTCCGCCTGCGCGGCCTAGTTGCCTGTACCGATGGGACGCGCCTCGTTCAGGACGAGCTAACCGGCGACGCTCGCTTTGCCGAGGACATTGGCAAAGAGCTGGCCGAGCGCGTCCTAGCGCAGGGTGCGGCGAAGCTTTTGGACGAACTCGACGCCCAAACGCCTTGAAGACCGGCGCGCTGAAGCCTCTTCTCGCTTGACTTGACCTCGTTAGCCGGCAGCGCTTGACGAAGCCGCCCAACCTTCCACACGATACGTCAGCGGATGGGACGCCCGTCCGGACTGTTGGAAGGAGATTTGGCTTTATGCGCTTTATGCAACGCAGCCATCACAATTTTTGGATGGGCGGGCTGCTTGGCGCTTGCCTCGCGCTGTCGCCCGTCGCCGGCTTGGCGCAGGAAGGCGCGCCCGCGCCCAAGGGAGCGAAATCCAAGCCGGCGAAAAAGCGGCCCAAAGCGACGCCGAACGCTGATGGAAGCGCGCCCCCGCCAGCCAACGCGGACGACTTGCCGCTTGGCGTTCAAGATAACTTAGCCGAGGCCAAGCGCCTTGAAGAGCAATACCAGCGCAAGGCCGCCGCTCAGCGGCGGGCGGAAGCGGAAGCTCGCCGGAAGGGGCTGCTGTGGCCGCCGCCGGAAGAAGCCGCCCCCGAAGATCAGCCGCCAACTTCTCCGTCTCCTCAGCTGCCACAGACGGTTTCACAGCCGGCCCCGCCGCTTGAGTACACCCCCCCGCCGGCTGATCCGCCAGCCGAAAGCCAAATGGCGGCGCCTCAGAGCGGCAACAGCGCTCAAGATCCGACTGCGCCGCCAGCCGGCGGCAAGACCGTTATCCGGGACTGGCCAAAACCCAAGAAGCCGGCTAAATCGTCCCTCCCGCAGTAGGGCTATCGCGTTCAAAGCGAGCCTCATTTCTGGCTACGAGTTACTTTGCGTAAAACATGCTGTGCGCTGGCCAGCGTAGAGGTAGCTAAGCGTTCGCGCATTAACCGACATTACCGACGACGAACTGACGCGAAAGGAGTCGCAAGATGACCACGATGAACTTACGAGATAGCGCTGCCGGCCTAGCGATGGGCGCGCTCGTCGCCCTCGCGCCCACAATCGCCTTTGGACAAAACGCTCGACCACAGGCGCTTCAGAATCCCGTCCAGCGCAGCGCGAACCCGTCCACTGCGGCGCCAACCATCGGCGATCCATCGGATTTGCCGATTGGCGTGCAGCAGGGGCTCGCCGACGCCAAGCGCTACCAAGAACTCCGGCAGCGCGCCGAGCGGCATGGGCGAGCGCCCCGCCGTTGTTATGTCCAGCCAAATACCATCCTGACTTTCCTGCCGTCATCGGGCGAGCAAACCCAAGCGCCGATCCTGCCCGCGGGCCGTCCAGCGGGCGCGTTCTTGCCCTGGCCGATCATCCCCTCGGAAGACCCGGAGCCAGTAGCGCTGCCGCTGAGCCAGCCCATTCAGTCGCCGATGGCGCTGCCGACGAAACCGGGTTTTACTCTCCGCCAGCGGCAGCCAGTCTCGCAGGCGTCGCCAGCTCTGCGACAGCTCCAGCAGCTTATTTATTTTATAAACCGCATGAATAAGCGTCCCGACATCGACTTTCCGAGTGGCGTCAGGCCGAGCGCGCCGATCACCATGCCGTCGGGCGGCGGCGCGATTCAGATGTCAGCGCCGGGCGGCGGCGGTCTGAGGTTAGACAGGCATCCATAATGAAGCCTCTTTGGAGCGCATTCAGCTGGAAGAAGCAGGGAGGGACGGCGCCGGGCGTCCCTCCCAAACTTTTTAAGCGGCGAGCGATTAGGGGACAGACACCGGCGGCGGCTTAGGCTGTCCGTCCCAGCTCCCGATTAGTGGCACATCGCCCGGCGCGCCGTAGTTCACCCGAATGTCCGGCCCGCCGCTCGTGTTTGAGTTCCGAAGCTGGAACTGAATCGTCCCGCTCAGGCTCGTCACGACGCCCACCGTGGCAAACCCCTGGCGCGTCCAATCGCCGGCCACCGCCTCCACAAATACCCCGGTCGTTGTCATCACAAAGTCCGCGTCCGGCGCGCCGCTCGCGTTGGCATTCTTGAGCAAAAACCGCCCTGAACTCGGACGATACAGCCCCAGTCCCGTCACATTGCTCCCGGCCGTCCAGCGCCCAGCGATCGGGCGGTCTGTCGCCTGCGCGCCCGTGATGCTCACGACCGAGTCAGGATTCCCGCTAGCCAGCGCGTTCCGGAGGAAAAACGTCTGCGCGCTCGGACGATAGACGCCAACCGTTACCGTCCCATTCCCATCCCAGTCGCCTGCAATGGGGATGTCGCCGGCGCCGCCAAACGCGAACGATATATCCGCAAAGCCGCCCGTATTGTTGTTGATGAGGAAAAACGTCTGGTTGCCGTTGACGTTGCGGTAAATCCCCGGCGTGTCAATGCCGTCGCCGTCCCAATCGCCCGCTAGCGGCGCATCCCCGGCCAAGCCGTAGAAAAAGTCCTGATCGGCGAAGTCGGAGATCAGTTGGTTTTTCAGATACATAAACCCGTTTGATGGGCGGAACATCGCCATCGTCGAGCCGACCGGCGCGCTGGCGCCCGACGACCCGGACTGCATGACGGTCACCACTTGTCCGGCGATGAGGCAGGTTCCGGTGCGCGGCGTTGGACGCGGGTTGCGTCCAATGGCAATCGTCACCGCGCCGTTCCCGAAACCGGAAATCGCCAGCCGCCGGTTGACATCGCCAAGCGCGCCGACCATGCGGGGCAAGGCGATGCGCCCGTCGGACAACTGCGCCGCAATAACCTTGATCCACGGCGCGTCCGTATTACGGACGGTGGCTTCCCACGCGCAGGTCGGGCCGGTCGTCACTGTCAGCTGGACGCCGGCGATGTGGTCGCCGCCGACGCTGACGGAATTTGGCGTCACGGCAAACGCGCAGAGTCCCTGCCCGATGGTCAGCGTTAGGCTTTGCGTCGCCGTTCCGGCGCCGTTCGTGGCGCGGACAACCAGCGCGTATGTCCCAATATCGGCGGCCGTCGGCAGGCCAGCCAGCAAGGCGCTGCCGAGTCCGCTCGTGAAGGTCACGCCCGGCGGCAAGGTTCCGCTCGCCAGCGTGATGTTGGGCGGCGGATTCCCGCTGGCGGCGATAAAGAAACTCGAGGCCTGCCCGACCGTGAACGTCACCGCGCTGGGACTGGTAAAGCTCGGAGCAGCTTCCGCGCCGCTCTGGACAATGGTGAACGTATTGCCGCCGGGATTGAGCGTCAGCGTCGCCGTCCGTTCCGGCCCCGGATTCGGCGCGACCTGAAAGCTCACCGGCGTTAGCAAGTTGCCGGCCGCCGGAAAGCCGGTCACCCAGTTGGGAATTCCCGAAACCGTCCACGCGCCGACGGCGTTGATGGCGACTTGTTGCGGGACGCTTGATCCGCTTGCCGGTATGGCGACGCCGCCCGCCGAGAAAATCGGGTTGACCGTCCAGCCAATGTCTTGGAAGAGGTTAAGCGTCAAATCCTGCGTGCGCGGCAGGCGCGGCGTAATTGCCGGCTCCATCAGCAAGCGCGGCCGAACCGTGTTGTCCCAGTGCGAGACTGACGAGCCGGCCTGACGCGGATTCGGCGCAAACATTCGCATCCGGCCGTTGGTTGTCCCAGTCAGGCGCGTTGGGTCGAGCAGCAGCGTCGCCGTCACGCCTCCGCTTGATAAAAAGTCGCGCAGGGTCGCGCCGTCCGCTTGGGAAATCCCGACGACCGGAATCGTGATACCAGTCACGGTTCCACCAGGGGTAAAGCCGCCCGCGGCATTGTTGGCGATGATAACGCCCTGCGCCCCGGCCTGCTGGACGTTGAAGGCCTTGTCCACAAACGGGCAGTCGCCCCGATCCACAAGCGCCAAGTTCCCGTTGACCGCCCCCGGATTCGACAACGTCCCGCACGCCAGCGCCGGCTGCGCCGCGATAAGCGGCCGGGTCAATCCGCCCAGCGTGATCGCTCCGCCAAACGTTGCCTGATTAGTGGCAAACGTCACCGGCGGATTGCGCTCAATGCGCAACACTGGCGATGGCTCCAACGCCACCGGCAGCGCGCTCTGCGTTGTCGGTCCGGTCCAGGTCAGATTGCCAGTGTTGGTGGCCGACGCCTGCCGCTGCGCCGCCGTCATTTGATTCCAGTTCAGGTTGAGAGTTTCATCGCGCAGCAGTCGCGCGTAACAATCCGTAAAGCCCCCGTCGGGGTTTTCATCGCTCGCGCCCGCGTTGCGCCCGTTCGCTGAGTTGACAAACGTGCTAAAGCCCAGACCGTGCGCGAACTCGTGCAGCACGACGGTCAGCAAATCCACCTGGTCGGGCGGCGCGTTGTTGTCGAGACCAAGGTAGAAGGTGAAATTCGTGCTGAAGTTGGTGTTGATTTGCGCGCGCGGCGGCTCCTGCGGAGCGAGGTCCTGCCCGGACAGCGCGTTAGCTAGCGCGTAGTGATACCACGTGTCGCCAAGCGGCGCGTTCGGGAAGCCGCGAAAGATGGACGTTGTCCCCGCCGAGCCGAGCACCCCGCTCGCCAGCGACGTAAACTGACCGTTGATGACAATCGGCGTGTTGCTGCGGAGCGTCGCGCCCCAGATTTCAGCCGCCCGCTGGAAGACGTTGAGCCGCTGCTGACCAAGGGTCACGCCGGGATTGCCGCCAACCGGCGTCGCCGGCGTTGGGTCGTTGAAGCCGACGCCGGGCTCGTTCTGGTTACGAATGACAATGGTTGAACCCTGCGCGTTCTCGCGCTTGACCGCCGGTCCGGTCGCCGCGCCGACCTGCATCCGGGTAGGCGGTAGCGCAATGTCGCGGTTGGGAAGCTGGTCGCGATGGCTGTGGTCGCCCTCTAGACCGTCGGCTTCGCCGCGCAGGAAAGCTTCCGCTTCCGAGAGACTGCCGACGCAGGCGACCACAACGCGACCGTCGGCTTCGCGCCGCGCCAGCGCGACGTGCTGGAAGCCCTCGCTCACGTCGAGCATCACAGCCCCGGACTCGAGCTTTCGCTCCGGCTGCGGGACAAGATCGCGGCGCGTGGCGCGGGCGACGAACTGAAGCGTTTCTCGCCATGGATCATCAGCGGCGGCGCGGCCGGTCAGCCGCGACGCGGGCGCCAAGGCCGCTGGCAACCCGCAGACGCCGACTAGGAAAACCGCTAAGCACGCCCCGACCCGCAGGGCGACTGATGGGCGAAGGGAACAGACGCGAGACATACCTCTCAACTCCGAAAACAGCTTTATTGAATCTACGCGCTTTCACGCTTGCAGCGATTACGCAGGGGCGATGCGCAGCGCGCCTTAGTTTGGGGCTGAAGCGCAAGGCAAGCGGCGCCGTCGCCGGAGCTAGAGAGCCGAGCTAAAGTCCAGCCTTGCGAACATGGGGACGCAGAGACCAGCAGGAACAGGTCGCTGGGAAGAGCCGCGCTTTCGCGCCGCGCGCGCTCGGATAAACGCAGAGGCAAACCGCATTGACAGCCTGACAAGCGTTCTCATACTTTACTTGACTTACGCTTTTCGCGCATGGGCCGTTAGCTCAGTCGGTAGAGCAACTGGCTTTTAACCAGTGGGTCGCAGGTTCGAGTCCTGCACGGCTCATTCCCAATCCCCAAGCCAGCCTAAGGGTTACAGTCGGACCGGGTGTCGCCCGCGCTTGTTTCTCGCGGGCTTTTCCACAGCGCGCCTCGCAAGGCGAGGCTTCACGCTCCGACGCGCCGGCCCAGACGGTCGGCCGCGGCGAGTCCGCTGAGAAAGGCGGATTCAATCCGGCCATTAATCAGGTAGTCGCCGCAGGCTTCAAAGTTGAAGTTGGACACGGCGGTTAGGCTGTCGAGGTCAGTCACGCTTGCCGCCGGGCTTGCATAGCGCCACTGCTTGATTTGCACCCACTGCAGCGTCGGCAGGTCAATCTTCAAGTCCGCCTCCAGCGCCATGGCTAGGGTCCGAAGCACCACCCCTTCTGGCTGGTCTAACAGCGCGCGACTGGCATGCGGGGCAAACTGGGCAATAGCGACGCTCTGCCCGGACGGCACGCGATAGGGCGCGATGCGGTCGAGCCACGTCAGCCACCCAACGGAGTAGCGACTCGACGCCGCTCGCAGCGCCCCAACGCCGGGATACGCGCTATCGGGAGGCGAGCCCCAGATGACGGTCAGACAGGGATGATAGGTCACGCGCTCCAGCGCCTCCTGCAGCTTGGCGAAAGGCTCCGGGAGTGGCCGGCTGCGCGCCAAAAGCTGGGCCGCTTGCGGCGCTGGAATCGCCATGACCACCCAGTCCGCTTGGCGCGTCCCGCCAAGGGTCGTGTTGTCGCCGCGGGTGTGAAGCGTCCAGCGCCGCGCTGCCGCGTCCCAGGCCATCGCCTCAACAAAGCACTCCCGAATGATTTGGCGCTCGCCAATCCGTTGCGCGATGGACTTGGCGAGCGCGGTCATCCCCGAATAGAAGACGTAGCGATGCGGAAACTCGCTGTTGCTTGCCGGCGCTTCCCGGCTCGCTTCCGCCAGGGCCGCGGCTAAGTCTTGAAATGGGTAGCTGACGACCGGCGCTGCTAGCGGATGCATCGCTTCCGCCACGCCAACTTCACGTAAGAAGTCGGCGAACGCCGCGGTTTTGACCGTGAAATACTGCGCGCCGTGGTCAAAGGCGATATCTAGGAAGCGGCGAGTCGCCATGCGCCCGCCAAGCGCGCGGCTCTTCTCCAAGAGCTCACAGTTGAAACCACGCTGGGCAAGAGCGTAGGCCGCGGTCAGTCCGGCAAGCCCAGCTCCAATAATGGCGACATCCATAGCGGTTCGGGCGGCCGGGCCTTGTCGCCGGTCCGGCTCGTTTTCTAAGCGTAGGGGGCGAGCAAGTGTCTTTTAGCTGGGCGGCGTGCCGCCATGCCACTGCAAGTTGCGCCCGCGCGTCTCCATAATCATTTGCGCCGCCCGAAAGCCGGACAGCGTCGCGCCTTCCATGCTGGGCGTGTAGCCGTGGTGCGTAAAGTCGCCGCAGAGGTAAAAGTTCTCGATGGGCGTTTTCTGGGTCGGTCGGCGGCTTTCGGCGCCTGGCTCGCAGCGGTAAAGCGCCTGCGGAATGCGCACCACCGTGCTCTTGACGAGATTGGCCTGAGCGACCTCTGGAAATAGCTCTGTCAAGTCATCGAGGCACAGCCGGACGATTTCGCCGTCGTCAAGGTGAAAAATATCCTTGGCCGGGGCGACAATCATTTCGATGAGGCAAACGTCATGAGCATAGCCCGGACTCGTGACGGAAAGGTTGACCACCAGCGACATGACCGTTCCGATGGCAAACACGGCGTTGTCCATCGCCACGACCTTCCGGTCGAAGCGTAGCTGCACGGTAATGACCGGGATTTCCTCGACCTGCCAGAGACGCGAAAAGAACGGGAAGCTCCAGGCTTGGCCCGGCAAGACCTCGCGCAGGGCGTGGAGCTCCATGGCCGAGACATACACGTCGGCGGTCAGGTATTCGCCGTTGGTCAGCTCAAGCCCCAAGGCGCGCGGCTCATCGTTGGAGAAATCAATCCGCGCCAGGCGCGCATTCGGGCGAATGCGCGCGCCGCGCTTTTCGAGGTACGCCTGAATGGGCTGGAACAGCCGCTGACACGGATCGCCATCGAGAAAGCCGATGCGGGTGGCGTTGAGACCCTGCGCGATGGAGGCCATTTGGAAAATGATGACCCGCGCGGAGACTTCGTCCGGGCGCAGAAAGCTGATCGTCCGCGACAAGGGGTCGAAAAAGCGCCCGATAGCCTCGCGGTTGACGCCCAAACTCGCGGCCCAATCGCTGAAGTTTTTAATGTCCTGGTTTTCAATAAAGTTCTTGTCGCCGGTAAAGGCCGGGAGCAGCCCCGTTAGCAGCTTAAGCTTGTCGCCAAAGCCAAGCAGGTCGCTCCCGATCATCGAGCGGAGGATTTCAACCGGGCCGGCTGATGGCGAAAACGAGATATTGGAGATTTTGCCGCCCTTGCTGGCATAGACCAGTTGCTGTTTTTTCCACTGGATGCGGTCGGCGATGCCAACCCGCTCCATCAGGGCGATGAGCGACTTGTAGCTGCCCCGAATCACGTGCGGCGCGGTTTCAACCCAGTCGCCATCCTTGTCAAGCCAGGATGAAACGCGTCCGCCTAGCACTGGGCGCTTTTCCAGAATTTCAACTTCGTAGCCGTTGTCGGCCAGCTCGACCGCGCAAGCTAAGCCGGCCAGCCCGGCGCCAATGACGATGACTTTCATAAGGCAAACGACCCAAGAGTTCGCGCGCTCCCGTCTGACAGCCGGGGCGGCGCAGCCCGTCCGATGGCATCAAACGCGGAGCCGAACGATACGCGGAATGTAGCCGACGAAGCTAGCGGTTTTCGCTGAACTGGAATGCAAGCTTGCGAACGCTTCGCGCCGCGCCCGCTCGCTGTCCGATTGACCTGTCGGCCGCGGCCAGGTAAACACGTGACCGGCCGGCTGCGCGCCGTCCGATAGCTTTCTTCGACTGTATCCGAGACGCCTGCCATGTCTGAACCAAAACTGCCAACTCGCGCCGAAGACTTCAACGAATGGTACAACCAGCTTGTCATCCGGGCGGAGCTTGCCGATTACGCGCCGGTGCGCGGCTGCATGATTGTCCGGCCCTATGGCTGGGCGCTGTGGGAAAACATTCAGGCGTCGCTTGACCGGCGCTTCAAGGCGACCGGCCATCTCAATGCGGCCTTTCCGCTGCTGATTCCAAAGAGCTTTCTGGAGCGCGAGGCTTCGCATGTGGAAGGCTTTTCCCCGGAGCTGGCGGTGGTGACGATTGGCGGCAACAAGGAGCTCGAGGAGCCGCTGGTCGTGCGCCCGACGTCGGAAACCGTCATCGGGCATGCCTACGCCAAGTGGATTCAGTCGTACCGCGACCTGCCAGTGCTCATTAACCAGTGGTGCAGCGTCGTCCGGTGGGAGCTTCGGACCAAGCTCTTTCTGCGCACGCTGGAGTTTTTCTGGCAGGAAGGTCACACCGCGCATGCGACTTTTGCGGAAGCCGAGGAGGAAACCCGCCGGATGCTGGATGTCTATGCCGACTTCGCGATGAACGAGGCGGCGCTGCCGGTGATTCCCGGCATCAAGTCGGAATCGGAGCGATTCGCCGGCGCGGATCGAACCTACTCAATCGAAGCGATGATGGGCGACGGCAAGGCGCTTCAGTCCGGCACGTCGCACAACCTGGGCCAAAACTTCGCCAAGGCCTTCGACATCCAGTTTCTCGACCGCGATGGCGAGCGAAAGTTTTGCTGGACGACTTCCTGGGGGCTGTCCACGCGAATCGTCGGCGCGATCATTATGGTTCACGGCGACGACCAGGGACTGATTCTGCCGCCGCGCTTGGCGCCGTTTCAGGCCGTCATCGTCCCGATTCACAAAAATGACGACGAGCGCGCGCAAGTGATGGAAGTCGTCGCCGGGGCGCAGCGCGAGCTGGCGGCGGCCGGCATCCGGGTCAAGGTGGATGCGCGGGACGGGCTGACGCCCGGTTTCAAGTTCAACGACTGGGAAATGCGCGGGGTGCCGCTGCGCATCGAAGTCGGACCGAAGGATGTCGCCAAGCGAACGGTCGCGCTGGCGCGGCGCGATCGACCGGGCAAGGAAGGCAAGACCCTCGTTTCACGGGATGGCCTGGCTGCCGTCGCGTCCGCGACGCTGGACGACATTCAGGCGGCGCTGCTCGCCAAGGCGACGGCGTTCCGGGACGCCAACATCCGCGACGTGGCGACCTACGATGCCTTCAAGGAGGCGATTGAAATAGGCTTCGCTCGGGCTTGGTGGGCTGGCGACGCCGCGCTCGAACAGCGAATCAAGGAAGAGACCAAGGCGACCCTGCGGTGCATCCCGCTGGATCAGCCCGGCGGAACCGGTCCGTGCTTCATGACGGGACGCCCGGCCGCGACGCAGGCGATTTTCGCTCGCGCTTACTGACGCGCTCACTGATACGGCTGCCAGTCGCGGCGGCGGGCGTTGCCTGGGCGGGTTGCCGATTCGCGCGAAATCAAGCAAGCTGCTCCGGCATCCCCGCGCGGCGCTCCCGCGCCCCCCCCCTCACCCTTTTTCCCCTCACCCTTTTTCAAGGATACGCGCTATGTCACCAGATGAGCCGCTGCCAGCTGAAGGCGATCCGTCCGCTGACGAGTCTGGCGCGGCGGAGCCTGAAGCTTCGCTAGGGGGAGCTTCGGAATCGCTGCCGCCCGCCAACGCGCCCGAAGGCGCGACCGCGAATAGGAACGGCGCCGCCTGCCGCGAGGCGCGCTGTCGCTACTGCGGCCAGCGCAACCGCGTGCGCGCCGACTGGACGCCCCAGGCGGGCATCCGCTGCGGGCGCTGCCGACTGCCGCTTGATGAGCGGCCGCACCGCAAGTTTCCGGGCCTGTCGCCGCGCGAATACATCCACCCGCTTGACTCGCAGGCGCTGGACGCGCTTCAGCTCATCCCGGGCATTGACCCGTTACTCAAGAAGGCGCTTGAGATCACCGGCGAAAGCTATTTGCGGGTGATGTTCACGGCCAACGGCGTCAAAGTGTCGGAAAAGCAGTGCCCGGACCTGCACGCGAAGCTGGAGGTGGCTTGTCAGTGCCTTGGCCTTCAGGAGCTGCCGGAGCTTTATCTCAGCGTGACGAATCCGCTGGGCGGCGGCGGGCTGGGCTTCAACGCCTTCACGAGCGGCGTTGAGCGTCCGTTTATTGTCTTGTTCACGCCGCTGGTCGAGCGATTGGACGACATCGAGGTTTTGGCGGTCATCGCCCACGAGCTGGGCCACATTCACTGCCATCACTTGCTGTATAAGGTCGCGGCCGAGTTGTTGTTTCAGCTTGGGAGCTACGCCCTGACGCGCGCGCCGCTGCCGCCGGGCATTCCCGACTTGCTGACGTGGCCGATTCGGAGCGCGCTGCTAACTTGGTATCAAAAGGCGGAGCTGAGCTGCGACCGGGCGGCGCAGCTCGTCGTGCAGGAGTCGCACACGCTGACCAAGCTCATGATGAAGCTGGCGGGCGGAGCGCTGACTTCAAAGCTCGATCACGAAGCGTTCATCGCGCAGGCGCGGGCGTTTGACCAGCGCAACGAGAGCAACTTCATTGATCGCTTCTGGACTTGGCAGATTGCCGGCGGGCGAACGCACCCCTTCCCGGTCTGGCGGGTTTCGGAAATTCTCAAGTGGACGGAGAGCGAAGACGGCTACCAAAAGCTGATGAAGCCGGTCGCGCTCGCCACGACATCCTAAGCAATCCTAAGTAAAAGCATAAAGCCGGGATCAACCGGCGCGTGACGCATGAGGGCATTTTCGGCTTCCACCCCCCACGAACCGCGACTTGACTTTCACGAGTGGAAAACTGGCGTCATCATTGTCGAGCGAACGGGCGTCCGGCGCCCGCTGTTCACGCTGCGTCAAGCCGACCAAACCCTCGCCCACCTACTCTGGCGGCGGCGGCGGGCGGGGCGCTATATCGCGCTGGCGGAAGGGGTGACGCTCGATCTGAGCGTTGGGCGGATGGGCTATGAGCTGACCATTCGGGATGACACGCAGGGACTCTCGCGGCTGCGCATCAATCGGCGGCGGAATCCGCATCGCGCGCGCATGACGATAGAGCTGCCATCCGGCCGCTTCCTGGTCAGCCTGCGCCGCGACGGGCGCCAGCCGGGCGATTTTTCGCTTCACGCGCGGCGCGAGTTTTACAAGCAGGACCTGCTCGAAGTGCGGTTCGAGCGGGCGCAGCTCAATGCGCGTCATGCCTCGCCGTCGCGGCGGCTGCTGACCATCCAAGTGCATCCCGTCATGCGCTGGGAAGCGGTTCACTTTCACCACTTGGTCGCGCTGTTGGTCGGCTGTATCGTCTTTGTGGGCGGCCATGACCAGTTCCGGTTTGATCCGCAGGTCAACCCCTACATGGTCAAGCGCCGCTTGCCGGCGGCATGAACATTCTGCATATCAATCCCGGCCGAGCCTTCGGCGGCGGGGAGCGGCACGTGCTGGAGCTTGTCGCGGCGCTGGCGGCGCGCGGGCACCGCCTGCACGTCGCGGCAGCGGCGGATGGGGCGCTCGCCCGTCGCTTGCGCGATTCCGGCATCAGCCATACGCTGCATCCGGTTGTCGCCCGTCAGGCGCTGGACGTTGGCGCGATGCGGCGGCTCGCGGCGCTTTTGGAGCGCCATCGGATAGACATCCTCCATGCTCACTACGCCCGCGACTATCCGGTGGCGGCTGGAGCCGTCCGCTGGCGACGCTGGCGGGGCAAGCTTGCGCCTGCCTTGTTTCTGACGCGCCATCACTACGCCCCGCTGACGCGAAGCCGTCTTTATAGATGGTGGCTGGGGGTGACGGAGCGGCTGATTGCCGTGTCCGGCTATGTGGGAGGCAAGGCCAGGGCTTCGCTTGGCTGGGATGACGCTCGCGTCGTTGTCATTCCAAACTGGGTGGACGCCGAGCGCTTTCGCCTGCCACCCGGGGTTGACCGGCAGTCCTGTCGCCAGCGATTTGGCTTGCCGGAGGGCGCTTTCGTCGTTGGCTGTCTCAACCGCTTAGAGGCCAACAAGGGACAGGCGACATTGCTCTCGGCGCTGGAGGCGGCGCAGGGCTTGGCGCCGCGTCTCCATCTGGCGCTGGCTGGAAGCGCCGACACGGATTATCTGGACAAGCTGCGGCGACAAGCCGACGCGGCCGGTCTAACTGCGCAGGTGAGCTTTTTGGGCTTCGTCGAGGACGCGCCGGGCTTTCTGGCAGCCTGTGACGCGGTCGCCATCCCCTCGTTGGACGAGGCGTTTTCGCTGGGCGCGCTGGAGGCCTGGGCGGCTGGCGCGCCGGTTGCGGTCTCCGATGCCGGCGGGCTCGCGGAACTGGTTGCTCATGAAGAAACCGGGCTGCGCGTCGCGCCGCTTGATCCGGGCGCCTGGGCCGACGCGCTGCGCCGACTGGCCGGGGACGCCGACCTCCGGCGGCGGCTGGCGGAGGGCGGGCGTCGAGCAGTCAGGCGCTATGCGCCAGAGCGGGCGGTCGCGGCGGTTGAAGCGCTTTATCGAGCGGCGCTGACGCGCCATCAATGGTAGGCTTTTTGCAACGACAGGCGCGGTTTTTTCATCAGATTCCGGAACAGAATCGCTATACGTCAATCCTGAACGCGGGGACCTGGGGGCATGGGAAACATTGAGCAAGCGAGAGGCCAAAGGGCGCGTCGGCTCTGGGCGCTTTGGGCGATCCTGGCGCTGGCCGGATTGCCGCTGCTGGCGACAGCCCAATCCGGGCGCCACGCGTCGCGCCCGCGGATCGCGCCGTCGCGCCCGCCAATGGACGCCAATGACGCGGAAGCCCCGAACATGCGGGAGCGACCGACGCTGGGCCGGCGCGGAGACAGCGCCCCAAGCCCTGCGCCGGCCGCGCCGCCGCCCGCGACCAATGATGAAGACCTCATCACGATTCAGGCGACGCTAGTGACAATTCCGGTGGTCGTCAGCGACGACTACAACCGCTACCTGCCGTTCCTCAAGAAGAGCGAGTTTTCGCTGACCGAAGACAATACGCCGCAGGAAATCACGTTTTTCACCTCCGAGCAGGTTCCCTTTCACGTGGCGCTGGTACTGGACGTAAGCCGGAGCGCCTATCTGAGCATTGACGACATGCGCGATGCGGCGAACGCCTTTATTGACCATATCCGCCCTGACGACTCGGTAAGCGTCTTTACCTTCTCGGACAAGATTCGGCAGCTTTGCCCGTTCACCAGCAATCAGGGCGAGCTGCGCCGCGCCGTGGCGCAGGCCAAGATCGAGGGCGGCACGCGGCTCTACGACGCAGCCTATCAGATTCTCGAAGGCCACCTGGCCCCGATCGAAGGCCGAAAAGCGATGATCCTGCTGACGGACGGCGAAGATACGACCAGCCGGCGGTACAAGCCGCGCGACATCCTCGACCGGGTGGTTGAGTCCGATACGCTGGTTTATACGGCGGAGTATCCAGCGGCGACCCCAGGGCAGGCACAGCCGCCAATTCAGTTTCCGTTTCCGCTGCCTTTCCCGATACCGGGGCGGCGCCCGCGCCGCGGCCCAATGTTTCCGGTCGCCGATCCGCCACAAGCCGGACGCTCAACCAGCCGGCAAGAGCCTTCGGTGCTCGGCCTTGAAGAAACCTTTCTGCGCGACATCGCCGCGATTTCCGGCGGGACGCACAACCGCTTCACCGATCCTGGCGCGGCGCGGGCGATTTTCAAGTCGATTGCCGAGGACCTGCGCCACGTCTACGTGCTTGGCTACTATCCAACCCGCGGGCTTGACCAGCCTGGCTATCGTCGGGTGCGGGTGCGGGTGCGCCGGCCGGAAGCGCGGGTGCGGGCGCGTCCGGGCTACGTTGTGACCGAGCAGATGGCGCGCCGGAACGCGCCGGCGACAACCCCTGCGCCAACCAACGCCCGCGATTGATGAGCCGACTGGTCATTCTTGATTACGGCGTCGGTAACCTGCGCAACCTGGAGCGCGCTTTCGCTCGGGTCGGCGTGGCAGCCGAGATTTCGGACGACCCAGCCGTTGTCCGTCGCGCGACGCATCTTGTCCTGCCGGGCGTCGGCGCCTTCGGGGCGGCGATGGAGGAGCTCCGAGCGCGGCGGCTGGACGGCGTCGTTCAGGAAGTCGCCCGCGCCGGACTGCCGGTGCTGGGCGTCTGCGTCGGGTTTCAAATGCTTTTTGAAGCGAGTCATGAATTTGGCCGGCACGCCGGATTGGGGCTGCTGGCCGGCGAAGTGACGCGCTTCCCAGCCGACATACGCCCGGTACCCCACGTCGGCTGGAATCAAGTCGCCCAAACGCAGGCGCATCCGCTGTGGAAGGACATCCCCGACGAGACGTTTTTTTACTTCGTCCATTCGTACCATGCGGCGTCGGTCCGCCCGGAGACCGTGATTGGGACGACCGACTACGGGCTGCGCTATGCCAGCGCCGCCGCGCGCGACAACGTCCTAGGCGTGCAGTTTCACCCTGAAAAAAGCCAGCGGGCGGGCTTGCAGCTTCTTCGGAACTTCGCCGCGCTGGGCGCTTAGGGCGCTGTATCCATTGGCCCTGCTTGCAAGCTTCGCCGCCAGAGGAAATCCGCCAGCGGCAAGTCGTCCGGGTGCGTGATTTTCAAGTTCCAGCGCGGTCCGGGAACGATCCGCACCGGCACGCCCAGCCGCTCGACGAGCATCGCGTCGTCAGTGGCTTCAAAGCCTTCCGCTTCGGCGCGCGCGTGCGCTTCGCGCAATAACTCGGCCTCGAACGCCTGTGGCGTTTGCACGGCGTAGAGCGTCAGGCGCGGCGGGGTTTCATAGGCTAATTCATTCCGAACCAGCTTGATGGTGTCAGTCGCCGGATGCCCGACAACAGCGGCCCGGTCGGCGCGCGCGGCGGCAATGGTCGTCGTCATCAGCGCCGTCGTGGCAAACGGGCGCACCGCGTCATGAACGATGACAACCGTGGCGCTCGTCGGCGCAGCGGCCAGCGCCAGCCGTACCGAGTCCTGCCGCTCCGCGCCGCCCGTCACCGCCGCGACAGGCTTTCCGACGGGAAAGCGCTCCAGCAGCGCGTCAAAGTCCGCCCGCGCCGCGCCAGGCAGCGCGACGACGATCCGGCTGATGTCAGGACAGTCCGCCAGCCGCCGCAGGGTATGGATGATGATCGGGCAGCCGGCGAGCTCGAGAAACTGCTTGGGGCGGTCGGCTCCGAAGCGCGTCCCCATTCCCCCGGCTGGGACGATGGCAACGGCCGTCATGCGCGAGCTTCAACGAGCATCGGAATGCCGAATTTCGGTCGCAGCGTAATGAGCGGCTCCGGAACAACGCGCGCGTCAGGGGCCAGACGGAAGCGCCATTTTTGGGCGATGGTCGCCAAAATCAGAACGCCTTCCATCCAGGCGAAGCCTTCGCCGATGCAGGCGCGCGGGCCGCCGCCAAAGGGGAAATAAGCGAACTTCGGCCGCTTTTCCTTTTCCTCCGGCGTCCAGCGCTCCGGGATGAAGCGCTCCGGCGCGGGATAGAAATCCGAGCGCCGATGCACGACATACGGACTCATCAGCACCAGCGCCCGCGCCGGCAGGCGATAGTTGCCGATGGAGAATTCATCGATCGCTCGCCTTCCGAAGACCCAGGCCGGCGGATATAGGCGCATGCTTTCAGCGAAGATCATCTCCGTGTACTTGAGCTTGCCGTAGTCGACCATGGTCGGGAGGCGCCCGCCCAAGACGGCGTCTATCTCCGCGCGCATTTGCGCCTCGGCTTCCGGGTGCTGCGAGAGCAAATACCACGTCCAGGCGAGCGCGTTGGCCGTGGTCTCGTGACCGGCCAGAAAGATGGTCATCGCTTCATCCCGGAGCTGCTCGTCGGTCATCCCCGTCCCGTCGCCTTCCTCGTCCTGAGCGAGGAGCAGCATCGAAAGCAGATCGCCGCGATCCTCGCCTGAGCGGCGGCGCTCCTCGATGATGCGGTAAACCGTTTCGTCCAGCCGCGCCCGCGCCGCGCGAAAGCGGTAGTTGAACGGAAGCGGCAGCTTCTCGATCAACTCGAAGAACGGCAGCGTCATGACGGCGGAAAACAGCTCGATGGTCGTTGTCAGCGCCGCTCCGATTTCATCCATTTCGCTTTTGACTTCCGCGTCGAAGAGCGTCTTGGCGACAATCCGCAGCGTCAGGCGCATCATTTCCTTGGCAATGTCATGCCGCTCGCCGGGTTGCCATTCGTCGCGCATTTCGGCGGCATACTGCGCCATGACGCGCGCGTAGGTCGCAATTCGCTCGCGATGGAAGGCCGGCTGCGACAAGCGGCGCTGCCGTTTGTGAAAATCGCCTTCGCTGGTGAGCAGCCCATTGCCCAGAAACTTGCGCGCGCGCTGCAAACCGCGCCCCTTGATGAAGTTCTTGTGGCTGGTGACGAGAATCTCCCGAATGTAATCGGGATTACTCACCATAAACACTCGCTCGCTGCCAAGGCGAAACTGGACGACATCTCCATAGCGGCGATACATGCCTTGAAGCAAGCGTAGGGCGTCGGTCCGAAAGCGGTAGACGTTGGCGCCGGGCAGCGCGCGCGCCGCGCGCGGAGCTTCAAGTTGAGCGATCATGGCAAGGCGTCCCCGAAAAAAGTATCGAAAATCCGCGCGCTTGAAGGCTAGCGCGCCGCCGCTGGGCGTTGCCGCGCAGAAAGCGACAGCGAAGTTTTACCCCCGGGCGCTTGCGGCATGCAATCCAAGAATATGAATGAAAGCTCAGCTTTCACCGAGCGGCGGCTCCCAGCGTTTCCCCGTGCGCCGAACGATAAGCTGCGCCAGCTCGACGCCGCTCACATAATCAGCCGCTTGAAAGGTCAGGCTTTGGCCCGCCGACCCGAATATCGCGTAGGTCGCTCGGCGACCGCCCGCGCCGCGCAAGTCAACCTGCAAGCGCGTTACTTCCGACCAGGGCAGCGTGACTTGTCGCCATACGCCTTGATATTCCAGGCAAAGCGGCGTGATGGTGATGTTGACGCGCGTCAGGCTCCACCCAAGCAGCAGCGCCAGCAGACCAAGCGGCGTGAACAACACGGCGGCGACCAAGCTGCCGAGCCAGAGCGGCAGCAGTAAGCACAGCGCGCCCGCTCCGTAGATCGGGAAGCGCAGCGCCGAGCGCAGCGGGAATTCGCATGTGCCAAGGTGATAAGTCTCGCCCTGGACATTGCCAACCCACTGCGCGGCGGGCCAGTCAAAGGTCACGCGCAAGCGAGGGCCGCCCGGTCCAAGCTCAATTTCATCGCCGCTAGCAAGCGCGGCCCGCCCGATGGGCTGGTCATTGAGGCGCGTGCCGTTGGCGCTACCTAAGTCTTCAACCCAGAGGGCGTGTCCGTCGAAGGAAATTTGCGCATGACGGCCCGAGACTTCGGCATCGGCGGCACTAAGCCGAATCGCGCACTGCCGGGAGCGACCGATGACGACCGGAAGTTGGCGAACGACTTGCCGTTGCCCGGCCAGCGCGCCACATAGGCGGGTCACGGTCAGGGCGATGGGAGCTTGCTCAGCGGCGAAATTGGAGGTGTCATTCGTCGTCGGCGTCATCAGCAGCGGCCGCGAAAGGAGCGATGACAAAGTCGCCATCCGCTGATTTGAGGATGGTTTCAATCCGCTGCTCAGCCGCGGATAGGCGCGCTCGACACAGCCGGGCCAGCGTCATGCCCCGCTCGAAGAGATCCAGGGACGCCTCCAGCGGAAGGCTTCCGTCTTCCATTTGCTGGACAATCCGCTCCAGCTCCGCGAGCGCGGCTTCATAACTCAATGACTCATCCGCTTTCCGAGTCAGCATAGGACGACGTTACAGCGCGCGCAGGTACGCGATCAAGTCATTCAGCTCCTGCGCATTATACTTGCTACCGAACGCGGGCATGCCGCCGCCGCCTTTCTGAATCTGCGACTTGACCACGGCGACGGAAACCGGGCGTCCGGTGGCGGGCATGGTCTTCTCTTTGAAAAGACCTTTCAGCCCCGGGCCGACATTTGCCGTCTTGCTGGTGGCGCTATGGCAGGGCGCGCAGGTTTGGGCGAAAAGCTCCTTGCCTTTGGCAGCGTCGCCGGCGGCTTTGCCTTTTTGAGCGGCCGGGGCTGACCAGACCGCAGCCAATGCGCCGACAAGCGCGATTGCCAGTACTAAACGCTTGACCATGGGGGGCGTCTCCGAGTGGTGAAAAGCCCCTGCCGGCTCTGAGCGAGAGACAGGGGCTGGATGGAGTTGGGCAGGATGCTACTTAACAACCGGACCCTGAAGGAGGGGGCTCTTCTGAAGCACAAAACGCAGCAGGGCCGCGTGTTGGGCTTCCGCCGCGCCAATGCCCGCTAGCACCGGAATCAGATCTTTTTCCGAGAACGAGGTCAAGACGCCGATATATGCGCCGGCCGCCTGCTCTTCCAGCGTCAGCGCGAATTCGAGGACGTCGGTCGCCGACTTGATTTTCGGCACGGCCTCGGCGATCGCCTCGTATTCCTTCGGATCCTTCTTCGGCTCGACAGGCGTGCCGCCAAACTTCTTGATGACGCCAATGAGCGAGTCGCGGTGCGCTTCGTGGTGGCTCAGAAAGAGCTTTGCCGCCGCCAGCGCCGTCCCTTCCAGCAAGCCAGTGCCAGCGCCAACGCCATAGGCGGCGATCGCTTGATGCTCCAGGTTGAGGGCCACATTGGCAATTTTCACATCGCCGGCCTTGTCGGCGGCAAGCGCCACGGACGGCGCCAGCAGCGAGCCGCTCAGCAGCGTGAAGGCGCTCGCGCCGAGGCCGACCGCGCCGGCCTTGAGCGCGGCGCGGCGGCCTCGTTGAATAAGTTCACCTACTTCGAGGTATTTGTTGGTCAGGTCGCGTTCTTTCATGAGGGTCACATCCTCCAAATGTGAGAGAAAAACAGATGTTTCCAAACGGTGTCGCAGCTCAAATCCCCCCGGCCCGGCACGCGCCGAGCGCAGGCGTGATCGGCACACTCTACATACGACCAGCCCTATCCCTTTGGACAAGCATTTTTTCCACGGGAGAGCGTCTTGATGCTTTTGAAGCGCTTGCTCAAAGCGGGCTGGACACAGAAGGTGTATTGCATCAAGCGTCAAGATGCAAAGCGTTTTAGCCCGCCGGGCAAGACGCGAATTTTCGCCCGTCTCTAAAAAAGCGCGGCGAAGCCACCGAGCCGTTTCGCCGAGACTGCCCCCCCCCCGACGTCAAAAACGACTTCCATGAGCGTATCCGGCTTTGTCCATCAGCCGGCGAAGCCGCGTTTTCACTGTCCGAGATAGGCCTCCCTGACCCGCGCGTCCTGCGCCAGAACGTCGGCGTCGCCGCTCATGACTAACCGTCCAGTTTCCAAAACATAGCCGCGATGCGACCGCGCCAGCGCAAGGCGCGCGTTTTGCTCCACGAGCAATATCGTCAGCCCTTCGCGGTTGAGCTCGCCCAGCGCGTCAAAAATCGCCTGCGTCGCCAATGGGGCCAGCCCCAACGACGGCTCATCCAACAACAGCAGCGTCGGACGACTCATCAACGCCCGTCCAATCGCCACCATCTGCTGTTCGCCGCCGGACAGCGTCCCGGCGCGTTGCTTAAGCCGCTCCTTGACGCGCGGAAACAGCGCGCAGACATGGTCGAGATCGCGCCGAAACTGCGCCCGGTCGGGCTGGCGGTACGCGCCAAGCTCAAGATTTTCAAGCGTGGTCATGTCGGGGAAAATGCCGCGTCCTTCCGGCGACAGCGCGACGCCGCGCGCCACAATCTCGTGGGTCGGACGTCCGGCAATGTCCGCGCCGTTGAAGATCACGCGCCCCCGCTTTGGTCGCAGCAGTCCGACAATGGCTTTGAGCGTCGTGGTCTTGCCGGCCCCATTCGCGCCAATGAGCGTGACGATCTCGCCTTTCGCGACCGCTAGGGATGCGTCGCGCAGCGCCTCGATTGCGCCATAAGCGACAGAGAGATTTTCGACAGTCAGCAGCGGCGGGGCGGCTTGGCGCTCTTCAGGCATCGACGGGCTCGCTTTCTCGCGAATGTCACCAGGCGCCGGCATCAAGCAGGGGAGTCTGGCGCGTCGCCCTCGATACGCGATCCCGCGCATACACGCAGTAATCAGGATTGATGTCGATGCCTAGGTAGTGGCGGCCGAGCTTCTTGGCGGCGACGGCGGTTGTTCCCGAGCCGAGAAATGGATCAACCACCACATCGCCGGGGTGCGTCAGCAAGCGGATGAACTCCTTCGCCAAGGCTTCGGGGAAAACCGCCCGGTGCGGGCAGCCCTTGAGCGACTCGACTGGCGACTCAATGACATCGCGCTTGAGTCGCTCGCCGTGCATGCGAATGATCGTAAAGCCATCGCGCTCAAGGCGAATGTTGCGCCCGCCTTCCCGTCCGCCAAACGGAACCGAATGCAGCCCGCGAATTTTCATGCGGAAATCTGAAATGACTCCCTTTTGGACTTCAGCGATGGCGGCTTCCAGCGCGGAGCGCGCCTTCGCCTTCTGCTCGGCGGTCAACGTCGAGGCTTCAATGAGCTGAAAGTACCGATGCCCGATGCCCCGGCCTCGGCGGCGGCTTCTCGGCAGCGATGGCTGGCGCAGAAAGTCGCCCGGGAAATACTGGTATTTGTTAGACACGACAAAGTGAAAGAACGGCTCGGAGCTCGATACCAAGCGACGCTGGAAATGGCGCGGCGTCGGATTGAGCTTGACCCAGGTGATGTTGTTGACGAGCCGAACCGGAAACTGCGTCAGCGCGGCTATCGCGAAGCGGTACGGAACCAGCAAAAGACTTTGCCGCTCGTACTTGTCGCCGATGTTGAACACCAAGCTGCCGGTCCGCTTGAGGATGCGCAGACACTCGCCAAAGACCTTCAGCAACGTCGCGATATACTCCTCCTGCGTCGCCTCGTTGCCGATGCCGGGTCCATAGTCGCGTTGATGGAAGTAGGGCGGGGAAGTGAGAACCAAATCCGCCACCCCCGCAGGCAGCTTTTGCAGCAGGTCGAGGCTCTCGCCGCAGAGAATCGAGTCTAGGGGAAAGGTTTCAGCTTGAGCCCGGCTTGCGCTGGCTTTCGTATCATCAGTGTATGGCATTTCGAACTTGCTAATGGTTGCCGAGATAGGCCGCGATGACGCGCGGATCGCGCTTGATGTCATCGGGCGAGCCGACAGCAATGGTTTGTCCCTGCTCGACAACGTGAATGCGCTCGCAGGCGCCCATGACAACGCGCATGTTGTGCTCGACCAAAACGATGGTTAGGTTGAAATCATCCCGCAGCTGTCGAATCTGGCGCATGAGCGCAAGCGACTCCTGCGGGTTGAGACCGGCGGCTGGCTCGTCGAGCAGCAGCGCCTTGGGCCGCGTCGCCAGCGCGCGCGCGATTTCAAGTCGCCGCTGATTGCCGTAAGACAGGGTCTTGGCCGGCGCGTGGCGGCGCGCGGCCAGCCCAAAGCGATCAAGCAGCGCCAAGGCGAAATCGCGCTGCTCCTTTTCTTCGGCCTGTTGGCGGGCTGTTCGCAGCATGGTCGCCCAGAGTCCGGCGCGACTGCGCGGATGACAGGCTGCCATAACATTTTCCAAGACGGAAAGCTCGCCGAAGAGGCGGATATTTTGAAATGTCCGCGCCACGCCGCGCCGCGCGATTTCGTGCGGCGCCAGACCAACGATGCTCTGGCCCTCCAGCTTGATATCGCCAGACGTTGGGCGATAGATGCCGGTCAGCACATTGAAAATGGTTGTCTTGCCGGCCCCGTTCGGGCCAATCAGGCCAAAAACCTGACCGGAGGCGACCGCCAGATCAAGATCCTTGACAGCCACCAAGCCGCCAAAGCGGACTGTAGCGGACTTAGCCGCCAGCAAAGCTACAGAAGACATGGTCAATTCGGCTGGCCATCAGTCGCTACCCGCCATCAGTCGCTAAAAGCGGGGGCGCTGTCTGACTCGCCATAAATTTCGAGCAGACAGTCCCGCAGGTAGGCGAAGGCCTCGTCCGGCGCGTTGGCGTAACGGAAAAATTCCAAGTCGGACGCTGAAATCATGCCCCACTTGACAAGCGCCTCGAAGTTGATGACTTCGCGCCAGTAGGCTTCGCCATAAATGACAATCGGCATGCGGCGGTTGAGCTTGCGCGTTTGCAGCAGCGTCAGCACTTCCAGCAGCTCGTCGAGCGTTCCAAAGCCGCCGGGAAAGATTACCAGCGCCTTGGCGGGATAGACCAGCCAGAACTTGCGCATAAAGAAGTAGTGAAACTCGAAGCACAGTTCCGGCGAGATGTAAGGATTCGGGTATTGCTCAAACGGAAGGCTGATATTGAAGCCAACCGACTTGCCGCCGGCAATGGCCGCGCCGCGGTTGGCAGCCTCCATAATGCCAGGACCGCCGCCAGAGCAAATCAGGAACCGACGCTGCGTCGTCGGCAAGCTCATCGCCCACGTCGTAAGCATTCGCGCCAAATCCACCGCGTCGTCGTAGAAGCGCGCCAGAGCTGAGCTGGTCGCGCCGCGATCCGGCGCTTCCGCATCATGTTCGGGCGGATACTTGCCGTTTGGATGCGGGTGAATGCGCGCCGAGCCGAAAAACACGATCGTGTCTTGAACGTTGTGTTCGCGCAGCCGGAGAGCCGGCTCAAGGTACTCGCTTTGAATGCGAAGAATCCGCGCTGCGCGGCTTTCCAGGAAGTCCTGATTGCGGTAAGCCTTCAACGGCTTGACCAGGCGCGGCAAGCTTTGGGTCATCGAGACAGTTCCGTTTCACAAGAAAGTGCGTCCCGCCGAGCTTGCCCGCGGGCAGCCGCGCTCGGCGACGCGTCCGCGTTTGTATCATAGACGGGCACAAGCAACGATGGAAAAGACGCCGGCATCGGCCTGTCCAGATACTTGAGCGATACGCCTTGCCGCCGCCAAAGCGGGCGCCCCCGGCGCAAGTCAGGCGCCTGGCTGGTCTTCCGACGTTCCCAGGACTCGGTGTTCAAGGCGGCGCGATTCGGCGATGATGCGCTCAAAGAGTCGCCGAATGGCGGCATTGTCAAGCGGGCCGGCGTTGCGCGCTGTAACAAGCGTCAGCACCTCCGACTCGCGCGCCGGAATGTGAACCGGAAGCCCGCCAGCCTGCTTGACGCGCGCGATGGCAATCACCAGCTCCGCCCG
>NKPT01000314.1 GCA_002254845.1 Chloracidobacterium sp. CP2_5A | reverse complement strand
GAGGTCGCGCTCGCCGGCAGCGCGGCGGACCTCGAAAATGAGTTTTATAGCCAGTTGCTCGGCCAGCGGATCCGGCGCGACACGCTTGAATCGGACCTGATTTACCGCTGCCCCAACGAGCCGTTCCTGACGGTGGAGCAGTTGCTGGATGTGTGCGGCATGACGCCGGACCTATTCTATGGTTTCGATCCGGAGGCTCGCGAGAGCGAGCGGCTCGAGCGGCGCAACCGGGCCGCCATCGGCCGCAGCCAGCGCGAGCGTCGCGCGCGCCGAGCGCGCCGCGAGCCGCTTCCCATGAGCGAGATCGTGACGGTCAACGGTTCGGG
>NKPT01000253.1 GCA_002254845.1 Chloracidobacterium sp. CP2_5A | reverse complement strand
GTATGAGGGGAGTTGGGCGCTCGATGCGAAACGGCAGCACGCCGGCGTGCTCAACGCGTCAGGAGGGCATACCGGTCCAAGCCGGCAAAGTCCTGAAGGATTTGGGCGTCGCGAAATCCGGCCGCTGCGGCCATTTGCGCGACAGCCTTGCCTTGTCCGCATCCGATTTCAAGCAAGGTGAAGCCATCCGGCTCGAGCAGCGGGGGAGCGCCAGCGAGAATCATCCGCACGACATCCAAGCCGTCGGAGCCGGCGGTCAAGGCCTCGCGAGGTTCGAAGTCGCGGACCTCCGGCATCAAGCCGGCGTATTCGTCGTCGCGGATGTAGGGCGGGTTGCTCACAATCGCGTGAAAAGGCGGTTCGAGGTCTGCCAAGC
>NKPT01000346.1 GCA_002254845.1 Chloracidobacterium sp. CP2_5A | reverse complement strand
TGAAAAAGCTGGTGTTGTCGTTGACCAAAGGCAACAGCGGCCCAGCAATATCCCAGTCCTGACCAGCGACGAGTGTAAACGGCCCATGCTTGATCGCCAGGTATGCCAAGCGTAAGCGGAGCAATTCGCGCGACTCCGAACCGCGTGGGTTGAGCGTCAAGAAGTCCGTCTCGACGCGCCCGCTGACCGTCGCATTGTCCAGCAGCGGAATCGGCGGGCCAAAATACTCCATGCCCACCCGCGTCAGCCGTGGCGTGAGCATGTAGATAACATCTTGCTGCTTCGGTTGGACTTGACCGGGACCGAGG
>NKPT01000255.1 GCA_002254845.1 Chloracidobacterium sp. CP2_5A | reverse complement strand
GGCTTGGCGGTGCGCCCAATGAGGCCGCAAAACACCGACCCCTGCTGGATGAACAGAAACACGACGACCGACACCCCGCCAACCAAGGTAAAGTACTTGGCGCGGTCGCCCATAAGCATCTTCAAGCCAATGCGCCACATGCTTTGTCGCTTGCTTCCTTTGTCGCCGGCTTCGCGCGAAAAAATTCAAACAATCGTTTGAATCACTTGCACAAGGTAGCCGTCCGCCGGCGCGACCGTCAAGCCGGGGTCGCCGACGCGGTCCGACAAGGGATGGCCGATCAGCCGCGGGGCCTCTCGGGGCGCCACAGCCATTCCGGATCCCGGGCGCTTGCCGTTTGCCGGGGCGACACTTAATCCTGGAGCGGAGCTAGCG
>NKPT01000234.1 GCA_002254845.1 Chloracidobacterium sp. CP2_5A | reverse complement strand
TCTTGGCGGCTTCAAGGGCCTCCTCGTGGGAGGCCCCCGCCCGGCGCGCGTCGATATACGCGCGCAGGTCTGCTGCAGGAAGCGCTTCAATAGCTTCCTGCAGCTCATGGTCTGGGATGATGAACATGGATGTCTCCTCGGTTGTGGCCCGACGTGGGCCGATGGTGGCATTGTTGCGCGGCAAGCTTGCCGGGTCATCCGGGGAAACCCTAACGACTGCCTAGCGCTAGACAGTCCAGCGGTCGCCTAGCGCTAGGCAAACCCGCGCGCATGACGCGCGCGCGCGCGACCTTGAGCGGGGTCGCTCGCGCGTCCGCGCCCCCCCCGGGTCACCGACCACGGCGCGGCTGGTGGGGGCGCTCTAGTTCACCCCGTCCCCCTCTCCTCCC
>NKPT01000019.1 GCA_002254845.1 Chloracidobacterium sp. CP2_5A | reverse complement strand
TTGTCCTTCCTGGATCGCTACCTGACCCTGTGGACCTTCCTCGCCATGGCACTGGGCGTGGGCCTGGGCAGCCTGTTCGAGGGCTTTCCGGTCTGGCTGAACAGCCTGTCCGTGGGCTCGACCAACATTCCAATCGCCATTGGCCTGATCGTGATGATGTATCCGCCGCTGGCCAAGGTGAAATACGAGGAACTGCCGCAGGTCTTCAGCGACAAGCGCATTCTGGCGCTGTCGCTGATTCAGAACTGGGTGATCGGCCCGGTGCTGATGTTCGCCTTGGCAGTGATCTTCCTGCGCGACCAGCCCGAATACATGACCGGTCTGATCCTGATCGGCCTGGCTCGCTACATTGCCATGGTGCTGGTATGGAACCAGATCGCCGGTGGCAACAACCAGTACGTCGCCGGCCTGGTGGCCTTCAACAGCATCTTCCAGATCCTTTTCTTCAGCCTGTACGCCTGGATCTTCCTCGGCCTGCTGCCGCCGCTATTCGGCCTACAGGGCAGCGTGATCGAGACCAGTTTCCTCGATATCGCCGAGTCGGTGCTGATCTACCTGGGCATTCCCTTCCTGGCAGGATTCCTCACTCGCAAGCTGCTGATCGCGCGCAAGGGCGAGGCCTGGTACAGCGAGCACTTCATCCCGCGCATCAGTCCGCTGACCCTGGTGGCGCTGCTGCTGACCATCGTCGCGATGTTCAGCCTCAAGGGCGACATGGTGTTGCAGCTACCGCTGGACGCGCTGCGCATTGCCGTCCCGCTGACCATCTACTTCGTGGTGATGTTATTCATCAGCTTCTGGATGGGCAAGCTGCTGGAGGCTGACTACCCGCGCACCACGGCACTGGCCTTTACCGCCGCCAGCAACAACTTCAAGCTGGCCATCGCGGTGGCCATCGCCACCTTCGGGCTGGCCTCGCCAGTCGCCTTCGCCACGGTGATCGGCCCGCTGGTGGAAGTGCCGGTATTGATCTCGCTGGTGGGTGTCGCCTGGTGGCTCAAACGCCGCTGGTTTGACGGCGCTGCCACTGTTCCGCAGGAGTAACCATGCAAGACGATCTGCTACCCAACCTGGATATCGAACTGGCTGACCTGCCGAGTCCAGACAAGCTCGGTATCGAGCCGGCTTCGACTCACCCGCCGCGCATCCTGCTGCTTTACGGTTCCTGCCGCGAGCGCTCCTTCAGCCGCCTGCTGACCGAAGAGGCCGCGCGTCTGCTGCAACGTTTCGGCGCCGAGACCCGCATCTTCGATCCGCGTGGTTTACCGCTGCCGGACGATGCTCCGGACAGCCACCCCAAGGTGCAGGAGCTGCGCGAGCTGATGCAGTGGTCGGAAGGCCAGGTGTGGTGCTCGCCCGAACGTCACGGCTCGATGACGGCCGTGTTCAAGGCGCAGATCGACTGGGTGCCGCTGGCCATGGGCGGGATTCGCCCATAGCCAGCGCAAGACCCTGGCAGCAACGTGGTTAACCAGCTGCGTGTACTCGGTCGCTGGATGCGCTTGTTCACTATCCCTTAACTAGTCGTCGGCGCCCAAGGAGCCTATCTGGAGTTCGACGCAAACGGCCGCATGAGTCAGCATCCCCGGCATTCCTGGCAAGCTGATCTTCACGCCCTGCCCAAGCGCCAAGGACACCTCGCTTGAGGAGACGCTGGCTGCCCTCAAAAGCAAGCCGGCGTTCGGCGGTTACACCCTGGTGCCACAGAACGAGCTGGTCGCTAATGGCCCAAACGGATTGCCAAGCGCTGCCAGACCCTCGATCTCAGCTGGCATCGCCTGCCGGTATCCGATGATCAGTCGCCGCTCGAAGATTTCGGCCAGGGTTGGCGGGAATCCCGCCAGGCGATCCTTGACCAGCTACGCGAAGGGCAATCGCTGGCCATCCGCTATAAGGGTGGCTCCGATCGCGCTGGGCTGATCGCCGCGCGCATTCTGATCGAGGCGCTGGTATCCCGCAGGCTGGCGCCATCGCCCTGGTACAGGCTTCTGCGCCGAGGTAGAGGCCTCCGCGAAGGTCAATTGCGCCTTCCGCCCGTTGGCTCAATCTTCGCATGCGCCTGCATAGTCGCTTTGCACAGACAAAGCCAGGCTGCCTCAGGCAATCTACGGAAACGCAAAGCCCGGCATATTCCGGGGTTTTGACTTTGCTTTAGGGCTGCCAAGCAAGCTTGTGAAACCCTGGGAAATGACTTGCTTTGGATCAAACGTTGAAGCGAAAATGGATGATGTCGCCATCCTGAACGACGTATTCCTTGCCTTCCAGGCGCAGCTTTCCGGCTTCCTTGCACTTGGCTTCCGACCCGTAGGCGATGAAGTCGTCGTAGGCGATGACTTCGGCGCGAATGAAGCCCCGCTCGATGTCGGAGTGAATCTTGCCGGCCGCGCGCTGAGCCTTCGTTCCGCGCTGGATGGGCCAGGCGCGACACTCGTCCTCGCCGGCCGTCAAAAAGCTCATGAGGTCGAGCAGCCCGTAAGCCGCCACAATGAAGCGGTCGCGCGCTGGGGCCGTCAAGCCGAGGTCGCGCAAGAAATCGCCTTGTTCTTCCGGCGCAAGCTGCGCGATGTCCATTTCCGCCTGTCCGCACATCGCCGTGACGGTCGGAATGGCGCGCGCCTGAGCCGCTTCCTGAACAGCCGCCGGGACGCCAGCGGCGATGTCGGTTTCGGCGACGTTGAGCAGGATCATCTGCGGCTTGAGCGAAAGGAAGCGAAAGCCAGTCATCAAGTGCCGCTCTTCATCGTCGAAATCCAGCGCCCGGAGCGGTTGCTCGGCGTCGAGCGCCGCTTTGCAGCGGGCAAAGAGGTCGCGCTCGCGCGGCGTCGCTTTTTGATCCTTTTTCAGGCGCTCCAGGCGATTTTCAACTTGAATTAGGTCCGACAGGATGAGTTCGGCGTCAAAGCTGGCGACATCGGCGGCTGGATGGGTCGGGCGCGTTCCGAGCGGGTCAGGAAAGGCCCGGACGACGTGCGCCAGCGCGTCCACGTCGCGCATCGCGGCGACCAGCCTGGCGTCCAGCCCCCCGGCGCTCGACCCTTCCGCCGGCCCGGCGACATCCACAAACGCCACTTCAGCGTAGGCGCGCTTCTTGGCGCGGTATAGCTCGCCGAGCTTATCCACGCGCGCGTCCGGCACCTTGATATTGCCCAGGTTGGGGCGGTCTTTGCCGCCGTAGCCGCCGACCTCAGCCGTCAGCCCGGTCAGGGCATTGAAGACGGTTGTCTTGCCCGCGCCAGCGAAGCCGACAATGCCTACTTTCATAAGGCGTTATTCCAAGCGTTGACTAAAGCCTGACGCATCGGCTTGCGGCGCTCGCTTGGCAAGCGAGCGGACGTATGCCACCAGGGCCTCGATGTCCGCCGCCGAGCCTTTGAACGGCGGCATCGTTCCCTTGCCTTCCGCGAGGGCTTTGGCGAAGTCCGCGTCGGAGCGCTTGCGCTGCCAGGCGGCATCGGTCAGGTCGGGCGCATCGGGGACGCTCGGCTTGCCATCCGCGCCATGGCAGGCAAGGCACGCGCCCGCGCCGTTGTAAAGCCGCTTGCCGCGCGCCAGGCGCTTAGCGGCGGCTTCATCGGCCGCGCCGCGCGCCGCCGCCAAGCCCTCGGCCAACGCCGCCAAGACCGCGATCAGCGCCAGTTTTCCCATAGGATTGAATCGCCTGCTGGACATTGGGGGTAGGCTCCCTCGGTCGTCGCCTTGACAAAACCGGTAGCCGGGTCGGTTGCCGCCGACGCTGCCCCGGTTGTGTTATTCGCGCTGGCGCAACTACTTGCCGGCTTCCTTGCCAAGGAAGCGAATATAAGCCACCAGCGCCTTGTGCTCGTCATCCGTGCCGTTGCCGCCCTTGAACGCTGGCATGCCCTGCGCCGCCTTTGCGCCCTTGAGCGAAGCGATAATTTCTTCGTCTTTCTCCTGCTTCTGCCAGTTGGCGTCAGTGAACTTCGGCGCGTTCGGCAGGACTCCTTGTCCCTTGTCGCCGTGACAGCCGGCGCAGGCGTTGCCGTTGTAGAGTTCGCGGCCCTTGGCGACGAGCGGATCTTGCGCGCCTTCCGCCGGCTTGGCCGGCTCAGCCGGCTTCGCGCTCGTTTCCGTGGCCGGCTTGTCCGGCTCAACCGTCTTGACTTTCTCTTCCTTTGGCTTCATCGGCGGCGGCGGCGGCACGTTGTCTTTCACAACGCAGGCGGCAAGGAAGCCGGTTGCCGCCACGGCGCACAGGGACAAGGATCGCTTCAAGTTCTGCATACGAATGCTCCTTCAAGAAAACGAAATGTCAGGGCGTTCCTGGCATGGGGGGAAGGATTCGGGGGACGCGCCGGCGCTTCACAGAGCCGGGCCAAGCCGTTCGGCGAGAAAGTCGGTCAGGCCGGCGATGGGGACGCGAGCTTGCTCCCACGTATCCCGGTCGCGCACGGTGACGGTGTCTTTGAGTTCCGCCGGCGCGGGCGAAGGCGTCTCCAGGTCGCCGTCCTTCGCCTTGCCGATGCCGAGCGTGTCGTAATCCACCGTGACGCAAAACGGCGTGCCGATTTCATCCTGCCGAGCATAGAGCTTGCCAATCGCCGCCGTATCGTCGTAAACGGCGCGGATGCCATGCCGTTGCAGGTCGGTCTTGATGGCTCTGGCTTTTTCCACAAGCTCCGACTTGTTGCGCGCCAAGGGGAGGACGGCGACCTTGATCGGCGCCAGCGCCGGATGAAGCTTCAGCACAACGCGCGGCTCGCCATCCGCGCCCGCTTTCTCGCTGTAGGCGTCCAGCAAAAATGCCAGCGTCGCCCGGTCCGCCCCAGCCGACGGCTCGATGACATAGGGAACGAACTTCTCGTTCGTGACGGGATCGCGGTAGGTCAAGCTTTGGGTTGAGTGCTCGTTGTGCACATTCCACTTCTCTTGCTTGCCCTTGGAATGCACGCTTAGGTCGTAATCGGTTCGGTTGGCTATGCCTTCCAGCTCGTCCCACTGCTTTTCCGCGTCTTCGCGCTCAGGGAAGAAGCGATACTGCAAGTCGGTGCAGGCGCGCGCGTAATGCGCCAGCTCGTCGGTTCGTTGAACGTGCCGGCGCAGATTCTCTGGTCGAATGCCATAGCGCAGATACCAGTTGTGGCGCTCTTCGATCCAATGCGCGTGCCAGTCCTCATCCGTGCCAGGCTTGCAAAAGAACTCAATTTCCATCTGCTCGAACTCGCGGGTGCGGAACGTGAAGTTGCCGGGCACGATCTCGTTGCGAAACGCCTTGCCAATCTGGGCGATGCCAAAGGGCACCTTGCGCCAGCGGGAGTCCACAATCGTCTTGAAGTTGACGAAAATGCTCTGCGCCGTCTCAGGGCGCAGGTAGGCGAGCGCGGCATCTTCCTCGACGGGGCCGACTTGAGTTTTGAACATTAGGTTGAAGGCGCGCGGCTCGGTCAGGCTGGCGCTGCATTCGGCGACTTTGCGCTTGTAGCGCGGACAGTCAAGCTCGTAGGTCTTATCGGCGCGAAAGCGTCCCTTACACTCGCGGCAATCCACCAGCGGATCGCTAAAGGTCGCCTCGTGGCCGGAGTATTTCCATACAAGCCGGCTCATCAGGATGGCGCCGTCCATACCTTCGATGTCGTCGCGATCATAGACGACAGCTTTCCACCACGCGCGCTTGACGTTGTTCTTGAGCTCGACGCCGAGCGGGCCGTAGTCCCAGGTCGAGCCAAGCCCGCCGTAAAGCTCGCTGGATGGAAAAATGAACCCGCGTCGCTTACATAAGGAAACAATCGTTCCGATATCAACCGTCGCCATCGGATGTGGCTACCTCTGCGTCAAGTCAGCCGCGCTTGCGGTCTTGGCGATGCGCTTGGGCGCGAGCGCAAGCGTCGTTCATGGCGTAAGCGGGCAATTATACACAGCGCCATGAGGGTTGTCGCGCTGTTTTCGCGCGGTCGGGCCCGGCTCGGAAGCTCTTTTCCCATCTCGCGCCAATGCGCCGACGCTCGCGTCATAAATTCAAGCGTTGGCGTTCGCTAGATTGGTCAGAAAGCTCACGTCGAGGTTATGTCGCTTGAGCAGTCCTTCGAATCCGGTTTTGTCCACGGCCTTGATGTAGGCTTCTTGAGACTCGACCCGCTTGTTTTTGACATGGTCGAGTAGCGCGTCGTTGAGGGTGACGTTGCCCTTGGCCTTGCCAGTCTGCATCGCTGAAGGAATCTGAAAGGTTTTGCCTTCGCGGATGAGGTTGGCGATGCCAGTATCGCAAATGAGCGTTTCAAGCGCCGCCACGCGCCCGCCGCCAATTTTCTTGCAGAGCGTTTGAGCGATGACGCCTTTGAGCGACTCCGACAGCATGACCCGAATTTGGGACTGTCGGTCGGCAGGGAACTGGTCAATGATGCGGTCAACGGTCGAGGGCGCGGTTGAGGTGTGGAGCGTCCCGAAAACGAGATGTCCAGTTTCAGCCGTTTCGATGGCAATGGAAATGGTTTCGAGGTCGCGCATTTCGCCGACGAGGACGATGTCAGGATCCTCGCGGAGAGCGGCGCGGAGGGCGTCCTTGAACGAATCCGTGTGGTTGTGGACCTCGCGCTGATTGATAAGGCACTGCTTGTTTTCGTGGACGAACTCGATCGGGTCCTCGATGGTGATGATGTGGTCGCGGCGGTTGCGGTTAATAAAGTCAATGAGGGCGCACAGGGTCGTCGACTTGCCGCTTCCGGTCGGTCCAGTGACCAGCACCAGCCCTTTGCTCAGAAAGCACAGCTTGAGGATTTCCTTGGATAGCCCGAGCATCTCCGCCGTGAGGATTTTGCTGGGGATAACGCGGAACACGCCGCCCATGCCCTTGCGGTCCATAAAGACGTTGCAGCGGAAGCGCGCAGCGTCGCCAAACTCATAGGCAAAGTCGGTGTCGTGTCGGCGGTTGAACTCCTCGCGGTTTTTGTCTGGCATCAGCTCCCATAAGATCCGCTCGGTATCGGCGGCCGTTAGCGGCTGGCCTTCATAGCCCTGCATCACGACCATGTCGCCGTCCAGTCGGAGCATCGGCGGCACTGAAGCCGAGATGTGCATGTCTGATGCCTTGAGCTCAAGCTGCTTCTCAAAAAGCTTGTCGATTTCGAGCGGCCCGCGCTTGCGCAGATGAACGGCCGGACCTTGCCCGGTTGGGGAAGGGGCGGGGGGCGGCGCGGCTGGCTGATTCGAGCTGGTTGTCGGCAGAGGCGTGGCCGCTGGCTGCTTGCCCGATGTCGCGCCGGAAAACGGCGTGCCCGATGGGGGCGTCAGCGGGCGCGGCGCGGGGCGGGTTGGCGGAATGGATGGCGTCGGACGCGGCGGCGTGGCGGCCGGCGGGGGCGTAAAGTTGCCTGATGGCCGGGCGGCAAACGGCGGCGGCATCGGGGCGCTCGGCGTCGCCGGCTTGGTCGCGACGGCTTCGATGGGTACAAAGGCGACCTTCATGCCGCCGCCTTCCTTGGTGATGGATACATCGAACGTGCCCGCCCCGTTGACGCTCAGTCGGAAATTAGTCATCGGCTGGCTCATCAGCGCGGTTTTTTTGTCGTCGGGAATGTGGGGTTGCAGTAGCCGGTAGATGTCGAACGGCGTCATCGGATTGCGGCTAAGTTCCGTCGCCCCGGATGAGTTGAGAACCGTCGGAGCCTTGCCGGCCTGCAGGACAAGCTGGTCAGCGCCTGCCATCCGCGGGTCCTTGAGCAGGCTTTCTATCGTCGCCGACATGGCGCGCCCTCCGCTTGAGATAGTGAATGAGAGTCTCGTTGAGTCCAGAAGTCTCGCGCGTCGAGAATCTAGTCTGTCGGCTCGCCCTCGCGCAAGGCAAGGAGCAAAGGCTGTGGCGGGCGACGGCAGCGATGCGTCCTAGGGCTTGCAGCGCAGCGCGCGGGGCTTGCAGCGCAGCGCGCGCTTCCGCAAAAAATAGGAATGTGTGGAATCTCGCACAGCCGCTTCCGCTCGCTCGGCTACAAAACGAGAGCTTTAGCGACAGCTGGAAGCTGTCCTCGGGACGCAGTGCGATCCTCTAAGGAGAATCGGTCACCATGGGCGACGCCGCAGTTCAGGGCGCAACCTCCGCTTTCTCGGACTCGGGCGGAGATCGCTCGCATCCGACGCCCGCCCAGCGGCTTTGGCGATTGCTGGCGCTCGATTCGCGCGACCTGTTGGCAATTCTCGCCTACACGACCGTCGCCGGATTGTTTTCCCTGGCGGTGCCCATCACAGTCCAGGTTCTCGTCAACACCATCGCGCAGGGACAATCCCTGCAACAGCTTGTGGTGTTGGCCTCGCTGGTGCTGTTTTTCCTTAGCTTCGCCGGCATTCTCCGCCTCTTTCAACTGGTTCTTTTGGAGCGATTACAGCAGCGAATTTTTGTTCGGGTGTCCATCAACCTGGGCAACCGGCTGCCGCGGTTACAGCTTGGCGCGCTGACCGGCGAGTACGCCCCGGAGATGGTCAACCGCTTCTTCGATGTCGTCAACATCCAAAAAGCCTTTGCTAAGCTGGCGCTGGACGGCCTCGACGCCCTGCTCAAGATCTTTGTCGGGCTGCTGCTGCTCGCCTTCTACAGCCCGATTCTGCTGGGCTTCGACCTCGTGGTTGTCATGGCTGGGCTGTTTATTGTCTTCGTCCTTGGCATTAATGGCCTGCGAACGAGCATTTTGGAGTCGAAGAAAAAATACAAGGTCGCCGCTTGGCTCGAAGAGCTGGCGCGCTGTCATGTCAGCTTCAAGATGAGCGGCACGCTCGACTTTTTGTCCGAGCGGACGGACGCGCTCTCGGTCGCTTATCTGAAAGCGCGCCGCTCCCACTTCGCGGTGCTTTTCCGACAGGCCGTCGGAAACTACTTTTTTTACGCGCTGGCCAGCGCCGGCATTCTGGCAATTGGCGGCTGGCTGGTCATTAACCGGCAAATTACGATTGGGCAACTGGTGGCGGCTGAAATTGTGGTGTTTTCCGTGCTAGCCGGGCTGGACAAGGTCATCAGTCAGATTGAACACGTCTATGATCTGCTCACCGCGCTCGACAAAGTGGGGCACGTCGAGGACCTGCCCATCGAGCGGACGACCGGCAGCGAGATTCCCGTCCGGGAAGAGGGCGCGGCGGTGCTGTGTCGCAATGTCCGCTTTAGTTATCGCCCAGGCGTGGAAGTGCTCTCCGGGGTGGATCTGAGCGTGAAGCCGGGCGATTGGGTGAGCATCGTCGGGCTGAGCGGGGCCGGAAAGTCGACGCTCGTGGCGCTCATCTGCGGACTGCTGGAGCCATCCCATGGCACAGTTGAAGTCAATGACGTTAACGTTCGGGACGCTAACCTGGACGCGCTGCGGCTGGTGGTCGGCCTGGTGGGCGATCAGGAGGAAATCTTCGAGGGCAGCATCGAGGACAACATCCGGGTCGGGGCGGACTGGCTGACGCACGAAGACATTCGCTGGGCCATTGACCTGGTGCAGCTCACGGACGAGATAGCCGCGCTGCCGCAGGGGCTTCAAACGCCGCTGGTCAGTGGCGGCTACAACTTGTCCTGCGGGCAGGTTCAGCGGCTGCTGCTGGCGCGAACCATCGCCCGCCGCCCCAAGCTGCTCATTCTGGACGAGGCCTTCAGGGGAATTGACGAGCGCTCGAAGGTGAAAATCCTCGACGCCATCTACGACCGCGCTCACCGCTGGACCATCATTGATATTTCACACGACTCCGAAGTGGTTATCCGATCATCCATCATTCACGTTCTTGACAAGGGCGTGATCGCTGAGAGCGGCTCGCCGGAAGAGCTGTCGTGGCGGCGCGGCGGCGCTTTCGCCTCGCTCTTCCCGGAGGTCTCGCGTCAGCTGGTCGGGAAGCAGCTCGCCGCGGGCAAAGGCTGACGCCCGTTTGTCCGAGGGGCTCCTTGTCGGAGGGAGCCAGAGGCAGAAGGAGGATTCGTC
The DNA here is from genome assembly GCA_002254845.1 of Chloracidobacterium sp. CP2_5A. Taxonomy (GTDB): domain Bacteria; phylum Acidobacteriota; class Blastocatellia; order Chloracidobacteriales; family Chloracidobacteriaceae; genus Chloracidobacterium. The sequence goes on along the minus strand of NKPT01000019.1, from coordinate 41,732 downwards.
ATCATGGCTCAATCCGCGCGTCAGGTCGGCGCCTTCCCAGCCAAGTTGCCGCCGCTGACGCCGACGGCGCTGCGGCTGGTCGAGTCGCCGCGCCCGGCGCGTCCCTTGGCTTTTATTCTCGCGCTGTTCCTGACGCTCTTTATCCTGGCGCTCATCTATGTGCCTTGGCAGCAGTCGGTCACAGGCGTTGGGCAGTTGATCGTCTTCTCGCCGGGCGAGCGCCCGCAAAACGTGCAGGCGCAAATTCCCGGACGGCTCAAGCGGTGGCTAGTCAACGAAGGCGACTTCGTTGAAGCCGGGACGGTCATTGCCGAAATTGCCGAAATAGACTCGAAGTTTCTCGATCCGAATCAGCTTGAGCGCCTAGAGCGCCAGCGCGAATTTCTCGTCGCCCAGCGCGAAGCCGCGCAAAATCGAGCGGGAGCGCTTCAGCGGCAAATCGCGGCATTGGAACAGTCGCGCAACCTGGCCATCCCGGCGGCGGCGGAGCGGGCGCGGCAGGCGGCCGACCGACTGCGCTCCGCCGAGCAGTCGCTGGAAGCGGCCAAGCAAGCGCTGCTGGCGAACGAGCTCAACTTCGAGCGCATCCGCGACCTCAACCAAGGCAAGAAAGACGCCGCCGGCAACTGGGTGATTCAGCCAGGCCTGCGCTCCGACCGCGACTTTGAGCTGGCGCGCCAAGCGGTCGAGACTTCCCGCGCCGAGGTCGCTCGCTTGCAAGCCCTGCTGGATGCCGCCGTCCGCGACACGAAGGTGGGCGATCTTGATGCGCGGCGCGTTGAAAACGATACGCTGGCGACGCTCAGCGGCGCGCAGAGCGCTTATGCATCGGCGCAAGAGACGATCGCATCGCTTAGCAACAGCATTCAGAAGATAGACATTGACGTCCAAAACTTCCGCGAGCGCGTCGCTCAGCGGCAAGTCATCGCCCCGCGCGCCGGGCAAATTACGCAACTGCGCGCGGTCGGCGAGACGGAAACGCTCAAGTCTGGCGATGTCCTGTGCGTGCTTATTCCGAAGGCGAAGCAGGAAGAGCAGGCCGTCGAGTTGCTGCTCAGCGACTTTGACGCGCCGCTCGTGCGCCTAGGCGACCCGGTGCGGTTGCAGTTTGAAGGCTTTCCGGCCGTCCAGTTTGTTGGCTGGCCGTCAGTCGCCATCGGCACCTTTGGCGGGCGAATCGTCGCCATTGACGCCGTTGACGACGGCATGAACCGCTTTCGCCTGTTGGTCAAGCCCGACTATGAGGCCATTGAAAGCGGCAAGGATGATCCCTGGCCCGAGCCGAGCATGCTGCGTCCGGGAACGCAGGCCACCGGCTGGGTGATGCTGCGCGTGGTGTCGCTAGGGTTTGAGCTGTGGCGCCAATTCAACGGCTTCCCGCCGATGTTTGACCACAACCCCATCGAGCGCAAGAAAAAGCCCAAGGATAACAAAGCCAAGTCCAACGAAAAGGGCGGCAAGGGCGATGACAGCGACAAAGATGACAAATAGGCTCGGTCGGCGCTTGGCGGCTGGGATTGGGCTTTGGATAACCGGCGCATGGATCTCGCCCGGCTCAGCGCAGATTGCCGCGCCGGGCATTGTCCAATCCCCCTCTGACGACGAGCGGCGACTGGCGTCCGCGGTCGCCCGCGCGGCAGCCGGCCCGCAATCGGGACGCCGCCCCAGCTTGCCGGCGCCGCGCCCGGGAAGCCCCAGCCCGCCGCTGCTCCTTGAGCGGGTCTTTCAAATCATTGATGATCAGCATCCTAAGCTGCGCGGCTCGGTCGTCGAGCGTCAGGTCGCCACGGCAAAGCGCATCGAGAAGCAAGGCGCTTTCGACCCGATTCTGTCGGTTACAACGGATTACCTGCGCTACAACAGCTCTTCTAAGCGCGGTCAGGTTTCGGAGGCGTTCGGGATCGGCACGGAAGTTAACTTTTTGACGCGCTCTGGCATCAAGTTTTTTGCCGCGTCAAGTCTTAATCTGGGCGCGACAAAGTCGCCGCTGTCAGCGACGGGCGATGCCGGCGAGTATGTGTTCGGGTTGAAAGTGCCGCTGTTCCGGGATTTTCGCGTCAACGAAAAGTCGGTCGGCGAACGGCAGGCCTTTCTAGGGGAGTCACAGGCGGATATCGCTGTCGCCCAAACGCGATTGGAGCTGTTTCGCAAGGCAGCGGACGATTACTGGGACTGGGTCGCCGCCAAGCGCCGTCTCGATGTCGCCCGTAACCTGCTTGACATCGCGCAAATTCGGAATGAGGCCATTCGACAGCGCGCCACCGCCGGCGATTTGCCGCCGATTGACGCCGTGGAAGCCGAACAGGAGGTGCAGCGTCGCCAAGCGGCGCTCGCCAAAGCTGAGCGCGATTTTCAGAAGGCGCAGTTCAAGCTTTCGCTTTCGCTCTGGCTGGATGACGTCACGGCTCAGGCGCCGCCGGATGAAAGCGTTGTCCTCGACGCGAGCTTGCAGCTTGAGCCAAGCGAGGTTTTGCCGGCTGAAATTACGGACGGCATCGCGCTCGCGCTCCAGCGCCGGCCAGAGCTTCAGCTCATCGCCGTCTTGAAGGATACGACGCGGCTTGATCTAGACTTGGCGCGCAACCAGCGTCGCCCCGTGCTGGACTTTGCCATCGCGCCGGGACGCGATGTCGGTCCTGGCGGCATTGGCGCAACGCTCAAGACCGGCTTCATTTTCGAGTTGCCGCTTCGCCAGCGAACGGCTGACGGGCGGATTGCGCAAGCCCAGTTGAAACTTCAAAAGCTTGACCTTGAGGAGCGAACGCTCCGGCAACAGATCGCCACTGAAATCAACGATCTCGCCTCGGCCATTAACCTGACTTGGCAGCGGTATCTGGCGACGAAACGCGAGCTGGAGTCCGCCATTGTTTTAGAGCGCGGCGAGAACCAGCGATTTTTGCTGGGCGACAGCTCGCTCTTTCTAGTCAATCAGCGCGAGCGCGCCACGGCCGAAGCGCGCAACAAGCTCATTGACGTGCAGGCGGAATACGAGCAGGCGCGCGCGGCGCTACGCCTAGCGACGATGCAGTTCTGATGGTCAACGCCAATCGCCCTTCTGTCAGCGTTGGCGGGCAACGCGGCGGTTCGGCGGGCGAGGCTCATCTAAAGACTTGGCGGCGGTTTCCGCGCTGGAGCCGACTGCCGGACTTGAACCGGCGACCTACTGATTACGAATCAGTCGCTCTACCGACTGAGCTAAGTCGGCTCGTTCCGCGTAGCAGGCGAGGATAATAGCACGCCTGTCAAGGCTTCAGGGCGGACCTCGAATGGGCGTCCAAAATTCCTGCGCCAGCTTGCCAAAATCGTTTTCAAGCGCTCCATTGTCGAAGCGTCGCCAGGCGACTGGGACGGCGGATGAGCGTTGAGCTTTTGAGCCTGAAAGTCGCCTTGTAGCGCAAGATACGAATAAGACGGCTTCCCGTTCCGCCCCCTTTGTCTGTCGCGCCTTCTTGTTGACTACTTTTTAGCTCGCGCCCGGCGCACCTCGTCCGGCGTCGGCGGGTTGGCGTTCCAGACGGCGATCGCCTTCCCGTTGCGCAGCAATACAGTGCGCGGCGTGTCGCCATCCGCCAGCAGCCGCTTGAAGTCATCCTTGGAAATCTCGCCCAGCTCGAACTTCGCCCCAAATCGCTGAACGAAGAACTTGCGTCGCCACGCTTCATTTGAGCAGAGGGCGACGAAGATCGGAAAATCCTTCATCCCAACGTAGGCGTTGAGCTTGGGGACGCTCTCCTGGCAGTGGCTGCATTCGGTGTCAATGAGCGCCACCAGCCGCTCGCCGGTCATGACGTTGACGGTTATCCCGGAAACCTTGACCTTCGACCAATCGCTTCCGCCCGCTGGGAAGCCAAGGGCCAGCGGCGTCAGCAGTCCGAACGCGGCGCACAGCGCCACGGCGCCGGCGCGCCAGGGCGTTGTCAGCCATCCCGCTTGGCGGGGCTGGGTGGCTTGCGGGGCGCTCGATTTCCACACAAGCCAGCCCGCGATGAGCGTTACGGTCAGCATCAGAGCGTCCTCCAGCAAGGCTTCCTTCGGGCTGCGCTTGAACCGCGACCCGAAGCAGCCGCAATCTTCGACTGGAATGCCAGCCGCCACTACCCAGCCTAGCGCGGCCATGAAGAGAAGCGTCAGCAGCCCCGCGCCCATCAGCGCCCAGCGCAGGCGATAGCCAATAATGAGCGCGCCGCCCAGCGCGCATTCCGCGACAAGCAAGCCCCAGGCGACAGCGGTCTGGGGCGCGCCGCCCGGCACCATCTGAAAGCTTGCCACCTGGCGAGCAAAGTCAAAGGGTTCAAGCGCCTTGATGGCTCCGGCCGCAAGCCAGACGACTCCCAGCAGCGCGGCCAGCGCCCAGCCGACATAAAGTCGCCAGGGCGGCGCGCCATCTCCGGCTGTCAGAGGCGGGGATGAAACCGCGAGAGCTTCTTCGTGATTCATGAGCGAATGTGAAAGCGCCCGCCGGCGCTGTTACCGGGCAAGCGAGGCGGCGATACGCGCTTGACCAAAAACGTATGCGTCGGCTTTTCGCCAGGCGTCGGCAGTCGCGACTGATCGCACGGAAACAAGGTCGGATTGGCGTAAAACCAGTCCGCCGCCTTGTAGTTGGCAATGCTGTGCGGGTCAATGAGCTGGGGGTCAAACTGGAACAGCCGCGCCAGCTTGACGACAAACGAGGCCAGCCCTTCGCGGAAGTCCCACTGACCAATGCAAATCTTCCCATCGGACCACACGTGCGGGTGAAAGATGGGCGTCATGCCGTGCATCATCACGGTTGGCTTCTCGAAGGGGTGGTTCGGCGACAGGAGGATGCGGATTTGATGCTCGTCGCGGGTCATGTTGGGGCTGACATAGCTGCGCACCCGAAGCGTCACGACATAGTCCGTCGCCGGGAAGTCGTTGTTTTGCCAGTGGATATATTCGCCTCGAATGGTGCGCATCTCTTCGTAGTCGGCGGTGAGCCGAGCGCGCCGAACGTCGTCAGGCGTTGCCATGAGAACCGTCACCCCCCATTTCGCCAAAGTCGCTTTATCGGTAAAGTGTCGCCTATTGTAGCCCGAACCGAGGCTGCCGAAAAATCAGCGTCGCCCGCCCCCCAGCCCGCGCCGTTCCTCAACCCATGGAAAATCCCATCGTCTTTCAAGGCTCGGAAAAAGCCCGGCGCATCCAGGCGATGTTTGCTGGCATTGCGCCGACCTATGACCAGCTCAACCACTGGCTGTCGCTCAGCATTGACAAACGCTGGCGCCGCGCCGCCGTTCGAGAAGTTGCCGACGCGCTGACTCGTCCGGACGCGAAGGCGCTCGATGTCTGCTGCGGCACGGCGGACCTCGCCCTTGAGCTGGGTCGGCTGGCCCCGACGGTCGGGGTGGATTTCTGCCAGCCCATGCTGGCGCGGGGGATGGAAAAGGTTCGCCGAAGCGGTCGTCCGGTCCGCTTGCTGGCGGGCGACGCGCTGGCGCTGCCGTTCGCGGATGCGAGCTTTGATGTCGTGACGGTCGCCTTTGGCATCCGCAACGTCGTGGACCTTGACGGGGCGCTATCCGAAATGCGCCGAACGCTCAAGCCGGGCGGCAAGGTCGTCATTTTAGAGTTCTCGCATCCGGTTGTGCCAGGGCTGAAGCAACTGTTTGGCTTTTACTTCGCGCGGATTTTACCGAGGATCGGCAATGCGGTTTCGCGTTCGGGCTACGCGTATTCCTACCTGCCGGCCTCTGTGCAGCACTTTCCAGACCAGGCGACGCTGGCGGCTCAAATGGAAAAGGCCGGCTTCCGCGATGTGACGTGGCGTAATCTATCCGGCGGGATTGCGGCGCTTCACACCGGGGCGCGCGCAGCGTTGTCCGATGTCTAGCCGGATCTCTCGCCGGCCGACGAATCGCGGGCGGGACGGCCGGGAAGCCGTCCCGCCCAGCGCGCGCCGGCGGCTTGCCGCTTTTGTCAGAAAAAGTTGTCGGAAACATGAAGTTTCGGAAACGGAAAGCTAATGGCGAAAGTGACGCAAGCCGGTGAAAACCATCGCCAGTCCTTGCTCGTCGGCGGCGGCAATAACTTCCTCGTCCCGAATTGAGCCGCCCGGCTGGATGACTGCTCGGACGCCATGCTTGGTCGCTTCGTCCAGCCCGTCGCGGAACGGAAAGAAGGCGTCCGAGGCGACAACCGCGCCTGCCAGCGACAGGCGGGCTTTCAGCGCGCCCAGCTTGACGGCGTCCACCCGGCTCATCTGACCGGCTCCGACGCCAACCAGCTGACCCTGGCGCGCATAGACGATGGCGTTCGATTTGACGTGTTTACAGACCGTCCAGGCAAAGAGCAGGTCGCGCCACTCGTTCTCGGACGGCGCGCGGCGGGTTACGACGCGCATCTCCCCCGGCGTTGCCAGCCGGTCGTCGGCCGATTGCAAGAGAAAGCCGCCGGAAATAGCGCGCAAGCTGACGCCTTGGCTCGCGTCGTCGGTCACGACCAGCAAGCGCAGATTCTTCTTCGCTTCCAGAACTTTCCGCCCGGCGTCGTCAAAGCCGGGCGCGATCACAACCTCCAGAAATATTTCGGCAAGTTCCGTGGCCGTTCCCGCGTCAACCACTTGGTTGAAGGCTACAATGCCGCCGAAAGCCGCGACCGGATCGGTTTCTCGCGCCAGCCGGAAGGCTTCGAGCGGCACGGCCGCCAGCCCGACGCCACACGGGTTCGTATGCTTGACGATGACGCAGGCGGCGGCTTCGCGGAATTCCCGAGCCAGCCCCCAAGCGGCGTCGGCGTCAAGCAGATTGTTGAAGGAAAGCTCTTTACCCTGTAACTGCCGGGCGGCAGCGATGCCGCCGACGCTTTCCGCCGCGACGTAGAGCGCCGCTGACTGGTGAGGGTTTTCGCCGTACCGGAGCGCCTGCCGCCGCGTGAGCGCGAGCGAGACGCGCGGCGGGAAGGGCTCTGCCGGCCTCGCTTCAACTTGCGCCGTTGCCGCGTTGAATGCCGTCCGATTGGCGAGAAAGTCGGCGATCGTCGCGTCGTAGCGCGCCGTGTGGTCAAAAGCCTTGCACGCAAGCCGGTAACGGGTCTCCGCCGAAACGCTTCCGGCTTGGGTCAGCTCCGCCGCCACGGCGGCATAGTCGGACGGGTCGGTGACGACGACGACCTGCTGAAAGTTCTTCCCTGCGGCGCGGATGAGCGTCGGGCCGCCAATGTCAATGTTTTCGATAGCTTCCTCAACGGTCGCGCCGGGATGGGCGGCGGTTTCGGCGAATGGGTAAAGGTTGACCACGACGAAGTCAAATTGGTCGATGTTATGCCGCGCGAGTTGTTCAAGGTGCTCCGGTATGTCGCGCCGCGCCAAAATCCCGGCATGGATGCGCGGGTGCAGGGTTTTGACGCGCCCATCAAGCATTTCCGGAAAACCCGTCACCGAGGCGACATCGCGGACGGCAAGCCCGGCGTTGGCGAGCGCCTGCGCCGTGCCGCCGGTTGAAACAAGCTCGACGCCTTGGGATTGGAGCGCGCGCGCAAAGTCAATCAACCCGTTTTTGTTGGAAACGCTGAGCAAGGCGCGCGCGCGCGAGGTGATAGCCATAAGCTTCAGGAATCGCTGCCTAGAAACAAGGATTGCGCCCCGGAAGGGAGGCGGGCGAACGATAGCAAAACCAGCCCCCCTTGTCTTTGGCCGGTCATTCGGCATAAAAGCCAAACACTCGTCGTTTCGGGGCCGCTCCGCAGCATGTTTATCTCGATGGTCGAACTCCACGACACAATCCCGCTCTGGTTCTGGGCGATTTGGGCTTTTGTCTTGGGGAGTTGCGTGGGCAGCTTTTTGAATGTGGCGATTTACCGCTTGCCGCAGGGCGGCTCCGTCAATAAGCCGGCGCGCTCCTATTGTCCAAGCTGTAAGACGACCATTGCCTGGTATGACAACCTTCCTATTGTCAGCTTTCTCATTCTGGGCGGGCGGTGTCGCGCTTGTCGAGCGCGCATCTCGTGGCAGTATCCGCTGGTCGAGCTGGCGACGGGGCTGTTGTTTCTCGGCACGCTGCTGTTTTTCGGGCCGACTTTGCAGTGCGCCTTCAACTGCGCCTTCGAGGCCGCCATCGTGGCGCTCATTGTCACCGACTTCAACGAGCAAATCCTCCCGGATGCCATCACATTGCCTGGAACGGGCCTGGCGCTGGCCGCCCGGATGGCGGATCACAACGTGGTCGGGCTGGACTGGATGAATATCTTCTTTGAAAGCCTGACAGGACGGACGCTGCCAATGACCGGTCTGACCGGCTCGCTGGTCAACGCCGCGCTGGGCATGGCGATTGGGGCGGGGACGCTCTGGGTTCTCGGCGTTGGCTACTTCCGGTTGCGGGCGTTTCCTCTGCGGACGCCGGACGACCTGACGGATTTTCTCAAGCGGCGCTGCGTGGTTGGCACGCTGGCCCGGCTCAAGGTGCGACGCGCCAATGGAAAGCGCGGCGCGGTGTACGTGCTGGGCGGCGATTTTAGCGCGCTTTCCCCGGAGGAGCTGGCCGAGGCGGAGTTTGCGCCTTCGAATGCCGGCTCGCCCGAGCTCAGCATGACGGCGCTGGATGGCGCTCAAGTCGAGACCGGCGAGCGCGGCGTCCGCATCACAAGCATTCCCGATGACCTTGAGCAAACTGTGGATGGTCGCCTGGAAGCTGGCGACACCATCATCTCCGGCAACTTGGAAGGCATGGGACTGGGCGATGTGAAGATGATGCTGTTTGTCGGGGCCTTTCTGGGCGGCGGCCTGACGTTCTTTGTGTTGCTGATCGCCTCGCTACTGGGGGCGCTGACGGCCGCGCCGCGCATCCTGCTGCGCGGGCAATCCGCGCTGCAACACGCTCTGCCCTTTGGCGTGATGCTCGGCCTTGCTACGCTTCTCGCGCTCTTTTTCGGAGAAAAAGGGCTGACGACCTATCTCGACTTCATTGCCAGCTTCGTCGCCTAGCTGGCTTGCCGCCATGACTGACGCCCAATCGCTCCAAGCCGCCATCGCCGCCGCGCACCAGCGCCTCGCCGCGGTCTTTCTCGAGCGCTTTCCCGAATGGAGCTTGCCGCCCCTGGATGTTTCGGCTTCCGCCGCCGCGCCGCGCCGCCAGTGGCAGGCGGTCAATGACTACTGGCTGGCGCGCAAACAGGGCGCGCTGGCGCTCCAGCTCAGGCAGCTCGGGACGTTGCCGCCTGATGCGCGCCCGGCGCGCGGGGCGGCGCTCAACGCTTTCAAGTCTGAAGTCGAGGCCGCGCTGACTGACTTAGAGCGTCACATCAAGGCTTTTGAGGAAGCCGAAGCCATCCGGCGCGAAGCGGTGGATGTCACGTTGCCAGGGCTGGCGCGCCGCCGCGGGCGCGCCCATCCGCTGACGCAGATTCGGGAGCGCATTGAAGACATTTTCGTGGCGATGGGCTACGCCGTCGAGGATGGCCCCGAGGTTGACACGGTCTTTTACAACTTTGACGCGCTCAACATTCCGCCCGACCATCCGGCGCGCGAGATGACGGATACCTTCTACATCAATGACGAGCTTGCCCTGCGCTCGCAAACTTCGAACGTTCAAATTCATGCCATGCAGCGACGGCGGCCGCCGTTGCGGGTGATCGCGCCGGGGCGCGTCTTTCGCCGCGATGAGCCGGACGCGACCCACAACCCCATGTTTTTTCAGGTTGAGGGACTCAACGTCGCGCGCGGAATCACGATGGCCGATCTGAAGGGCACGCTTCAGGCGTTCTTGACTCGGCTCTTTGAGCGTCCGGTGACGCTTCGCTTCCGGCCCAGCTACTTTCCATTTGTCGAGCCGGGGGCGGAAACCGATTTTCAGTGCATCTTCTGTAGCGGAACCGGCTGTCGCGTGTGTAAGCGCACTGGCTGGATTGAGCTGGGCGGCTCAGGCATGGTTCACCCAAACGTCCTGCGCGCCTGCCGGATTGATCCAGCCGAGTTTTCCGGCTTCGCCTTCGGCTTTGGCATTGACCGCATGGCCGCTTTGCTTTACGGCATTGATGACATCCGGCTGTACTTCGAGAATGACCTTCGGTTTCTGAGTCAGTTCTGAGGTCAGGCGACGCTATCTGGAGACAGCGCATGAGCCTTCGCTGGTTGGTTGCTCTCGCGCTTCGCGCGACTCCGCGACCGCTCGGCCGGGCGCAAAACAACGACCGCTCGTCGCTTCGCTTGTGGCAGGGGCGGGACCCGCATCACGAAACCAAGGGCCCCCGCGGGCGGGTCTAAAAAACAAGCTTTTTCGAGCCGCCATCCATCCGCGGCCCGCTGGCCGACTTGCTCGGACAGGCTTTTCTCGACGGCGTCGGGGAAGGGGACTGCCTCGACGAGAGGATTGATCTTGCCGGCGAATGCCTCATGACTTGGCTTTATCCCAACCTGCGCCGGATTGACGCCGAGCGCCGGCTCAGGATCATTGTCCCGCTGGAAAGTTCCGGCTTGCGCGCCGTGTATTATCAGGAAGTAATCGGCGATGGCGGCCGGCGCGATGTCAAAATGGACTGGAAGCGCAGTCCCGGCAAATCGCCAGACGACTTGCCAAAGTCGCTCAAAATTTAGCTTGGCGACCATCAGGGGGATCCCCTAGCCCCAGTAGCTGGAATGCATGCGGACGGAATATCTCATCTGTGATCCGCAAAGACCCGACCCGGAAGCCATTGCGAAAGCGGCGGCGCTGCTTCGCGACGGTCAATTAGTCGCCTTTCCGACGGAAACTGTCTATGGACTTGGCGCGCTGGCCTTTGACGAAGTCGCTGTGGCGCGAGTTTTTGCCGCCAAGGGTCGCCCGCCAAGCCATCCGCTCATCGTGCACCTCGCGGAGCTCGATTGGATCGAGCGCGTCGCGGCCGACATTCCGCCGCTGGCATCTCGGCTGATGGACGCCTATTTCCCCGGTCCTCTGACGCTTATCCTCCGCAAGCAGGGGCGCGTGCCAGCGAATGTCACTGCTGGCGGGGACACGGTGGGCGTCCGGCTGCCGGCGCATCCGCTGGCGCGGACGCTCATTCGCGCGGTCGGCGCTCCCCTCGCCGCGCCGAGCGCTAACCGGTTCACGGAAGTTTCGCCGACGACGGCTGAACACGTCCTCAACGGTCTGGGCGGGCGGATTGCTGCAATTTTAGATGGCGGACCCTGTTCGGTCGGCATCGAGTCGGCGGTGTTGGACGTGACGACCAATCCTCCGACCCTGTGGCGCGCAGGCGTCTTGTCGCAAGCCGCGCTGGAAGCCGTCGCCGGGCAACCGTTCCAGCGCCCGCGGCAAGGGGCGACCGCGCCTAGCCCCGGACAGCACCCGCGCCACTATGCCCCCCGCGCGCGCGTCGAGCTGCTGCCGTCCGGCGACGTTAAAGGCCTTGAAAGTCGGTTGGCGCGCTGGCGCGCGGCGGGGCGGCGTCTGGCGGCGCTGACGATTTCGGAGATCACCGCCCCGCCGGACGCGACGCTTATTCGTCTGCCCAGCGAGGCGGCGGCTTATGCCCGCCGGCTCTATGCCGCGCTCCATGAGCTTGACGCGCAGGGCGCGGAGGTCCTGGTGGTTGAGCAAGCGCCGGACAGCGCCGCTTGGGAAGGCGTGCGCGACCGCCTAACCCGCGCCGCTTGTCAGTCCCCGGAGTTTGACGCGGAAGCGTCGGAGCGCTCGTAACTTCCGCGAGCGAACCATCGCCGGTCAGTGCTATCATTCCCGCCTGTCGAAATTTTTGCGCGCCGGCTTCGTTGCCTGCATGAACGTTTTTCACGATTGGCAAGCGCCCGGTCTCCGAACGCCCTCGGTTCTCACCATGGGCGTGTTTGACGGGCTGCACTTGGGGCACCAGACCATTATCCGCCGTGTCGCGGAACGCGCCGCCGCCCTTGAATGCGTCCCGACAGTCGTGACATTCGATCCGCATCCGCGCGCTGTTCTCTATCCTGGCGCCGCGCCGCCGCTGCTTCAGACCCTTGGGCAGCGGCTTGAGGCCTTGCGCATCCTGGGCATCCAGCAGGCGCTCGTCCTGCGTTTCGACCGCGACTTGGCGGCCCTTACGGCGGCCGAGTTCGCGCAGCGGATTCTCTTTACGACGCTCGGCGCGCGCGAGATTTATCTGGGCGAGAATTTCGTCTTTGGCCGGGGGCGACAGGGCAATATCGCCACGCTGCGTTGCCTCGGCATGGATTATGGCTGCGCGGCGTATGAGGTTGAAGCCGTGCTGCTGCGCGGCAAGCGCGTTAGCTCGACGCGGCTCCGCGATGCGATTCAGTCGGGGCGCGTCAACTTGGCGCGGCGAATGCTGATGCGTCCTTACGGCGTGGAGGGGAAAGTCGTCGCCGGTCGCCGCCTAGGGCGAACGCTTGACTTTCCAACCGCCAACGTCGCCGTGATCAATCGCGTTTTGCCGGCGGATGGCGTCTATGTCACGGCCACGCTCATCCAGGGCGTTTGGCGGCGCGGCGTCACCAACATCGGCGTTCGCCCAACGGTCGGAGGCGACCGTCAGCGCGTAGTCGAAACGCATATTCTGGATTTCGCCGGCGATCTTTACGGCGCTTCGCTGCGGACGCGCTTCCTGCACCGTCTCCGCCCTGAGCGCAAGTTCGCCGGGCTGGACGAGCTCCGCGCGCAGATCGCGCGCGACGCCGCCCGCGCGCGGCGCTATTTCCAGCGTTCCGGCGTCCGCCGCTCGCTGGCCATTGAGTGACCGTCGCGGACGAGTCTTTTCGGTCTTTCCGCCACCGGAATATCCCTGAGCAGCTCCGACGCCGGAATCTCTTTCAAAAGGGCAGCTGACCGCTGTCAGGCTACCTTGCCCGCAAGCCGCGCTTCTTCCCTAAGAAGGCTGTGGCTTCTCGGAAAACTCTTTCGGCGAGCCGGCTAAAGCGACATCCCGGACGCCATCCCTTGTCGCAAGGGCAACGTCCGGGCTGTCTCAAGGGGCTTGCGCGGCTCTAGGCCTCCGCTTGCGCCACGTCGGATGACGCGCGCTTACGACTTCGCCGGCTCAACCGTGAAAAAGGTTTTGGGCGTCAGAGTCTTCTGCGCCACTTTGTCGGTGATCACCACCGTCACTTCATAGCTGCCCGGCTCAAGCTCGGCTAGCGGAATAAGCCGCCCCAGCACAATTTGCTGGCCGTAACCGCTCAAATCGGAAACGCCGTTCTTTCCGTCCTCGCGGATACGCTGGACAACCTGCCCCGTCTTGGCGCTAGTGATAACGTATTCGACCTCAATCGCCGGCCGCAGCGAAGCTTGGTCAATTTGCACGTTGTAAACCTGCATGTAGACGCCCAAGCTCTGATTCTGCCTAAACCGTTGCGTCACGCTTGGACGCACCTTGTTCGCCCCGATGATGAACTGGCTGCCCGAAACGCGCGTTACCGGCTCAACCAAGTCCGCCAAAATGAGCGAGCTTGTCGAGAGCGCGTCCGGCGAATAGCGCGGGACTTCAAAGCCCTGCCGAACGATCCCCGTGTGGCCGCTCGTTACGTCGCGGACGACAAAGTCAATCTTGTAGTTGCCCGGCGGCAAAATCAGGCTCTTTTGATAGACCGAGTTAAGCTTGCGCCCGGCTTCAAACAGCGACTGCTGATAGGTGATGATGGGCGCTTCCTCGAAAATTCCAACGCGCTTGCCGGTGAGAGCCGAGACGCGGGCGTAAATGTTAAGCTGCGCCTTTTGAATTCCGCCTTCGTCCTTGAAGCCCAAGTCGCCGTTGTTGAACATCAGCGTGAAGGTCGTCACGATGGCTGACTCGCCGGCGCGCAGGAAGTCGGTCCGCACGTCGAACGGCAACACGTCAAACTCAACCTGCTGATCAACCTTTTCAGCCAGCTGCCGATAGCGCACGGATGGCGCGCGCTGCAAATTCGTGATGAGCGCCAAGCGCTCGAAAGGCATGTCCTGGGTTCGCATGGGATAGAGCGGATTATTGCCGTTCCGGTTGCCGGGGCTGAAAAACGGGCGGTCGACTTTCGAGGCCAGACCAAGCTGCTCGGCCAGCGTCAAGCCCGCGTTCGGCACAAACAGCAGGGCGTCTTTCTCGTCCGCGTTGCGGGCGATGCGATACTCGCCGCTGCCGGTCGGATCGACGAACTCAATTTCGACGCCGGAGCCTACGCCTTCCAGGTAGCGATAAAACCAAATCTCGAACGGATAGGTCGAGGTTGAGCCGCCGCCTTCGTAAATCGGGCGCTCATAGGGTCCGCCCGCCGGGCGCGACTCCACGCTGTCCGGCGGGCCCCAAGTGATGTAAATGCGCCCGCGGTCAGTCTTCCAGCCAGGAATCCCGGAGGTGAACTTCTCATTCGCGTAGGCGATGCGCCGATAGTATTCCTCGCGGTACTCGTTTTCCGGCGTGTCCGGGTCCGGGTCGCGGCGCAGCCAAAACTGCTCGATAAACTCTTCCCGCTCCTCGTCGGTTTGGAGCTTCTTAAAAGCCGCCCGCTCTTCGGACGTGATGATGTAGTCCACATCCTCCTTGATCCACCGCTCATAAATCTTGTCAAGCTCGATCTTGCGGGGCTTCTTTTTCTTCGTTGGCGCATCGTCTTGCGCGTGGGCGGCAAACGGCGTCAGCGCCGTCGCCAGCCCGAGACCGAGCGCTAAGCCGATGCGGTAAAAGCGGTATGTCTGCGAGATGAACGAGATGAACATAAGCGGCTAACCCTCCTCGACCCTATCCTAGCTTGCGAGAAAACGCTTGCGAGAAAACCGGCTCTGCACAGTCGCTAGTGCGCTTCCCGGGCCAGTGTAGCAGCCGCTTACCGCGCTCCAAACACTGACGACGCTTCAGAAGCGCAGGCCGCTACCTTCTCCCGAAGCGCGCGACGACGCGCGTTTCAGCCGCGTAAGCAAAGCGAGCTTCCGCCGGAAACGCTAGGCGGGCGGGCGCTTATTTTGGCATTTAAGTCAAGCGAACGCGCTTTTCCGCCACAACGCCAAATTGGCCGATGATTCGCGCCGCAAGCGGCGCTCTCGATAGCGCTTCTCGCCAATGCGGAGCTCGGTGGCGCCCGCGCGCCTTCCGCGCAGGACAGCGTTGACGTTTTTCAGTCCGCCGCGCATGCGCCCAGCTGGCGAATGCGCCGACAACTTCAGTTAAGTTCAGTTAAGGCTCCCGAAGCCGCCGCCCCAGTTGCCGTAGTCGTCTTCGTCCTCTTCGCGCCGGCCGCGGCGCCGGTCGGCCGGCGCGGCTTTGCCGTAGCCGCGCTCCTCTGAGCGGCTGATCTTGCGCTGCGCATGCAGCCCCTCCAGCACAAGCTCAGCCGCCGCCACAAGGTGCGCCGGCGCGCTCCCTTCGGCATAGCCGCCCATCTCGGCGACTTCGATAAGCGTCCGAATGGCGCGCATTTTCTCTAGCGCCGCCGCGGACGAATCCGTTTCTGAAATCTTCAGGCTGCGTCCCTGATTGAACCACTCGATGATGCGTCCAGTCTCGGCTATGGCAAGGTAGTTGTCATACACGCGCCCGCAGGCGGCGCGAATGAGCTCGCGGGCAATCCGCTCCGCGCCGACCTGCTCGCCTTCGTATTCCAGCTCAATCTTGCCCGTAATCGCCGGCAGCGAAGCGTAAATATCCGAAATGCGCGGGACAATGACCGTTTCGTGATGGCGCAAGGCGCGGCGCTCGGCGCTGCTGACGACATTTTCCAAGAGCGAGATTGGCAGCCGCTGACTGACGCCCGACCGCCGATCAATGCGCTGATCCTCGCGGGCGACAAAGGCAATCGTCTCGACCACTTCCTGGATGAACTTCGGAATGTGGATCGGCGCGCGCGCCGGGCGGTCAATCCAAGCTTCCTGCGCCGTGATGCGAACCCCGTCCGCAACGGTTTGCGGATAGTGGGTCAGGATTTCGGAGCCAATGCGGTCCTTGAGCGGGGTGATGATCTTGCCGCGCGCCGTGTAGTCTTCGGGGTTGGCCGAAAACACGAGCGCCACGTCGAGCTTGAGACGCACCGGAAAGCCCTTAATCTGCACGTCGCCTTCCTGCATGATGTTGAACAGTCCAACCTGGATTTTACCGGCGAGGTCGGGCAGCTCATTGATGGCGAAAATGGCGCGGTTCGCCCGCGGCAGCAGACCAAAGTGCATGGTTGTTTCGTCGCTGAGGAGGTTACCGCTCTTGGCCGCCTTGATGGGATCAATGTCGCCGATAATGTCGGCGATGGTGACGTCCGGCGTGGCGAGCTTCTCGATATAGCGTTCCTCGCGCGTCCGCCAGGCAATCGGAGCGGCGTCGCCCCGTTCGGCCATCATGCGCTGCCCATAGGCGCTGATGGGCGCGAAGGGATTGTCGTTGATTTCAGAACCGGCGATGATCGGCATCGCCTCGTCAAGCAGACTGGTCAGCGAGCGCAGAATGCGGCTTTTGGCCTGCCCGCGGCGACCGAGCAAAATCAAATTGTGACGCGACAAAATCGCGTTGACGAGATGGGGCTCGACGGAATCCTCATAGCCGACAATGCCCGGAAACACCTTTTCGCCGCGCTCCAGCTTGGCGACGAGGTTATCCCGCATCTCATCCTTGACTGAGCGCCGGCATCGCGCCGGATCGCTCCATTCGCTGTTCTTGAGGTCGCCAAACGTCGTAGGCAAAGCCATGGCCGAAGGTCTCGCAGGTAATGATGCTTCGGTAACGAAGCTTCCAGGGGCGAATGACCGAAGACGACGGTCGCTATACGACTTTTCGACGCCGGATGAGATGCTTAACCTCCGCCTCGCCGGTGTCGGTCGTCACGCTAATGACCACTGCCGCCGTCCCAGCGTGAAAGTTGGGCAGCGTCAATGTCAAGACGGCGATGCCAGTTTTATCCGTCGCGGCGGAGCTGCGATACGGGCGGTCCTGTGTGCCAAAAACCTTGGCAATGACTGGCGCGTTGGGTATGGGCTCCCCGCCGGTCCCTCGCGTGACTTGAGCCTGGATCACCACCGTTTCGCCTGCGTAAAACTCCGGGTTCCCGAGCAGCGCGATGATAGGCTTCTCCGACTGTAAGCTACTGGCAACGTACTGATTGACTATGCTGTTGAGGTCAACCGAGGCCTTGGGCGCGCTGCCGGTCGTCGAAAGCAGGGCGTTCGTTGGCGCTGGCTGCCCCAGCGACGGCAGAAGGCTATCCAGCAGGGTCGTAACGGCCGGCCCGGCGGGCGGGGGCGGCGCGGACGCGGGGCGCAGCGGCTCCGTTGCAGCCGGCAGAACGCCATCCAGCGCGGAGGTAACGCGCGCCAGTCCCGGAAGCGGCGGGGGCGGCGGGGGCGGCGGGGGAAGCGGCAGCGCGCCTGTGACCGGATGCGCCGGGACGCCCTCTGGAAAGGAGGCGGCCAAAAGCGGCGAGAGCGACTCCGTAATCGCCGCTGGCGCCGGAATGACCGGCGGCGCCGGCGGCAAGGAGGGAGTCGCCGGCGGCAAGCCGCTGCTAACTGGGCCGTGAGCGCCGGACTCGCGTCTGGCGTTTAGCTCGCCCACCCGCCCGCGGGCAATCAACGCCAAAATAGCCTTGTGTTGCTTTTCGAGCTTCCTTTGCAAATCGGCGGGCTTCGCGCCTTCTTCCAAGTCCTTTGCGTAGTAGGTGCGCTTGGCCGCCAGAATCTGCCCGCCAACGTACACCAGTGACAAGATCAGCGGATTAGCCGGCCCCTTGTCCTCGGTCTGCACGTGGTACACGACGCCGTTGTACGTGATGTCGGTATTGAAGCCAGTAAGCATAAGCCCTAACGTCTGAGCAAAGTAGGCGGAAGAAACCGGCGTTTGGCAAGGGTTGTCAGGACTGGACGAAACATTGGCAAACGTAACATAGGCTTTTTCAGCGCGTCAACGCGCCTGCCGCGCCGCGTTGCTCGGACTGCTCGCGGTCGCTAAGATGCCATAGCGCCAAGCCCCCGTCTGGCGCATTCCTCACCGTTCCTGATTTTATCCCCATGTCAACCGATTCTATTTCCCGCATCGCTGAAAAAGCGCGAGCCGGCGAGCGGCTGTCATTTGATGACGGGGTAGCTCTGTTTGAAACGCAGGACGTGGCGCTGCTGGGTCACTTGGCCCATGCCGTTCGCCGCGCCCGGCATGGGCGAGCGGCATACTACAACGTCAACCATCACTTAAACCCGACCAATGTTTGCTATTGGGACTGCAAATTTTGCTCTTTTTACCGCAAGCCGGGCGAGGAAGGCGCGTACGCTTACACCGTTGAGCAAGCGGTCGCGGAAATTCGCCCCTATTATGAGGCGGGCATTACAGAAGTTCACATTGTTGGCGGGTTGCATCCGACGCTGAAGTTTGATTATTACCTCGACCTGCTGCGCGGACTGAAAAGCGCCTTCCCGGCTCTGCACCTGAAGGCTTTTACGATGGTTGAGCTGGATCACTTCAAGCGCATCGCGCGCCTTTCCGACGACGAAGTGATTGACCGCCTGCGCGAGGCCGGACTCGACTCCTGCCCCGGCGGCGGCGCTGAGATCTTCGCCGAGGATGTGCGCGCCAAGATTTGCCGCCACAAGTGCGACAGTCAGCGGTGGCTCGACATGGCGCGGGCCGTGCATCGCAAGGGCATTCGCTCGAACGCGACGATGCTTTACGGACACATCGAAAGCTACGCCGACCGGGTTGACCACTTGCTCCGACTGCGCGACCTGCAAGACGAAACCGGCGGGTTTCAGTGCTTTATCCCGCTGGCGTTTTACCCTGAAAACACCGAGCTTGCCCACCTGCCGGGGCCGACGGCCGTGGATAGCCTCAAGACCATCGCTGTCTCGCGCCTGATGCTCGACAACTTCGAGCACATCAAGGCGTACT
Source organism: Chloracidobacterium sp. CP2_5A (assembly GCA_002254845.1). Lineage (GTDB taxonomy): Bacteria > Acidobacteriota > Blastocatellia > Chloracidobacteriales > Chloracidobacteriaceae > Chloracidobacterium. Next base: position 22,982 of record NKPT01000019.1, on the reverse strand, counting down.
GGGTTATGCTTGGGCGACAAACCGCGCAAATGGCGCTGCACTTCGGCGCGGATGACTTAGACGGCACGGTGTCGGGCGGCGGCCCGCTGGTGGAAACCTACTCCGCCGACGGGCGCCGCCGCTGCCAGACCACCCGCGAGGAGGTGGTGTCGCTGATTCGGGACGCCGGGCTTGAGCCTGTCGAGCGCGATACGCTGTACCGCCCCGTCATCCGGGAAGCGACTGCGGTCGCCGCCGTCTAGGATGCGCCCGGCGCATTCAGCCTTCATCCGCGGAAACGTCAGGACGGTCGGCCGCCAGCCGCTGCATAGTGGCGGAAAATTTTTCGAGGTCGGCTTGAAGCCGCTCCATTTGGCGGCGGACGGCTTGATACTGCGCCCACTGCGGCGTTTCCACGACGCTCTTGAGCCGGCTTTCGCCGAGCAGCGTCGCCATCAGCACGATGAGGTCATTGGCGGCCGTCACCTGCGCGACAAGCCCGTTGACCAAGTGGTAGGCGTCTTCGGCGGTCGCCCAATCTAGCGCCGCCGTGGACGGCGCGGGTGGCGCGTGGCTGGTCGGCTCGGTCACGGGTTGTCTCCTTCCTGATTGCGCCCCTGATTGCGAGCGCTTGTTTCCCGAACCCGCGCGGGACGGCCCGCCACGGTCAGCGGCAAGCCATTGGCGAGAGCTGTCGAGCGGACGTACCCCAGCGCGATGGCCGCTCCGGTCACTGGATGGCGGATGGCGCTGGCGATGAGTCCGGCTTCCTTGCCGTCGGCCAAAACAGGCGTCCCGCGCGCCGGAACGGGCCGTCCGTCGAAGTCGTCGCCGTCAAGCGCCAGCGAGACAAGCCGCCGCGCCGTCTGGTCGTGTCCGCGCCAGTGAATCTTCGCCACCGTTTCCTGTCCGACGTAGCAGCCTTTCGTATAGCTGATAGCGTGACCTAGCCCGGCCTCTGGAGCCAGCGTCGTGTCGTCGAAGTCGCAGCCAAAACGGCCGACGCCCCGCTCGATGCGGCAGACGTCCAGCGCATCCCAGCCGACCGGCGTCGCGCCGGCCGCCGTCAGCGTCTTCCAAACGACGACGGCGGTCTCAGACGGGACGAACAGCTCAAAAGCCGGCAGCCCATAGCGCGGGCGCCGCGCGACCAGCGCCGCCGTATCGCCAAGGCAAAGCCGCTCGTGCGCAAAGACTGGCAGCTCCTCCACGCCGCCGCCGACCTTCTCGACAGTCAGGGTCGTTCGCCAGGCGTCCGGCTTGGCCCCAGTCAACTGCTCAATGACGCGCGCCGCCTCCGGGCCGACGAGCCCGATCGCCGCATAGGCGGCGCGCAAATCCGCGAGGCGAAAGTCGCCGGCGCGCGCCAGCGGCGCGAGCTTTTTCTGGACGGCCGCCGCGGCCGCCGCATCGGTCGTCAGCCAAAACTCATCCGTCAGGCAATCCAGCGTCACATCGGCAATGACCTTGCCCTGCGCCGTCAGGAACAGCGCCGCCACGCCTGTGCCTGGTATGAGCGGCTTGACGTGCTGGCTCACCCAGCCGTTGAGAAAAGTCGTCCGGTCCTTGCCGCCGACGGCGAAGCGTCCGTGGGCGCTGAGGTCAACGACGCCGACGCGGTTGATCAGCGCCGCATATTCGGCTGCAAGCTCGCCATAGCGCGCCGGAACAAGCTGCTCGCCTTCGGAGCGCATCGTCGCGCCAACGGCTGCGTGATGCTCTTCAAGCGGATGCCCCATGCTAAACCTCCAGCCCCGTCCTCATCGGACGGTTAGTTTAGTGTAGGAAGCGTTCATGCCCCATCGCCGACCAGAGAAGCAAACTTACCCGGCAGAGCGCCTGCGATTGGCGGCGCTGTTCGCGTCTAATCTTTTCAGCAAGCGGCTCGACGCGCAAAGGAACGCTCATGGCGGAGCTAGTTGCGAAAGTGCAGCGTTGCCGTCCGCTACGCCCCTTCCGCCCTCCCAAGCCGAAGCTGCGCCATAACGCGTCGTCCCGCCCATTTCTCGTCGCTGACCAAGCGACTTCTCGTTGCGCGCCGGCTGATCCTGCCGCTTCTAACGCGCATTTCTAACAGGCCATGATTTTTTTGACGCTCCATTTTGGTGAACGGCGCGCGTGAGGGACGGCGCGCCCTGCGGAAAGCTTGCGCGCCGCGGGCGGCCGACGCACGATAGCGGCATGCCCAGTTTCCCGCCGACTTCCCCGACACTTTCGCCAGCTTCATTTTCCAACCCGTCTAAAGACGCTGAAACGCCTGCTCGAGACGCGCCCGCGCCATCCGACATCCCGGCTTGGCTTCCCCCTGCGCTCCACGTCTTCGCCTTTCGAGATTATCGTCGCCAGTGGGTCGGCGCGTTCGCCTCCAGCATCGGAAGCTGGATGCAGCAGGTCGCGCAAGCCTGGCTCATCCTTGAGCTGACGGCGAGTCCGTTCTATCTCGGCTTGGACGCCTTTCTCGGCATGGCGCCGATGCTTGGGCTGTCGCTGGCGGGCGGCGCGGTCGCCGACCGCATTGACCGGCGGAAGCTGTTGCTCGCTTCGCAGGCTGTGCAGCTTTCGAGCGCGCTGACGCTGGCCATCCTTGTCGGGACGCGAGCGCTTCAGGGCATGCTGCTGGTTTACGCCATTCTCGGCTTGTCGTTTCTAACCGGCATGGCGCAGGCGATGAGCGGTCCTGCCTATATGGCGCTGTTGCCGAATCTGGCGCCCAAGCCCTTCGTCGGACAAGCGATCGCCGGCAATGCCATGCAGTTCAATCTGGCGCGGGTCGTCGGGCCGATGCTGGCCGGACTCGTCATGGCGCGCTTTGGCGCGACCGCCTGCTTTGCCCTCAACGCCCTGTCGTTTTTGGCCGTCATGGCGGCGCTCGCCACCATCCATCCGCCGCCGCAAGTCTCGGCGGAGACAGCCCAATCGTGGACACAGGAGGTTCTTGTCGGCATGCGCTACGTTTTCGGCGACCCGCTCCGGCGGCGACTGTGTATTCTCGCGGCGCTCACGACCGGACTCGGCATTGCCGTGCCGACGCTGCTCCCGCAGTATGCCAAAGCGGTCTGGCGCGGCGACGAAGTCCTGTTTTCGCGCCTGGCGGCCTGTTCCGGGCTAGGCGCGGTGGCTGGCGCGCTTGTGGTGGCTGCGGTCGCCAAGAAAGCGCCGTCGCTGCCGCTGGTTTTTGGCGCGCAGGCAGCGCTGGGGCTGTGCATGGCGCTCCTGGCGGTCACGGGCTGGCTGTGGCTGGCCTGCTTATGGCTGTTCGCGGGCGGGGCGCTTCTGGTGGCGGCCTACGCGCTGGTCACAACCTGCTTTCAGCAAAGCGTGGCAGACGACATGCGCGGTCGCTCGGTGAGCCTCTACATGGTTTGCTTCCGGGGCGGCATGGCGGTGGGCGGGCTCCTTGCCGGAACGGCGGCGCAGTGGTGGAGCGTGCCCGCCACGTTCGGACTGACCGGCCTCGCCTTGGTCGCGGTCGGCGCCTGGGCGGCGCTGGACGGCCGCCCCATGACCCCGCCCGCTCTTGGCCAGACGGCTGATTGAGGAGGAGCGCAACCGCAATGACGCCATGGATTGGGCGCTTGACGCTGCTGGGATGGATGCTGGTTTTCCTGATGTCCGCCGCCGGGCGCGTGCCGCCGGCGGACACGCTATTTGTCAACGGCGTGATTCATACGCTCGACGAGCGCCAGCCGCAGGCTGAGGCCGTCGCCGTCCGGCGCGGGCGCATCGTCTTTGTCGGCGCCACGGCCGAAGCGATGAAGCTCCGCGGCCCGCGCACCCGCCTCGTGGACTTGAAAGGCGCGGCAATGTATCCCGGCTTTACCGACGCCCATTGCCATCTGTTCGGCATCGGCGGGCGCGAGCTTACGCTCAATCTCGAAGGGACAACCACTCGCGAAGCCTTTCTAGCCGCCATCGCCGCGCGCGTCGCCCGAACGCCGAAGGGCGAATGGGTCGTCGGGCGCGGCTGGATTGAAACCTTCTGGACGCCGCCCGTCTTCCCGACCGCCGCCGAGCTGGACGCCATCGCGCCGGAGCATCCGGTCTACTTGACGCGCGCCGACGGTCACGCCAGCGTCGTGAACTCGCGGGCGCTCAAGCTGGCCGGAATTGACGAGAAAACCGCCAATCCGCCAGGCGGCGATATTCTCCGCGACAAGACGACGGGCCGGCCGACCGGCATGCTCATTGACAGCGCCCAGGGGCTGGTCGGGCGGCTGTTGCCCAAGCTGTCGCCGGAAGACTACGAGCGAGCGGCCATCGCGGGCGCGCAACGCGAGCTGTCGCTTGGATGGTGCGCGATTCACAACGCGGGCAGCTCGCTGCTTGAAACCAGCATCCTGCGGCGACTGTGCCGGGAGGGCAAAATCAAGCTGCGCGTCTATAACGCCGCCGCCAACCGCCCGCTGGAGGTTGAAACGCTGCTTCGCAGCGGCCCGATTGTAGGCGAGTCCAACGGGCGCTTCACCATGCGCGCCATCAAGGCCTATATGGACGGCGCGCTTGGGTCGCGCGGCGCGGCGTTGCTGGCTCCCTACAGCGACGCCGCGACATCGGGGCTGTTCGTCACGCAGCCGGATGACCTGCGCGCGCTATGTCGGCGGGCGCTACGGGCGGGCCTTCAGATTGAGACGCATGCTATTGGCGACCGCGCCAACCGGCAGGCGCTGGACATTTACGAGCAAGTTTTCAGGGAAATCCCGGCCGCGCAGCGGCGCGTCCGCAATCCCCGCTGGCGCATCGAGCACGCGCAGGTTCTGAGCGCCGCCGACATTCCGCGCTTTGCCAAGCTTGGCGTCATCACCTCGATGCAGCCGTCGCATGCCATCAGCGACCTGCACTTTGCGCCGCGCCGACTGGGGATTGACCGGCTGGCGGGAGCCTATGCTTGGCGGGCGCTGCTTGATTCGGGCGCGCTGATTGCCGGCGGGTCGGACGCGCCGGTTGAGCGCGGCGAGCCGCTCATCGAGTTTTACGCCGCCGTCGCGCGCAAGGACTTGACCGGCTTTTCCGGCGAAGGCTGGCATCCCGAACAGGCGGTCAGTCGGCTTGACGCGCTCAAGATGCTCACGCTCTGGCCGGCCTACGCGGCTTTTGAGGAAGGCGAAGCGGGAAGCATCGCTGTCGGCAAGCGCGCCGACTTCACGGCATTTTCGGCTGATCTGCTCGTCATCCCGGAAGCTGACATCCTCAAGGCGCGCTGCGTCCTGACGGTCGTGGGCGGCGAGACGGTTTTCGCCGCCAGCGAGCTTGGGAGGTCGCGTCCAGGAACCGCCGTGGAGCCGTCCCTGTCGGGCTTGGACGGCTCTTGCGGAGAGTCGCCATCCTTGGCCGATGCAACCAAGCTAGCGCGACGTCTTTGCCGAAAGCGGGCTAAAGACGCCGGCGCTTTACTTGCGCGGAGCGCGCGCTAGACAGGCGTCGCCGATGGAGCCGCCCGCCGACGCAAAATCGGCGAAACCGCAATGAAAATCAGCCCGCTGAGCGCCGTGGCGATCACGCATAGCAACATCGCTTGCCGGAGCGCCTCCGTCACAACGGAGGGCGGCGCGCTTTCTCCGGCAATCACATCCGACAAAAAGCCGACAATCACCGGCGACGGCATGTCGCCCAGAAGATGAATGGCGAACATGTAGAAGCCAATCGCCGTCGCCCGCAGCGAGGGCGGCACGAGATCGGTGACGATCGCCGCCACCGGCCCGTGGTAGAAGCTCATAAAGAACGTCGCCATGAAGCCGGCAATAATGAACTGGTTCAGCGTCGGCGCGCAGAGGCCCCAGTAAAGGAAGGGCGCGCCAAGCAGGAAGGCGATGGCCATCGTCAGGGCCCGCCCGGCGGCGAATCGCTGATGCAGCCAGTCGGCGACAATGCCGCCGACAATCACGCCAAAGAAGGCCGCAATCACAATCGGCACCAGCCGAATAGACGCTTTTGACGAATCAATGCCATAGACTTCGGTGACGAGCTTGGGCAGGAAATGAACCAGCGCCCCGGCGGCAAAGGTCACGCAGGCGGCGCCCAGAATGACCAGCCAGAACGACTTGATACGCAGAACCTCCGCGATGTCGTTCCGGTTGACGGTGGCGGTCGCGTGGCTGCGCGGCGGCTCGCGGAACAGCCATACGACGACCGTCAGCAGCAACCCCGGCAGGCCTACCACTAGAAAGCAAGCGCGCCAGCCGATTTTATCGCTCAGCACGCCGCCTAGCACCAGCCCCAGGGCGGCGCCAATCACCAATCCGAGGTTGAAAATGCCGATGACCTTGGCCCACATCCGCGCCGGGAACATGTCGCTGAGCAGCGAGGTGGCGGCTGGAGCGTAAGCCGCCTCGCCAATGCCGACCGCGCCGCGCGCCGCCAACAGGTGCCCATAAGAAGTCGCGAAGCCGGCGCCCGCCGTCGCCAAGCTCCAGAAGCCAATGCCGGCGGCGATAATTTTTCGCCGGGCGACGCGGTCGGCCAAAATCCCCAGCGGAATGGTCGCCAGCGAGTGAACCAGCATAAAGGCCGTGCCCAGAAAGCCGGCTGCCGTATTGCTCAGTTGCAGCTCTTCCTGAATAGGCTTGAGAAGCGGCGGGATAATCTGCCGGTCAATGTAGTTGATTACCTGGACGAGCGTCAGGATGAGCAATATGTACCAGGCGTAGCGCGACGCTGACGCCGAGGCGTCAGCGTCGGTGATCCGGGCGTCAGGCGCAGCCAAGTCGGGCGCCGGGAAGTGACTCATATAGGCGTGGGTTGAGGGAGGCGTAGCGAATTCCCAAAGCTAAGCTCCCAAAGCTAAGCGAAAAGCTAAACGGTTGCCGCGCTGGTCTGAGCGCAGTGTTTTTGAATGGCGTTGCGGATGTCGGACGCAATGTCTGCCGCGTTACGATGCTCGATTTGGTGGCGTTCCAGCTTGAAAACCACATCGCCATCCTTGAGCAGCCAGACCGAGGGCGAGGAAGGGGCGAAGCCCTTGAGGTACTCGCGCGCGCGCGCTGTCGCTTCCTTGTCTTGCCCGGCGAAGACCGTCGTCACCTGATCGGGCAAAACGGCGCTGGTCTTGAGCGCCTCGACCACGCCCGGCCGCGCCGCTCCGGCCGCGCAGCCGCAAACCGAGTTCACCACGATCAGCGCCGTGCCTTCCTTCTTGGACAGGGCCGCATCCACTTCTTCAGGCGTACGCAACTCTCGCACGCCATGGTCGGTCAACTCCGCGCGCATCGCTCGGAGCGCGCGCTCCATGTCAAACCCGTACATCATTGGGGGCTATCCTCCAGGGAGAAAATAGCGCGCCGCGCGCCGGCATAAATCGAGCGGGACGCATTCGGCGGCAATGTATCGCGCCGTCACCCTAGCATGACGCTGGGAAGCTCGTCGCCTTGTACCGCCGTTAAGATTCCTAGTATCGTTGGCGGCATGCGGGTGATATTGGGCATTGAAACTTCTTGCGATGAAACGGCGGCAGCGGCGGTCTTAGACGGGCGACAGGCGCTGTCGAGCATCATTGCCTCCCAGATCGCATTCCACCGCGCGTACGGCGGCGTTGTTCCAGAAATTGCCTCGCGGCAGCACTTGGACGCCATCGCGGAGGTTGCTGAGCGCGCCGTCGCCGCGCTTCCCGGCGGCTTCCGCGGCGTGGACGCCGTCGCCGTCACCTATGGCCCAGGCTTGGTTGGCGCGCTGCTCGTCGGGCTTTCCTACGCCAAGGCGCTGGCGCTGACGCTGGGCGTTCCCTTGATCGGCGTTCATCACATCGAAGGCCATGTATTTTCCACTGCCTTCGAGTATGGCGACTGGGCGTATCCCGCGCTGGCCCTCATCGTCTCGGGCGGACACACGGATTTATTCCGCATTGCAGCGCCATTCGCGTACGAGCGTCTTGGGCATACCCGCGACGACGCCGCCGGCGAAGCCTATGACAAGACCGCCCGCCGCCTTGGCCTTGGCTATCCTGGCGGACCTATCCTCGACCGGCTGGCGCAAACCGGGCAGGCTGACCGGGCGCCGCTGACGTACCGCGCGCCGCTCATTCCCGATGCGCCCTATGACTTCTCGTTTAGCGGCTTGAAAACAGCCGCGCTGCGCTATATCCGGGAGCGCGAGGTCAAGCCGTTGCCGGAGGGGCTTAGCCGGGACGAGGCTTTGGCCCAGGCCTCCGAAGACATCCGCGACTTGGCGGCCAGCTTTCAGCAGGCCGTGGTCGGAACGCTCATCGGCGTTCTGGAACGCGCCATCGAAGCCTGTTGTCCGCGCTTGGTCGTGACTGGCGGCGGCGTGGCGTGCAACTCGGCGCTCCGGCAGGCGCTGGCAGCGCTGTCGCGGCGAAAAGGCGTCGAGATTCGCATTCCGCATCCGACCTACGCCACCGACAATGCCGCCATGATCGCCGCGGCCGGCTATGCCCGCCTTGCGCGCGGCGAGCGCCATGACTGGTCGCTCGAGCCAGCCCCTTCGCTGCGGCTGGGCGACTCGCCAGCCCATCGCTGATCCGCCGTTTCCGGGACTGACATGACCAACTGCCCGCAATTCGTCGCAGGCCATGGGAAATGGTCGCCGGTCTGGATAATGCTCATCTGGGGGCTGCTCATCGGCGCTCTTGGGTGGGGCGCGTTTGGCCAGACCGTCGCGCATGGCTACGTGATTGACGACGCGAGCATTGTGCAGTCCAACCCCAACGCGGCGGCAACGGCTGACCTTGGACAGCTATTCGGAAAGCACTACTGGCAAGACACGTCGGCCGCGGGGCGCGAGAGCCGCAATTTTCACTATCGCCCGCTGACGATCGCTTCCTACGCGCTTGTCGCTCGTCTGTTGGGCGACGGGCCCGAGCGGCAGCATTTGGCAAATGTAGCCGCGCATGTGCTTGTCGCCTGGCTTGTCCTGCTGAGCGCGTATGCCTGGCTTCAAGACGCCGTCGCCGCCGGACTGACAGGGCTATATTTTGTCGCGCACCCGCTGCATACCGAAGCGGTCGCCATGATCGTTGGTCGAGCGGAGCTGCTCGCCGCCGCCGGCGCGCTTGGCGCGCTCGTCCTCGCGCTGCTGGAGTTCCGCCTTGAGCTGTCCCGCCCAGACTGGCAGCGTTGGCTTCTAGCCGCGGCCGCCGGGCTTTGCCTGCTGCTTGGCTGGCTGGCTAAGGAATCGGCGGTTTTGTTCTTCCCGCTCTGGATGCTGATCCTGTGGTCAAGCGTTCAGGGCGCGGGGCGATTCCGCCTGCGCGCCTGGGTTGCGGCGGGCTGGCGGGTTGGCGTCGCATGCGGATTGTCCACGCTGGGCTTTTGGCTCGTCCGCCAAAGCTTGCACGCCGGCGCGCGGCTCGCCCCGATGGACTTCCCGATGAACCCGCTGGCCTACGCGAGCCTCGCGGAACGCTGGGCGACCGGCGTCGTGCTGTTGATGAAGTATGTTGTCATGCATCTGTGGGCATTCCCGCTGCAAGCGGATTATTCCTTCAACAGCATTCCCGTTGTGACCGACTGGCGCGACGGTCGCTTATGGCTCGCCCTCGCGGAACTGGCGGGCGTTGGGGCGCTGCTCTGGACGGCTTACCGTCACCGGTCTCCCGCCTGGGTCGGCCTGGCCTTTCTTTTCGCGGGCGCGGCCGCGTTTTCGCATTTCGCGCGACCGCTTGGCTTTGTCTTCGCCGAGCGGGTGATGTACCTGCCCAGCGTCGGCTATTGTCTGGCGGTTGCGGTTGGCTTTCGCGCCGCCTGGGACGCCGCGTCTGGCGCAAGCCGGCGCTGGCCGCTGGCTGTGGCGCTGGCGCTGCTGATCGGCGGCGCGGCCTGGCAAACCCAACAGGAAGCTTCCTTTTACCGCGACACCCAGACGGCGCTGGCGCGCTCGCTAGCAGTCGGGAATCAGCGCAGCGTCTGGCTATGGCATGCCTACGGGACGGAGCTACTCAACGCCGGACGCCCCGCCGAGGCAGTCGCGGCGCTTGAGCGCGCCCGCGCCATTCTGCCTCTGGCCGAAAGTTGCGCCGTGCAGGCGAAAGCTTATTTCGCGCTTGGTCGGCGCGAGCCGGCGCTCGCCGCCGCTGAAGAAGCTGTCAAGCGCGATCCGACGTGGATGCCCTACCGGGAGCTGTACGGCGCGCTCCTATTTGAAAGCGGCCGCGCCGACGAGGCGGCCGCGCAGTTTGAAGCCGCGCTAGCCCTTGCGCCCGACGACGCCACGCTCCACGCTCAGATGGCTGTCATTTGCCGCCGCCAAGGGCGGACAGGGGACGCTATCGAGCGCTACGCGCGGGCGCTGGAGCTTGCGCCGAATGAAGCCGGCTGGCGGATCGCGCTTGGCGATCTTCAGCGCGAGGCGGGAAACGTTGCGCAAGCCCGCGCTTGTTACCGTAAAGTCCTTGAAACCAGTTCCGACGCGATGGCGCGCCGCGCGGCGGAAGCGAAGCTGAGGCAGCTTGACGCCAGCGGCTCATTCTGATCACGTCCCGAAAGGGCGCTTTCACGACTTTTTCATGCCTGACAACGAATCCGTAGCCGCAACCCTTGCCGAAGGCATCCTGGCCGGACGGTCGCGCGCCATTGCGCGCGGCATTTCTCTGGTTGAAAACGACGATCCGGAGGCCGGGTCGCTCCTTAAGCTGATTTTTCCGCGCACTGGCAGAGCGAGCGTCATTGGTCTGACTGGCGCGCCGGGCGCGGGTAAAAGCTCGCTGACGGACAAGCTGGCGCAGGTTTATGTTGACCGTCAGCAGCGCGTCGGCATCGTCGCCGTGGATCCGTCCAGCCCGTTCTCAGGCGGCGCGATTCTGGGCGATCGCATTCGCATGCCCAAGCTGGCGATGCACCCCAATGTTTTCATCCGCAGCATGGCGACGCGCGGCAACCTTGGCGGGCTGGCGCGAGCGACGACGGAAGCCGTCATGCTGCTCGACGCGGCTGGTTACGATGTTGTCATCGTCGAAACCGTCGGCGTCGGACAGGACGAAGTGGACATCGTCAAAACCGCTGACGCGACGGTGGTGGTGGTCGTGCCGGGCATGGGCGATGACATTCAATCCATCAAGGCCGGCATCATGGAAATCGGCGATGTCTTTGTCATTAACAAAGCCGACCGAGATGGCGTCGAGCGGACGCAGATGGAGCTTGAGGCGCTGCTTGAGCTAGCCGCTCGCTCCGACGGCTGGCAGCCGCCGATCGTCCGAACAATCGCCACGGCGACGCCGCCGGTCGGAGTGGAAGAGCTGGCAACGGCCATAGCAAGCTACCTTGAGTGTGTCGCGCGGCATCCCGAGACGCGAGCGGCGCGGCAGCGGCGGATTATGGAAAGGCGGCTTCTGGAGCTTATCCGCGACCGTATCCTGCGGCAGGTCTGGCAACGCGAGTTACGTGACGGATGGCTCGAAGAAGCCCTGGAGCGCATCAGCAACCGCGAGCTTGACCCCTATACGCTCGTGGATGACATCGTCCAAAAAGCGCTTCGGACCTGAGCGCGAGACGGCGGTCGGGGCGCTCGCGCGTTGACGAGCGGGACTTGCGGCTTAGAACGGTCGGCAAGCCGACCCGCCCTAGTCGGCGCGGCTTGGGAGGGTCGCCGTTGGCCTCCGCGAGGCAGGTCGCCCTGCGCCAGTTGCAACGGGCGACCTGCCGCTGCTCGAGCGGCGCGCCGTCGTCAAGGCCGTCGCCCCCAGCTTGCAGGCGGTTATGCTCCAGCCTCCCTCGGCGAGGGCTGAAACCGGACCGGATGACTTCCTCATCGTCGCCGCTTGGTTGTCGCCGCTTGCGGTCAGACGCCGCGCTGTCTCAAAATGCGTCATCGCCGCTAACTCGCATTTCGACCCAAGTTTTTCGACCCAAGTTTTTCGATAAGCTATGGCGCACATCCTCGTGGTTGAAGACGAGGCCGCTTTGCGCGACCTGATCGTTGACGCCTTAGAGACGGAGGGACACACGACGGTCGCCACCGCCGATGGCATTGAAGCCATGGCGCGACTCAAGGAAGTTTCCAAGGGCGCGCCGGCTTTCGCGCTCGTCATTTGCGACATCAAGCTGCCCGGGCTTTCGGGCTTTTCCGTTTGCGACTTTGTGCGACTCGACCCGAATATGGCGCGCGCGCCGTTTCTGTTCCTGAGCGGCTTGGGCGACACTGAACAGCGTCTGGCTGGCATCGCGCGCGGCGCCGACGACTACCTGGCCAAGCCGTTTTCGCTCAATGAACTCCTCGAGCGGGTCAACTGGCTTTTGAGTCAGCCGTCGGCCGACCTACCCGCCGCCGCCGGCGCGCCGAACCCGCTGGAGCAGCAAACCTTTGACGACCTGCTCCGGGACATTGTCCACAACGCGCGCGATGGGACGCTGCATTTCTTGCTCGATGACGGATCGAGCGGCCGAATCGCCTTTCGGGGAGGGCAGGCGACCGTGGTTGTCAGCGACTGCAAGGGCTCCCTTGAAGATCAGTTGCGGCGCTTGTTCGGCGGGCAAGTGAAGCTGTTTCACTTCGCGTAGGGAATGTTGGCGAGGCGGGCCAGCGCCCGATAGACCTGTTCGGCGGCCAGCGCGCGCGCCATCTCATGGGTAAACGTTAGCCGCGACAGCGACCAGCGCCAAGCGGCCCGCGCCCGAACTTCCTCCGCTAGGCCCCAGTGTCCGCCAATCACAAACCAGAGATCGCGGACGCCTGTGTCGCGCCACTTTTGCAGCTTGTTGGCAAAGTCCTCGGATGACACGACTTCGCCCGCGACATCCAGCGCAACGACCAGCGCCTCGGCTGGCAATGCCGCCAGAATGCGTTTCGCCTCGCTCGCTCGCGCTTGCTCTGGGTTGGAAGCTATGGAAGCTTCCGCCTCGCGCGCGATTTTGGTTGCGCAGGGCGAAAAACGCCGGATACGGTCGCTGTAATCCTGCGCCAGCGCGTCCCAGCGCGGCGATTTGGCTTTGCCAACTGCAAGGAATGTGATGCGCATAAAGAAACAGCCTTCCGGCAAGCGAAGCGGCGAATCCGGTTTGGAGGCGACAGCGCCGTGATGCGTCAGCCGCCATTTTCCGTCAGCGTCGTCATTCCGACGTACGAGGGCAAGGCGCTGCTGGCGCGCTTCTTGCCGTCGGTCGTGGCGGCGCTCCGCAACTATACGACCCTGACCGGCGCGCCCGTCGAAATTCTCGTCGTGGACGACGGCAGCCGGGACGGCACCGCGGACTGGCTCGCGGCCCAGGCCTTTGACTTCACCCGCGCGCTGGAGCAGCCGGTCAACCGAGGCTTCGCGCCAACCTGCAACGTCGGCTTCGCCGAAGCGCGCTATGATCTCATCTGGCTGCTCAACAACGACATCGAGGCGACCCCCGACGCGCTCCTGCCGCTCGCGAGGCACTTTGCCACGCCGACCGTGTTTGCGGTCGCCTCGCGGGCGCTCCGTCTGGGCAGCGACGCCATTGATGGCGCGGGCCGGTTGGGGCGCTGCGTCCGGGGCTACTGGAAAGTCTTTGAAAGTTACGACGCGTTGCCCAATCAGACGCCGCCCGACGCCGTTTTGCCAACGCTGACGGCCAGCGGCGGCTACAGCCTGTTTGACGCGGCCAAGTTGCGCGAGCTTGGCGGCTTTGACGAGTTGCTCGCGCCCTTCTACTGGGAAGACGTGGAGCTGTGCTACCGCGCTTGGAAGCGCGGCTGGGAAGTTCGTTACGAGCCGCGCAGCCTCGTGTTTCACCAGTCGAGCGCCACCATTAAGACGCGCTTCGAGACGCGCTTGGTGGAGGTCGCGGCAACGCGCAATCGGCTGCTCATGCACTGGATTCACCTGCACGATGCGCGCTGGTGGCTGGCGCACCTGGTCATGACGGGCTTGCTGCTGCTGGCGGATGTCGTCGCGCGGCGCGGCTTCCGGGAGGCTTTCCGGCAGGCCTGGGCCGTCCGGCGGGAAGCCCTTCAGCGCCGGCGGCGGGAAAAGGCTTCTCGCCGGCGAAGCGACCGGGACGTGGCCGCCATCTTCGCGGCGATTCGGAAGCTCCCCTACGCGCGCGTGTTTCGCGGCCCCGCTGAAGAAGCGCTGTTTCGAGAAGCGCGCGCGCGCGATTTACGCATCGGCCTGCCGCCGCCGAATGACGAACCGGCAGCAGGACGCGCCCTCCGATAGGGCGCACTGCCGCGTGACTTCCGCGTCAAGCGATTCGGAGGCAATCACGCAATCGCCGTCGCAGACCTCCGGGAAGTCGCGCGCGATAAGCAGCACCGGGCAGTGATGCATGACGACGACGTACTCATCCGGCGCGCCGTTTTCAACCCGCACGAGATAGCCCATTTCCTCAAACGCCCGCGCGAACTCCTCGACGCGCTTCTTGAGCGGCTTGCCAGTCAGGCGCGGCTTGATTTTGGTCGTGATGGTGTCGGCGCGACCGCGTAAAATCGAGGTGACGACCTCGCGGCCGAATCGGCGCTCGATTTGCTGAAGAATTTCGACGCTTACTACATCATAGGCGTGCGGGAACAACTCGTCGGCGCGCTCGGTCAAGCGGTAAAGATGCACGGGGCGGCCGCGCTCCCGGCGCTGCACGGTTGACTCGGCCAAGCCGTCGCGCTCAAGCGCGTCGAGATAACGCCGAACGTTGACGCCGGATGTGGAAAGTTCCGTCGCTAAATCCTCGACGCTCAGGGGCGCGCGCGTTTTCAGTAGAAAAACGATTTTTTCGCGCGTATCTTTGCCGCTTATGGGGTTAACCTTCATGGCGGCAGTTTGCCATAGTCGCGCCATCTGATAAACCCGACCAGCCCGGCGACGCGGCGCCCCCGCCGCGCCTGCGGCCGGCGACACCCGGAGTAACCCTGATGTATCAGACCAAAGGCCTCGTCACGAAACAGGCGCACGTTGACGTGCCCGCCGGAACATACGAAGAGCAGCACGGGCGCGAAGGCTTTTTCGGCCCCGTTTCGCACCTTTACCACCGCCATCCGCCGACCGGCTGGACGCGCATCGAGGGCGAGTGTCGCCCGCAGGCGTTTTACGCCGACCGGGCCGAAACCGCCGGTGACTTGCCGACCGCGCTGCTTGAGAACGCGGATGTGAAGCTGGGCGTCGCTCGGCGGCGCGGGACGACGCCCTACTTTGAGCGCAACGCTGACGGCGATGAGCTGTGGTTCGCGCACGCGGGCGGCGGCGTTCTGGAAACCGACTACGGGCAGTTGCGCTTCGGCGTCGGCGACTATCTGGTGATTCCGCGCGGGACGACCTATCGCCTTGCCTGCCTCGACGAGTGCTTTTTCCTCGTTGTTCAGAGCGCGGGGACGCGCCTGCGCCAGCCAGACCGAGGCCTGCTGGGGCAGTATTCGCTTTATGACGCCACGGCGATTCGGACGCCGGAGCTGCTGCCGGTCGCGGCAACCGAGCCGGAATATGAAGTGCGCGTGCGGCGGGAAGGGAAGCTGACCCGCATCTTCTATCCATTTCATCCGCTCGATGTCGCCGGCTGGAAAGGCGATCTCTACCCGTGGGCGCTAAGCATCAACGACTTTTGCCCGGTGATGAGCCACCGGGCGCATTTGCCGCCAAGCGTGCATGTCACGCTGGTCGGGGAAGGCTTTGTGGTCTGCTCGTTCGTGCCGCGCCCGCTTGAGGAAGCGCCCGGCGCGCAGCGCGTGCCGTTTTTCCATCGCAACATAGACTATGACGAAGTCCTCTTTTACCACGCCGGCGACTTTTTCAGCCGCGACAACATCGCCCCCGGGATGTTGACGCTGCACCCGCGCGGCGTTCACCACGGGCCACATCCGAAAGCCATCGAAAAGAGCTGGTCTCCCGGCAAAACCCATACGGATGAGTACGCGGTGATGCTCGATACGCGCCGCCCGCTCCAGGTCACTGAGGCGGCGCGCGCCGTCGAGTGGAAGGAATATCATCTGTCGTGGCGATAGGGGCGGCGCTTGAGAAGTTAGGTCACGGAAACGTTACCTCCGCCGCCTAGCGTGGACGCGCCGCTCCACGTCCAGTCTCATTCGAAAGGAAGACCTGATTGTGAGCTCTTCTCCCTCTTCCCCGGCGGATTACGGCATTGACGCCATTCGAGAGGCGCTTGAGCGCCTTTACCCCAACGCGGAGCCGATCCATTTCGGCACGATTATGCGTTACAGCTTGGGCGGACCCGACCCGCTTGACGGGATTTCCTTCTACGAGCGCGAGACGCCGATTCCGCACTGGCACTGCATTTCCTTCGGGATGAGCGAGCTTTACGCTAAGACGCCCGGCAGCGCCCCCGATTTGAGCGGCTGGGGCTTCGAGTTCACGTTCCGGCTGGCCCGCGCCGCCGAAGACAAAAGCGCGCCGACCTGGGTAATTCCCTTCCTGAACAACCTTGCCCGGTACGTTTTCAACTCCGGCAACCCGTTTCGCCCTGGCCATCACATGGACTTGCGCGGGCCGCTGACGCCGGAAGCGCCCGCGACGCCGCTTTCGTCCATCGCCTTCGCGGATGACCCGGAGTTGGGACCCATCGAGACGCCCAACGGTCGCCTGCATTTCCTGCAAATCGTCGGGCTGACCAAGGATGAGCTGCAAGCCGTCAAGCGGTGGAACGCGCGCGGCGTTTTGAAGCTACTGGAAGAAAGCTGCCCGCTGTGGATTACTGACCTGGAGCGGGCCTCGATCACGGATCGGCCGGATGTCCTGGCGCGCATCCGCGACGGCATGACGGCGGAAGGCTCGTCGTTGCAGGGCGAGTATGTCGAAGTCGCCCGGTGGCGGCTGGCCGACCCGCCGCGCCAAGGCGCGGACATCGAGCTTGACGCCGACGGGCTGGCCGATTTCGCCGAGCTGTTCCCAGCGCGCCTCAAGTTTGACCGTGAGTTTCTCATCTGGGGCCCGAAGCAGACCATCGTCTTTCGCCCGTCGGCGACGGCTGGCTTTCAGGATGCCGGCAGCGGCGTGCTGGTGCTCGATATCCCGCCGGAACTTGTTGATCAGCTGGCGCAGGCGCTCAAGCCCATTCCGGCGACGCACCGCTTCAACATTGGCGGCGAGATTGTCGTGACGGTCGTGCCAACCGAAGATGTCCGGTGACGCGCGCCCGATAGGGATTTTCGACTCCGGCGTGGGCGGGCTGACGGTGTATCGCGCGCTGCGCGCCCGCCTGCCGCGGGAGTCGTTTATCTATCTGGGCGATACGGCGCGCATTCCCTACGGCACGCGCTCGCCGGAGACCGTCCGCCGCTACGCCCGCGAGGACGCCGCCTTTCTAGTCAGCCAAGGCGTAAAGCTTATTGTCATCGCTTGTAATACGGCCTCGTCGCTGGCGCTTGAGGTTTTACAGGACGAATGCCCCGCGCCGGTCATGGGCGTCATCGAGCCGGGGGCGCGCGCGGCCGTCGCCGCGACGCGCCTTGGAAACGTGGGCGTCATCGGCACGGAAGCCACCATTGCCAGCGCCGCCTATCCGCGCGCTATTCAGTCCATCGCGCCCGGGATTCAGGTGCTGGCTCAGAGTTGCCCGCTGTTTGTGCCGCTGGTTGAGGAGGGCTGGGCCACGCATCCGGTAACGACCGCCGTCGCCGCCGAGTACCTCGCGCCGCTGCGGCAGGCGGAAGTGGATACGCTGGTTCTGGGCTGCACGCATTATCCGGTTCTGGCGGAAGCCATCCGGCAGGCGATGGGCGACGGGGTGGCGCTGGTTGATTCAGGCGCCTGCGCCGCCCAGGAAGTCGCCGCCGCGCTCGAGCGGCAAGCCGCGGTCGCCCCGCCTGACGCGCCGCCGCCGGACACGCGCTTCTACGTCACCGACGCCGGCGAGCGATTCCGCCGGGTCGCCGGGCTGTGCCTTGGCGAGCCAGTGACGCGACTTGAAACAGCGCAGGTTGAGGCGTCGCCTGAACGCCTTTTTTGAGCCAGCTCGCTTTTTGAGCGAGCTCGCTTTCCGCGCTAACCGTAGCGACCTGTTAGCGCGGAACGTCTCCGCGCTCCAAACGCTTGACCCCCTGACCGAGCCAAGCGCTGCCACGCCGCCCTGGAAAAAGCGCGAAAAAGTTGCGCAATCAACGGCGCCGCCTAAGTCGTAACCGCGCCGTAACGCTGCGTTGGAAGCGTTACGGCGCGGATTGTCAGCCCTCGCCGATCGTCTCCAGCCGCTCGCTTTGCGCCCTGAGCCCGGCGGCTTCGCCGGCTAGCATGGCTTCCGTAAAGTCCTTGAGGAAGCGCCCCAGCAGCCACCCAAGCCATCCTTCGACGCGGGGCGTAACTTGCGCGCGAGCGCCGCCGGCCTGCGTCGTCACGACGTGGTCGGCCGTGACCGCGAGGCCGTTTGACTTGGATGACGTTGTGAAGCGCCGGCAAATTATCCGCCACTCCGCTCTTTGCGCGCCCGCGCGCTGAATCTTGATGCGCGAGCCGACGCCCAGCGGAGCGATGTCGAGGCGCTCGACCCGCTCCGCGGTCGGCATCCATTCAGGCCAGCGGGCGAGGTCAGTCCAGACTTGCCAGACGCGGGCCGGCGGCGCAGCGATGTCAATGACCGCGGTGAATTCCGGCATGGTTGGTTGTCCGGCGCGCCGCCCGCCCCCTCAGGCGGCTATTTTGCGCAGCTCGTCGAGCAGCTCCGCCCGGCTACGCTTGAAAATCGGAATGGTTTCAACGTGGCGATAGCGAATGACGCCCTGCTTATCAATGATGAAAACCGCGCGGTTCGCCACCGGCAGCAGCCCGCCGAGCATCAACGCGCCATACGCCTTGCAGAGCTGGTTGCCCTTGTCCTCAAGCAGCGGGAAGGGAAAGGAAAACTTTTCGGCGAACTTCTTGTGCGCCGTCATGTCGTTGGTGCTGACGCCTAAAATCACCGCGTCAAGCTTTTGGAACTCGTCCCAGCCGTCGCGGTAGTCGCATAGCTGCGCGGTGCAGGTTGGCGTGTCGTCGCCCGGATAAAAGACTAAAACGACGTGTCGCTGGCCGCGAAACTGACTCAGCGAGTAGGTTTTGCCGTCGCTGGCGGGCAGCGAGAAATCCGGCGCGGGGTCTCCCACATTGGGCATGGCTTTTTCCTGATATTGGAAAGGATTGGCTTGGTAGCTCTCAATCGGCGGCGGCGAACTCGCTTTCGAGGTTCATCGCTTCCCATTCGCCGCGATGCGCCTCCCAGAACGGCTGCGCGTCGTCAAACGTCTTGACGTGACGCAGCAATGTGCCGCGAGCGAAGAGGCCTTCGCCCATCTCGACAATCCGCTCGTCATGGGGCGCTTGCCCATCAATGAGCGCCGTCTGCTCGCGCAGCGCCGCGCGAAGCTCGTCAAGGTCGGCTGGCGCAGCGAGCGGGCGGGCCAGCGGATACGCGCCCTTGGGCGCTTGCTTGATGGCGGCAAAGCTCGCGCCGGCGTAGCCGGGAACTTCCGTCGCTATATCGGCCAGCAGCGCGCTGGCCGATCCCTTCGCGTTCATGTCTTGGCGCATGGCTCTGGCCAACGACTGAACGATGAGCCAGTCGGGGCGTCCAACGCCGCCGCTTTCCACCACGCGCGCCACGCGCTGCACTTGTCCGGCCTGGTTGGTAAACGTGCCGTCCTGTTCGGCGTAGCTCATCGCCGGAAACACGACGTGGGCGAGCTTGGCCGTTTCAGTCATAAACAACTCGCTCACGATCAGGCATTGGAGTCGGGACAGCGCCGAGCGCCACTGGTCGCCGAGGTTGCCGACGGGATCCGCGCCGGCAAGGTAGGCAGCGCGGATGGCGCTGCCGAAATCAGCTGCTAGGCGCGCGGCGTCCGCCGTCAGCCCCATGTCAAAAGCCCCGGCCGAGTTGTTGTAGTCCGCCAGCGCCAACAGGCGAACCGTCGCTTCCGGCTTGGTCAGCGGGCGAATCTGCGCGATGGCGCGCCAGGCCGCGCCGCGGACCTCGCGCCCCGCGATCACAACCAGCCGCTCCGCCGTCGCGATGGCGTCGCGCAGCGCGCGGAGATCGCCCTCCGCCACGCCCGCCAGCGCGGCCATGGCGGCGAGCGAAGCTTCCTCAAACAGGGCGCGGACGACAGCGCTTTCGCCTTCGGGGCGAACATGCAGAAAGACATCCGCCTGACGGCGCGCGATCTTGGTCGCCCGCTGGCTGACGACCAAAATCCGCGCGCCCTGCTTCCGCTTGGCGTAGCGCATCGCAAAGCCCGTCAGCGGGCTGTATTCGGTCGGATCGCCGCCAATCTGCACGATAGTCGTCGCCTGCTTGATATCGTCGTGCGTCGCCAACGGCGCGGAAAGATGCGCGTAAAAGTCGCCCAGCTCGACCGCGCGGAAATGCGCGATGTGGGGCGTGTCAAGGGCGCGACCAAAGCGCGCGAGGGCGAAGTTGGCTTCGTTCGTCAGTCGCGGCGAGCCGACGACGGCCACGGCGCAACCGCCCTGCTTGGCGTGAACCTGGCTCAGCAAGCGGGCCGCCGCGGCGAGGGCGTCGTCCCAAGTCGCCGGCTTCAGCTCGCCCTCCTGGCGAACGAGGGGCGTTGTCAGCCGCGCCGGATTCGAGATGTAAGCGCTGCCGTACCGTCCCTTCGCGCACAAAAACTCGCCGTTAATGCCCGCCAAGTCTTTCGAGGCCGCCCGGACATACTTGTTGCCGCGAACGCCCAGCTCCAGTTGGCAGCCGTCGGCGCAGAAGGAGCAGGTCGTTTGCTGCTCGCGCATATCCCACGGACGCGACTTGAAGCGGGAATCCACCGAAAGCAGCGCCCCGACCGGGCAAACCTCGACGCAGTTGCCGCACTGCTCGCAGTGCAAGTCTTGCCCGTAAAAGCCGATGACTTCCTTCGTGCCGCGAAAGACTTTGGTTAGGGCATGAACATCCATCCAGTCCTCGCACACGCGCACGCAGCGGTAGCACTTCACGCACCGCTGCTCGTCATAGGCGATAAAGGGCGAGAGACGCCGCTCTTCCTTGGCGTTCTTGGCGACTTCGTAGCCGGCATACACCGCCCCGTGCTCAAATGCCATGTCCTGTAGCTCGCACTGGCCGCCCTTGTCGCACACCGGACAGTCCAGCGGGTGATTGCCGAGAATGAAATCGAGCATGCCCTTGCGGGCTTCGATGACCTCGCTGGAGCTGGCCGTAACCGCCATGCCGTCGGAGATCGTGACCGTACAGGCCGTGGCCAGTTTTGGAACCTTCTCAATCCGCACCAGGCACATTCGGCAGGCGGCCTGCGGGGTCAAGTCAGGGTAGTAGCAGAAGTTGGGAATCTCAATGCCCTGCGAGGCGCAAAACTCCAGCAGCAGCATACCCTTCGGAGCGTGATAGGTCTTGCCGTCAATCGTAAGCGTGACGAGTTCCATGGCGGGAAACTTAAGGGTCAGGGCGAGATGCGTTTCAAGGGGCGCGAAGCGTGAGCTATAAAATACTGTCGCGTTTTCAAAACTGACAAGTTAGCCTGCCCAGGCGCGCTGCGCGCTCCATCCTGCAAGCCTTACTCGCCGCTTTGCCCAGACCAAACAACGCCCCTCTGCGAGATCACATCATGGGTGACAACGCGCCGTGGCGTCGATTGCATTCTGACAAAACCATACCTGAGAGGAAAGGAAGCCCTACCTATGGAACATCCCTTTACGCGAAGCATTGTTACCGCTATCGGCCTCGCCGCGCTCTGCGGCGCGATGTGGCCGGCGCTGCCTTCCAGTCCGTCGCCCCTGGCCGGCGTCGCTTTCGCCCAGAGTTTTCGGGATGTGACCGTTCCGACGGGCACCGTGATGCGGGCGCAGATGGACCGAACGATTTCATCGCGCACGGCGCGCGTGGGCGACACCTTCACCGCCACCATTTTCGAGCCGGTCATCGTGGACGGGCGAACGGCGATTCCCCAAGGCACGCAAGTGCAAGGGCGCGTCACGCAGGTGCAGCCCGCTGAGCGACGCGGGCGCTCCGGGTCCATTGCCGTCGAGTTTGACCGCATCATCTTCGCCAACGGCGGATCGCGCGATATACGCGCCTCGTTGACTAGCCTCGATCCCGCAGAGCGCGAGCAAATTGACAGCGAAGGCCGCGCGCGCGGCGGCCGCTCAACCAAGCGCAACGTCGTCTTCATCGGCGGCGGCGCGGGCACGGGCGCCGCCATTGGCGCGATTGCCGGCGGCGGAAAGGGCGCGGCCATCGGCGCGGGCATTGGCGCGGCGGCTGGGATTCTCGGCGTGCTGCTTTCCAAGGGACAGGAAGCGCAGGTGCAAAGCGGCTACCGCTTCGGGATCGAGCTTGACCAGCCGCTGCGCGTGCCGAGCGATATGGGTAGCGGCGGCAGCGTCAGGGGCGGCGGTTGGGATGATTACGGCTGGGACGCCGCCCGCGGCGAATACACTGCCGCCGACATTGTGCGGCGAGCGCAAACCGAGCTGCGTCGGCAAGGCTTCTACACCGGCGATATCACTGGCAACTTGGGTCAACTCACCCGCCAAGCGATTGGCGAGTTTCAGCGGCAGCAAGGGCTGTCGTTCACGCGCCGGCTTGACCGCGAAACGGCGCAGGCGCTGGGAGTTGTTTTCGGCGGCGGCGCATCGACCGGAGCGAATGATCCAGACGACGACTTTGGTCCCGGCTATGATCGCGGCGCAGGCGAATATACCTCGAGTGACGTTGTGCGCCGGGCGCAGACCGAGCTGCGCCGCGAGGGGCTTTACAACGGACGCATTACAGGACGACTGGACGCGGAAACGCGCCAAGCCATTGAGCGCTTTCAGGAAGAGCGCGGGTTGCGTCCGACCGGCCAGCTCGACCGTGAAACGGCGCTGGCAATGGGGGTGGTTTATTGACCAGCGCCTTGCTTGGCGGGGACTCGCTCTCTCGACGAGCTTTTCGCGCGCCTGCCCCGCCCGCGACAGGCTATGACGGTTTCGCGCCGCTCATCTGGCGGCGCTTCTCTTTGAGGGCGCGGATGTACTTGCGCGGGTTTTTGTCGAACTTCGGCTTGCAGGCCGGGCAGCAGAAGTAATAACGCTTCCCCCTGTAGTCGCTATACGTGGCTTCGGATGTATCCTCGACTTCTTCCAGCATCACTGGGCAGATTGGCTTTTCTCCCGAGGCGGACGCCGCCGGCGCTTGCCGCGCCGAGCCTGAAGCTGAAGCGACCAAGCT
>NKPT01000116.1 GCA_002254845.1 Chloracidobacterium sp. CP2_5A | reverse complement strand
GTGCAAACCGGCCGCGCTGCCGATGGAACTTTCGCCCATTGAGCCGAGGATGCATGGCAAACCGGCGGCTTCGGCCACCGCCAGCAGTTTGCGAGCCTGGCTCAGCCCGCCGCACTTCATCAGTTTGATATTGAGCATATCCGCCGCGCCCAGGCAGGCAATTTTGAGCGCGTCAGCGGCGGTGTGACAACTCTCGTCGGCCATGATGGGGATTTCGGCGGCTGCGGCGACGGCGGCTAATCCTGCCAGATCGGCGGCGGCGACGGGCTGTTCAATCCATTCGATGTTGAATCCGTCCAGGCGGCGGATGGCCGTCAGCGCAGTATCGGCGTCGCGCCAGCCCTGGTTGATGTCGAGGCGCAGTTGGACGGAATCGCCCACGGCGGCGCGAATTTCCTTGAGCCGAAGCAGGTCGAGGTCGGCGGACGAGCCGAGTTTCACCTTCAGAATTTGAGCGCCTATCCCTACGAATTTGGCGCTCATGGCGGCCATCACCGGCGGTTCATCCAGCGGAATGACCGGGTAGAGACTGATGGCGGGGCGCGCCAGCCCGCCGAGCAGTTGATAGACCGGAATACCAAGC
>NKPT01000210.1 GCA_002254845.1 Chloracidobacterium sp. CP2_5A | reverse complement strand
GCTTGGTCCTCGCGCCCGGCTTTGCCGACATCCTTTCGCATTCGCGCTTCGCCTTGCTGGCAGGCGACGGGCGCTTGGTCAGCAAGGTCACCCAGGGAATCACGCTTGAGATCATGGGCGAGGGCTCCACCAACGCGCCGGTCAATGAACGCGCCCTGGCCGCGGAAACCGACGAACAGACCCGCCAGATGAACCGCGCCTTCCTGGGACCCCGCGGCTTCCTGCGCTGGATGAAGGCCATCGAAAAGCGGGGCTCTTCGGTGAACTTCGGCTCCTTCGCCGGCGCCAGCACGCTGCGCATGATCGGCAAAGGGCTCGCTGAAGGCGCGCCCACGCCGGAAGAAATGGAAGAGATGCGCCGCGCGGTTCGCGAAGCCATGGAGGACGGCGCGTTTGGAATCGCCTCCGCGC
>NKPT01000281.1 GCA_002254845.1 Chloracidobacterium sp. CP2_5A | reverse complement strand
CTTGAATAATGCTTCCCTTCGCCCCGTCGATGGCCTCGATGATCCGCGCGCCGGCTTCCAGTGCCTGACGCATGCTTGTCCTTGCGCTATCTTCCGCGTCATCAAAACGCTTGAAGAGCGCATTGACGCTTTCAAGTACGCGCTCCGTGTTCTGTGTCCCGTTTTCCGCGATGAACTTCCGCAAGTCATCCAGGGACGTGTCGATGGTTTTGACTTGCGCGCCGACTTGCTTGACGTCGCTTTCGACTTGCCGGACGGCGTTCAGCGCCTCCAGGGTTAGCTCAAAGCGCTTGTTCTCGTGGTCAATCATCCGCCCGATACTGGTGCTCAACCCGGTGATGCTGGTGCTCATCTCGGT
>NKPT01000305.1 GCA_002254845.1 Chloracidobacterium sp. CP2_5A | reverse complement strand
GCTCGTCGCCAAGCTCGACCCCCGCGGCAACCTCCGCTGGTTCCACACCGCCGGCAGTCCGCAAACCGACTACGGGCTGTGCATCGCGGCGGACAAGGACGGCCACTGCTACGTGACCGGCGAACTCAGCGACGGCGCGGAGTTCCTCGGTCATTCCATCCGCACGCGCGAGCGCGACCTCTATGTGGCGAAGTTCGACGACGCCGGCGCGCTCCGCTGGCTGCGCACGGGCGGCGGCGAGAAAGGCGACTTGAGCTACTGCGTCGCGCTCGACGCGCATGGCGGCATTTTCCTTTCCGGCGCGTTCGCCGGCATCGGCACTTACGGAAAGACCGAT
>NKPT01000143.1 GCA_002254845.1 Chloracidobacterium sp. CP2_5A | reverse complement strand
CTGACAGGTCAACCGAATGATGATTTCCCGGCGACCCTTGGTGACGCGGCGCGACGCTCTGCTGGCTGCGATGCTCGCAGTTACGGCGACTGGATTGTTGTTCGCCAGCCTTGCATCCCTTCGAGGTCGCTGGCCGGACGCGCAACATCGGTCCATCGTCGTGCTAAGGCTTGACGCTGCAATCGAACGCTCCAATCCGCGCTATCCGGTGGGCGCGATTCCCTTGCCTGCTGTTGAGGAAGAAAAACAGATTTTACTCCCCCCCGTCGCGACACCGTTGCCGACCACAGATTCCGCCCCTGACCCTCCGCCCGAGTCAAAAGCTCAACCTTCAGGTTTTGATGCCGCCACTCTCCGGGAATTGGAGCGCGAGCGCGAGGAGTTGAAGGCGCGTCTGGCCCAGGCGCGGGCGGACGCTGAGAGCGCTGCGGAGCGGGCGGTCCTAAAGGCCATGGCCGGACGCGCGCGCTCCTTGGACATTGCCGCAGGTCCCAAGGGCACCGT
>NKPT01000301.1 GCA_002254845.1 Chloracidobacterium sp. CP2_5A | reverse complement strand
TGGATCGCGTTGCGAAGAGAAGCGGGCGGATGCAAGGCGGCGCGCGAAGGACAGTAGCCGGTGCTACGGCCGAGCGCGCCAACGCCGCAGACGCCCGCTTATCTTCGCAACCCTGCGGGGCGGGGTCGCATTGGGCGCATGGCGTTGTTGCGGCTCGGGTCCTTGCACGTGCAATGGTCCCCTCGCCGCGCCTAGCCCTGCGCCCAATGCGGCCCCGCCGCGGCCAGCCGGGATTTTGAGATAGGTTCTACGGCCAGCCGGCGCTCATGCGCCGCGCCGAAGGGCCGCAAAATCCTTGCCGTCACTGTCTCGGACTGATTGCCGAAGGCGACACCAAGC
>NKPT01000153.1 GCA_002254845.1 Chloracidobacterium sp. CP2_5A | reverse complement strand
GGCTTTGATCCCGGAAGCGGCGCAAGCAGCGCCGTCTATGCCCTAGCGCTTCAGGCGGACGGCCGCCTTGTGGCGGGCGGGGTGTTCGCTTCGTTCGCCGGCGCGCCGCGCGCGGGCGTCGCCCGGTTATTGGGCGACGATCCCGGCTGCGCCTCGGCCGTCGCGCCGACGACAGCGAGCTTTTCCGCGCTGGGCGGCGAAGGGGTCGTGACCGTGACGGCGGCCGGCGACTGCACGTGGCGGGCCGTCAGCAACGTTCCCTGGATCACGATTCTGAGCGGCGCAACCGGCAGCGGCAACGGCGCGGTGACGTATCGCGTCGCCGCCCATCGCGGCCGACAGCGCAGCGGAACGCTGACCGTTTCCGGTCGCGCCGTCACCATTACGCAAGCCGTCTCGGCGCAAGAAACCCTAGGCCTGTTCCGGCGGGCGGACGGCTTCTTCTACCTGCGGAATAGCCTGACGAGCGGCGTCGCCGATACAGCGTTTTTCT
>NKPT01000239.1 GCA_002254845.1 Chloracidobacterium sp. CP2_5A | reverse complement strand
GGCAAACAGCGACGCGTACGCGCTGCCGTAAGCCGCCAAGTCGAAATTGACGTTGACGCGCTTGCCAACCGCCTGGTTGGCGACCAGCGTGAACGTATGTCGCGCGACGCCGAAAACGCGGAAAAAGTCGCGTACGGACACATCCCGATCCGTCCCGGCGCTCGTGTGCGTGTAGGAGCCGTTGAGCGTCAGCGTTTTCGTCGGCCGCGCGTTGAAACTGATCTCAACCCCGCGCGAAATCCCGCCCGAGCCATTGATGTAACCGGACGAGCGCCTGAAAGGGTCGTTTCGCGGATTCAGCACGCCGCTGGAGTCAAAGGCCGTGATCTGGATGACGCGCGTATAAAAGCCGGTTAGCCCAATCTGTAAGCGGTCGCGGAAAAGGT
>NKPT01000238.1 GCA_002254845.1 Chloracidobacterium sp. CP2_5A | reverse complement strand
GGCAAACAGCGACGCGTACGCGCTGCCGTAAGCCGCCAAGTCGAAATTGACGTTGACGCGCTTGCCAACCGCCTGGTTGGCGACCAGCGTGAACGTATGCCGGGCGACGCCGAAAACGCGGAAAAAGTCGCGTACCGACACATCCCGATCCGTGCCAGCGCTCGTGTGCGTGTAGGAGCCGTTGAGCGTCAGCGTTGCCGTCGGCCGCGCGTTGAAACTGATCTCAACCCCGCGCGAAATCCCGCCCGAGCCGTTGATGTAACCGGACGAGCGCCTGAAAGGGTCGGTTCGCGGATTCAGCACGCCGCTGGAGTCAAAGGCCGTGATCTGGATGACGCGCGTATAAAAGCCGGTTAGCCCAATCTGTAAGCGGTCGCGGAAAAGGT
>NKPT01000369.1 GCA_002254845.1 Chloracidobacterium sp. CP2_5A | reverse complement strand
GCCTTTTTTTCGTCTGGCGGGGTTGCGCGCCACGGGTTGGCGCCGGCAAAACAGTGCCGCTCCGCGAAATCCCGTTGCATCCCCGGGGCGTTTGATATTTCGTCAACGGGCCGCCCGCGCGGCTGTGCCGATGAAAGAAATCGTTCCTGAACCGCCCGCCGTCGTCCGCAACCAGCAGGCGGCCATCCAGCAGCTTTTCCAGCAATATGTCGTGCCCAGCTACGGGCGCTTCGACCTCGCGCTCAGTCATGGCCGCGGCAGCCGCGTTTGGGACGTGCATGGCCGCTGCTACCTCGAT
>NKPT01000215.1 GCA_002254845.1 Chloracidobacterium sp. CP2_5A | reverse complement strand
TAGTAAATGACGCCGCCGCGCAGCCCTTCGCGCGCAAGGTTCGGCAGCCGCCCGATCGTTTCCTCGCGCGTGAGCAGCCGCGACGGGCCAAAGCCGTACTTGCCGGCCAGCAGGTCGTAGATCTTCAGCCCGACCCCGTAAAAGGGACTCTCCCACCAGTCGTAGGCGGGCACAATAAAGGCGCGGTCGCGCACCAGGTGCGGCGCGTTCCGGCGCATCAGCCCGCGCTCGCGGAGCGCCTCCATCACCAGGCCGACGTCGCCGCGCTCCAGGTACCGCACGCCGCCGTGGGCGAGCTTGGTCGACCGCGAGGAGGTCCCTTTGCCGAAGTCGTGCTGTTCGAACAGCACCGTGGCGTAGCCGCGCGCCGCGGCGTCCACCGCGATCCCCGCCCCGGTCGCTCCGCCGC
>NKPT01000267.1 GCA_002254845.1 Chloracidobacterium sp. CP2_5A | reverse complement strand
CACCGGGCCCGCGCTCCCGCGCGCCTTCGGCTGCCACCGCTTCAACCGCGTCCCCTCGTTGGCCACGGCCAGCTTCACCTGCAACGACTCCGCGCCCAACTTGGTGTTGTTGGTCGCATTCGCGATGGCCGACTTCAACGTCTTCTCGACCAATCGCGCCGACTTGCGCGGAATGGCCCGCAACAGCTCGAGCGCCTGCGACGCGCTCTTGCCCTGAATCTGCCGCGTGACTTCCAGCACCTTGCGCGGACTCATCCGCGCCTGTTTGTATATCGCCTGCACTTCCATAAATTTTCGCTTTTGGCCTACCGCTTCATCACCCGCGCCACATTACCGGGCGCAAGCCGCACATCCCGCTCCACACTCT
>NKPT01000050.1 GCA_002254845.1 Chloracidobacterium sp. CP2_5A | reverse complement strand
TTGCAGCTTCTCGGCTTGCAGCTTCTCGGCTTGCAGCTTCTCGGCGCGCTTGCCGAGCAGCGCGGTTTCCTTGATGACCTTGACCAAGTCCGCTACGACAAAAGGCTTGCACAAATAATCATCCATGCCGGCCGCGAGCGCCGCCTGGCGCTCCTCGTCCAGCGCCGCCGCCGTCAGGGCCACAAAGCGCGGACGCTTCTCTGGCGGAAGCGCCTGATGCACGTCTCGAACAGCGTGGAGACCGTCTTTCTCCGGCATACGCAAGTCCATAAACACAAGGTCATAGGGGTTGTCGCAGGCGACCGCGCCTAAAATGGCTTCGACCGCTTCAACGCCGTCCGCTGCCAGATCCGGCTGATAGCCGAGCTTTTCCAATATTCGAGCGACAAGCTTGCGGTTCACGACGTTGTCTTCGGCGATGAGCATTCGCAAGGGATGGCGCTGACCAAGCCCGGCGTCAAACTGCGGCTTGGTCGCGTCCGCTCCCCCCGGCTTGGGGCGAATGGACAGCAGCTCTTCCAAGCTGCGCCGGAGGCTCAGCGGCTTGATGGGCTTGGTTAGAAGCTTCGCTGGCGACAGCGCGCCAAGACTGGACCGAGCCGCTTCTTCCATTGTCGAGCCGAAAAGAAGAATTGGCGTTTGCGCGTAAGCCGGCTGCTTGCGGATTTCCTGCGCCAGCGCCGTACCCGCTAGGTCTGGCAAGTGCACATCGAGAATGAAGAGGTCCACCTTGGCTTCCGCCCGCAAGCGGCGCAGCCCTTCCTCAGCCGTGGCGGCCAGCACCGGAATCGCCTTCCAGGCGCGGAGCTGCGATTCCAACACCTGCCGATTCGTCGCGTTGTCATCCACGACGAGCGCGACCTTGCCTTCCAGCCCAGGCAGCGAGCCGCGCACATAAAGCTTGGGCTGACTCGGCGCAGCCTCGCACTGGATGGTGAAGTGAAACGTCGTCCCTACGCCCTCTTGACTGTCAAGCCAAATGCTGCCGCCGAGCATTTCGACCAGGCGCTTGGAAATCGCCAGGCCGAGCCCGGTGCCACCGTAGGTGCGGGCGGTCGTTTCGGTCGCTTGCTCGAAGTCGCGGAACACGCGCTCGCGAGCATCGGCTGGAATGCCGATGCCGGTGTCCTTGACATCAAAGCGCAGCTCGTAGCGGCGGCGCTCCCTAGGGTCTCCGCCGTCAGTCGCCGAGTTGTCCGCGTGGTCATCCAGCGGCTCGGCGCTGACCGTGACAACGATCTCGCCGCGCTCAGTGAACTTGACGGCGTTGCTCAGCAGGTTGAGCAAAATTTGCCGCAGGCGCGTCGGGTCGCTGATGATGGTCGGCGGCGCGTTGTCTTCGATGAGGTACGCCACGTCCAGCCCCTTGCGGCCAGCCGTGTCGGCAATGAGGTCAAGCGCGCTTTCGACGCACTCCCGAAGATCGAAAGGCAACCGCTCGATCTGGAGCGCGCCGGCTTCGATTTTTGAAAAATCGAGGATGTCATTGATGATGACCAGCAAGCTCTGCGCGCTGGCGTGGATGGTCTCCAGGCATTCGCGCTGCTCGCTGGTCAGCGGCGTATCGGCCAGCAGCGCGGACATGCCAATGATGCCGTTCATCGGCGTCCGAATCTCATGGCTCATGTTGGCGAGAAACGCCGATTTAGCGCGGCTCGCGGCCTGGGCTTCATCGCGCGCGCGCTCCAGCCGCTGAGCCATCTCTGCAAGGCGGTCGCGCGCCAGCGAAATTTCCCGAATCGCGGCGGCCGTCTTGGAGAGCGCCCGGCGGGCGATGAAGCCGCCCTCCAAGCCAAAGATGCCCAGCACAGCCGCCAGCCAAACCCACCCAAAAACTTGTAACTGCACCCGGCGCTGGTTGGATTCGTTCTCCAGAACATTCACCACCTTCTCCATTCGCCCCAAAAAAAGCCGTTCGCTCGCCAGCGCCGCCTGGATTTGCTCGTATGACGGCGCGCGCAGCGCCCCGTCGGCGCCGAGGGTCAGCGCCTGTTCCAGCGTCTGCGCCAGGGCGTTGAAATGAGGAAGCGTTTCGGCCAGGGCGGCTTGCGCCGCCGGCGTTTGGCAGGCGCTGAAGCCGATGTCCGAATCGCCAGCCAGAAGCGCCCGATGCGCGGCTTTCCACTGAGCGAGGGTGCTGCGCAGCTCGCTAATATAGGCTTCCCGTTCCGCCGGCGTTTGGGCGAGTCGCCACGCCAACAGGCACTTCGTCAGGCGTTGGCTGCGCATGCGCTGGCGGCCAGCGACGTTGATGGCGCGCGCGTCGTCGCGTTGCTTGACAACAAAGGATTGCACGGCGGATTGTCCGCCAATGGCCAGCGCCGTCAGCGTGATGAGCGTCGCGATGTATAGCCAGCGCAGCTGTCGCGTGAGGGCGAGCTCGCGCTCACGCGCCTTTCCGCCAGGTTTCCAGGAGGGATTCGTGGCCATGAAGCGATTCGGAACGGAAAGTGTCGCGCCCTGGTCCGGGGACGCCAGTCCGACTAGGGTGGTCGAGTCGGCGAGGCTTGGATCATGGCATCAGGTTGCGCGCTCCGCCAGTCCCTGCCGCGCTATGGCGCAAGTTGGCGCATCAGGACCTCAAGCGCCTGGAGCGCCTCCTTGAAGGCCGCCTGATATTGCTCGGCGTACACCGGCAACGCCAGCATGACAATAAAAATGCCGAGCGCCATCTTAACCGGCATGCTGAGGAAAAACACATTGAACTGCGGCGCGACGCGGTTGATCAGCCCGAAGAACACATCCGTCAGCAGCAGTGCGGCCATCGCCGGAGCGGCCAGGCGCGCGCCTAGGGCGAGAGTTTCGCTCGTCAGCAGAATAACGCTGACAAGCCCGGGCGAGAGCCCGGCGCCGAGCGTGGGGAAGTCGGTGACGGGAATTATCTCGAAGCTGCGAAACAGGGCTTCAATGACAAAGCGATGCGCGCCCAAGGCGAGGAACACGACGACGGCGACCTGAAGCTTAAACTGCCCAAGCTCGGAAACCTGCTCCTGAAGCATGGGGTTGAGCATTTCGCCCATCATCGCCCCGCGCTGCGCGTCAATGATGCGTCCGGCGACCTGAATGGCTTCGAACACCAGCGAGGCGACAAAGCCCAGCGTGAAGCCGACGGCGACTTCCTTGAGCGCGAGCAGCGCAAAGCCAAACGCGCCGCCCCGGACGGCTAGCTCCGGCAGGCTCGCGCTCAGTCCCGGGGCGATAAGCAGGACAAAGGCCACCGCCTCCGCCACCTTGACCTGATTGGGCACGCTTTGCCCGCCGAAAAACGGCACAACCGTGACAAACGCCAGCATGCGCGCGAAGACCAGCCCGCCCAACACAAGCAGCCCCAGGACGGAAATCTGCACGTCGAGCAGCCGCAGGAGCGCGTCAATGAAGCCAATCGGGTCAGTCATGGCGCGAGAAGTTCGGCGGGCTTACCAGCCCCATGAGCCGGGAACGCCTTTGAACGGGCCGACAATGTCGCGGGTGATCCACCCGCCGTAAAAGCCGCCCGGCTGCGGGACAACCTGTTCATCGTCCACGTAACAGGCATCCATCGCTCCGGCATAGAAGGCGACCTGCCCGGCAAGGGGCGCGAAAGCCGGCGTCGGCTGGGGGTAGCTCCAGGCGGCGTCCGGCGCGACGCGCTGACCCGCTCGGACGGCGTAGTAGCGCGCCGCTCCTTTCCACTCGCAATAGGACGCGCGCCGGCTGGCGACAAGCGCTTCGGGAAGGATGTCGTCCGGCGGAAAGTAATAGACGGGCGGATGACTGGTTTCGAGAACCCGCCATCCGCGGGTCGTGTCGGCAATCGTGACGCCGCCAAAGACGACGCGCAGCCGCTTCCCGGAGCGTTCCAGGCGCGGCGGGCGCGGATAGTCCCAGACGGATTCCTGACCTGGTTGCGGACGAACGGGCTTAGGCAACATAGGCGTTCTTTAGAAAGAACGGCTTGCGAAAATGACGCCGACGCGAAACAGTAACGCTCCTTGCCGGCGCAGCTTGTCAATCACGGAGTCTGAAACCCGATGCCAGCGATATGGCCGACCTCGTCACTCTTGCTGACCGACCTGTATCAGCTCACCATGGCGCAAGCTTACTGGAAGTCCGGGCGCGGTGAAAAGGAAGCCGTCTTCCAAATGTTTTTTCGCCGCCACCCGTTTGATGGCGGATTCACGGTTGCGTGCGGGCTTCACTCGCTGATTGACGCGCTGGCGCAAGCGACGTTCGATGAAAGCGACCTCGCCTATCTGGCGTCAGTCGCCGGACAGGATGGGCGACCGCTTTTCGATGCCGCTTTTCTCGATTCGCTGCGCGGCTTTCGGCTGACCTGCGACATTGACGCCATCCCGGAAGGCGTGGTCGTCTTTCCGTTCGAGCCGCTGGTCAGAGTCGCGGGGCCGCTGATGCAGGCCCAACTGCTGGAAACCATCATCCTCAACATCATCAACTTTCAGACGCTCATCGCCACCAAGGCGGCCCGAATCTGCTTGGCGGCGCAGGGCGAGCCGGTCATCGAGTTTGGCTTGCGCCGGGCGCAGGGTCCGGACGGCGGCCTCTCAGCCAGCCGCGCCGCCTATGTCGGCGGCTGCGTGGCAACCTCCAACGCGCTGGCCGGGAAAGCTTACGGCATCCCTGTGCGGGGCACGCACGCGCATAGCTGGGTGATGTCGTTTGACGATGAGCGCGCGGCCTTTCAAGCCTATGCCGAGGCGATGCCCAACAACTGCGTGTTTTTGGTGGATACCTACGACACGCTAGAAGGCGTCCGCCAGGCCATCGAAGTCGGCCGCCAACTGCGCGAGCGGGGCCATGAGCTGGTCGGCATCCGGCTCGATTCGGGCGACTTGGCCTACTTGAGCATCGAGGCGCGCAAGCTGCTGGACGCAGCCGGCTTCCCCGACGCCGCCATCGTCGCCAGCAACGACCTCGACGAAACCATCATCAGCAGCCTCAAGCAACAGGGGGCATGCATCAGCGTGTGGGGCGTTGGCACGAAGCTTGTGACCGGCTATGACCAGCCGACGCTGGGCGGCGTTTACAAGCTGACGGCGCTGCGCGACCGCGCTGGGGATGAATGGCGCTACTGCATTAAGCTTTCGGAGCAGGCCATCAAGATTTCAACGCCAGGGATTCACCAAGTTCGCCGCTTTAGCGTGGATGGCGAGTTGATTGGGGATGTGATTTATGACCTTCAGGCCGATCTCTCCAAAGGCTGCGTGATGGTTGATCCGCTTGATCCGACTCGGCGGAAGCGCATTCCGGCGGAAGCCGCGCATGAGGACTTGCTGGCGCCGATTTTTCGGCGGGGCGTCTGCGTCTATGAGCCGCCGGCGCTCGACGCGGTTCGTCACCGAGCGCAATCGGCGGTGGCCCGGCTATCGCCGGGACTGAAGCGGTTCGTCAACCCGCACGTTTACCCGGTGGGGCTGGAGCAATCGCTGTACGACCTCAAGACGCGCCTCATTCTACAGGCGCGCAGCGGCGGGCATCAGGCGACGCGCCCGTAGTCGTCCTGGAGGCGCACGATGTCGTCCTCGCCAAGATACTCGCCGAGCTGAATTTCAATCAGCACCAACAGGTCCGCGCTGGGGTTCGCAATCCGGTGCGCCGCGCCGGTCGGCACGTCTACGGCCTCGCCGACGCGAACCAGCCGCTCGCGCCCGTCAATCGTCACCTGAGCGCAGCCCTGAACCACGATCCAGTGCTCATCGCGCTGGGCGTGTTTCTGATAGCTCAGGCGCTGGCCCGGAAGGACTTCAATCCGCTTGACTTTGTAGCCGAGCCCTTCGTCAATGACGGCGTATTGCCCCCAGGGACGGGTATCTCGCTCCAGCGCTCGCCAGCGTTCGGTCGTGTTAGAGGAGGTCATCATGGCGGCTTGCAGGATGGCGGAGCATGCCTGACCGCAGCGGGAAT
Source organism: Chloracidobacterium sp. CP2_5A (assembly GCA_002254845.1). Taxonomy (GTDB): domain Bacteria; phylum Acidobacteriota; class Blastocatellia; order Chloracidobacteriales; family Chloracidobacteriaceae; genus Chloracidobacterium. The sequence continues at coordinate 15,670 of NKPT01000050.1, read as the reverse complement.
TGCAACGCGCCGCGCGGTCGCCAAGCGGCTTGAGCGGACGCCGGTCGCGAAAGGCGTTCCGTGACGCGTCTTGTGATAAGCTCGCGCCGGGATGGGAAAAACGTCGCTTGAGAAGCGACGCCGTTGCAAAGCTTGGAGCGCTTCAACCATGGGCCTGTTCGACAAAGTTCGCTCAATGCGAGAGCAAGTCGTTGACATGATTGGGGATATGCGCCAACGTCACGACATCGAGGAGCTGGAGCGGCGGCTGACGGCTGCCCCGGAAGACATCTTCCTGATGCAGCAGTTAAGCGACGCCTATCAAAACGCCGGACAGGGGCGCCGCGCAGTGGATTTGCTCTGTCGGATCGGCGAAATCTACCAAGCGCGGAAAAACGGCGAGATGGCGCTGGCCTACTTCCGGCGGGCGGAGCGGCTGGCCGCCAGCGACGAGCGCCTGCGGCTGCTGCGCGTCATGGTTGACTTGATGATAAGCTTGGGGCGCTATGCCGACGCCTTCGAGCGCGCGCGCCAGGTGGTCGAAATCCTCCTGTCCCATGACGAGCTGGCGGCGGCGCGCGGCTATGTGGAAGCCTTGCCCCCGCTAGGCGAGCACGACGCCAAATACCGCAAAGAGCTGGTTGATCTGGTTAACATCAGCCGCCGCGAGTGGGCGCAGGGCGCGCGCGGAACCTGGCTTGACGAGCCAGGCGAGCGGTTGTTCGGGCCGGAGCGATCGTCCAGCCTGGAGCGGCGCGAGCAGTTTCCCCATCAAACGATCCTCGTGGTCGACGACGAGCCGGGCACCTGCGAGGTGCTGACGCTGTGTCTGCGTCGCCTGGGGTGCGGCGTCGTCACGGCCGAGGATGGCGTGCAGGCGCAGGAAGTCGCGCTTCAGCATCGTCCGTCGCTGATTATTTGCGATCTCCTGATGCCGCGCATGGACGGTCGGCAGTTCTTTGACTGGACGCGCCGTCATCCGGCGCTCAAGGAAGTGCCCTTTGTTTGCCTCTCTTCGCGCGGACAGCAGGAAGAGCGCCTCGCCGCCTTTGAGCGCGGCGTGGAGGACTACTGGGTCAAGCCGTTCAGCGCCGCCGAGCTAACGTTCCGCGTCAAAAACCTGCTCCGGCGCTTACAGTCCGATGCCGACTTTCGCGGCAAGCTCCATGAGGTTTCCTTCCCGGAAATCCTGCAAATCACCGAGGCGGGGCGTAAAAACGGAATCCTCAAAGTGACTTCCGATGGACGGGAGGCGACCTTCTACCTTCGCGAAGGGCAAATCCTGGACGCCGAGCTGGAGACTTACCGGGGCGAGCGGGTGGCCTATGTCGTCATTCGCTGGCTGCGGGGCGAGTTTTCATTTCGGAGCGCCGCCGTGGATTGCCCCGCGCGGATTACGCTGCCCACCCAGCAGCTTTTGCTGGAAGCCGTGCGCCGCTATGACGAATCGCAGTCGCTGATGGAATCCGAGCCAGACCTGGATCGTCCCTACATTGTGAGCGAAGCCTTCGCGCTAATGGCTGTGCCGGATGACTTCGCGGAGGAAATCAGCTTTCTCAAGTCGCTCTTTGACGGCCACCGATCGTTTGGCGATTGCCTGCGCGCTTTGGAAGACAACCTGGAAGCGATGACCATGCTGATCGAGCTGCGCCGCGAGGGCCTGTTGATCCCGGCGCCGGCGGGATGGCCACAGGCGCCGTCGCTTTTCTCCGGTCGCGGAACGCGCGGCTGAAAACTGCCTGCGCGCTGGCCCGCAATCCATGCTATCGTCGGGCGCAAGTCAGTTATCTCGCGAATTTTTCCCTTTGGAGACCTGTAAGCCTGTGCGCAAGCAAGTTCACCGCTGGTTTAGCCCGCACCTTGGCCAAGAAATGCCAATTGCCGTTTATGGCCACTATGGAAAGCCGCTGCTGATGTTTCCGACCGCCGCGGCTGATTTTGAGGAGTATGAGCGGTTTCTAGTGATTGACGTATTGCGTCCCTACCTCGACGCCGGCATCGTCAAAATCTATTCCATCAACAGCATCAACCGCGAAAGCTGGATGAACGACCGTCTCCATCCGGCGCAGCGGGCGGCGCGGCAGATGGCCTACAGCAACTACGTCTCGCACGAAGTCTGCCCCTTCATTCGCAGCGACTGCGGCGGCTCGCCGGTCAAGATCGCGGCGACGGGCGCGAGCTTTGGCGCTTATCACGCCGCCAACTCCGTCTTTCGCAATCCCGGCAGCTTTGACACGCTGATTGCTATGTCGGGGTCGTATGACATTCGTCCGTGGTGCGACGGCTTTCACAACGACGACGTGTACTTCAATAACCCGATTGAGTATTTGCAGCACCTCAACGACGACTATTTTCTCCCGCTGCTCCGCTACCAGTCCGATATTCACATTGTCTCGGGGCAGGGCGCTTATGAAGCTCCAGAGCGGTCGCGCGACCTGTCGCGGGTGCTTTACAGTCGCGGCATCCCGCACTCGCTCGATCTGTGGGGTCACGACGTAAATCATGACTGGCCCTGGTGGCGGCGCATGCTGGATCTCTATGTGCCGCGCCTTTTTCACGCCTATGGGCCGCGATCATAGCGCGGCATTCCGCTTCTCAGCACTCCGTTTTCAAGCGAGGGCTTCTAACCATGCCGAGGCTTTGGGTCTTAGGACAAACCAGATGGGCCGCGACGGCCCTGGCCGCCTTGCTTTTGGGATTCGCTGGCGCGGCGCCGGCCGGAGCGCAGGTGGCGACGGGCGCTTCGACCAAAATCACCAAGGTCAAGCGGGCGCTAACCGGCGATACAGTCATGCTGGATGACGGCGCGATCGTGCGCTTGATTGGCATCCTGGCCCCGCCTTCCGGGCCAGCCGCCGAGCAAGCGCGCGCGCGAGCGCAGCAGCTCATCCTGGACAAGACTGTCGAGGTGTGGCTCGAAAATCAAAATCAAGACATCGGCCATCGTGACCAATACGGACGGCAGCTGTCCTACATTTACTTGTTGCCGTCGCGAAAAATGCTCAACGCCGAGCTCATTCGCGACGGCGACGCCTTCTTTTTCAGTCAGCATCTCATGAGCCTGCGGGCGAAAAACATCTTGCTCGCCGCTGAATACCAAGCCCGCCAGGCCAAGCGCGGCATTTGGGCGCAGGCGACGGAGTCGCCCGAAGCCATCGCCAAGCGCGAAGGGCGTGTGTATGAGGAGCCGGCCTTTACAGTCCCTGAAGACGCGGATGTCACCGACAGCGCAAGTCAAGCCGTTCAAGTCAATAACCAGCCTGATGGGGCTGGGGCGGCCCCGAGCGCGCCGGGACGCGAGCCGCCGCCGCTGGACGCCAAGGCGACCTACGGCAACATCCGCGTCGAGAGCTGCGCTGTGCTGGATGTGCCGGGCCTCGGCCCGGTGGCGTTGATCGGCGTCCAGAACAACACAGGCAAGTCCGGCGAGGCGGCGCGCGTGGAAGTGGCCAAACTGGTGCAGGGGAAGCGTTTGCGATTTGAGTATGATCCGGTCAATGCCGCCCGCGGGCACCAGGACCGGGACGGGCGACGGCTGGTTTACGCTTTTCTGCCCGATGGGGCGCTGCTGAACCTGCAAGTTGTCGCCCGCGGCATTGCCGACGTGGATATTGACTACGACTTCAAGCACAAGACGTCCATGCTGACCGCCCGCGACAGCGCGCGGCTCAATGAAACCGGCCCGCGCTGGCGGAACGACATTCCGCGCAGGGTCTCGCTGGATCGGATTCGGGCTTCGATCGTGCAGGCGATGAGCGAGCAGTTCGGCCGCGCTGGGGCGCGGATCGAGCTCATTGGCGATGAAGGAAACATTCTTCGCATCTCGCATGACCTGATCGACCAGTCCAGCGCGGAGCAGCTCTACAAGGTGTTGGCGATCAGCGAAGGCGGTAACTTGCCGTTGCTGCGCAGCAGCGGCATCCAGGAAATCCAATTTACGGATGCGAAGGCGACGAAGATTTTCCGCTTTCCGCTGTAATCCGTTCGGCGGGCCAGGCGGATTCGCTGCCCAAGCTTGATCCGCCCATGGCGTTTTCAGGACTGGCTATGTCGGATGCGCCGCGTCGAAATTTGACTGACCCGTACCGATTGACGGGCACCGTCATCAACGGCAAATACCGGCTGGACGCCGTGCTGGGCATCGGCGGCATGGGGATCGTCTATCTGGCCGAGCACTTGGGCATCAACCGCAAGCTGGCGCTCAAGGTGCTCAAGCCGGATGTCGCCGCCGCTGACGCCGCCATTGCCGAAGCCTTTCACCGAGAGGCCAAGATTTCCGGCAGGCTGTCGCATCCCAACATCATTTCCGTCACCGATGCCGACACGCTGCCCGATGGCACGCCGTTCATCGCCATGGAGTTGCTGGAGTGTCCGACGCTTGAGGACGAGTTGCAGCGCAGCAAGCGGTTGCCGCTGGATCGCGTCGAGCGCCTGCTAAGCCAGATTTGCGACGCCCTGCATTATGCCCATCGGGCGGGTCTGGTGCACCGCGACCTCAAGCCGGCCAACATCGGCCTCGTTGGCGCGGGACAGCCCAGCGAGCAGGTCAAAATTCTTGACTTCGGGATTGCCAAGTCGCTGGACGAAGGCGTGGGGAAGGTCAGTCAGGCGATAGGAACGCCGCTCTACGCCTCGCCGGAGCAGTTCATTCATGGCGGCGACATTGACGGGCGGGCTGACCTCTACAGCTTGGCCGTCATTGTCTATCGCATGCTGACCGGAGCGCTGCCCTTTCAGGGAAAGACGGTTGGCGAGATTGTCTCGCTGCACCTCACCGCGCCGCCGCCGCCGATGCGCGCCCAGGCCCCGGAGCTGACCGAGCCGATGGAGGCGTTTGTCCTCGGCGCGCTGGCCAAGCAGCCGACTGGCCGACCGGCGACGGCTCTTGATTTTCTGGCCGGCTTCCAAGCCGCCCGCCGGGGCGTCATCGTTGGGGAGGACAGCCTGCCGCTCCTGGGCAGCGGGACTGACCTGATTGCCGGCGTGTTGGAGTCTTCGGCGCCCCCAACGCCTGGCGCGCTGCCGGCGACGCTGTCGCCGGTGGGCCAGACCCAAGCTGGCAATGTGACGACCATCCGGGGCGCCCCCAGTCGCCCGGCTGGGTTGCCGCCGACGCTTCCTTCCGCCGGTCCGCCCCAGGGGCAAGCGTTGCCTGAAACAACCAGCCGACAGTTTATTCGTCCCGCGTCGCCGGCAGCGCCGCGGCTTGGCGTCCCGGTCTGGTCCGTCGCTTTGGCGGCTTGCCTGGCGGTTGGTCTGTTGCTCGCGGCTGGCGCGGCGTACCTGATGACCCGCTCCACAGGGGCGACTTCGGATGCCCCTTCCGCTCCTGCCTCCGCGTCTCCCGTCGCGGGCGATGATGCAGGCGCAAATATTCGCGCCTACCGCGAGCGACTGGATCGCGTGTCGCGTCAGGCGCGGGAAGCTCTGGATGGCATTGTGCAGGACAATCGGGAAGACCCGCTTTTGCAGGAGCTGCGGGACATTGCTCGGTTTAACCCCGCGACCATTGAGGCCCGCTGGCGCGAAGTGGAAAACGCCGAGAGCCAAGTGGCGCAGGTCGCGAGCGCCTGGTCGGCGGTGACGCCTCCCGACGCTTACGCCGCCGACCATCGGGCGCTGTCGGAGCGTTACCAACAGCTTCGGGATGCGCTTCACAACTACGGCGTATCCATCCGAAATTTAGGGAACGCTCTTGCCCGGACGGATTTCGACATGTCGCAGCCGCGGGAGCGGTTCGCTGAGTCGGAGCGCGAGGACCTTAGGCGTGATCGCCTGTTGCTTGAGAGCGCTTGGCGTGATGCGCGACGGGCGGAAGCGGCGCTCCGCGACCGGTAATCCGGTGATCGCGTCGCCAATGACTTCCGGCGTGGAAAGGTCTCGTAGTATAGTCCTGCCAACGTGCCTCGGTTTTCCGAGCGCCTAGTAAACTCATAAAATCTGAAGGGAATGCTCCGCGTTATGGAAGAGCTCAATGCCCCGCCGACTGCCGATCCGACTGACGTCCAGCCATTCGCGGGCTTTCCGCGCGAGGAGTTGCTAGCGTTTGTACGCGGCGTTGCCAATATCGTGGCGGCGGATGGCAAGGTGGCTGAAGAGGAGCGCGCGATGCTCTACGGGCTGGTGCGCCAGACGGGTCTCTCCATCCTCGATGGAGATGTTAAGGCCGCCATCGAGGCTGAGCTGGCCGGGCCGTCCCCGATTGAGAAAGTGATTCAGCCCGTGACCAATCCGCTGCTTCGGCGCGCGCTGTATCAAACCTGCGTCGAGGTGGCGCTCTCCGATGGACATCTGGCCGACGAAGAGCGGTTGAAGCTGGTTGAAGTCGCCGGCTTGTTTGGACTCAACTCCGACGCCGCCCGCGACTTCATTCAGTGGACGCTTGACAGCATCGCGATTGAGCAGCGCGGAGCCTCCATCATCGCTAAGCTCTAGCTTGCGGAAAAATCGATGTGCAGCTTCGCGGGAAGCGAGCCCTAAGATGAGAAAAGCGTCTGAAGCGAAGCCTTCAGACGCTTTTCTCGCTTTGGAAGCGCGTTAGCTGGCTGTAAGCCGACGGCGCTAAACCGTGAACGATGTGCCGCAGCCGCAGGAGCCGGTCGCGGACGGATTCTTGAACGTAAAGCCCGATCCCATCACGCTGGACACATAGTCAATCTCGACGCCTTCGAGATATTGCCCGCTAAATGGATCAACAAAAAGGCGGATGCCGCCGTTTTCATCGCGCGTAATGATTTCATCGTCTTCGCGCGGCGCATCTTCTACATCCAGCCCATACTGAAAGCCTGAGCAGCCGCCCGGCATGACGCGAACCCGCAGCCCGCCTTCCGCGCCGATGCTTTCGGCCGCCATAAACTTCTTCACTTCTTCAACCGCCTTGGATGTCAGGACAATCATAACCTCGCGCCTCGCCTTTGAGTTGAGAAATAGTTGACCTGATGAGTCTTTACTGAATTGGCGCGCGCTGTGTCAATGGGCGCTCCCGAAGCCTGTCCGCGGCGCCACCGTCAATGTGAACCAGGCGGGCGGCGGTCAGCGCGCTCGCTTTCCGCCTTGTGAGCCGCAACCGCAAGAGGTCGCCGTTGAGAATTGCGCTTGGAATTGCGCCCGCCGGCGTCAGCGCCCAGTTGCTGATGGCGCCGACCCCGGCAGCGTTGTTGAAGTTGGCGGCATCAGGTGTCGGCGGGCTGTCTGAATTTTCATCGCGCGGAGTTCTCCTGCGCGTTGGCTATGGATGGTTGAAGCGTCCCCCGCGCGGATCGCTTGGGGGGCGCAGGCGTTAGGGGCGATTAAGCCGACTGGACAGCCGCGCCGCCGGGAGATAAGGCGGGGCATCTTTGGCGGCCGAGGGATTTCCGCGGCCGGAGCGGAGGCGCCAACAGGGAAGGGCCTCGACGCGAGGTCGGGGGCCTTCGTGAGGGATGCGCCCGCGTGGCGGGCGCTACGCCGTTGGCGAGGCGACCTGATACGGCTAAGACTTCGTGGTGAGCACGATGCGCTTCGGCTCTTCGCTCGCGGCGCTCTTGGCGGACGGCGCGGGGTTGTCAGTGGTGACCGGCGTGCCCGACAGTCCGGCCATGATGCCCCGCATGGCGGAGACCGGCAGCGCCGTCAACTCGCCAATGGCGTCAATCCCCTTGAAGGGCAAGCCGGGGATGAACTTAAGCACCGAAAGCGTCGTTTCGACGCCGACTTGGTGCAGGTGGAAGATTTTTTCCGACAGGGGAAGGTTCGAGAAATTGCCTTCGATTGAGCTCATGTGAGACTTCTCCGTGAACGCAGGGGAGGGTGGGTTTAGGCCGCGGAAGCATACACGATGACGGCGTTGCCGTGAACGGGGTTTCTTCCAGCGCGTCGGACGGACGGCTCGTCGCAAGCCGCCTTGTTTGGAATCGAGCCCGCCAGCAGGCTGGGCTAGGGAAGTCCGCCTAGGGAAGGTAGCCGCCGCGCCCGCCGCCCAGCCGTCTTTCCTTCTCCTGTTTCCCGATCAGCCAAAACAACGGCCACGCCAAGCCGGCGAGCGCCGCTGCCGCCGGCGTCGCCCGCATTTTGAGCGCCTGCACGAAGGTGTAAATGCCGATGCCAAGATAGAGCAAGAACAAGAAGACGATAAGCCAGTACATGCGCGTATGCTCCCAAGGAAGTTGCGTCAGGCTGCTCCGGCCGTTTCGCTTGCGGGGACTCGCGCAGTTTAGCACGGACGGCCTGTGTGTCAGGCTACGTCCGCTCTCGGCTTGCCGAGAAAAAGCGGATGCAAGCCGGAGCGGGGCGTCTGTCAGGGCGTCTTGACCGGCGCTTCCTCTGGCGGCGGCGCTTCGGTTGATGGCTGCGCTCGGCTTCGCGTCCGTGGACGCAAGGCGCTCAGCCGTTCGGCGACCCGCTTCCAAAACGGCGCGCTGGCGAGGTCATCGAAGATGGAATAGGCCACCGGCGTGACCAGCAGCGTCAGCAGCAGCGACAGCGTCTGCCCGCCAATGACGACCATGGCAATCGAGCGCCGCTCTTCCGCGCCGGGTCCCGTGCCAAGCGCCAACGGCAGCATGCCAGCTACCAGCGCCAGCGTCGTCATCAGAATCGGCCGCAGCCGATTCCGGTTCGCTTGGATGATGGCCTCATCGCGCGCCAAGCCCTGCGCCCGCAGCGCGTTCATCTGGTCTATTTGGAGAATCGAATTTTTCTTCACGACGCCAAAGAGCACCAGTATGCCGAGCGCCGAATAGAGATTGAGCGTGTCGTCCGTCGCCCAGAGCGAGAAGAGCGCGAATGGAACCGAAAGCGGCAGACTGAGCAGAATCGTCACCGGGTGGATGAGGCTTTCAAACTGCGAGGCGAGCACCATGTACATAAACGCCACCGACAACAGAAACGCGAGGACGAACTCGGTAAACGAGCGCTCAAGCTCGCGGCCGCGCCCCGAAATCGCGTAGGTGTAAGCCGGCGGCAGGTTCATTTCCGACACGGCTTGCTTGAGGGCCTCCAGTCGGTCGGCCAGCGCGTAGCCCGGCGCGACGCCGCCGCGCAGCGAAGCCTGCCGCTGGCGGTCGAGGCGATCAATCCGCGAGGGGCTGTTTGCCTCGGCAATCGTCACGAGGTTGCTCAATGGAACCAGCTCGCCTTTCGAGGATGGGACATAAAGCCGTAACACGGCGTCCCGGTCGTTACGCTCGCCGTCCGCCAGGCGGATTTGCACGTCGTAATCTTCATTCACCGCGGCGTCCCGATACCGCGAAACGCGGTCGTCGCCGCCCACCATCAAGCGCAGGCTGGTGGCGATGTCCGAGGTGTCAACGCCCAAATCGGCGGCCCGGCGGCGGTCAATGGTGACGCGGAACTCCGGCTTGTCGAGCTTCAGGGTGGTGTCGGTATCGACGATGCCGCCAAGCTGGGCCGCTTTTTCCCGGAGCTGGTCGGCGTAGCGGGCCAGCGATTCAAGGTCAGGGCCGCGCAGCGCGAAGTCAATGTCGAAGTTGCCGCCGCCAATGTTGAAGGACGTGGCGTTGCGCAGCCCGACGCGAAAAGGCGCGTACTTCCGCATCTTGCCGCGCAGCGTCTGCATCAGATCGCGCTGCGTGAAATTGCCCCTGAAAGCGTCCAGCGGGCGTCCCCGCAGCGTTTCGCGCCACAGCCGCCTAAGTGAAAAGACGCGCGCCTCGTGGGGCGTCATGCGGACGTACAGGTTGCCTTGGTTGACGCCGCCCAGGAACGATCCGCCGGCCGTCGCCAGGACCAGCTCGACGCCAGGCGTCGCCAGCGTATCCTGCTCGATGGCGCGCAGCGTCTCGTTCATCGCGGCGAGGCTTACGCCTTCGGGCCCGGCGACGGTCATCTCAAACTCGGCTTCATCCACGTTTGACGGCGTGTATTCCTGCCGGACGGCCTGATACAGCGGAAAGCCTGACGCGATGACCAGCAGCGCCGCCGCCGACACGATGCCGCGGTGACGCATCGCCCAGCCCAGCAGTCGAGCGTACGCCCAGTCAATCACGTCGTAAAAGCCGCGCCGCGAAGCGGCCTGATGCGGACGGGCATCGCCCGCGAGCAGTCGGGCGCTCATCATCGGCGTCAGCGTGAACGACGCCAGCAGCGACACCAGGACGGCCGCCGCCGCCGTAATGCCGAATTGGTACAAGAACCGCCCCGAAATCGAGGACATAAACGACACCGGGAGAAAGATGACGACCAGCGAGAGCGTGGTCGCCAGCACCGCCAGCCCGATGTCGGCCGTCGCCTCTTTAGCCGCCTGCATCGGCGGCATGCCTTTTTCCTCGATAAAGCGAAAGATGTTTTCAAGCACGACGATGGCGTCGTCAATAACGACGCCAACCATCAGCACGAGCGCGAGCATCGTCACGCCGTTGAGCGTGAAGCCGAGCGCCCACATCAGTCCGAAAGTTGAAATCACCGAGGCCGGAATGACTACGCCGGCGATGATGGTCGAGCGCCAGGACCGCATGAACGCCAGCACGACCAGGCAGGCGAGCAGGCTGCCCAGGATAAGGTGAGTCTGAATCTCGTGCAGCGCGGCGTTAATATAGCGCGACTGGTCGCGAATGATCTCCAGGCGGACATCGCTCGGAAGCTGTCCTTTGATTCGTTCCAGCTCCTGCTTGACGTTGTTGATGACCTCGACCGTGTTGGCGCCAGACTGGCGCCGGATTTCAAGCGTGACTGTCGGCGCGCCGTTCAAGCGCGCCAGCGACCGTTGCTCTTTCGTTCCGTCCTCGACGTAGCCAATGTCGCCGATGCGAATCGGGGCGCCATTGAGCGTGGCGATGGTCAAATCGGCGAAGTCGCGCGGATCAACATAGCGCCCCAGCGTCCGCAGCGTCATTTCACGCTTTCCGGCGTCCACGTTGCCGCCGGGAATGTCGGCGTTTTGTCGGCGGATCGCCTCTCGAACCTGCGTGATGGGAATCCGGTAGGCGGCAAGGCGCTCGGCTTCGACCCAAATGTTGATGGCCCGGTTCAACCCGCCGATGATGCGCGCCTCGCCGACGCCGCCGGCGCGCTCAAGCCGAATTTTCACGATTTTATCGGCGAGCTCCGTTAGCTCCCGAATCGGGCGGTCGGCGGAGAGCGCCAGCGACAGCACCGGCGCGCTGTCGTTGTCGAACTTTTGCACCACCGGCGGCAGCGCGTCTTCGGGCAGGTCGCGCAGCGCCGTGTTGACGCGGTCGCGGACGTCCTGCGTCGCCGTCTCAATATCGCGCTCCAGCTTGAAGGTCACGAGGATGATCGAGACGCCAGGGCCGGAAATGGAGCGAAGCTGGTCAATGCCGTCCACCGTGTTGACGACTTCCTCGATCTTTTGGGAAATCTCGGTCTCAATTTCCTCAGGCGACGCGCCGGGCAAGGCGGTGCGGATGCTGACCGTCGGCAAATCCACCGATGGAAAGCGATCGATGCGCAGCTTGAAGTAGCTCGCCGCGCCGACGACAACCAGCGCCAGGATGATCATGGCGGCAAAGACGGGGCGGCGAATACAGACTTCGGCGAGTTTTTGCATGTCGTTGAAACCTTGCGCCCGCGGCGCGCTCGCCGCTCGGCGGGCCGGCGCCTAGCGGGCCGCAAAGCTTGCGCGGGGGCCGCGAAGCTTGCGCGGCGAAAAGCCTCAGCCTCCAGCCAAGGCTTACGGCGTGGCCGTCGCGCTGTCGAGGTCGGACGGCGGCGGCAAAATCAGCTCGACGCGCCGGTTGGCCTGGCGCCCGCGCGGCGTCGTGTTTGGCTCCCGCGGATTGGCGTTCCCCATCGCAAATGCCTGCACGCGGTCGCTGGGAATGCCGCGCGCCGTCAAGTAGCCCAGGACGAGTTGCCCGCGCTCGCGGCAGAAGTCCTGGCGGCTTTGCTCTGTGCCGGCGTTATCCGCGTAGGACTCAATTCGCGCGGCGGCTTCCGTCAGGCGTAGAAACTCCGCCAGCCGGTCAAGCTTCGCCATGGCGGCCGGCGTCAACGCCATGGGCTGGCGCGGCGCGCTGACAAAATCGCTGTCCGGGAGGACCAGCACCGAGCCGCGCGCTTCAAAGCGGACGTCCCCAAACAGCCGCGCCAGTTCCTCGCGCAGCGCCTTGATGCGCGCCTCGCGCGTCGCCATCTGCGCCCGGTCCAGCTCGGCGCGCAGCCGCCGGATTTCCTCCCGCAAGCTTGCCGTATTGGCATCGCCCTGGGTTTTGTCGGCGACCAGCCGGTTGTAGTCGTCGCGAACTCGCTCGCGCTCGGCCTCGACCTCGCGGCGCAAGCGGCGCTCGGACTCAAGCTGCGCCTGGAGCCCCGGAATTTGGTTGGCCCGATCCTGAAGCTCAGCGATGACCTCGTCTTTCGCCGCCGCTTCGCGCCGTTGGCGTTCCGCCGCCATCCTTCCGGTAGCGATGCGCCGCGCCCGCTCGGCGAGACGAATGGCGGTGTCGGCGGTTTCGGCCGCCTCGTCGCGGCGACCGCGCCGATACAGGTCCGCCGCCGCCGCGAAGGCGTCGCCGGCCGCCGCCATCAGTTGCGGCGCAAAGGCGTCGCCTTCGTAGTAGCGCGCGATGTCGCGCGCCCGCTGCGCCTGCAGCAGTTCCGGCGGATAGCGCGGGTCGCGGCCAGCGGCTGGCGGCTCTGGACTCACAATCCGATTTTCCACATCCGCGTCGCCGGAAAAGTCAATCTCGTTGTCGGCGACGAAGACCTGTCCGGCTCGGACTTCCGCGTTCGCCGCGACGACCAGCCGCGATGGCGACGCGACCAAGTAGTGCGGCTCGGCTGTGACAATCAAGCTGAAGTTGCGGTGGCGCGTCGTCGTGCTGATTTCCGATCCAAACCAGCCGTCGAGCGTGTCGCTCTGCCGCTTGCGATACTCGCCCAAGTTGTCGCAGATGCCTTCGGGCGTCACGGCCCACATCACGTAGGTCGCCGCCATCGGCCCGACCGTCGCCGGGCGCGGCAGGCGCTTGAGCGTTAGGGAAATTTTTGTGACGCTGCTGCGTCGCTCGACAACCGCCTCGCCGCTGACGTTCGCCCCAAGCCGCTGCGTCCCCACCATCGGCACGCGCACTTCGCGGTCAAACGGATAGCGCATGGTCACGGTGCGGAACGTCACGTCGCTGCGCGGGACGGGGGGCGGCTGTTGTCCCCGCGCCGCGCCGACCAACGCTGCGCCGATTACCGCCCAACTTGCCAAAACCGCCAGTGAGTCACGTAAAACGCCCATAAGGTCTCTAATCGGAAGTGTATTCAGTTTGGGAAAAAACCCGCAGCCGCCGGTCGCGCGGACGCACCTCGACGGGGCGTCGCCCAGCCGCGCCGCTTGGCTCGGTCGGGCGATACAAAGCGATGTACTGCCCGCTGAGGTCGTCCACGATGCGTTTGAAGCTTTGTTCCAGGTCGGCCTCGTCAGCGGGGAAAAACGCTTTGCCGCCGGTCGCCGCGCAGAGCTGCTCGAGGGCCTCGCGATCCACATCGCCAAAGCGGAAGCGGTCGCCCATCCCCAGGGCGTAGACGATGATGCCGCGCCGCCGCAGGCTGGCCGCCACGCGCTCCGCGGCGAGCTGGCTAGCGGTGTCGCGCCCGTCGGTTAGCACGCAAATGGCGCGGCGAATCGCCCGGCGCGTCCCGCCGCTATTGATGACGCGCCGCGCCGTCCGGCCGTCAAGCGTTTCCCGCGCCGTGATGTCCAGCGCGTCGTAGAGCGCCGTGCCCAGCGGCGGCGTGGCGTTGTCTTCGTCGCGGAAGCGTTGCTCGCGCTCAATCCGGCCCAGCGCGGTTTTGAGCGACTTCAAATGGCTGGTCAGACCATTGACCAGCCCGACCTCGCCGCCGAAGGTCAGCAGCGCGCCGTAGTCCTTGCCGGGCCGGAAGAACGCATCGAAAAACACATCCACCGCCCGCTTTTCAATCGGCAGCAGCGACGCCTGACTGTCACTGATGTCAATCAGCGCGGCCAACATCAGCGGCAGATCGTTGCTGGCGCGGAACAAGTCAACCGTCTGGCGGCGGCCGTCCTCGTAAATCTCGAAGTCTTGCTCGCGCAAGTTGGAAACAATACGCCCGCGCTCATCCACGACGCTAAAAACGACCCCGCGCGAATTGGCGACAATGGCGATGTCGTCGCCCGCGTCGGGAAGCGTCGGCAAGGCCGAGCGCGGGCGCCCGCCCTCCTGCGCCAAGCCCGGCAAAACAGGCGCCGCCGCCGTCAGGAGCGTCAACAGTCCAAGCCAAAGAAGTCTCATTGCCGCTCGCTCACATGATGACCCGCAGGTGACTCCACCCGCCGGTGAGAAGGTCTTCTTCCGACAGCCCGTCTTCGGGACTGCCCGGCATAATAAAAACGGCGTCGGCGAGAATGGTTTCCGGATTGACGTATAAAATGCCGCTGACCAGCGACCGGAGGGTTTCCCGCTGCCAGTAGCGGCGCTCGTCGGTGACGGCCTCGCCGGGCGGGTATGGGACGCTCAACAGCAGCAAAACGGTTGCCGCGACATAGTCCTTGCGATTGGAAAGCCGGCGTATCCGATCCACCTCGTGACCGACTTCCTCCTCTTCGGTCGCCGAGGACGCCGACAGCTCTGCCGACCACTCCTCGAACATCCGTTGACCCTCCTCGCCGGCGACATACTCCCAATAAGCATTCGTCCAGTATGGCTCCTGTTCCAGCAGCAGCGCCACGATGCGCTTGAGATAACGCTGCTTGGCGGCGGCATCCTGCAGGTCGCCATCCGGGTCGGCGACAACCGTAGCCAAGCGCCGCCGCAGGGTGTCCTCGCCAAAGGCGCGAATCACAAGCTGGATACCAAAAAGATGAACCTCGTCATCCTTGAGAAAAAGCCTGGCAAACCATGACCGACGCGACATCGGCGCTCACCTCGCCCTGAAAGCTGAGTCACGCCGCCGCGATTTGGCGGCAGCCCGGATATAGCACACTTCGCGCCGCAACCCACGCCGCCGCGCAGTGTATCGGCCGTGTTTCAAGGCGGGCCGAAAAGCGCGCTTTTCGGCCCGCCCGTTAATGCCGCGCTTACATGCGCCGCCCATAGACAAATTCCTTTCGGAAAAGACCTTATCAAGCGCAACATACGCCGGACAAACGCGATAACTGGGCGTGGAAAGCCTGCCGGCCCGGCGACGTTTCGGCAGGCGACTCGCCACCGCCGTTAGGTATTTTTTTGAGCTATTTTCGCTTATGACTCGCGCCCGCGCGCGCTGAAAGGCTTTTATGTCACGTATCGGGAATCCCTTTGCCGCTTTAATTTCCCGCCTCCACCGGGCGCGGGTCGAAGACCAATCCATTGCGCCGCGGACGCGCGCGCCGTTGCCTGCGCCGACGCCTGCGCCAGCCGACAACGCGAGCCGGCAGCCGTCGGCTTTGAGTTCAGCCTCGCTGGACGCCGCGCATACAGCGCGCATTGGGTTCAACCAGGCCGACCGGCTGCGCGCCGGGCTGTTGGCGATGTTCCGTCCGGCGTCCGCGCCGACGGCGGCGACCGCTTCGGCGATGACAACCGCTTCGGCGACTGGCCCGACGCAAACCGTCACCGGCTCGGCCTCCCCCAACGCCGCCATCCGCGACTTTCAAGCGACGACCTCCGCCATTGCCATCAATGACGACTTGAAGACGACCGGCGTCCGGGTGGATGTCAACATCAGCCACACGTACGCCAGCGATTTGGTCGTCAAGTTGCGCTCGCCTGAAGGCAAGGAGGTGACGCTGCGCAACCGC
>NKPT01000090.1 GCA_002254845.1 Chloracidobacterium sp. CP2_5A | reverse complement strand
GCGAAATCGCGGCCGACTTCCGCGCCGCCCGCTCTCGGAAGCCGTCGGCTCAACCCTAGCTTTTGACCCCGGGGTGGTGAACGAATGCGCGGGTTTATTGAACTTATATGGTTCAAACTAAAGTCTTTTTACGCGCCAAGGAGCTTGTCATGCGTTGTTTTGAAAGCCGCGCCTTCCGGATCGTCCGTTCCTGTTCAGGGCTGGCGCGTCGCTTCGCTTGGTCATTGATGCTGTGTCTGCTGACCAGCTTGGCGCCGTCCAAGCCGCGTCGGCGCAGTCGCCAGGGTCGCTCGACACGTCCTTTGCGCCGTCCATTTCCGGCGGCGACGGCGCTGTATACGCCCTGGCCGTGCAATCCGACGGGCGAATCGTTATTGGTGGCGGCTTTTCCAATGTCAATGGCGTTGGGCGCAGTCGCATCGCCCGCCTCAGCGCGAACGGCTCGGTTGACACGAGCTTCGACCCAGGGGCTGGCGTTGGCGGCGCGGCGCCCTCGGTGCAAGCCATGGCGGTTCAGTCAGATGGGCGCGTTCTCGCGGCGTGCAGTTTCCCAGCGTCAACGGCGTCGCCCGCGCCGCGCTGGCCCGGCTCTTTGGCGGCGGCGGGTGTTCCTTCGCTATTGCGCCTACGGCGACTACGGTTGCCGCCGGAAGCGTTACCGGAACCATCGCCGTTACAGCCGGCGCGGGCTGCGCGTGGGCGGCGACGCGCAATGCGGAATGGATCATCATCGCCAGCGGGGCGAGCGGCAGCGGCAGCGGGGCAACGGTCTATGCCGTCGCCGCCAACCCCGGCGATGCGCGCAGCGGGACGCTGACCATTGCCGGGCAGTCCTTCGCGATCAATCAGGCGGCGGCTGTCAGATGCGGCTTCAGCGTCGCGCCGCTGACGGCGAATGTCTCGGGGGACGGCGCGTCCGGCGCGACGCTGACGGTGACGACGAGTCCTGGCTGCGGGTGGGAAGCGACGGTGCG
>NKPT01000086.1 GCA_002254845.1 Chloracidobacterium sp. CP2_5A | reverse complement strand
TGGGGTCTATCACCGCGACGGTACTGGAGCCCGCCTGGCTCACCAGCACCAGATGGCCGCCGGCCGCCCAAACCATTGCCGTGCGTAAAGCGCGGCGCTGCCGAAGCATACGAACCCGCACAAACCGTTGATCAGCGCGCAATGGATTTCGTCGCCCATGGTCAGGGCGATCGCGTAAAGCACGCTATGCAGCAGGGAATAGTTGGACGGAAAAACCGCGGCGAAGGCGTCGAAGTGATCCCACTCCACCCACGCGCGCGCCACCGACAGGTGATACCAGAGCGAATCCATTTGGCAGTCCGGCGCAAGCGCGTTGAGCGTCACATTGATGGCGGCCAGCGCGCACGCGGCTGCGAGCGCCTTGTGCAGCCACGACAGCGGCTGCGCTGTCGGCACACCAGCCGCGGAGCCTCGCTCCGAAATCCATGCGCGGACAAGCGAACCCATGCCGACGGCGGCAAGAATCCCTGACCACCAAGGCAAGGACGACACGACAAGGCCGTGAAACTTGCCGCGCAAAGCGGCTTCGGCAGCCACGGCTGTTGCGAGCAATCCTGCTCCGGTCGCAACCCCGAGGCAAAAATGCAGGGCGGGCGGCAAGCCGGCGTCCGCCGCGGCCGTTTTTCGCGGTGGCAAAAGCCCGGTTAGGAGCCCCAACGCGTAGGCTCCGCTCGCCATGGCTGCCGCATGGAGCAGATACAAGACTGTTAGCAATGCGGTGGCAGCGGCATTGAGCATGCCTGCCGTGTCTCGCCCGAAAGCGCATGCCCTTCAAGCAACTTTGCTTGCCTGGCAAGCGGCCTGTAAGCAAAGGTTTAGTCGGAAGGGTCAGGCGGCAGAGGCCGCAAAAGCACCGCGGGCGCCCCGACATCCACGCCGGTCGGCGTCGTGGCCGCGGCCCACGGGCTGGTGTTGAAGGCGCGCCCGGGCCGCGCGACGACATAATCAATGCCGTTTTCGGCCAGCCACCGGCGCGCCTCTGCCGGCGTGCGAACCCCGCGATACTGCTGAAGGAAACCGAAATATCCGAGATTTTCGTCCCCCCAGAGGAAGCGTCTTTGGACATAAAAGGGGTGGGCGATGTCGCCCATGAGAATCGCCGCGTCGCGCGGGGTGTTGGCGTTGATCCACTCATACAACGGATAATTCGGCAAATCGTAACCGCGCGCCGTCAGGT
>NKPT01000185.1 GCA_002254845.1 Chloracidobacterium sp. CP2_5A | reverse complement strand
CGATCAGTTTTGCCCGCGCGGTCTGTAGGTCCTGGTCGGCCAAAATGAGCGGGATGATGTCGCTCTGGCCGGCGCGGTATTGGGATTCGGCCTCGCTGCGCCGCCGCTCCAACAACGGTATAAGCTCATCGCGGACCCGCTTCCGGGCATCGACCGCCGCGCGATAGGCCGCATGGGAGCGGCGCACTTCTTCAACGACTTGGCGGCGTGCGTCGGTGAGCTTGTGAGCCGTTTCCAACTGACGGGCGCTGATCAGGTCGCGCTTGGCTTGCCCCCAATCAAGAATCGGCAGGGGCACTACCAGCGCAGGCCCAAGAGTCCAGTCGTCCGCTCCGGCCTCCGCGGTGCCTTCCGCGTTCACGCCCCCTTCCGTTCCGGCAAGGACGTCCCAGCGGGCCTGGCGGAACTCCACCCCTAAGGCTCTAAGGTCCCACATCCTTGCGG
>NKPT01000015.1 GCA_002254845.1 Chloracidobacterium sp. CP2_5A | reverse complement strand
GTTGAGCCTCGAAAAAAATAAGGTGGAATCCAGGGCGGCGCTCATTCCCGAATGGGCGAGCGCCGCCCTGGATTCTACTTGACGAGCTGGCTAACAGGAAACGCCATCAGCTCCATCTGCTTGCGCAGACCGTCGCCGACCAGCGCGCTCCACTGCTCAAGGGTCGCGCGCATGGCGTCGGCGCTGGATGCGACCGCTTCGCGCGCGGCGTCGCTGGCGGCGGCCGTCGTTCGGTCGGACCCGGCAATCAGGGTCATCGCCGATTTGAGAGCCTCTTCCTGCACGGCCAAGCTCGCGCGCAGGCCGGCGAACGCGACGCCGCGCATGGCGGCGGCCGCGTCAAGCATGGCGTCCGCGGCGGTCTGCGCCGCCTTGGCCAGCGGGTCGAGCATGATTGGCTGCCGGTCGGCGGCCTCGTTGGGTTTGTCGGTTCGTTTTGGCTGCGTCATAGTGAGCGAGGCTCCTTGTCGAAAAAGATGAAAGCCGTTTGGCTGCTCGCCAGGCTAGCCCCGTCTAACGCAGCGTGTCAAGATATTTTTTTCGCATTTGCACAAAATTATCGCTAAGTCTTTATTTTACAAGCGCTAGAGCATTAAAGCCCTTCACCTGCAAAATAGCTTTTCCGGAAAAGGACGGGTTTTCGCGCTTGCGAAAAAAAGAAAAAATGCTTCCTAATCAATGTTTTGAGAAAAAGTTATTGACGGACTTAAAGCTAATTGCGTAAAAACCGTCAGGATGCGACGCACGCCCATGGATAACGCGCTTACCCTTAGGCGGTATGGCAACCGGCGGCTCTATAACACGGAGTCTGGCGGCTACCTGACCAACCAGGATGTCATTGACATCATTCGGCAGGGACGCGACATCCGCGTCGTGGATTCCCGCACCGGCGAGGACATCACCAAAATGGTGCTGGTCAACATCATCCTCGAAGAAGAGAAACTGCGGCAAAACCTCCTGCCGGTGTCGTTTCTCTTTCAGCTCATCCGCCTGCAGGGCGAAACCATCCAGGACTTTTTCCAGAACTACCTCACGGCCAGTCTCGAAGCGTATCTCAAGACGCGCCGGGAGTTTGACCGCCGCTTCCGCGAGTGGCTCGACCTGGGCGCGGCGATGACCGCCTTCGCTGAGCCGCCGGAGCGCTCGGCCGCGAGCGATGACGCGGAGGGAGGCGACCCGCCGGTCAAAACGCCGCGCCGGGCGACCAAAAAGCATCCCCCCAAATGCCGGGCCAAAACGCCGTCGAAGCCGTGATGACCGTTGTTTCGCCACCTCCTGCCGACTGGCTTGCCGCCCGCGCGCGTCTGTCGCCGGATAAAACGGCGCTCATTGACGCCCAACGCGGCGATGCGCCGATCGCGTACGGCGCGTGGTTTCGGCGCGTCAACCAAACGGCGCGCTTCCTGCGCGACCAGCTAGGCGTTCGGCCCGGCGACCGCGTCGCCGTCCTGGCGCGGAATCGGGTTGAGTGCCTCGACGCGTGGTTTGCGCTCGGGCAAATCGGCGGCGTCCTTCAGAGCCTCAACTGGCGACTGAGCCAGCGCGAGCTGACCGCCATTGTCGCCGACGCCGCGCCGGTCGCCCTGCTTTACGACGCCCGCCATGCGCAAATCGCCGCCGAATTGGCCGCCCTCGGGTCAGCCTCCCTTCGGCGCGTTGCGTTTGACGACCCGGAGGCTGACGCGCTCGCCTTCGCCGAGCGCGACGCGCTCTCCGACGATCCGCTCCCGCCGCCTCCGGTCAACGCCGAAGCGCCGTGGGTAATCTGCTACACCGGCGGCTCGACCGGAACGCCCAAGGGCGCGGTTCTTTCGCGCCGCGCCATCTTTGCCAACGCCGTCAACACCATTTTGTCGTGGGGACTGCGCCCCGACGACGTGACGCTCCTGGACGCGCCGCTGTTTCACACCGGCGGCCTCAATGTTTTGACCGCGCCCCTGGTCGCCATTGGCGGGGCGAGCGTCGTCACGGGCGGCTTTGCGCCCGACCAGACCTTCGACGCAATGGAGCGCCACGGCGTCACGGCGCTCTTCGGCGTCCCGACGATGTTCATCGAGTTGCAGCGCCATCCGCGCTGGACGACGGCCGACTTCAGCCGGCTGCGCCTCGTCATCAGCGGCGGCGCGCCCTGCCCGATGAGCGTCTTTGAAGCCTTCTGGGCCAAAGGCGTCGCCTTCAAAACCGGCTACGGACTGACCGAGGCCGGGCCGAACAACTTCTGGCTGCCCGATGAGCAGGTTCGGCGAAAGCCCGGCGCGGTCGGCTATCCGCTCTGGTCGGTCGAGGCGCGAATTCTCCGCCCGGACGGCGCGGAAGCCGCGCCAGATGAAGTCGGCGAGCTTGCCTTGCGCGGGCCGCACCTGTTTTCCGGCTACTGGAACAACCCAACCGCGACGGCCGCCGCCGTGGACGCCGACGGGTGGCTGCACACTGGCGATCTGGCAAGCCGCGACGCCGACGGCTGCTTCCGCATCGTCGGCCGCCTCAAGGAAATGTTCATTTCAGGCGGCGAAAACGTCTATCCGGCCGAAGTCGAGAGCGTCCTGCACGAACACCCATCGGTCGCCGAGGCCGCCGTCATCGGCGTTCCCGACGCCAAATGGGGCGAAGTCGGCGCGGCGTTTCTTGTCCTCGCCGCCGCCGCCAGCGACGACGAGCTGACGGCGTTCTGCCGGGCGCGGCTGGCCGGCTACAAGGTTCCAAAGCGCTTCATTCGCCTCGCGGCGCTGCCGCGCACCGGCGCGCACAAGATTGACAAGCCGGCGCTGCGCCGCCGCTTCGCCGAAGACTTCCCCGCGGAAAGGCCGTAAGCCATGCCCTACGTCACAGCCAACGGCGTCAACCTCTACGTCGAAGATACCGGCGGCGACTTGCCGCCCGTCCTGCTCATCGCCGGCCTGGGCTACGACGAATGGTTCTGGATGGAAACCATTGTTCCGCTGCTGCGCGACCGCTACCGCCTGATCGCGCCGGCCAATCGCGGCGCGGGACGCAGCGACAAGCCGTCCGGTCCCTACGCGACGGCGCAGATGGCGGCCGATATGGTCGGCGTTCTGGACGCGCTCGGCGTCGAGCGCGCCCTGGTCGTCGGGCATTCGCTCGGCGGCTTCATCGCGCAGGAGCTGACGCTGGCGCATCCGGAGCGCGTCACAAAACTCGTCCTAGCCGGCACAAGCTTTGGCGGGCCGGAATCCATTCCGCCGACCCCGGCCGCCATGGCCGTCCTCCTGCTCGACCGGACGATGGATCCGATGGAACTCATCCGGCGCGGGCTTGAAACGGCCGTCGCGCCGTCGTTTACGGCCGCCAAGCCGCCGATGCTGGAGCGGCTGATCGCCTACCGGCTGACAACGCCCGTGCCGCCGGAAGCTTTCCAAAGCCAGATGCTGGCTGGCGCGACCCACAACGCCGCCGACCGCATCGCGGCGATCGCCTGCCCGACGCTCATCCTTGCCGGCGAGCTGGATCAGGTCGTCCCGCCCGGCAACGTCGCCCTGCTGCAGGCGAAGCTGCCGCGCGCCCAAGCGGTTGTCATCCCCGACGCCGGCCACTTGTTCCCCATTGAGAAACCCAACGAAACGGCGGCGGCGCTGGACGCCTTCCTCGCCGCCTGAAGGAAGGAGCCGGCCCGATGACCCGCTGCGCCTACATTCTTTCTACCGGCGGCTACGCGCCCGCGCAGGTTGTGCCGAACGCCGTCTTTGACGCCCGCTTTGGCGAGTCGATTGACGAATGGCTGCGCGCGAATGTTGGCATCCGCGAGCGGCGCTACATGGCGGCCGATGAAACGACCTCCGATCTAGCTGTCGCCGCCGCGCGCCAGGCGCTCGAGCGCGCCGGACTGGACGCCGCCGACCTCGACCTCATCATCGTCGCCACCGATACGCCGGATTACCTCTCGCCCGCGACGGCTTCGGTCGTGCAGGCCAAGCTCGGCGCGCGCCGCGCCGGGACGTTCGACCTCAACGCCGCCTGCGCCGGCTGGGTGACGGCGCTCAATCAGGCCGCGCTGACGATGGCCGCCGACGCCGACTACCGGCGCGCATTGGTTGTCGGCGGCTACGGCATGAGCCGTTTCCTCGACCCAAACGACAAATACACGGCGACGCTCTTTGCCGACGGCGCCGGCGCGGTCATTCTCGCGGCCGGGGACAAGCCGGGCTTTTTGGCCGGCAAGCTGCAAGCCGTCGGCGAGTTTCATGACGGGATGGGCATTTACACCGGGGGCGCGTTTCGCCCCTGCACGCCGGAGACGCTCGCCGCGTTCGGGCCGCCGCGGGTGCAGTTCGTACGGAAGTTCCCGCGCGCGTTCAACACCGAGTACTGGCCGGCGCTCATCCAGGCGACACTGAACAAGGCGAAATTGTCGCTCGCCGATGTCGATTGGTTCCTGTTTACGCAAATCAATCTGCGCACGATTGAGATGGTCATGACCATGCTCGGTCAGCCCATCGAGAAAACTCACTGGGTCATGGACAAGTGGGGCTACACGGGCTCGGCCTGCCTGCCGATGGCGCTTGACGACCTCGCCATGACGCGACGCGGACTCAAGCCAGGCCAAACGGTCATGTTTTGCGCCAGCGGCGGCGGCATCGCCCTGGCGGCCTCCCTGTGGCGATGGGCCTGAAGGGGAGGGCGAGGAATGAAGGCGGCGCGCAGCCCGCGCGCCGCGCGGAAAGGATGCAAAGCGGATGAAGGCGTTTGAAACGTTCGTCGGACTGGGCGATTACCTTGGTCGGCGCGCCATCTATTCGCCGGACGCCCCAGCCTTTGTGGATGCCGGGAAAGCGGAGCCGCTCCGGCTGACGTTTGCGGAAGCCGACCTGCGCGCCACGCGCGTCGCGGCGGCGCTCCGGCAACTGGGCGTCGGCGCGGGCGACCGCGTGGCGCTGCTGGGGCGCGACGGCATCGAGCACCTTGACGGCTTTTTCGCCTGCGCCAAGCTCGGCGCGCTCCATACGCCGCTCAACTGGCGGCTGCACTGGCGCGAGAACCTGGCGATTCTCAAGCGACTAGAGCCGCGCGCGCTGCTGTTTGGGAGCGATTTCGCGGCGGCCGTCGCGGACATGCGCGCCACGGGCGAGCTCGGCGCCGCCAGACTGGCTCATTTGGACGGCGAGCCGGTCGCCGACAGCCTCGCCGTCGCCGAATGGCTCGCGACGCCCGCGCCCGACTTCGCGCCGACGCCAGTACAGCCCGAAGACATCGCGGCGCTTATCTTTACCGGCGGCACGACCGGAACGCCCAAGGCGGCGGCTATCTCGCACCGGCAAATCGCCTGGAACGCGCTCAACACGGTCATTCACGACCTGCGGCATGGCGACCGCTACCTCAACGCGTTCCCGCTGTTTCACACGGGCGGCTTGTTTGTCTATACCGCGCCGCTGGCGCTGCTCGGCGGGACGACCGTGTTGACGCGGCAGTTTGACGCGGCGCAGACGCTCGATCTCATCGCCCGCGAGCGCATCACGGTTTTCGCGGGCGTGCCGACGATGTACCAGATGATGACCGCCGCGCCGAACTGGCCGATGGCGGATTTGTCGTCGCTGCGCTTTTGCACCAGCGGCGGCGCGCCGCTCCCGCTGACGCTGATTGAGACCTACCGCGCCGAAAAGGGCGTCTGCTTCAAGCAGGGCTTCGGGATGACGGAGTTCGGCCCCGGCGTCTTTGCGCTCGCGCCGGAGGACGCCGAGCGCAAGTCCGGCTCGATCGGCCGCCCCAACTTCTTCATCGAGGCCGCCGTTGTGGACGACGGCGGCGCGCCGCTCCCGCCCGACGCGGAGGGCGAGCTGGTCCTGCGCGGCCCGGCCGGGTCGTCCGGCTACTTCGGCGACGAGCGCGCCACGGCGGCGAGTCGCGACGCCGCCGGCTGGTTTCACACGGGCGATATTGCGCGCTACGACGCCGAAGGGTTCTTCTTCATCGTGGATCGCAAGAAGGACATGTTCATTTCGGGCGGCGAAAACGTCTATCCGGCGGAAATCGAGCAGGCGCTCCACGCGCATCCGGCGGTCGCCATGTGCGCCGTCGTCGGCGTTCCCGACCCCAAGTGGGGGGAGGTTGGCGCGGCCTGCGTCGTCTTGAAACCAGGGGCGACGGCGACCGAGGCGGAGATTCTCGCGTTTTTGCGCGAGCGGCTGGCCAGCTACAAAACGCCGAAGTCGGCGCATTTCTTTGACGCGCTGCCCATGAGCGCCGCCGGCAAGATTCTCAAGCGCGACCTGCGCGCGAGGCTCGCGCGCCCGTCCGCGGAAAAGTCTGACTGAAGCACATTCGCCAATATTCAGGAGTAAGGAGTTCACCCCTATGCACTGCCGATTATTGCGCCTCTGTCTGGCGCTGCTGCTTGGCTGCGTGGCGGGCCTGCCGGTTTGGGGGCAGGTTTCGACCGGGCAGCTGAGCGGAACTGTGACCGACCCTTCGGGAGCGGTTGTCTCCGGAGCGACCGTGACCGTCACCCAGAAGGGGACGGGGACGACCCGCGCGGTGACGACCGGCGAGAACGGGAACTATACCGTCCCGTTGTTGCCGCCCGGCTTCTATAAAGTCGAAGTGACCGCCGCCAACTTCCGCAAAAGCGTCCTCGAAGACGTTCCGGTGCGGATTACTGAAAACACCACGGCGGATTTGACCTTGCAGGTGGGCGACGTCGGCGGCGAAGTCGTCGTCGTCTCGGCCGAAGGCGCGCTTGTCCGCACGGATTCGTCCAGCCAAGGACGCGTTATTGAGGAGCGCAGCATCCGCCAGCTGCCGCTGCCGACGCGCAACTTTCAGCAGCTTTTGACGCTCAGCGCCGGCACCTCCGCCAACATCGCCAACACGTCCGAGGTTGGGCGCGGCGACACGGCCATCAACGTCAACGGCCAGCGCACGACCAGCAATTCCGTGCT
Organism: Chloracidobacterium sp. CP2_5A; assembly: GCA_002254845.1. Taxonomy (GTDB): domain Bacteria; phylum Acidobacteriota; class Blastocatellia; order Chloracidobacteriales; family Chloracidobacteriaceae; genus Chloracidobacterium. The sequence continues at coordinate 52,650 of NKPT01000015.1, read as the reverse complement.
TATCAACGGCATTGACGCCAACTCCATCGGCACTGGCTCGACGCCGAATCTGGCCGTCCCGGCGACGGACGCGCTTCAGGAATTCATCGTGCTGACGAGCCAGTACGACGCCTCGGCCGGGCGCAACGCCGGCGGCATCGTCACCGCCGTGACCAAATCCGGCACGAACGAGTTTCACGGCAACGCCTATTTCTTCCTGCGCGACACTTCGCTCAACGCCAACAACTTCTTCCTCAAGCGGCAGGGCATTGATCGCCGAACCAACGAGCGGTACCAGTACGGCGGGACGCTGGGCGGCCCGATTGTCAAGGATCGGCTCTGGTTTTTCGGCTCGTATCAGGGGACGCGAGAAACCAACGGCACCTCGCTGACCAATAGCCTCTCCGTGGTCGGCACCGCGCCGGACTTGACCGACGACCGCTCGGACGCGGCGCTGGCGGCGTTGTCGCGCGCGCGGGCGCCGGGCCTGGCGCTGTTCGGGCAGCTTGGCTTTGTCAACCCGGTGGCGCGGCGGCTGCTGCAGGCGCGCTATCCCGACGGCTCATTCCTCATCCCATCCGGCAACGGCCAGATTGCGCGCATTCTGCCGACGCTGTCCAAATTCCGCGAAGAGCAGTTCAACGCCAACGTGGACGCTCAGCTTGGGAGCGCCAATCGGCTGGCAGTCAAGTTCTTCTTCGCCAACAACCGGATCGACCAGGGCTTGTTCAGCCAGTTCGGCTTGGCGAACGCCCTCCAGACGCCCGGCTATCCCGTTCGGACGGAAGCCAATAACCGCTTCCTGTCCGTCACCGACACGCATGCGTTTGGCAGCGGGCTGATCAACGAGGCGCGGTTTGGCTTCAACATCATTCCGTCCACGGCCGTGCCGACCGAGCCATTCACGGCGGCTCAGTTTGGCATCAACTCTCCCAACCGCGGACGCTTTCCGGGCATGCCGGCCATTGGGTTGACGAACTTGTTCACGGCCGGACCATCGGGCTTTTCGGCCAGCGATAACCAAGCCGACACGCTCACGGCGGGCGATACCGTGATCTACGCGATCGGCAACCACGCCCTGAAGTTCGGCGGCGAGTATCGCTACAACCGCGTCCGGGTGGACTTCGACGTGTTCGCGCGCGGCTCGATTACCTTCACCGGCGCGCTGGCTAACCTCGCGCAGCTGGCCCCGCTGTTTACGGCGGGCCGGCGCGACGCCTTCACGGAGTTCCTCGTCGCGGACGCCTTTCCGGGCTTCAACCCGACCTTTTCCATCATCGGCCCCGGCGCGGCCAAGCGGCAGGTGCGCGCCCATGACTTTGCGCTCTTTTTCCAAGACGACTGGAAGATTCACCCGCGCCTAACGCTCAACCTCGGCGTTCGGTACGATTACTTCGGGCCGTTTTTCGACACCGAAGGGCGGTTTGTCACGTTTGACCCGGATCGCTTCCGCGCCAACGCGCCCGGCAACGGCTTTTTGCAGGCCGGGAACGCGAGTCCGGGCGTGCCGAACGTGCCGAAGGTTGAGCGCGGACTAGTCCCCCCCGACCGCAACAACTTCGCGCCGCGCATTGGCTTCGCCTTCCGCCCGCTGGAGAGCAATCGGTTCGTCATCCGGGGCGGCTATGGGATTTACTATGACCGGCCGAACTCGCGCGTCGTCAACAACCAGGGGCTCACGTATCCCTACTACACGCTGGCGCTGGCGCAGTTTTCGCGCCCGCTGGCGAATCCCTTCGTGCCGATTCCGCAGCAGTACCCGGTCGGCTTCCCGTTTACTGTTCCGAACGACTTGTTCAATCCGTCGCTGCCAGTCGGGCCAACGAACCAGCCCGCGATTGTCATTCCAGTGCAGGGCATTTACGTCAACCGGAATCTGCGGACGCCTTACGTTCAGCAGTATTCGCTGGGCGTCCAGTGGGAGTTTATCCGCGACACACAAATTGAAATTGCCTACGTTGGCTCGGTTGGTCGCAAGCTGACGCGCTTCCGCAACCTCAACCAGACGACCTCGCCGAACGCGGTCGGGACGTTCACGCTCAGCCCGCTGCTTTCGACGATCCCGACGATTGGGTTTGGCGTTCACGCGCAGGAAACAACGGCGAACTCGAGCTACAACTCGCTGCAAATCAGCGTCACGCGCCGGCTGGCGAAGGGCCTCCAGGGGCTGTTCGCCTACACTTGGTCGCACACGATTGACAACTACTCCGGCCAGATTACCTCCCTTGGAACAAGCGACGTGTCGGCCGACGTCGGCGATCAGGCGACGTTCGCCGGGACGCGCGGGACGGCCGATTTCGACCGCCGGCACCGCGTCGTGGCGAGCTTTGTCTATGACCTGCCGAAGCTCTACCAAGGCGACAATCTGGCCGCGAAGCTGTTTCTCAACGACTGGCAAATCGCGGCGGTGAGCATCGTGCAGTCGGGCTTGCCGTTCAGCGTGGTTTCAGGACGCGGGCTGTTCGACGCCTCGCGGGCGGATTTCGCGCCGGGCTTTCGGGGCAGCGCCGCGCGCAGCGGCAACGTTCGCGACCGGCTCGACAGCTACTTCAACACAGGGGCGTTTGTCGTCGCTACGGGCGTTGGCAATTTCGGCAACACAGGGCGGAACATTTTGCGCGGGCCCGCCCAGGCCAACACGGATATTTCCATCGTGAAGTTCTTCCCGATTGGCGAGCGGCAGCGGGTGGAGTTCCGTACCGAGTTTTTCAACGCCTTCAACCAGACAAACTTCGCCAATCCAGTCAGCGCGGGCGCGCCGCTGGTTCCGGGCGGGGCGCCGCTGAATCCGAACTTTGGGCGGATTCTCTCGACCTCGACTGGGCCGCGGCTGATTCAGTTCGCGTTCAAGTATAGCTTCTAGGGCGCTTTCCGAGCTGGCGGAGCGATTCGGGGGCGGCGACGCCAAGTCGTCCGTCCCCGTTGTTCAGCGGCGCAGCCCGTTGGGCAAGGGCTTCAGTGAAGCGCCAAGCGTCGACTCGAAGCGCTACTCAATAGTGACCGACACGAAGCGGAACTCCCAGCGACCGCTCGCCTCCTGCACTTCGACCCCGATCACGACCGTCTCGCCCAAGCGCAAATTCTGCGTCAGTCGCGCCATATCCTCGGGCGACAGCACCGGGCGACGGTTCAGGCTGTGAATGACCATCCCCTTGACGAGGCCGGCTTCATCGGCTGGGCTGCCGGACACGACGGATTCAATGATGACGCCGTTCGGCTGACGCAGCTTTGGGATGAGATCGACCGGCAGCGGGGCGACCCTCGCGCCCAGAATGCCGGCGCCGGCGGCGGATTCAGACTTGGGCGACAGCTTGGCGGTTTCAGCGACCGGACGCTCGTCAATCGTCACGCGCACTGTCTGTCGCTGCCCATCCCGAATAAACTCGACCGCGACGGTCTTGCCGACCTCGGTTTCGGCCACTTTGGCAGTCAACTCGCGCTCGTTGCGAATGGGCGCGCCATCGAATTGAACGATGAAGTCGCCGCTGCGCAACCCGGCCCGGGCCGCCGGGCTTTCCGTCCCAACGGTATCCTGGACCAGCGCTCCCTCGGCGCTCGGCAAGCCGAGCGACTTGGCCTGGGCGTCGGTCATCGGCTGTACCGGCAGGCTCACGCCAAGCCAGCCCCGCCGCACGCGACCTTCCAGAATGAGCTTCCGGCAAATGCGCTCAACCAAATCGGAAGGGATGGCGAAGCCGATGCCCTCGCTGCCCCCGGACTCGGAAAGAATCATGGTGTTGACGCCAACGACTTCCCCGCGCAAGTTCAGCAGCGGCCCGCCGGAGTTCCCCGGATTGATTGAGGCGTCGGTCTGAAGATAGTTGTTGTATTGGGCGAAGCGGTTGGAGCGCGAGCTAGGCAGATTGCGCCCGGTCGCGCTGATGACGCCGACGGTCAGCGTCTGCTCAAGCCCGAAGGGCGCCCCAATGGCCATCACCCAATCGCCCTGCTCCATCTCTGACGGATCGCCCAGCGTCACTGGCGTCAGCCCGGTCAGGTCAACCTTGATGACGGCTAAATCGGTTGGCGGGTCAACGCCGACCAGCTTCGCCAGCGCCTGCCGCCCATCGTCAAAGGTGACGCGGATTTTATCGGCTTTACCCACCACATGCTCATTCGTGATGATGTAGCCTTCGGAGCTGATGATAAAGCCCGAGCCGGAGCCGCGCTGCTTGAAGCCGTCTTCCAGGCCTGGGATAGGCGGATGATTCCGCCCTAGTCCAAGCGCATCGGCGGAGACGGTCTCAACCACGCGAATGCTCACGACCGATGGCTTGACCAGCTTGCCAATCTTCCGAAACGCGGTTGAGAGGTCGGCGGCCGCGCCGGCGAGCGATTCGCCGCCATGCGACACGACCGCCAGCTTTGATAAGTCCGGCGCGGCCGGGCGAGCGGCTCGGGCCAACACCATCCAGCCGCCCACCACCAGCGCAAAGCCAATCGAGGCGACCAGAAGCGATTGAACGGCAAAACCAAACAACTTCCGACGTGCATTCATAGGTCTAAAACAGAGCGAGGTCGCGGACGTAGGGGAGGGAGAGCGATGAGTGTGGAGCGGGGCGGGGGGACTGTCAACAACCGTCATCCGGCATAATGTTTATTTCAGGCGAATGGGGAGTAGAATTTTCCGACTTTTTCCCTACGACGGGCGTCTATGTCGATCGATGCGAGCAGGCGTTTCAAGCGAGTAGCTTCAAGCGAGCGATGGATAAGCGGAGTTTGATCATGCCACGTTGGTTGCCGTTAGGAATGTGCGGCGGCTTGCTCTTCTGGGGAATTTCAGGCGGCGCGGGCTTCGCCCAGCAGCCGGCCCGCCCGATGCCCGCCGATGACCCGAATGTCGCCATCCTGCGCCAAGGCGCGGAGTTACCCGCGGCGCTTTACGAGTCGCGGCTGCTGGCGCGGGCGCTGCAGCTGACGCCCGACCAAATGCGTCGGATGCGGGAAGTCCGGCGACAGGAAGCCATGGCGATGCAGGCCGCGCGCCGCAAAGTCGCCGACTGTCGGCGGCTGCTCAACGACGCCATTTACGGCGAGGAGACCAGCGAGTCCATCGTTGAACAGCGCGCGCGCGAGTTGGCGGCGGCCGAGGCCGACCTCACGCAACTCCGCGCGCGGATGCAGTATCGCGTTCGGGCCATCTTGACAGCCGAGCAAGTGCGCGCCTTCAACGAGTTGCGCGCCGATCCGCGCAGGACGCTTGAGCGACGCCAGACAGAGCGCGCCGCCCCTGGACAACCGGCCTTGCCGCCGACGCCCTAAGCGCCTTGCCCGCGTCCGCCCTGACTCGGTCGCCGCTCATCCGCCAAGTATGCGTTTGGGGCGGCGCGCTTGCGCTGTGTAGCGTCAGCGCGGCGCGCAGCGGCGTCACGCCGGAAGCTTACGGCAACGACTTCACCGTCTTTTACGCTGCCGCTCGACAAGCGATGCTCACGGGCAATCCGTATGACATCGCGATGCGGGCGGCGACGCCCTACCTTTACCCGCCGCTGTTCGCCCAGCTTCTGGCGCCCCTGGCGTTGCTGCCGCTGCCGGTCGCCGCGGGCGCCTGGGCGGTCGGCAATGTCGTCGCCACGCTTTGGCTATGGCGAATGGCGCGGCAAGTCCTGGACTCAGAGCCGCATCGCGGGGAAGCGCCGGCGTGGCTCTGGCGGCTGGCGCTGGCGCCAATCCTTGGCGGTAACTTTTTGCTGGGACAAGTCAATCTCTGGATCGCCGCCGCCGTCGCGTTCGCCCTGCTGGCGGACGCCGAGCGGCGGCGCAGCGCGCTGGGCGGACTCGCGCTCGCGCTGGCGACGAGCGTCAAGCTGTCGCCAATTCTGCTTTTGCCTTATTTCATCGGGCGCCGCGCTTGGCGATTGCTCGCTTGGCACGCCGCCTGGACGCTACTGCTCAACTGGCTGTCCTTCGCCCTGCTGGGCGCGAGCCGGCGGCCCATCATCCAAAGCTGGTGTCAGGAGATCATCATTCAGGGCTGGCGCTTTGATTTCGCCACGCCAAGCAACCAGTCGCTTTATGGCGCGCTGCTGCGCGCCCGCCAGTGGCTTGGCGGATCGGGGCTGCCTTACTGGCTGCTGGCGCTGCTTGGGGCGGCGTGGCTTTTCTACGCGGGCCATCGCGCGCGCCGGGCGGTCGGGTCAGCCGCGCGCCAAGCGGCAGCGGCGGCAAACGCCTGGTGCGTTTTAGGGGCGAAGCTGAGCTGGGTCGCGCACTTCGCGCTGCTGGCGCTTCCCGTCGCGGTGGCGCTTAGCGCTCAGGCCCATCGCCGACTGGCTCGCGCAAGCGTCCTGGCGCTGGCAGTTTGCGCGTGGTCGAGCTTTCAGATAGTCCCGGAGAGGCTACGCGCTCAGGTTGAGGCGTGGTCGCTCTTTACCGGCGCGGGCTTGGCGATTATGCTGACGCTGCTTCAACCTCCGAGACAGCCTCCAAAATCGGACGCCCGCGACGGCGAGGCTGAGCGCCCGTGCTGAGCGCCTGTGGCGAGCGGCATCGCTTCGAGTTCGAAGATATGTCAGGCAAGCCAGGCATCCGCGCTTACGCCGCTTGCGAGCGAAAGTCTCCCCATTGCGCGCGCAGACCTGGCGCCGCGTTTTTTTCACCCTGCGCTACATTCCGGGCGTAGCGCAGGCAGCCGTCACGCGCGCCTTCTGGATGGATGCGCTCGTCACGCGCTACATCGTCACGACGCCCGACTGGGCGGGGACGCTCGACCTCATTCAGCGCGGGCCCGACCAAAGCTCGCCCCGGTTTCACGCCCTTGCGCCGTTGGTTGTCGGCATCCTTGGCGAAAGCGAGCGGGCGTTTCGGCTGCTGGACACAGTCGGGTACGAGAGGTTTTGCGTGGCGCTCCGCGCTTGGGTCAGCTGACTTAGCGGCGGGCGAGCGGCGGGGCTGGCGACGCCACGCTTTCGCGCAGCGACTTCAGCTTGCCGCGCGGAGCTCCAGGCGCGGCTGGTCGCCGTCCCGCGCCAGCAAGCGCACCGTCGCCCGCGCGTTTGGCGCGAGCCGCAGGGCGTCCATCAAGTCAGTGGAAAGCCGCAGCAGCCCGCCGCGCCCGCCGGCGACATAGGCCGTCAGATGCCGCGCCGCGTCGTCAGCCTCGATCGTCAACGCAATGCAGGTCGCCGAAGGCAACCCATGCGCATCCTTGATCGAGGGCGGCAGCCCGATGAAGGTCCTTTGATTCGGATCGGCGCAGGCGAAGTTTTTGGCGAGCTGCGCGGCTTCGTTAGGCATGATCGGCGAGACGAGCGCCGTGTATTCAAAAATTGAGCTAGACATAAAGCGACCCCGACAGCCTTGGCTTGACAGCGGAAGCCGGGCGAGCGGTCAACTTGACGGAAGCTCGCGGCTCGCCCAAGAATTCGCCATCGTGACGCCCATCATTTCAGACTTCTTCACCTGAGGTCACGCGCATGTCCCAAACCGAGAAAGCGCCCCGCAACGTCCTTGGCGGACCGCTCGAAATTTGCTGCACCTCGCCGATGACCGGCTTTTACCGAACCGGCAAGTGCGAGACCGGACCCGACGACCTCGGCACGCACGTCGTTTGCGCGCAGATGACAGCCGAATTCCTCGCCTTCACAAGGTCGCGCGGCAATGATCTCTCCACGCCGGCGCCGCAGTATCGGTTTCCGGGTCTCAAGCCCGGCGACCAGTGGTGTCTATGCGTTTCTCGCTGGAAGGAAGCCCTCGACGCCGGCGTCGCCCCGCCGGTCATTCTGGAAGCCACCCATGAAAACGCGCTGGAAGTCGTTTCGCTCGCGGACCTCAAGCGCCATGCCCTGGCGGACCCATTCAGCGACGTGGATGAAATCATCCTGCCTGACGACGATCCGACCGCGTAAGCCGCGCCTTTTTCCAGCCCGCGAAAAAAGCGCGCGGCGCCCTAGCCAGCGGCGCGCGCTTTTCCGAGTCGCCGGGCTCGGGCGCGCCGCTCAGAACGGGCTCATCAACACATCGCCCAGCTCGACATACACATTCTTGACCTGCGTGTAGTGGCGCAGCGCCTCCGCGCCCCCCTCGCGCGCGTTCCCGCTCTGCTTGTAGCCCCCAAACGGCGCGTGCGGGAAAAAGATGTTGTGGTTATTGATCCAGACCTGTCCGACGCGCAGCGATTTCATCAGGCTCAGCCCGCGCTTGATGTCGCGCGTCCAGACCGATGCCGCCAGCCCATAAACCGAGTCATTCGCCTGCGCGATAGCTTCATCCTCATCGTCAAACGGGATGACTGACGCGACCGGGCCAAAGATTTCCTCGCGGGCGATTCGCATGTCGTTGCGCGCGTCGGCGAAAATCGTTGGGCGCAGGTAGTTGCCAGCTTCCGGCAGCTCCGCCGGGCGAGCGCCGCCCGCGACTAATCGCGCGCCTTCCGCCTGCCCCAGCTCGACGTAGCTCAACGCCTTTTCATACTGCGCGCGCGTCACAAGCGGACCATTGTTCGTGGCTTCGTCCAGCGGATGCCCGACGATCAGCCGGTCGGCTTCCGCCGCGAAGCGGTCGAGAAACTCGTCATAGACGGCGCGGTGAACGAACAGCCGCGCGCTCGCCGTGCAGGTCTGCCCGGAGTTGTAAAACGTCCCCATCAGCGCGCCGGTCACAGCCAAGTCGAGGTCGGCGTCCGGGCAGATGATGAAGGGCGATTTGCCGCCCAGCTCGAGCAGGACGCGCTTGAGCGTCCCGGCGGCGGCCCGGCTGACCAGCTTGCCGGTCTCCGTCCCGCCGGTGAGCGAAATCAGGTCCACTTCCGGATGCTCTAGCAGGTAGGCCGCCGCTTCGTGTCCCGGCTCGGTAATGATGTTGAGAACGCCATCCGGCAGCCCGGCCGCCACGCACAGCTCGCCCAGCTTCAGCGCCGTGAGGGGCGTCGCGGGCGAGGGCTTGAGCACCAAGCTGTTCCCCGCCGCGAGCGCCGGCGCGATTTTGAAGGCCGCCAGCGCCAGCGGATAGTTGTTCGGCGCAAAGCCCACGCAAACGCCAACCGGCTCGCGGAGCGTGAAATCCAGACCGGCGGCCGGCACAGGGATGGTTTCCCCGTAGATTTTGTCGGCCCAGCCTGCGAAATGGCGAAACGTATCGATCACGGCCGGCATTTCGAGCGCCCGGGCGTAGCCGGCCGGCTTGCCCTGATCGCTCGCCTCCAGCCGCGCGAACTCCTCCAGATTGGCTTCGAGCAAATCAGCGATGCGATTGAGGACTTTCGCGCGCATCAAGCCATCGGCATTGCGCCACGTGCCGAGTTCAAACGCCGCCCGCGCAGCCTGTACGGCGCGCTCGGCGTCGGCAATCGAGGCATGCGGAACGGCCGCCAGCGGCTGCCCGTCGGCCGGAGACAGCGTGTGGAAAACCCGGTCGCCCTCGGCAGCGACAAGCTGCCCGTCAATGAGCATTCGGTAGGTTGGGACAGCGTCCGTCGTCGCCGACGATGCTGCCGTATGCGGAGCGGACATAGCTTGAACATCCTTTCACCCAAAATGAATGAACGTTACGCCCGGCGCGCCAGCCAGACAAGACTGGCGGTCGGGAGCGACAGCGTTCCGCGGCGACCGAAAAACGTTACCGCCAAGCCCTTGCGGAAAGCGGGCTAGCTTGGATCAGGTCGCCGCGCCGCGAAGAGTCCATAGACGCCAGGCGCTAGCGTGTTGATGACGTGCAGCAGCAGCGTCGCGTTGACGGCCGCCTCCAGCCCGACGCCAAACCGCTGGAACAGCAACACGGCCGCGCCTTCGCGGACGCCCAGCCCGGCCGGCGTCAGCGGCGCCAGGATCGTCAGCAAAATGAGCGGCAAGCAGAAGAGCGCCGCCTCAAAAGTCACTGGCTCGAAAGCGAGCACCAAGACGTAAAGCGACACGACATTGAGACCCATCAGCGCCAGCGCCAAAAGAAAATTCGCGCCCACATCGCGCGGGCGCAGCAGGCGCGCCCCCGCGACGAACTGCTCCGCCAGATGGCGCGGCTTTTCCGAGAAGCTCAACAAGCCGGGCAGCGCGGGCGCGAGTCGCGGCAAGAGTAGCGCGCCGCTTCCCAACCCAATCGCCGCCGCCGCCAGCCAGAGCTTCGCGGCCCCAGGAAGAACGCTCGCCGCGCCCGCCAGCCCGACGACCAAAATCGAAAGCAAGTCGCACGCCCGATCAATCACAAACAATCCGCCCGCGGGCAGGCGCAGCGCATCCGGCAAGAACATGGCGCGGCTCAGCTCGCCAACCCGGCCGGGCGTGAAAAGGCCAAACGCCATGCCGCCCATCACCGAGCGCCACGCCTCGCCAAACGTCACCGCTTCCGATACGCGCAGCAGCAACAGTCGCCACTTGTAAACGCGAATCGCCAGCATCAGCAGGCCACACGGCAGGGCCACCGCCAAGCAAGCCAAGTTGGCCTGCGCAAACGCGGCGATGGCGCTGGCGCCCTTGCCCGAGTACGCAAGCGCGAAGACCAGCGCCCCCAACAAAAGAAGCTTGAGGTAGAAAAACGCGCCGCGCCGTCGCCAGGAATGGAAGTTCATGCGCGAAAGCCCTTTTGCGCATTCCCCGCCCGGCGCGCTTGCGGAGGGTCGCCGCCCTCGGCAAAACCAAAAAGCGTCAAGGCGAAGGCGCGCTGGAAAGCGCGGCGTCATCGGCCGCCAAGCAGGCGGCGAAGCGGCGCCGTTATCCGCCAGGAGCGCGAGCCCAGGACGTTCTGGAGTTGCGTCCTCAGCTGGCGGCGCTCCGCGGACGCCGCGTCAAGCTGATACTGTAGCTCCGCCAACTGCTGTTGCATGCGTAACGTCTCGCCGCTTTTGGCCTGGAGCGCCTGCTCGCGCTCGGTCAGCCGCGCCCCCAACTCGGCCAGCGCGGCATCCTTCGCTCGCCACACATCGGCTACTGACTGGTCCTTTTTCTGAAGCGCCGCCTGTAAGCGCTGCTCAAACTCGCTTGCTTGGGCAGCCATCGCCCGCTCCGCCTCAAGCTGCGCCTCGCGCAACCGCTCGCGCAGCTCCAGAACCCGACACTGCATAGCGAGCGGGTCGAAATCCTCGCTGCCCAACGCGCGCAGCAGTCGCAGGAATGGCTCAAACCGTTCGCGCTGACTGGCGTCCAGCGCCAGACACCAGCGCGAGACCGCCAGGGACGGATGCACATCCGCCATCGTCAAAAAAAGCGGCGTCCCGCCCTTTTGACGCAGCACGGCCATCAGATCGCCAATGTGGATGATGTCCGCGGCGTCCAGCCACCGGCCCAGCGCGCCGTCATAAGCCGCTAGCGACGGGACCTCCGCCAAGCGGTCGAACAACCCAACCTGCGGTAGCGTCGCTTGCGGATCAAGCCTGAAGGTCGCCGCGTAGCGACGAACAAACTCCGCATCGCTTTCCTGCGCGACGGCCGTTAGGAAGCGCGCCGGCCACCGGTTCACGTCATCCGGCGCGGCGGCTTGATGACCAACGCCCGCGTCCGCGCCGTCGTCCGGCGCAAGGGTAAAGTCCCCCTGAAGCAACCCGCTCGCCCGCGCCAGATACGCGATGCGCCAATCCAGCGCATGCCACGTCGCCGGCCCGACGCCTTGACCGGGACCGCCTGTCAGAACGGATGAACCGGCTTCGGTGCCGTCGCGCTGAATGGTATCGTATGACTCGCCTAGCGATTTCAGTTCGGAGTGCGAAAACGCCCGTATGACCATGTTACCTTCATCGCCCATCAAGCATGCCGTCATCGGCGGCAGCGGTTTCTATCGCATGGAAGCCTTCGAGGGAACGGAAGAGTTATTCCTCGATACGCCGTTTGGGAAACCTTCGGATGCCATCATCACTGGCCGGCTCGACGGCGTGCCGATGGCCTTTCTGCCGCGCCACGGGCGCGGACATCTGTTGCTACCGTCGGAACTGCCCTTTCGAGCGAATATCTACGCCCTTAAAATGCTGGGCGTCGAGTTTATCATCTCGATTTCCGCCGTCGGCTCGCTCAAAGAGGAACTCAAGCCGCTCGATGTCGTCATTCCCGACCAGTTTTTTGACTGGACGCGCGGGCGCACCGCGGAATCCACCTTCTTTGGGGACGGCATCGTGGCGCACGTGACCTTTGCCGACCCGGTGTGTCCGCTGTTGTGCGACACGCTTGAAGCGGCCGCTCGCGAGCTGGAAAACGTCCGGGTTCACCGGGGCGGGACGTACCTGTGCATGGAGGGGCCGGCATTCTCGACTCGCGCGGAATCGAATGTTTACCGGCAGTGGGGCATGTCGGTGATCGGCATGACGAACTTGCAGGAAGCCAGGCTCGCCCGCGAAGCCGAAATGAGCTACGCCACGCTGGCCATGGTGACGGATTACGACTGCTGGCACGAAGGTCACGCGGATGTCACGGTGGAAATGGTCATTGATTTCCTGAACCGCAACGTCTCCACGGCGCAACGCATCGTGCGCGGCGCGCTACGCCGACTGGCCGCCGCCGACCCGCGCTCGCCCTACGCCTCGGCGCTCAAAAACGCGATTATGACCCGCTCGGACCTGGTCTTTCCTGAAACTCGCCGCCGACTGGCCGCTATCATTGGGAAGTATCTGCCGGTGTAGCGCGGCGGCCGGCTTCCGGCCTTGGCTGGCGAGGCTGGCCTAGCGCTCCGCTTTCGTATCGCCTGGCGCATCGTCACCGACGTTTCGATACCGCCGCCGGGCAGTCTCGGGCCTACGCCAGCCGCGGCGGCATCCGCCGCCGGAACGGCGCCGGCGAGCCATCCCTGGTCAACCGCGACTGGCTTGCGGCGGGAAGCGCCTCAGCTCAGCAGGTCGGACGATCCGGCACTGGCTGGCGCGTGAAAAAATCCGCCCGAAAGCGCGCCAGGTAGTCATCCAGCAGATGCGTGACGCGGTCATAGCTGGAGGATTGCACGATGAGGCCGGCGTGAAAATCCTTGTTGAGTCGCCAGACGACTTCTGGGTCATCATACGCGCTTGTGTCCGGGCGCTGCTGCCGCGCCAGCGAGATGAGCAACCCCGCATAGTCCCGGCGCGACGGCGGCGGACGGTAGCTTTCAGGCGGCTCAGCGCATTCTAGCTTCGCCCATTCGGCCCACAGATTGACGCCCGTCGCCGCCTCGACTAGCTCAACAATGTTGGCCCCGCCAACGCGCGCCGAAGTTTCAAGGAAGTAAAACGTTCCGTCCTCGCGAGCCTTGATGAATTCCGTATGCGATGCCCCGCGCACCAATCCCATCGCCTGCAAAACCCGTCGGTTGAATTCGAGCAGCTTCCGCTCATCGTCCGAGTCATGCTCAACGATGCGGGTGGCAAAGACATCGCCGTCGTGCATGACCTCGATGGGCGGGCGGGCGTACTTGCTCACGGCTGCGAAAACGACTTCCCGCTCCGAAACAATCGAATCCACGTGATAGACATCGCCCGGAATAAACTTTTCAAGCAGGTGATAGGAGCGGCGGTCGCCAAGCGTTTCAAGGATGTCGCGCGCCTCGTCCGGCGACGAAATGCGCTTGATGCCAATGGTGGAAGCCTCGGAGCGCGGCTTGACCAGCCACGGTCCCGGCACTTCGGCCAAATACTCGTTGACGACTTCATTGTTAAAAACCGGCGTAAACGGCGGGACCGGCACGCCCTGCTCGCGGGCCTTAGCCCGCATCGCAAGCTTGTCGCGGAAGTAGCGCCCGGTCGTCTCGCCCATGCCCGGAACGCGCAGGTGCTCGCGCAGCGCCGCCGCGATTTCCACGTCGAAGTCGTCAAGCGCCACGATGCGGTCAATCCGATGCGTCCGGGCCAGGTAGCTCACCCCCAGAATCACGTCGTTGAGACGCCATTTTTTGTTGTCGTCAGGCATGAGAAAGACGTCGTCCAGGCTTTCGCGCGGCCAGTTAGCGTCGCGGATGCTCTCGGACGTAACGAGATACACGCGCCACCCCTGACGCTTGGCTTCGCGCATAAACTCCGCGCCCTTTTCATAACTGGCGAGACACAGCATCGTGAGCGGACGATTCGACATGAGTGAACGCTCCCAATCAGGCGAATAACATTGCAAGGGGCAAGCCGGGAAGCGTCATTCTTATTCGCCGGCGGGCGCTGACGCAAGCGATGTCGAGCGCGCCGCCGGCTCGACCAGCTCGACCGAGCCGATATCGGCCCGAACGCGGATCCAGTCGCCGGTCTGAATGACGCGCGTCGCGCCGCGCGCGTTTGTCACCGAGGGAAGACCAATCTCGCGCAGCGCAATCGAGCCATGCGAGAGATCGCCGCCAATCTCGACCACGACGCCCGCGACGGCTGAAAAAACCGCGATCCAGCCAGCGTCCACCGCGCGGGCGACGAGAATGACCGGATCGCTGAAGGGCGGCGGGAGCGTCGGCGCTTCGCATACCCAGGCGCGTCCTTCAACAAGGCCGCGCGTCAGTCCGATGCCCTGCACATGACGCGGCCCAGGCTCGTCCAACGCGGCGGAGCCAAAGGCCGAAAAGTCATCAAAGCGCCGGAAGACATCCGGGAAGTCGTAGCGCGCGTCAGCCTCTTGCTCGCGCCGCCGCGCGGCCAGGAAATCCGGCGCGACGCTCCAGTCGCCGTCCAGGCGCGCTAACTCATCAACTTCAAGCAGCCAGAGCGCGTCGGTCGTCGGCAGCTTCCCGGCGTCGCGCGCGACAACCGCGAGGCGCAGGAGCCGTTGCCGAATGCGGTCAAAGGCTTGCATGGCGGCATGACGCAACCGCTCGCGCGCGTCAAGCGCGCCTCGCGCCTGTCGCCACACAGGCAGCGCCAGCCACGCTAGCCACGGAACCGGCGGAGCGGACGAAGCTCGCGGTTCCGTCGCCAGACTTGCCAAGAGCGTTTCCGGTCGCTCGCGGTAACGAGGCTGCGCGATATCGCTCTCAAAGACGCCGCGAAAGCCATAGCGGTCGAGGTACGCCTGCCAAAGCCGCCCAAAGCCTTCGTCATCTGGAACTTTGCCTTGCGCAATCGACGTCGCGACCGCCGGATGACGCCGAGCGTAGTCGCGGAGCGGATTGAGATCGTTGAACATCCGCGTTGTCATTGTCTCATGACGCGCGGCTAGCGGGGCTAAAGCGCCCAGTCGCCGCAGGATGGCCAGCGGGCCGCTGATGGCCTGCGTGAGGGAAAACATCTCGCGCACCAGCGCGGTGTAAGCCATCCGCAAGTCGCTTATACAGTTGGCGAAGCTATCGGATCGAGCCGGAGCGCCGCCGACTTCGGCAAGCCAGGCGATGCGCCGCTGCGCGGAAGACGCCGCCAAGAGCTGCGACCACCCCAAGCGCAGGAGCGTCGGCAACGACCGCCACAGCCGCCCCCAGCGCCAGCCTTGCGCGCAGACATCGCGCCCGCCGATGGAGTCCGTCACCAAGCGCGTCGGAAGCCCCCACCGCCGCATCATGTCCAGCAACAGCGAAAGATTGATAAACGGCCGCCCGGCAAAGACCTCGATAAACGGCCGGTCGCCCGGCAACCGCGGGTCAAAGCCGCGGTAATAATCGAACAAGTCGCCCGCGCAGGAGGCGATCAGGCTGGTCATGAAGCGCGACGGCAGCGGCGGGAGAATCTCCCGGTGATTGGCGTAGGTGAACCACTCGTTGCGCGTCACCGGACGGGTCAGCGGGCGCGCCTGAATCAGCCAGCACTGCCGGCCGTCGTCCGCGAACTCAACATCCCAAGAGCCTTCCCCAAAAACGCGGCGAACCTCCCGCAGGAGCGCCTGTAACCGCCCGGCGAAGCCGCTTTCGGTCGGCGATTCAAAGACGCGCAGCTTAGGCAGGCTCAGCGTCTCGCCGGCGACAGCGCCGCTGACAAGCCGATCGGCCAGGCCCGGCGTGAAGTTGACGACATCGTCCTCGTGAGAAGGCTCCGTGATGGCGACGCCTGCCTGACGCGCCTCAACCATCGCCATAATGAGAACATCCCGGCGCAGCGGCGAGGCGTGCCGCAGACTGGACGCCCACACTTTGCACAGCGCGTCGGGCAACTCATCCGGCGCGACATTCAAGACGGAATCAAAGCGCCCGGCAAAGCTTTCGCTCAGGCCGTCTTCCGCCGAGAAAGCCGAGCGGACGGCGAGCTTGGGCGGCAACGCCAATACCGGCAGCGCCTCCCTGATGGCGGCAGCGTCCTGGAACGCAAAGCCATCTTCCGTTCGGCGCAGGTTCCCCTCGCGCAGGCTCAGCGCGAAAAACGCTTCCAGCAAGACCCCGCCTCTCGGCACCGGCAACCCAGCCGCCGTCGCTTGATCGAGGAGGCTCGCCTTTGACCCGACGCCGAAGGACGCGCTCAACGATTGCCCTAGCCAAATGAACTCGCTTGACATGCCGCTTCACATCGCTTCAGCCGGATATCGCTTTAGCCGGCGCGACCAGTCGCTCGGCAAGGGCCATCAGCTTCCGAGCGTAGGCTTCCGGCTGCTCCACCATCGGAAAATGATCCCAGTCATTGACAATCTCCATGGCAGCCATCGGCAGCTTGGCGCGGAAGTCAGCCGCTTGGTCAAGCCGCAGCACCCGCTCCCGCGCGCCCCACAGTAGAACCGACGGCAGCGCGACCGGCTTCAGCCCGGCAAACCAGTCCGCCGTGATGAGGTCAAACATTTGCCCAAACGCCTCGCAGCGCCCATACTCGGCAAAAAACTGGTCAAGAAAGTCTTCCGGCGCGGCTTCCGAGAAAAACGCCCGCTTCCACAGCGGGCGAAGCGCGGGCGTCGCCAACAATCGCTTGCCCAGCTCGCGCATTGGGGCGAAGCCCATCAGGCGCGGAAACCAGCGCCTGTCAAGGCGCGCCCCCACCGGAGCGTGCAGAATCGCGCCGGCAACCGATGGCGCGAAATGCTGTAGATACTCCAGCGCCAGCGACCCGCCGATGCCGTGCCCCAGCAAAATTCGCGGCTCGTCAGCTTGCGTCACGAAAGCCTCAATCCGAGCGGCGTAGTCGGCAAGCGTCACGCAGCCGGGGTCGCGCGGCGCGCCGCCAAAGCCCGGCAGCGTCAGCGCCTCAAAGGCGACCGGCGCGTCATGCGTGAAAAACGGGCAAATCCGAGCAAAGCGAAACGCGCCGCCGCCATTCCCGTGCACGGCAATGATCGTCGGGCGCGTCATGCGCTCGCCACAGCCGCCGAGACCGCTGTCCGCCAGTCCGGGTGGTCGCCCGCATGCTTGAAGTTATGGCGCCACAGGATGTCGCCGGATGCGGAAACCAAAAACGCGCCCGGCATGACGAATGGATCGCCAACCGGCAGGCCAATGAAATGCCCCTTGCGTGCCGCGCGCAAGCCGCGCGCCCACACTTCGGGGCCAAACATCTCGCGCAACCCCCCGCGCTCAATGCCGAACGCCCTGTAAAATGTCAGCGGCGTATCGCTGATGGCCCGCGCCTCTTTCCAGTGATCGGCAAAAAACGCCCGCCCTTGCTCAACCGTGCCCTGGAAAAAGAAGATGACGCTCGGATACGTCGGATCCTGCGTCGCGATGTCGCGCACATCGGCGACAATTTCACGGCAAAAGACACAGCCAAAATGCCGCAGAAAAACCAGCAAATTGATCTCGCCGGTCAACTGATCGGCGAATCGCTTTCCAGCCAAGTTGAGGCCCGCGACCTCGGCCGTCAGAAGCTCTTTTGAAACGCGCTTTACCATTCCGCGCCCTACCTCCCGCGCGCCGGCCACTGCCGCGACAACGCGCTTGCCAGAACATTCCGGTGGGGGGCGTCTCATCCTCCGGGCGGCGACAAATTCAACCGTGCGTTTCCAAACGCTGAACTGGCGTTTGTCCGGGTTCCTGCCGCGCGCTATCAGCTCGCGCAACCCAACGTAACTTTCCTAACAGTCTTGAGGGGTTATACTTCACGGCGTAAAACCTTACAAGAAAGTAAGGTTTTACGTGCGTCCCCAAGTAGAGAGAAGCGTCCGGCTTCCCGGCTGCCGCTTGCGACCGGAAGCGGCGGATGGCGGCGCGGCGAGGGCGATGCTCGCCGCGATTTTCAGGTTGCAATTGTTGCAATTTAAGGAGAAAGCAGCATGGCGCGCATCAAGTTGACCGAGGAAAATCGTTTTTCAACTTACGTCAAGAGCCGAAACTCGCCTCAGTACCGTGATCTCGAAAAATGGCAGCAGTGGTTTGCTTCGCGCGGCATCCCCTCGGTGATCGCCTGCTCGCGCAGCGGCTACGCGCTGTATCGCGAAGGGCTGCTGCCAGTGGATGTTCACGACGAGTCGCCAGCGGGAAACGGAGCGAAGCAGTTTTTCGTTCCGGTCGAGACGAAGACTAGCGGCGGCGGACTTTCCGCCAGCCAATGCCTTGACGACGGGCTTTCCAGAGGCGGCGCGCAAATAGCGACGGCGTAACTCGCCGCTTCCTGAAAGCGAAGATGGCGCGCTGGGCTTTCGCCCCGGCGCGCCGTCCGCCATTTTGGCCGCTCGTAGCAGGCGACGTCGCCCTTACATCGGCGGCGGAGGCGGCACGGGCCCGAAGCCGCGCCCGCGATGCTCATGCATCCGCCGGTGGAAGCGATCCATCATTTGCTTGGCGCGCTCGCGTTGCTCCGGCGTCAGAACCGCCGCGACCCGCGCCTTGGTCCGCTCCTTTGAAACCATCAGCTCGGCCATTGTCTGCGCCTGTTGCTGAGCGATGACGCGGACTTGCGCCTCGTTGAAGATTCCGTCCGCGCCGAGCGCTCGCAACTGGTCGTGTCCGGCTTTGAGCTGCTTCATCAGCGGCTCGGCCGTCGTCCGCTCCGCTTCCAGAATCTGTCGAATTTGGGCTTGCTGCTCTTCCGTGAGGTTAAGTTCAGCGGCCATGCGCTTGACAAAAAAGCCCATGAAGCGGCCCGGCCCGCGGTCGCGCGCAGCCGCGTAGGCGACGCTCCCCAGCGCGCTCGTCAAGGCGAGCGTCAACGCCGCGATGACGGCCAGAGGACGTAAACTGAGACGGTGAAACATACGCGATACTCCTTCCCGAATTCGCTTGGGCGCAGCGCCCAAGCCGTAGGGTTAGCCCGACCTCGAACAAGCTGTTCGGCGGCTGTCGTTATAGACGCCGAAGGGCGCGAGAAAGTCCGTCGAAATGCGTCATCCGCCCGTCAAGAATCGTCAAGGCGCGACCGTCAAGCGAGCCAGCCCGCGAGCTTGGAATCGGCGCGCAGGATGGTGTCCTGGCGGTCGGGCCCGGTGGAGACAAGGCTGATCTCGCAGCCGACCAGCTCCTCAAGCCGGGCAATATAACGACGCGCGTTAGCGGGAAGCTGCTCGAACGCCGTCAGCCCGACCGTGGAGGATCGCCATCCGGGCAGCGTTTCATAGACCGGCTCGACGGCTTCTAGGTCCCGGGCGTCATGCGGAATGGCGTCAATGGCTTCTCCGCCAAGTCGATAGCCAACGCAGACGGCAATGGTCTCGAAATCATCCAGAACGTCCAGCTTCATCAGCGCCACGGCGCTCAGCCCGTTGATGATTCGGGCGTAGCGGGCGACGACGCCGTCGAACCATCCGCAGCGGCGCGGGCGCCCGGTGGAGGCGCCATATTCGTTGCCGCGCGCCCGGAGCCGCTCGCCGACAGCGTCGGTCAGCTCGGTCGGGAAGGGTCCGCTGCCGACGCGCGTCGTATAGGCCTTCATAATGCCAAGCGCTCCGGTCATCGCCGTGGGCGGAACGCCCGTGCCGACCGTCGCGCCACCGGCCGTTCCGCTCGATGAGGTCACATAGGGATAGGTGCCGTGGTCAATGTCGAGCATGGTGCCCTGCGCGCCTTCAAACAGAATAGACTTCCCGGCTTCCATCTCGCGCGCCAGCAGCAGCGCGGTATCCGTCACCAAAGGAGCGATACGGTCGGCTTTGGTCAGCAAGTCGTCCACCACGGCGGCCAGGGCAATCGGCTCCGCGCCCCGCGCCTCCAAGACGCTGTTCGCCTCGCCGATGATTTCTTCAAGCTGTCGCTTGAGCCGATCAGGGCGCAACAAATCGCCGGCGCGCAGCCCCCGCCGACCGATTTTGTCTTCGTAAGCCGGCCCGATGCCGCGCAGCGTCGTGCCGACCTGCCTAACGCCCCGCCGCTGCTCGCTCGTCCGCTCGAGCGCCAGGTGGTGCGGCAGGATGATGTGCGCCCGGTTGCTGATGAAGAGCCGCTCGGCGAAATCAATGCCCCGGGCCGCTAGCTCGTCCAGTTCAGAAAGCAGCGCCGTCGGGTCAATCACGACGCCATTGCCAATCACGCACCGCTTGCCGGCATGAACGATGCCAGACGGCAGCAGGTGCAAGACAAACTTCTCGCCATTGACAATGACCGTGTGGCCGGCGTTGTGGCCGCCCTGATACCGGGCGACAAGGTCAAAATGCGGGGCGATGAGGTCCACGATCTTGCCTTTGCCTTCATCGCCCCACTGCGTCCCAACAACCACGATATTTTTCATCCGCGCGCCAGCGAATCCCGCCCCGGTCAGCCGTCCGCGCGGCGCGCCGGGAAAGGGCTTCACGCTCCTTTCGCTTCGACTTGATTCCGGAAAGCGCCCCGAACGAAGCCGCGCCAGCGCGCAACCGGCGTGACGCAGTCGCCATTGTTTAGGCGGCATGGCCGGCAAGTATCCGTCGCCCTGCGCCCTGCCGTCAACGCCGGCTTTCAGTCCGGGGCGAAGCTTGCCCGCGAAGACCAAGCCAGCGGCGAGCGTGAAGCCACGGCAGCCAGGTGGTCGCGTCGGCATAGCGCCGCCGCAGATAGTCCGCCGGCGGCAGCGTCACTTCGCGCAGCAGAATGAATCGCTCGCGCCAGCTCAGCGCCGCAAGCTCCATCTGTAAGCGGCTCAGGCGGCTCAGGCGGCAGGCGAGGGTTCGGGCTGAAAGCTCCGGCGCGGCCTCGCGCGCCAGCCCGGCGCAGACCTCTTCCGCGTAGGGCGTTCCAAACCAAGCGCGCGACAGCGCGAGGCAAGCCAGGCAGACGCGCAGGATGCGCAGCCGACCGGCGCGCCGCAGGCATCGCTCCAGGGCCTCCGGCGCCCACCGGGACGCCATCAAGTGAATGTCATACAGCCAAACCAGCGCGAACTCGTAGCTGAGGTGAACCGCCAAATGAAAACAGGCATGCAGGAAGAGGTCCTCGTCGGACGGCCCGTAAGCGGCCTCGCCAAGCGCCGGGATAGGCGCCCGCTCCGCCCACATTGTGTCAAAGTCAAGCGCATGAGCGAAAAGCGCCGTGTTAGAGACGCTCCAGTGAACATCCACCGCCACGTCGCCGCGCGTCAGCGTGACTTGGCGATTGACAAGCGTTCCCGTCAGGCCGTCCGACCGCAGGTAGCCCAATTCCTCTAACAGCTTGATAAAGGCGTCCCGGTCGGCTGGGCGAATCAGCGCGTCCACGTCGGTCTTGACCCGGTGGTGCGGCTCGGCATAGTGCCGATGGCTGGTTGGGACGCCTTTGAGCAGCAGAACCGGCGCGCCGCGGTCTCGCGCCAGCGCCAGCAGCTCCCGCAGCGCCAGCGTTTGCTGAATGTCAAGCAGCGCCTGCCGCCGCGCCGAGGCTTTCACCCACGTCTGTAGCTCCATCGGCAGCGTCGTCCAAGCGTCCGGCGGCAACTGGGCGCAAACCAGCGGCCCGATGCGGTGGGCCTCCAGCGTCGCGATGACTTCGCGCGCCGTGAGCGCCGCGTCCCAGACCGCCGATTGTCCTGACAACGCCCGCTGCACAAAGGCGTCCGCCGGCGTTGACGGCAAAAGCGGCGCAAGGGCGTCTGGCAACATGCGAGCGAAACCTCGGCAAGAATTCTTCACCGCCGTCGGGCGGCATCCAGCGCGCGGACAAAATCCACCACCCGATGCTCGGCCCAGCGCCGATCAGCATCCGCGCCCGGCGCGGCCAGAAAGCCGACGTGTCCGCCGCGCTCGGTGAGCAGCAGGGCGATACTCGGATTCTCGGCGAAGGCCGGCGCGTAAAGCGGCGCGACCGGGATGAATGGATCGTCCTGGGCGTGGATGATGAGCGTTGGCAGACGAATCGCCTCCGCCACCCGCGCGGCGCTCGCCCGGTGGTAGTAATCCTCCGCGCTCGCGTAACCGGCGGCGCGAGCCGTGTAGGCCGCGTCGAATTCGCGGATGGTGCGAATCCCCGCCAAGTGACGCGCATCGTAGCGGTCAGGAAAAAGCGCCGCCTTGCGCTTCAGGCGCGCCTTGAGGCTCTGCACAAAGCGCCGGTGATAGAACCAGTTGCTCCGGCGCTCCATGGCCGCCGCGCTCGCCGTCAAGTCCACCGAAGGCGAAATGGCGACGACGCCTCGCGCGTGGCGCGGGGCGCTCATCCCGTATTCGCCTGCCAACCGGAGAACGACATTGCCCGCTAATGAAACGCCGACAACGTACACGTCCGTTGCGCCGTCGCGTCCGCCCAACTCTGTCAGGACAGCGTGGACATCCTCCGTCAATCCGGCGTTGTAGAGGTGCGGCGAAAGATGCTCCGTGCCGCCGCAGGTTCGCGTATTGAGACGAATGACGTGAAAACCGGCCCGCAGGCCCTTTTCCGCCATGCCGCGCATGTAGCTCGATTCCACCGAGCCTTCCATGCCGTGCAGCAGCAGCAGCGTCGGGCAATCCGCCGGCCCGCGCCCCGACTGCCAGTGACAAACGGCTGTGACGGTCGTATCCGGGCGGGTCTGAAAGGCGCGGGGGCGGCCGGTCTGATCCGCCAGCGGCGACCGGCGCGGCAGGACGGAACCCAGAATGGTTTGCAAGTGCGGATTGGTCAGGCGCGGGTCGGGGACAAAGGGACGCGCGCTCAGCCGTTCCAGCAAATATGCGCGCGGCGTCACCGCCCGCGTCGCCGCTCCTAACGCTCCAAGCTGCATCGCATTTACCCTGCTCGCTACGCGGCGCGCGCGGCGCATTGCGGGCTGGCACGCCAGGCGTGAAGGTCGTCCGGCGGCTGGAAGCCAAGCGGGGCGCCGCCAAGCGATTCCAAGTCATCGAGCGACAAGGCCGCTCGCCCGGTTTCCGTGTTCGGCCCCAGCGCGCTAAGTCGGTAGCGCCGCTGGCGCAAGATCAAGCGCGGCGCCTCAAGCCGCCGCCCCGGCTCGCGACCTCGGATAAGCCCCTTTCCAGCGCCCTTCTGCACAATCTCCATCACAAACGGCGCTTGCATCAGCGCTTCCTCCGCTTGCTCTCCAACCGCTTCCCGGAACGCCCGCTTGCCCCCGAAGGGGCGTCCCAGCCGCCGCCGGATACTTTACGCCGTCCCTAGGCGCTCCGTCACGCTCCGCCGTCCATCACGCGATCAGCCGGAAGATCTCCCGCCATCGCTCCGGCAACGCATCCATGAGCGCCGGACATAAGGCGGAAAACCCAGCCCGCAGCAGCAACCCGCCTTTGAGGTCCTCGGCGGGCTCTGTGTGACAGAGACCGCGCAACCAGCGCGCCACATCGTCGGCCATGCCTCACCGCGCCGTTCCGTGGCGCAAGACCGCCGGCACCGCGGCCGGCGGCCGCTCGCTTCCGCCGCGTCGCGCTTGTTTCCAAATGGCGACGACGCAGCGCGGAGCTGAAGCGGCATCCGCCGCCACGGGGCGCCAACGCCATTGCGGATTGGGGATAGGGAGGTCATCCCTCCCGGATTGGCGCGCTTCCGGTCGCGCCGCCGCTTGCGCGGGAAGCGTCCTAGTTCGCCGGGGGTTCGTTAGCGGCCGCCGCCACGACCACCCGCTCCGCCAAGGCGCGATCCACCCGAAGCTGCCCGCTGTCTTTCATCCGCGCTTTCACGCCGTCAATGTAGGTCTCAAACAGGTTGTTGGCGCGATCGCCGCGCAAGCGGTCGAGGATTTGCGCGCGCTGCTCGGCGAATTTCGTCAAGTCGGCATCCTTCCGATCCTTGACAGCCACCACCGCGACCGTTGGCGCGGCATTGCGGGCGGCGTAAAGCGGCACCGGCACGAGCTCCCCGACCTTGACCTTCTCGGCGTTGGGGAAGGCCGCCGGGAACGATTTGTTGTCCAGGTAGGCGGTATCGTTGAAATCCTTGATTTCCTCGACCTTGAGCTTCATCGCCTCTGCGGCGGACTTGAGGCCGGCTGCGTTTTTGGCCGCGGCAATCAGCTCTTTCGCCCGGTCGTAAGCTTTTTGAAGCGCCTTCTCCTGCTTGACCTTGGCAATCACCTTGTCACGGACTTCATCGAGCGTCGGATCGCCCGGCTTCTTGAGCTCCACGAGCTGCGGGATGGCGAAGCCGCCCCGCACGCCGACCTTCTCGCCGACTTCGTTCGGCTCGGTCAGCGCCGACGTTTTCTCTTCAAACGATGGATTGCTGCCAATTTCCGGCACGTCGTCGCCCGGCGCGAAAAACGGCGTCTCCCGCTTCACGTCTTCAGGCTTGAGGTTGAGCTTGGCGGCGATGGTCTTAGCGGTCTCATCGAAGTTCCGCGTCCGCGACAGTAGCGAAACGGCTTCGTCGGCAATCTGCGACGCCTTGGCGTAAGACAGCCGGTTGCGCATAATGGCGAGCAGTCCCGGCTGGGCTTCCTCGAACGTTTTCACCGTTCGATCCGCGACCCTGAAGATGTAGAAGGCGTCGCCCCGGCGCACCGGGTCGCTGACCTCGCCCACGCCAAGGCTGAAAGCCGATTCCACCGCGTCGCCCGGCTTGACGCTCGACCGCTCGACCACGCCCAAGTCGCCGCCCTTGGCGGCCGTCGCCGTGTCCTGCGAGTTGCCGCGCGCCAGCGCGGCGAAATCCTCAGCCGGGACGCCCTCCTTGCCGCGCGCCCGCGCCACAAGCTCATTCGCTTTTTGAAGCACTTTGTCTTCGTCCTTCGGCGTCAGCACCTTCAGCACAATCTGGCTGACTTGAATGGACTTCACCTGCTTGTTCGGGTCGTATTCCCGGCGCAGCTCCTCATCGGAGATGGGAATGACTTCCGCCGCCTTGTCCTGGCTGACGTAAATATAGCGAACCTTGCGCCGGTCCTTCGTCGGGCGAAAGTCTTCCTTGTGGGCCTCGAAGTAGGCCCGCAACTCATCCTCCGCGGGCGCGGCGACCTCCTTCTCAAAGTCGGACGCCGCCAGCGTGACGTAGCTCAGCTCGAAGCGCGTGTTCTGGCGGCGATATTCCTCCTCAGCCTCGCGCGGCGAGACCTGAACGCCGCTGGTGATGAAGTTGCGCAACTTTTCCTCGACAATCGTGTAGGCCAAGTCGCGCTCAAACTCCACGTAGGTCGTTCCCATGCGCGCCAACTGCTTCTTGTATTTCTCAACGCCGATGAAGCGCCCGCTCTCATCGCGGAACTGCTCGCGCAGGCGCTGTTGGATTTCGCCTTCCGTGGCGGAAAGCCCTAGCCGCTCAGCTTCCAGCTCGATGATCCGCCGCCGAACGAGCTGCTGCAAAATCGCCCGGTCGCTGCCCTGCTGGCGAAGCTGCTGAATGCTCAATGGGAAATTGCCCCCGCCAGAGGGGAGCTGCGCGGCATAGCGGCGATACATGCCCACGAGATTATTCAGCGAATTGGCGTATTCCTTGGCCGTGACCGTCCGGCTGCCAACTCGCGCGATGACCGTGTCTTCCGGCACAGGCTGAACAGCCTTCGGGCCGCTCGCGCCAAACAGCGAGCGCGAAGGCAACGAGTAGGCCAGCACCATGACAAAGCCGAGAAAGCCAATGACAACGATTAGCAGCGCGCGCCGCCGGTCGGGCGCGGGAGGCGCGGAAGACGCTTCAGAGTGAGCCATCGCGGACAAGCTACCCCATGCCACAGAGTCAAAGCCGCGTTACGCGGCAAGCGAAGCCCGCGAGCGTACCGAATCCGGCGCGGAAACGCAATCCGCGTTTTTTTGAGCGGGCGCGCCTGAGCGGGCTTCGGCATCCCGCCCGCCGCCTTGGCGCGAAGTGATAAGCTCACGCCGCCATCGGCCGTCCGCCCCGCGACGTTACAAATGGGACTTGCCTATGCAACCTAGTCACCAAGCCTGTCCGCGCTGCAAGCTTCGCCAACCGCTGACGCAAACCAGTTGCGCCCGCTGCGCGACGCCATTGCCGCTTGGGCTGGCGCGCCGCGCCGCTTGGCAGCCGCCGCTTGAAGCGGCGCCCGCCGACGCGCATGGCTACCAATCCATCATCGGCGGGGCCGCGCTGGCCGCGCTGGTGGTCTTCGCTCCGTTTTTCGCCTTTATCGCGTTCGCGCTGCACCCCCTCATCACGCTGGTTCACGAGCTTGGCCACGCCGCCGCTGGCTGGGCTTATGGCTATCCCTCGATTCCAGCGTTCGACTTCGTGTACGGCGGCGGCGTCACCATTCAGCAGGATCGCAAGTGGCTGCTCATCGCCATCTGGTACGGCGTTTTCGGCTGGCTGTTTTATTACTTTCGCGCCAACGCCGGAACGCTGCTGTCGCTTACCGGGCTGGCGGCGGCCTACACGCTCACGGCCGCCACCTCGCTGCACGACGCGGTCATCATCGCGATGGGGCATGGCGGCGAGCTGATCTTCGCCACCGTGTTTCTCTATCGCGCCTGGAGCGGCGAGTCCCTGGCTCACGCTCTGGAACGCCCTGTCTATGCCTTTGCCGGCTTCTACATTCAGTTCTACGACCTGCGGTTCGCCTTTCAGCTTCTCAACAGCCAGGAAGCGCGCATCGACTACGAAGAGGCCAAGGGCGGCGGTCACTGGATGGACTTCAGCCGACTGGCCAACGAGTTTTTCGGGAGCCGGTTTCTGATGGTCGTCCTCGCCTTCTTTATCGCCTGTCTTTTGCCGCCGCTCGTCGCGTGGCTGCTGCACCGCTACCACGCGCGCTGGCGCGACTGGCTGGCCCATCGGCTGGCGGCCGAAGTCTGAGCGCGGCTTGCCAGCGACTCGGTCGCCGGCGACGGCGGCCCGCCCGAGGCGCGCCCGGCGCGCGTCCAAAGCGGTTGGCAAACGCGCGAAATGATGGTTGCATGTACGGCGCTTTCTTTGCATTTCCTTATCCGAGCTGTCCTGACGTCCCGATGCCTACGTCTTTTTCACTTGCTTCCCTTTCGGCCCTAGCCGGGCAGGAACTGGCCGTGAGCGACTGGCTCGCCATTGACCAGGCGCGCATCACGACCTTCGGCGAGACAACCGGCGACATGCAGTGGATTCACTGCGATCCGGAGCGCGCGGCCGCGGAATCGCCCTTCAAAACCGCCATTGCCCACGGCTTTCTCACGCTGTCGCTGATTCCGCATCTGGTCGAGCAGACCCTTCATTTTGAGGGGGCGCGGCTGGCGCTCAACTACGGCCTCAACCGGGTTCGCTTCGTGACGCCCGTGCCGGCCGGCAGCCGCATTCGCGGACGCTTCGCCATCGCCAGCGTCAGGTCGCTCGACAACGGTCTGGATGTCACGCTCAACTGCACGGTTGAGCTGGAGGGCGCCGACAAGCCGGCCTGCGTCGCCGAATGGATTCTGCGGGTCATGGTCTAACGCGGGAGCTTTGCAGGTCGTATGTTCGAGTTTTCGCCCAGAGCCGTTGAACTTCGCGAGCGCTTGCTCGCCTTTATGGACGAGCATATTTATCCCAACGAGGCCACGTTCCGGGATGAAATCGCCGCCGGCGACCGGTGGCAGCCGACGCGCATCGTCGAGACGCTGAAGGCCAAAGCCAAGGCCGCCGGGCTGTGGAACCTGTTTCTGCCGGAAAGCGAATACGGGGCGGGGCTCAGCAACCTGGATTACGCGCCGCTGTGCGAGATCATGGGGCGCTCGTTTCTGGCGCCAGAGGTCTTCAACTGCTCCGCGCCGGATACGGGCAACATGGAAGTTCTCGTTCGCTACGGCGCGCCGGAGCAAAAAAAACAGTGGCTTGAGCCGCTTCTCGCCGGCGAAATTCGCTCCTGCTTCGCGATGACCGAGCCGGACGTGGCGAGTTCCGACGCGACCAACATCGAGGCCCGCATCGAGCGCGACGGCGACAGCTACGTGGTCAACGGCCGCAAGTGGTGGACGAGCGGGGCCGGGGACCCGCGCTGCAAGCTCATCATTTTCATGGGCAAGACCAACCCCGCCGCGCCCAAGCGCCAACAGCAATCCATGCTGCTGATCCCGATGGACGCGCCGGGCGTCAAGGTCGTCCGCATGCTGGATGTCTTCGGGTATGACGACGCGCCCCACGGTCACGCCGAAGTGATTTTTGAAAACGTTCGCGTCCCCGCGTCCAACATCCTGCTTGGCGAGGGACGCGGCTTCGAGATTGCGCAGGGACGGCTTGGCCCGGGGCGAATCCATCACTGCATGCGCCTGATCGGGCTGGCCGAGCGGTCGCTGGAAGCGATGTGCCGGCGCGCGCTGGCGCGGGTAGCTTTCGGCAAAACCCTTGCCGAGCAAGGCGTTCTGCGAGCGGCCATCGCCGACTCGCGGGTCGAGATTGACCAGGCGCGGCTGCTGACGCTGCAGGCGGCCGCGATGATGGATCGCCACGGCAACAAGGTCGCTCGCGCCGAAATTGCGATGATTAAGGTTGTCGCCCCCAGCATGGCGCTGCGCGTCATTGACCGCGCGATTCAGGCCCACGGCGGGGGCGGCGTCTGCGCGGATTTTGGGCTGGCCTACGCCTGGGCGCAGGCGCGCGCGCTGCGCCTGGCCGACGGTCCCGACGAGGTTCATCGGGAAACCATCGCCAAGCTAGAGCTGACGAAATACCGTTCCAAAACGACAGAACCCACGAGCGGAGGGCGATATGGCGAGCCATAAGCTTCCGGCTGTCGGCATCATCATGGGCAGCGACAGCGACTACCCGGTGATGAAGGACGCGGCGGCGATTTGCACGGAGTTTGGCGTTGCGCACGAGGTGCGAATCGTTTCCGCCCACCGGACCCCGCGCGACATGTTCATGTATGCCGAGACGGCGCACATGCGCGGCTTGCGCGTGATTATCGCCGGCGCCGGCGGCGCGGCGCACCTGCCGGGCATGGTCGCCTCGCTGACGCCGCTGCCAGTCATTGGCGTGCCCATCCAGTCAAAATCCCTCAACGGGCTTGACTCATTGCTTTCCATCGTCCAGATGCCGATTGGCGTCCCCGTGGCGACGGTCGCCATCGGCGCGGCCAAAAACGCCGGCATCCTCGCGGTGCAAATCGTGGCGGCCGACAACCCCGAGCTCCAGCGCGATTTAGTGGATTTCAAAGCCAAGATGGCTGAAATCTCACGCAACAAAAACCAGCTCATCAACAACGGCAACTGAGTTGGGCGCGGACGGCGGCGATCTCCGCCGCGGCAAGTGACATCCCATGCGTTTGAACGGTAAAACAGCTCTCATTACCGGCGCGGCCGGCGGCATCGGCGGCGTCGTCACGCGAATGTACTTGCGCGAGGGCGCGCGAGTCGCCGTATCGAGCCGGTCGCTGGAGCGCGCCGAGCAGTTTCGAGCGGCGCTCATCGCCGAAGGCTTCGTCGGCGACGACATCTTGCCGGTAGCGCTTTCCTCCACCGACTTGGCGAGCATGCAGTCCGCGCTGGAGGCGATTGTCGCGCGGTGGGGCGGGCTTGACATTCTCATCAACAACGCCGGCTCGGCCGGGGCCAAACAGCCCTTGTTTCGCATTCCCTTCACGTCAGAAGACTTGGCGCAGCTGGCGGCCGAAGGCTTCGCCGACAGCGAAACCATGCGCGAGTCGGCGGCCAACCTGCTGGGGATGCCCTGGCACCTGACGCGCATCGCGCTACCCTATTTGCGCGTCGGCGCGAGCATCATCAACGTCTCGACGATCTTTTCGCGGACGAACTACTACGGGCGGATTCCCTACGTCGTGCCTAAGTCGGCTCTGAACGCGCTGTCGCTCGGCCTTGCCAAGCAGCTTGGGACGGCCAGCTGCGCCGCGCGGGTCAACACCGTCTTTCCCGGTCCGATTGACTCCGACCGCATCCGCGCCGTGTTTGGCGCAATGGATCGCCTCAAGGGCGTCCCGGAAGGGACGACGGCGCGGGAGTTCTTCGACATCATGATTTTGGCGCGCGCGCGGGGCGAGGAGCCGCCGACCAAGCGTTACCCGACGCAGGCCGATGTGGCCAACGTCATGGTCTTTCTCGGCTCGGACGAATCCGCCGCCATTTCCGGCCACAACTTCGAGATCACGCACGGCATGCAGGTCAAGGCCCAGAGCCGCACGAAGCTGACCGCCTGGCCTGACCAGCGGCTGATTGACCTCAACCGGCGCGTCGCGCTTGTCGTCGGCGGCGAGCAAGTGACCGATGCCGTGACAATCGCCGTCACCCAGCAATCCTATGGGGCGTCGGTCATCCTGACCTTTCGCCAGCCGGAAGCCGTCAACACGGCGAAGACGCAGCTTGAAAGCTACGGCCTTAGCCATGCCGTCGCCGTCACCTGGCTTGATCCGCTGCGGCAGGAGTCGGTCACCAGCGTGTTTGACCTCATCCGGGAGCGCTACCATCGGCTGGATACGGTCATTGTCTTTCCCGCGCACGCGGCCGGCTACTACGGTCCGGAACTCATCGCCGCCGACGCCGAGCTGGTCCGGCAGTTCATGGATGAGGCCATCCTCGGCACGACCGCCTTCGCGGCCCAGCTGTCGCGGTTTTTGCTTGACTTTGACGCTGAAAACGAGCTGCAGGAACCGGTCAACGTCGTGTTCCTGACCAACGAGCACGACGGCGCGACGAATGCCTTTGAAGACATTTACCGGGCGGCTGTCGAGCAGCTTTTGCGCGTCTGGCGGCACGAGGACGAGTTGCAGGTCGCGGCCGGAACGCGCCGCTTCGCCATCCGAACCAATCAGCTGGTCCGCTACGCCAACGCCGAGCCGGACAACCTCAAGTTCACGGCCGACTGGCTGGCGACCCTCGCCAACCGGGTGCGCATTTTCGATGAGCTGAACCTCTACGTCCCGGAAAACATCCAGCGCGCCACGGGCAAGGCCGGGCTTCCGCGCGACATCGCCCGGACGCTGCTGGGGCTGCACATCGGCAAGGTCGCCGTCATTACCGGGGGCAGCGCCGGCATCGGCGGCGCGATTGGGCATTACCTGGCCCTTTCCGGGGCGAAGGTCGTGCTGGCGGCGCGGGACGCCGCAAAGCTCGCGGCGCTCAAGCGCGAGATTGTCGCGGAACTCTTCGCCATCGGCTATCCGCAACCAGAGGCGCGGGTTGAAATTCTGCCCGACATTGACGTAGCCGACGAGGAGGCGCTCGGACGCCTCACCAAGTTCGCGCTGGACAAGTTTGGGCGCATTGATTTCCTCATCAACAACGCCGGCATCGCCGGGGCCGAGGAAATGGTCGTGGATTTGCCGACGGCCGCTTGGCGGCATACGCTCAAGGCGAATCTGCTGAGCAACTATTCGCTGATTTACAAAGTCGCGCCGCTGATGAAAAAACAGGGCGCGGGCTACATCCTCAACGTCAGCTCATACTTCGGCGGCGAGAAGTATGTCGCGGTGGCGTATCCGAACCGCAGCGACTACGCGGTTTCCAAGGCTGGCCAGCGCGCGCTGGCGGAAATCCTGGCGCGGCATCTGGGGCCGGAAATCCAAATTAACGCGCTGTCGCCGGGGCCGGTCGAAGGTCAGCGGCTGCGGGGCGAAGGGTCGCGGCCAGGCCTCTACGCGCGGCGGGCGCGGCTCATCCTCGAAAACAAGCGCCTGAACGATATCCATGACGCGGTGATTCGCGCCTGGCGCGCGGGCGAAGCAGTCAAGACGACACTCCGCGCGCTGGCGCGGAATCAGTTTGATGAAGTCCTCGCGGCGCAGCCGCCGGAAGCTGTCAGACGACTGCTCGCGCATCTGCGCGCGAGCGCGGCCAACGAGGGACATTCCGACCGCGCTTACCTGATGACGCGCAAAATTGCCGAAAAACTCCTGCGCCGGCTATTTGAAGGCGGCTACGTGGCGGCGGTCGATGACCGCGACGCCTTCACGACGGCGTTTCTGGACAACCTCCCCGAACCGCCCGATCCGTTCTTTGATCCGGCCGAAGTCGAGAAGGAAGCTGGACGGCTTCAGTCGAGCGTCCTCACGATGCTCAACCTGGGGCAAATGCCAACCGAAGAGGAAATCGCCATCGCCACGGTGTTTTACCTGTCCGACCCGAATGTGAGCGGCGAAACGCTCCATCCGTCGGGCGGGCTGAAGTTTGACCGGACGGTGACGGAAGGCGAATTCTACGGGCTGCCGCGCAATGAAGACCTCATGGAGCTGCGCCGCAAGAACGTCCTGCTCATTGGCGATTACCTTGAGGAGGAATTGCGGTGGCTGGTTGGGGCGTTCGCCATTCAGTTGGTGGTCCGCAACTGCATCATCCTGACCAAGACGGATGCGCGGGCGGACTCGCTGCGGCATTACTTTTCCGCTCAGCGGCTCAACAACCTGCATGTCTTCAGCGGCGGCGCCAACATCGAAGCCGCGCTGGACGACCTGATTCAACGCTTCGGACGGCTCGATGTCGTGGTGTCAACGCCGTTTGACCCGCTGCCGCTCAAGCCGCTGGCGGCGGCTGACGACTGGCGCGGCGTGCTCAATGAGAAGGACTTCGAGCAGTTGGTTGAAACCCATGTCACGCACCACTTCCGCGTCGCCAAGAAAGCGGCGCTGCAAGACAAGGCGCAAATCGTGCTTGTGACGCCCAAAACCTCGCGCAACTCGTCGCGCGAGGAGTTCGCGCTGGCGCTGTTTGTCAAAACGACGCTGCATGCCCTGACGGCGACGCTCGCCGTGGAGTGCGAGCGCTTCACGCACCATCCAACCGTCAACCAGGTGGACTTGACCCGCCGCGCACGGGTTGAGGAGCCGCGCAACGAGCGCGAGGAGCGCGAGGAGCTTTCCCGCTTCGTGGACGCCGTGCTGCTGGCGGCCGCGCCCGCGCCGGAACCGGAGCAGAGCCGATACCTGTCGCGGATTCACCGCGGCAACGCCATCACGGTGTAGCGCGCCTACCGCGCCCCTAGCCGCCGGCGGCGAGCGGCCGCGCCGCCGTTCCCGCTGGCCTTGGCCCGCGCTGAGCGTCGCGCTAGGCGTAAGCCGGGCGAGCTTGGCGGGCGCTGCGCAGGAAGTCTGACGGCAGCGGTTCCGGGAAGCGATGCTTGATGATGCTGCGGAAGCGCAGGTTGGAGATCGTCGCCAGCAGCTTTCGCTGCGCATGCGAGCTGGGCGACAGGACGCGCTTGTAAATGGACGGAACGGAATAAAACCGCTCAAAGGCAAGCTGCAGCAAGCGGCGGGTTTCCTCGGCGTCCGTGCCTTCGCGCGCCCACACGACCTCCTCGCCCGTGTAGCGATCCCAGTCCCTGTGAAGCAGCTTGTCCTTGGTGCGGTTATAGAGCGCCGTGCCGGGGAACGGCGTCATCACGGAGAAAATCGCCGTCTCGACGTTGCACCGCTTCAGCTCCTCAATGGTCTCGAGCGTGCTTTCAACCGTCTCGTCCTCAAACCCAAAGAGGATGCCGACATCCACGGCGATGCCGTTTCGGTGGAACAGCCGGATGAGGTCCTCGTATTTTTCTGGCCGGTTGAACTTCTTGTTCACCGTGGCGAGCTCATTCGGATGAATGCTTTCAATGCCGAGAAAGGCGCGGCGACAGCCCGACTTGGCCGCCAGCTCGACCAGTTCGGGGCGCTTGAGCGTTTGGGTGTCGAAAAAGCCAAACCAGCTCAGCTTGCGCTTGGCCAGCGTTTTGAACAGGTCGGCGGCGGCATCGGGATTGACGATGAGATTGTCGTCGGCGATCGAGAAAAACTCCGCCCCGTAAGCGTCGATCTCGCGCAGCAGGTGCGCCGGATCGCGGTAGCGCATCTTGCCTCCGGCAAAGACCGGCACGGTGCAAAAGTCGCACTTATGCGGACACCCGCGCGAGGTCTGGATGCTCATAATCGGCAGCTTGAGCGTCGGGATGGGCTTGAAGTAACGCTCCAGCTTGAGCAGGTCCCAGCGCGGCACCGGCAGCGCATTCAAATCTTGCGACTGCCCGCCTTTATAGACCGGCTTAAGATCGTCGTTCTGCACGTCGTCCAGGATGGTCGGCCACAGGGCCTCGCCTTCGCCGGAAATCACCGCGTCGCAGTGCTGAAGCGCTTCGTCGATCATGAAGCTGACGTGGATGCCGCCCATGATGACCGGAATGTTGCGCGAGCGGCAGT
Source organism: Chloracidobacterium sp. CP2_5A (assembly GCA_002254845.1). GTDB lineage: Bacteria > Acidobacteriota > Blastocatellia > Chloracidobacteriales > Chloracidobacteriaceae > Chloracidobacterium. The sequence goes on along the minus strand of NKPT01000015.1, from coordinate 18,653 downwards.
TGTCCGCAATCTGATAGCCGCGCTGCACGTTTCGGGTATAGGCCGTGATGGCCACCAAGTCGGCGTCGTCCGGGATATGCAGCGGCTCAACGTTTTCATCCACAATCGTCACCTTATGCGGCGCGGGCGTAAGCGCCGCCAGCGTTGGCAAGACAATGTTGGGAAAAATCATGAACGGCTTGTGGCGCTGCCCTTTTTCCGGGTTGTAGTACCGCGGCAAAACCAGCAGGATATTCAGGGGGCGATGCCGACCGAGTTTCTTGCGACGCTTGATTTGAACGACGACAGGCATGGCTACGAGGGGTCTCCTTCAAGGATGCAGACAAGTATGCGGAAGCTTTGAAAGTTCAGGATGATCGGCACGCTCCAAAAAGCTTAGCAAGCCGCCTGTTTCACCACGGGCGTAGGCGTCTTCCCAAAGAACAAGCGCGGCAAATTTTCCATAATGTACCTCGGGCGAGTGTAATACATCGCCGTCATCGCTTTGCGCGTGACTTCAATCTCCCACGCTTGAAGATAATCCAACTTAAAGGTCACGTGCGAAATGTCATAGTCTTCCCAGGATAAATTCGGTAACAGTCGCCCGGATTGAATAAATTCGCGCCGCATGGTCGTTCCCACATAGGGCGTCAAGATATTAATCCAAAGCATTTCCGGGTTCAGATCGCACATGTATTTCATCGTGGCTTGCAGCGATTCTCGGGTTTCCTTTGGATGCCCGATAATGATTGAGGCCATCGAGGCTATGCCGTTCTTCTTGAGCAAGCGAATGCACTCCGCGTTGTCATCGCTGGTCGCGGTTTTGTTGTAATCCTTGAGCGTTTCCGGATCCATCGACTCAATGCCCATGATGACGCCCATGCAGCCAGCCGCCGCCATGATTTCAACGACTTCGGGAAACTTGACAAAAATGTTCGTCACGCACTGCGCCGTCCATTTGATTTTATCCGCCAGACCGGCATCAATAATGGCCTGTGAAATAGCCATGGCGCGCTTCGGGCTGGCGTTGAAAATGTCGTCGGTAAAGAAAAATGTGCGATATTTATACTTGTAGAACCCTTCCTCGATTTCCTGCATAATGGAATCCACCGAGCGATAGCGCCACTTAGCGCCGTAGTTGGCGGTAACAATGCAGAACGAGCAATCGTAGGGACAGCCGCGCGAGCCGGAAATGTTGTAAACCGGGTCGGCGAACTTGCCGAGCCACGAGCGCGTTTGCCGCCAGTAGCGCGGCACGTCGAGCAACTCGCGGTTCGGAATCGGGAGACTATCCAGATCCTTGATAAACGGCATGGCCGGATTGCGAATGAAGGCGTCGCCATCCAGCCACGCCACGCCCTTGATGGTTGACGGGTCAACCTTGCCATTGGCTTCAAACTGCTTGACGATTTCCAGCATTTGGTATTCGCCTTCGCTGCGCACCACGACATCCACATAGCCGGAGCGCAGCGTGGCCTCATCGTCAAACGTCGGATGCGTGCCGCCCATGACGACGTATTTCCCCGCCGCTTTGGCCGCTTTGGCCACGCGCATGCCAACGGTGTATTTCACCGTGTCGCAGGAAATCCCCACAATGTCAATGTCGTCGCTAAAAACCGGTTGCTGACCGGCATTCATGTCGCACAGCTCAACCTCATAGCCCTGCGACTGAATAAATGTTCCAATGTAAAGAATGGCCAACGGCATGCTGATAAAGCTAAAGCGTTCAGCCACTTTTTCTATGACTGGGGGATTGACAAATAAGCACTTGGGCTTTTTCATAGTCCTGTCTTCTCCTGACACGTTCGCGTGGCGCGATTTGAAACTGAGCCAAGCAAATTGGCGACGACCTGGAGCGCAAATCGCCAATAACCTCTTTCTTAAGCAGCGACTCCCGAGTCGCTGGAAACAAAGCGAAAAATTCGCGGCCGCACCCGTAGCATCAGCACAGCGTCCACGATAGCGTGAAAAATGACAACGCTCCAAAAGTCTTCAAAGACATAGAATGTCAGGCACCACGAAAGCGAAAGCGCGCTTTCCGACCAAAGGCGGAACTTGCGGATTTTACGCGCTCGCTCATCCTCTCGAAAATGAGGCGGGAAAATGCGCATCCAGAAAAAGCCATGAATAGCGCCGCCATAGATAAGAAAAGCGAAGAACCCGCTCCCAAAGACAGCGCAGCGCGACAAGCTCCCGGTCAGGCCGATGAGCTGCGTTATCCAGTCGCCGATTGACGCGCCCAGCTTGAAAACCAACAGAAACGCCAGCGTTTCGCCAAGACTGTTGCCGATGACGAAAATTGGCGTTCCAATCAAGTTGAGCGGTCGCTCCTCGTGAATGGCGACTTGCGCGTAAAGCCACTGCGAAAAGGCCAGCGTCGCGATCAGCAGAGCGATCCCCCAAACCGAGGCGGCGGTCTGGGGGACATTGAAAGCGAACGGCTCCGGGAGACGCAGCAGGAGCGTCAGCGCGAGCGCGCCCAACCAATAGAGCGCGATGGCGCCCTCGCGCCCCCAGCTTGGCGTGTCGGTATCCGCCCCGCCGGGGGCGTAGCGCTCTAAGCGTTCGACGGCTTGTAAGACCGGCATAAGCAATTGCTCTCCGCGACTCGACTCAGGAAGCCCACGGGATATCGCCCGCGATGGTGAAGCCATGGCTTTTCAGCTTGCGACGATTGATGACGTATTTGCGCACAAACTGATAAGCGTTGATGCAGTAGGTCAGATAAGCGACAAGGGCGGTGTAGGCCAGCGTCATTTCTTCCCACTTGAGGAGAAAGCCAATGACGTAAAGCGTGTGTGAAATCAGCACGAAGGTTGAGAAGAAATCCTCCCACCAAAACTCCTTGGCGAAAGCGTAGCGCCCAAACACGTCCTTTTCCCAAAAGGCTCCGGTAACAGCCATCACCCACAGCACAAAAACCTTGACCATCACGCTGATATTGGCGATCCAAAATCCATTGCCGGTCAGAATGAAGTAGATGATGAGCGCCAAGCTAAGGAAGAAAATGACGAACTGCACCGGGGCCAGAAAGGCTTGCACTGGCATCCACTTGCTTTTCTGACGGCGGAGCATTTGCTCCGGGGTGTAGGTCGACACGGCCACCTCCAATAGGCGTAGTCTGAAATACCGCCCGTCAGCCGATGCTGACTGGGTCCATGGCTTTTACAGCCTGGCTCGCGGTCGCTCCCCGCCCCGAACGCCTCGCGGGGGGCGGCGTTGGCGGACCGGCTTCGCCCGGCAGGATGTATTTCTCAAGCGGCGCGTAAGCATAGCGCGGCACCAGCAGCGATTCCCGGTGCGCGGCTTTCCGGCGCGCGGTGAACAGCCCCTCCGCCAGCTTCATTTCAATGCGCGTCCGGGCAAACTCCAGCCCGCGCGGCCCAATCCGCCGCTGGAGGAACGCAATGAGCTTTTTGACTGGTCGCGGCGCGCCCTTCGCGTAGGGCTTGCCAAGCTGGCTCAGAAAGCCCTTCATCGCCAAGGCGCGATTGCCGCCTTCGGTCGGCTCGGTCAAGTCCACGTCGTCGCGGATGAGATCCAGCAGTCGCCACCCCTTGGCGTTGCGAATGAGCAGCCACTGCTGATCCGGCATGCCGCCGCCCATGTAGCCCACCGACAAATCGGCCAGCGAGTTCGTGTAGTTGAAACAAACCCGGCACGACGGCGCGATGAGGTCGGGGCCGATCTCGTGCATGGGAATCTCAACGAAGTTGAGCTTCTCAATCTCGCCGTTGACGTGTCGCATCCAGAGCCGAAAGTCCGGCATAAACTCCATGTGGACGACCGTCTCCGGCGACCGGCTCACCGACTTGAGAAACGTCTGGTAGTTCTCGTGCGTCGTGTTGTCGCTGCACAAAATCCCTAGGCACCACAGGTCTTCAAACGGCAGCGTCGGCTCGATAACGCGCAGGGCATGGAACTGACACGGCGTGCCCACGACCAGGACGCGCTTGAGGCCGGCGGCAATGGCGTCGTCAATTTTTTCCAGCGTCGGCGAAAGACCGAACTTGTTGCCCCGGCAGGCTAGGACTTCCTCCGGCGTTCGCGCCAGCACTGGCATCGGCTTATTGAGCGTCCCCGGCTCGGTCCCCGTGAGGATCACCCCCTCAACCAATCCGCGCTCCAGCGCGCGCATGGCGACCGTTGTCACGACGCCTGTCCACTGCGCGCCGGCGATTGGACGGCGGCGGCGGACGCGAAAGATTTTCTCGTAGGGGCCGAAGTACAGCTCATCCGTCTCGGCGCGCCGCGCATGACCTTGGACGGCGATTTCCAGCTCGTCGTATTTCTGCACTAGAAACGCGCAGGCGTCCTTGACATGCGGGCGAAGGCTTGACGTGCAGACGCCGCAATCACTGCAAATCCGCGAAAATCGCTCGGCGGGGTCTGGCTTCACAATGGGCAGTGGGGTTGCCATAGCGTTGTTTTCCTAACCGGCTTCCGCCGAAGGCGAGCGGGCTCAAGCCGTCGAAGCGCTTCTGACGCGCGCCCGCGCCGGCGCGGACATCGGCAGCGCTTTGACCGCCTCATTAGCTCAGCGCCAAGCAGGATGGATCTTCGAGCAGCTCAAGGTCTTCGGCGTTGAAACGCTGGACGCTGATGTTGATGTACTCGCTGCGCAGGTGCTCAAACACCTCGCGGTCGGTCAGCGGCTTCACCTTCAGGGCTTCCGGCTCCGACAGCAGGTAATCGGCGATTTCCAGATACCGATCCTGCGCCAGGGCAATGCCGCCAACGCGCTTCATCTCAAAGATCGAGACGCCGGCCAGCCGCGACCGCCGGATTTCGTCAATCTGCGGGACATGACCGACAATGCGCGCGCCAGTGCGATCGCAGAATCGCTCGACGTGATCGGTGTCGGGGCAGCGGTTCACAATCAGCCCAGCGATGTAGATGGGATAGTTTTTCGTCTTGGCCATGACCGCGGCGCAGATGCGATTAGCGGCGAAGAGCGAATCGAAATCGTTGGCCGTCACCACGCAGGCGAAGTCCGAGTGATTAAGCGGCGTGGCAAAGCCGCCGCACACGACATCGCCCAGCACGTCGAAGATCACCACGTCGTATTCATCCAGGAGCTTGTGGTCGCGCAGGAACTTCACGGCCTCGCCCGTCACATAGCCGCCGCAGCCCGCGCCGGCCGCCGGGCCGCCGGACTCCATGGCATCCACGCCCATCTTGCCTTTGAAGATGACGTCCGAAGGCTCGATTTCCTCATGGTGGTAGTCAAACTCTTCCAGAATCTCGACCAGCGTCGGGATCATGCGCTTGGTGATGGTAAAGGTCGAATCGTGCTTGGGGTCGCAGCCGACCTGAAGCACGCGCGCGCCGCGCTTCGCCATCGCGATGGCAATGTTGGAAGAGGTCGTGGATTTGCCGATGCCGCCTTTGCCGTAGATTGAAACGATCATGTTAACACCTGCCTTGGAATAGAAGATGACGCTTTGGGAGACGAAGAGCCGCCCCCCCCATCGCGGGAAATGCCTCACGCCGAGCGCGCCAGCCGCGCCCGGGACTGGAAGTCGCCGATGCGGACTTCGAGCCCGAAGGTTTCGCACAGACGGCTCTGTTCGCCCTGCGCCGCCGATTCGCGAATGTTCTCGATGAGCGGGTGCGCGAACTTTCGCAGAATCGAGGTAATGATGACCTCGCGCACGTAACGCTCGACTTCCGGCGACATGCCTCCCAAACGCTCGATGCGCTTACGGTGGCGCTCGTATTCCGCCTGAGCGAGTTCCGCCAAGTGCGCGTTGAGCGCCGCAATGAAGGGCGCGGCCGACATGGCGCGCCACTCAGCCAAAAACGCGGCCAGCTCCTCCTCGATAATCCGGTGGGCGCGCTCGGCTTCCAGCTTGCGCTCGCGCAGGTTGCTCTCAACAACCGACTGGAGGTCATCCACGTCATAAACGAACACCTGCTCCAAGTCGTTGATGGCCGGATCCACGTTGCGCGGCACGGAAATGTCAATAATGAACATCGGCCGGTGACGGCGGCGCTCCATCGCGGACGCCACGTCGGCGACGCGGACGACGAAGTGGGGCGCGGCGGTGGCGAAAATCAGGATGTCCGCTTCGGGCAAACGCTCCCGAAACCGGTCGAAAATGACGGCCGAGCCATTGAACTTGGTCGCCAGCTGCACGGCCTTTTCATACGACCGGCTCGCCACGACGATGTGACTCGCTCCGGCGCTCATCAGGTGCGTCGCCGCCAGCTCGGCCATTTCGCCGGCCCCAACCAGCAGGACGGTCTGCCCTTCCAGATTGGTGAAGATGCGCCGCGCCAGCTCGACGGCGGCGTAGCTAATGGAAATAGCGTTGGCGCCAATTCTTGTCTCGGTGCGCACGCGCTTAGCCACGCTGAACGCCTTGTGCATGAGCTTGTTGAGAAACGTCCCCGTCTTGTTGAGCGCCTGCGCCGTGGCGTAGGCGTCCTTGACCTGGCCGAGAATCTGCGGCTCGCCCAGGATCATCGAGTCGAGACTCGACGCCACCCGAAACACATGCCGCGCCACTTCTTGATCCGTGTAGTGATACAGATGCTCGTCATAGCCATCGCACTTCTGATGAATGGCCTTGAGAAAGCTCTTGACGCAGTTGACGCCTTCAGCCCCCTCATGGGGAGTGACGCCAAGCAGCTCGACCCGGTTGCAGGTGGACAGAATCATCCCCTCGACAATGTTTTGGCCATCCACAAAGAGGTTGAGCGCCTCCGGCAGATAGTGCTTGCTGAACGCGAAACGCTCGCGCACCGCGATGGGCGCGGTGTGGTGATTGAGCCCGACAAGTACAAACTTCATGGCGGTCAGTCCCAGGGGGGCGAAGGGTCTGCGCTCGTTGGCCGACGAGCAAGGTTACAGGGTTACCTTTTCAAGGGCGTCTTCCATTTGGGCGTAGGCTTCGCGCAGCCGCTCGAGCGTCGCCTCGTCCGTCTTCCACAAGCCGCGCCCGTTGGCTTCGAGCAGCCGGCGGGTCAGCTTTGACAAGCTGCTTGGGTTGAGGCGCTGCAAGCGCGCCCGCATGGCTTCATCGAGCACATAGGTCTGCGCGACGCCGTCATACACCCAGTCGTCCACGGCCCGGCAGGTGGCGCTCCAGCCAAAGGTATTCGAAACCTGCCGCTCGATCTGGCTGACGCCGGCATAGCCGTTCGCCAGCATGGCCTCATACCACTTGGGGTTCAGGAGCTTGGTTCGGGATTCGAGCCGCACGGACTCCTCGAGGCTGCGCACCTTGGCTTCCGCGCCCGTCGCGTCGGCCAGCAGCACCGCCGGCGCGGACGCGGCGCCCCGGAGATGCTTGACAGCGCTCGCGACGCCGCCGAGATATTCGTAGTAGTGGTCAATATCCGTGATGTTCATCTCGGCGGAGTCCACGTTCTGGAATGCCAGCGCAACCCCGCTCAAGACGCGCTCATAGTCGGCGCGCGCTTCAACAAAGCGCCCGCTCGCGTCGTAGGCGAAGCCCTTGCGCGAGAGGAACGTCTGGGCGATTTCGCCGTCGTCTTCCCAGGTTGCGGAATCCACCAAATGGTTCACGTTCGCGCCGTAGCTGCCAGCCGCGTTGGAAAAAATCCGCCGGACGGCATCCTCGAAGGCGACGCCCTGCCGGAGCATCTCCTGCACATGCGCCCGGACAAAGTTCCGCTCCGGCGGCTCATCCGCCTGAGCGACCAGCCGCACGGCGCGGTCAAGCAAGCGCATTTGCTGCGGCAGCACGTCGCGGAAGATGCCGGACAGCGTCAGCACGACATCAATCCGCGGGCGGCCCAGCTCCGCCAGCGGCACAAGCTCGACGTTGGCGATCCGGCCCATTTCATCGGCCGTCGCCCGCGCGCCCAGCAGCCACAGCGCCTGCGCGACGCCCACCCCGCCGCTTTTCAGGTTGTCCGTTCCCCATAGCACGAGGGCGACGCTTCTCGGCAGCGCTCCGGCATGCTCGCGGGCGTAGCGGTCAAGCAACTGTCCCACCAAAGCCTGCCCCTCGCGCGTCGCGGCGTAGGTCGGCATCCGGTAGGGGTCAATCGCGTGCAGGTTGCGCCCCGTCGGGAGAATGCTTGGGTCGCGCACCACGTCGCCGCCCGCGACTGGCTCGACGTAGCGGCCATCCAGCGCCCGCAAAATGGCGTCCAGCTCGGCGTTGGCGCGCAGCTTTTCGTGCAGGTCGAACAAAAACTCAAAGTGCGTCTCAAACAGCCCGCGCTTGGCGTGACAGAGCTTGGCCAGGAGCGCCGCTCCGGCGCTCGCCGAGCGCTTCCGGCGCATCTCCGCGATGGCCTCGCCAATAAAATGCCGGGCCTGCCGCTCCAGCTCGACAGCTTGCGAAAAAGCGGCTAGCGCGTCGCCCGCCCCGGCGACGCTCGCCGGCGCCCCAGACCCGCCCCAGTGCGCCAGCACGGTTTTGGTCAGGCTCGGCAGCCGGCGCTCGGCTACCGGAAAATCGGCCACGACGCGCAGCATGCCCAGCAGCTCGTCCGCGTCAAGGCCATCATCCATCGTGTGTAATCCGGTTGGAATCAAGCTGTATTCTAACTCCAGCAGGTCGGCGTAAAGCTTCTGAAACCGCTCCGTCGTCAGCTCGTCATTCTGAAAGTCGTAATCGAGCAGGTTGAGGCCCTTGGCTTTTTCGACAATGGCCGGAACGTAGGCCTCGCGCCGCGTCGGCTCGTTGCGAAAGCCATCCATGGTCTCCTTGAGCGTCACAAAGTCCTTGTAAAGACCAGCCGCCTCAATCGGCGGGCTGAGGTAGCTCACCAGCGTCGCGTAGCCGCGGCGCTTGGCGATCAGCCCTTCCGAGGGGTTGTTGGCGCAGTAGGCGTAAATATTCGGCAGGTCGCCGATGAGACGGTCGCTCCAGCAGTATTGGCTCAGCCCGACTTGCTTGCCGGGCATAAACTCGGTCGCGCCGTGCGTGCCAAAGTGCAGCAGCAGGTCCGCGCCCCACACGCGATTGAGGTAGGCGTAAAAAGCGGCGAACCCATGGTTCGGCGTAGCGTCCTGCGAAAACAACAGCCGCATCGGGTCGTCCTCGAAGCCAAAGCTCGGCTGGACGAACACGCCCACGTTGCCAAACGCCCGTCCCATGATGGCGAAGTCGCCGCGGTAGACGTTCTTTTCGCCAGGCGACGGACCCCACGCGCGCTCGATTTCCCGGTAGGTCGGCACCAACTGCTCGTACTCGCGGCGCGAGAACAGATCGCACACATGGGCCGGCTGGCCATATTGCGCGGCGTTGCCCTGAACGATGCTGTCGCGCAGCTCATCCGCGGTCGCGGGCGCGCCCTCAACCCTGTAACCAGCCTGCTTCATCTTGACAAGCAGGCGATGCAGGCTCGCCCAAACATCAAGGTAGGCCGCCGTGCCGACATTGCCCTGACTGGGCGGAAAGTTGAACAAGACAATGCCGACGCGCCGCTTGGCCGGCGGCAAGCGGCGCGCTTTCGCGCGCGCCAGCAAGCGACCTGCCAGCCGCTCCACGCGGTCAGGAATCGGCTCCAGCAGCCGCGAGTCGCCAGATTTGCCGGCAAACACGATCTGGTCGGTCGCCCCGTCCAGCTCAGGGATGGAAACCATCAGGGTCGCCTGGAGGCGGTTGAGGCCTTGGGTGTCAGCGAGCCATTCCTCAATGGTTTGGAACTCCAGCGACGGGGCGCAGAAGTACGGGACGTCGAGCTGCTTGAGCAACCGCTCGGCAGCCTTGGCGTCGTTGTAGGCGGGACCGCCCACCAGCGAAAAGCCGGTTAGCGACAGCACGGCGTCCACGACGGGGCGGCCGCGCTCGAGGAAGTACTTCTCCGCCGCCGGGCGACCGTCCAGCCCAAAGGCGTAGGCCGGGATGACATTCGCGCCGCGGCCTTCAAGCGCCTCGATGACCGCCGCGTAGTGGGCGCGATTGCCCGACAGCAGGTACGACCGCAGCATGAGGACGCCGATGGTCGGCGCGTCGGGGCGGAACGGGGTCTGGGCGCGGAGCTCGCGCAGCGACTCGACGATGCGCCCCTCGCGCGGATGAAACAACCCCACATCGGGATACTCAATCGGCGGTTTCGGGTTGAAGCGACCTTTGTAGGCGTCAGCGTAGCGCGTCAGCAGGAAAAGCAGGAACTGTTCGAGGTTGTCCGCCGAGGCGTTGAGCCAGTACTGGATGCTCATCATGTAAGCGTGAATGTCCTGCGCCGCGCCGGGGATGTATTTCATAATCTTGCCGGCGTTCTTGAGCATCGTGAGCATCGCGCGGCCCGGCGGCTGGGCGGCTTTTGGCTCGGCGTCCGGGTCGTCGGCTCTTTTGAAGGAATCCTTGACGGCGCGGATCAGGCGCAGCGGCGAGTACCACGGCGTTTCGCCTTCGTCCTTTTTGGCGAGGACAAAGCGGCCGAGGCGGGTTTCGCGGATGAGCGACGGCGCGCACATCACGCAGATGACGGCCTGGTAGCGGGCGGCGTGGCGATGCAGCAACTCGCGGATGAGAGCGATTTTTTCGTCGTCGAACTGATGCACGACGAAGACGAGGTCGGCGTCCGCCGCGTCGGCCCGGAGCTTTTCGATCGCCTCGGGGCAGTCAAGTTCCGCCGCGATGTGAAAGGCGACCTGAAGGTTGACGCCCTGCCGCTCGCGAACCCGCGCCGCGGCAACGGCAAGGGCTAAATCCGCCTGTCCGTCGAGTGCAATAAAAAGAAACTTCATACCCGAAAACGCTCTTGCGAATCCAATAAGAGCCGCCCTTCCGCTGGGCGCGGTTAGAGGGCGCGTCAATGCCAGGACTCACGCGATTCGGGGACGCACTCCTTCCAGCGGTTGATCGCGGGGGGAGGAAGGTCGTGAGGGGGGTGAGTCTGAAACCAAGCTATAGAACGATTTAGGGAGGCGCAAAAAAATCTTTGCCATTTTTTCCGCATGTCGCCGAAGCGAGCTGTCTTTCAGGCGCCGGCGGGCGCCTCCGGGGGCGCTTCCAAGCGCCAGCGGCGATGGGTTTCGGGCGCGCGCGCCGCGACCGCCAAGGCGAGAAACCCGACCGTCCACCGGGCGTTGATTTCGAGCAGCGGGCGCCAGCCGCGGGCGTGTTCGAGCGCGTCGCAACCCCAGGGGCCGCGGTACCCTTCGGCCGCCAAGCGCGCGCCGACTTCAGATCCGACGCGCCGGACGAGTTCCGGGGCGGGCGACGGCGTCAGCTCATAGCCGATGAGCGTCCCGGCCCCATTCATGAGCGGGCGGCTGACGCCGAGGAGCGTCGCGTCTCCGGCGGCGTCAATAAACCCGCACGCGCCATACTCTCGGATGGCGGGCTGCCAGGGCTCGAACAGCAGCGTGTCGCCGTCGGCAAAGCGCCGCCGGCACCAGGCGGCCGCGGCCGGCGGAAGAGCCGGACCCCGCCCGAGGACCCGCTCGCGGGCGGCGACGCCGTAGGGGTGCTTGACCACCCAGAGGTCATCCGCCCGCGGGCAGGCCTGCGCGACCTGCGCCGCCAGCTCGGCTTCCGAGACGACCAGCCGGGCGCGGGCGTCGGCAAGGCCCAGCTCGCGCTCAAGCGCATGGCTGTAAGCCTTCGAGTTGACGCGCGCCACAACGTCCAGCGGCGGCGGCGACAGACGCGCCCCCGCGCGCTCGCCGACCGCCAGGGCCGACGGCGTCCAGCCCCAGGGCGTGAACAGCCGCGCTGACTGGTCGCCGGGGCGGTCGAGCGGCGCCAGCTCAACCCCGGCCGCGCCCGCCGCAGCGGCGAAGCTTGGCAGCCAATCGCGCGGCGCCAGCAGTCCGTCGCCGGGGCGCAGCAGGCAGTTGAGCAGGTTGTATGCCAAAATGCGGCTGCGGGCTGCCCAGCGATCCGTCGGCGCATGGCGGCGACCGCGGGCGAGCGCCGCCCATTCGGCTTCAAAATCAGCGTTGATATGCCATAGGCGCGGGCCGCCCAAAACGTCGAACATCGTCTCGCTCGGTCGGGACTTGACGCGAAGGCGTCGGGTGAACGACTGTGCGCGCGCTTCCCCCCCGACCTCGCATGACCTTCGAAAACGCGATGATTAAGTTTTATTCCAAGGAATGGCTCGATGAAATGGCGCGGCGGATGGAGACCGATCCGCGCTTCCTGGCGGACGGCAAAAAGCTCAACGGCACGTTTGTCTTTCGCATTTACGACGCCCCAGACGGCAAGGATCGGCGGACGCAGTGGACGTTCAGACAGGGGAAGGCGCTGGAGTGGAAGTATGAAGACCAGCCCGCCCCTTGGCAGGCGCTCCGCGAGGAGCCGTTTAGCGCCAACTTCGTCTCGCGGACGACCACGACCTTTGAAAAAGCCGCCCGCCTCAACCGCGGCGAGATCACGGTTCAGCGGGCGCTGTCATCGCCGGACTACAAGATTGAAGGCAACATGAGCCTCGTCATGGCGATGATGAAGTCGTTCAATGCGTGGAATCTCGTCGCTTCCGAGATTCCGGTCACATACGACCTCGCCGCCGAAAGCGCTGAAGGCTCGAGCGCTGAAAGCTCGAGCGCTGAAAGCTCGAGCGCTGAAAGCTCGAGCGCTGAAAGCTCGAGCGCTGAAAGCTAGGCGCGGCGCGCCTACCCGCCGACCGGCAGGCTCGCCCCGTTGATGCCGCGCGCGGCATCCGACAACAAAAAGACCAGAACGGCCGCAATCGTTTCCGGCGCGACCCAGGTCGAGCGGTCGGCGTCGGGCATTGCCGCTCGGTTGGCCGGCGTATCAATCAGGCCGGGCAGAATGACATTGACGCGAACCCCGCGCGGGGCGGCCTCGGCCGCGAGCGTTTCGGTCAGGCGAATGACTGCCGCCTTGGATGCGGCGTAGCCGGCGTGACCGGCCATCCCGCGCAAGGCGCCCAGCGACGAGACGTTGACGACGCTTCCGCGCCCGCGGGGCAGCATGGCGCGCAGCGCGGCGCGGCTGCCGAGAAAGGCCGTCCGAACATTGAGCGCGAACATGGCCTCGAAGTCGGCAAGTGTCAGCTCGGCGACTGGCGTTCCGCCCGCGTAGCCGCCAACCAAGTTGAGCCAGCCGTCCAGCCTGCCCTGCCGTTGCAAGGCGGCTTCGGCAAGGGCCTCGGCGGCGGCTTCATCGGTCAGGTCGGCCTCAACAAGCTGAAGCCGCGGCGCCTCCGCGCCAAGCTCCGCGCTGCCAAGCTCCGGGCTCAAGGCGTCCCGATCCAGCCGTCCGCGATGGGCGGCGACCACCCGGGCCCCGGCCAGCAAGCAAGCCCGCGTGACGGCTTGCCCCAATCCGCCGGCCGCGCCGGTAATGACAACGACTCGTTCCTGCAGCGGCATCGGTTGCTCGCTTTGAGCCGCCGGGGGCGCTCGCGGGCGGCTCGATCAATTTGCGCTTGGCGAGCGTGGCGGCTCGGTGTATGATTGGCGTTTCGCTTTGGCGCTCGCTCTGCGCGCCGACTACGATAGTTTTGGCGAAGACCGAGCGCGCCGTCCAGCGAAAATCGCGACCGCCCGCTCGGCGGGAAGGTGAGCTGTGAAAAAAGGCATTCATCCTACGAACTACCGAACCGTGGTATTTCGCGACGAGTCGGCGGACGTGAACTACATCATTCGCTCGACGGTCAAAACCAACAAGACGATTACGATTGACGGGCAGGAGTATCCGCTGGTGCTGCTGGACATCTCGGCGGCATCGCACCCGTTCTTCACCGGGAAGCAGAAGTTCGTGGATACCGCCGGGCGCGTGGATCGCTTCAATCGGCGCTATGCCAAGAACGCTTCCGCCGCCAAGACCGGCGCCGACAAGCGGAAGTAAAGCCCTTTCATTGCCCGGCGCGGGCGAGTCGAGCCGCGATCAACCCTCTTGAGAGCAACCGATGGCTAAGAAGAGTCGCATTGCCAAAGCCGAGAAAATCAAGCGCCTTGTCGCCAAGTACGCCGAGAAGCGCGCCAAGCTGAAGGAAATCATCCGCAACCCCAACTCGACTTACGATGAGCGCGAGGAGGCGCAGCACAAGCTGCAGGACCTGCCGCGCAACTCGTCGCCGGTGCGCGTTCGCAACCGCTGCGCGCTGACGGGTCGTCCGCGCGGCTATCTGCGCAAGTTCGGGCTGTCGCGCATCATGTTCCGCGAGCTGGCGCTGCGCGGCGAGATTCCGGGCGTCAAGAAAGCTAGCTGGTAGCTTTTCCAGCGGCTTTTTCGGCGCCGCCGCTTCCGCGACCTGCGCGGACAGCCTGCGAGCAAGGCGTTCGGTCATCAGCTCGGCGTCGGTCGCGGCCGGCGGCGAGCTATTTTATGCGAGCTGCTTTAGATTTTCGAGGTCGTCCCTGGCCGTTGCGCTGCAGGCGCCCCGCCCTTTTTGGTCGGCAACCGAGCGTTCAAGCGCGCGCGCCATCCAAGCGCCGGGCGGGCGATACGGCGTGCTGAAAGAACATCCATCCAATCAGGAAGGCGATAAAGACGCCGGCCCAGCCCATCGTGGTTTCGCCAATCCAGAACGCGACGGCGATGTTGAAGGCCAAAATCCCGAAATAAACGCCCAGCGGGGCGACCTGCTTGAACGGAAAGGCGAACGCGCCGCGCCGACTGACCGCCCGTAACGCGGTCGCGTCAAGCAGCCGGAAGCTGGTCGTAATCAAAACGCTCACGACAAACCACCCGACATAGTTCTCAATCGTCACCCCGAAGTGCGGCCCGCCGCTTGGGTAGTCGTAAAGCTTCCCCAAAAACCACCGGTCGCCCTGGAGCGTCACGGGATCAATCACGATATCGAGAAACGTCATGAGAAGCCCGGCGTAGATGATGGTCAGCCATGATCGCCGGGCGGCGGCGTCATCGGAAGCCGCATGCCAGGAAACCCACGGCGTTCGCAGGATGACGGCCGCCTCGAAGCTGACGAACGATAGGAAGGCGAACGACAGCGAGTCGAAAAACGGCACGCCGGCGACCCACAGCTCGCGGTCGCTCGTGTGGTCAAAGTAGCGATACAGCCCAAAGGGAAATCCGTTGCGGATGGAACTCCACTCGCAGGCGAAGGCGAGGAGATAAGCCACAACCGTCCAGACGAGCGTCCGCGCCCATCCCATCCGCGACACCGCCAGAAAAAGATAGGCCAGCAGAAAGACAAAGACGTAGGGACGCATCGCCACCGTCCCCGCCAGCAGGCGCGGCAAATCCGTCATGGCTGAAAATCGCGGATGATAGGCGGCGGCTCATCCGTCGTCAGCAGGTCCAGCGCCGCCAGGATGACGCGCCGCTGAAGCGCCGGGTCGTTCGGCGCGCCAAGCGGATAGCCCAGCGGGAATGGCACGCAGAGCGCGCGCGGCGGACGCACCTTCTCGGTGACGAAGCGGTAGAGCGAAATTGAAACCGTCACGATGCCTTCGTTTTCAAATGCGGCTTGAATCAGTCCGACCGACTGATTGCACATCGGTCAGACCGGGGTGAGCAGGGCGACATCCACCTCGTCCGTCCGCGCTTGGCGGGCGGCTTCCGGGGCGGTGCGGCGGATGAGCTCGCCGGGCTTGGCAATCGAGCCGCAGAATGACCATGCCCGCCCGTTGAGCCTTCCAACCGCGCCTTCGGCCGCCAGCTCCTGAAAGCGGCTGATGGGCAAGGCCAAGTTGGGATCCCGCTCGATGCCCGCGTGGTCAAATGAAGGGCTGACGTGTCCGACCTTGAGCGTCGCCAGCTCGACCTCCGTCGGAATGACGCGAAACGAGGGATCGCCCGCCAGCTTGAGATCGAAAGCGGGCTGCGTCGGCAAGTGAAACGCCGCCGTCGTGACGAGGCCGACGTTGCACGCGGCAAGCGGCTTGGTCAGGCGCGCAGGCCGCCAGCTCGATGTCGTGTAGCGGTAGGCCCGCATAAACGACCGCACAAGCAGGCTGGCGTCGGAAAGCTCCGCCATTGGCAGACGCTCCTTTAGCGAAGGCTAGGACTCGCTAGCCGGCCCGGCCGCGGTCCAGCGCAACACTACACGCTCAGGGTAAATTTTCAACCAGCCGCGCATGCAACTGTCGCGCGGCGGCTGGGGCGTCCGCCTCAGCCATCAGAAAAAGCCGCGAGTATGGCGATGGATGCGGCAGCAGCGGCGTCACGCGGAAATCGGCCAGCGCCTCGCTCACGGCCGGGTGCAGCTCGGTGACCTCATCGCCAAAGTTGCCGACCACGCACAACAGCGCCCGCTCGGCGGCCACCCGGACTTCGCCCGCCCCGCGCAAGTCGCGGCAAGCGGCTCTCACTTCCTCGCCGTCTTCCACCGTCGCGGCAAGGCCCAGGCGGGAGGCGGCCAGGTGCTCGACCAGCACGCCGTGGGCGTTGAGCGTCCGGGCCAGGTCGTCCAGCGCGCCGGCGGCTCGCCACGCGCCGGACGGGCGGACGTGGACCGCCGCCATGCCGACCCGGTGCGTGACCGCCAGAATCGCCCCCGGCGGCGCGCCGGAATCCGGCGTAATCATCGAGCAACCGGCTTCGGGGTCATACGAGTTGCGGATGCTGACCGGAATCCGCAGTCGCTCGACCGGCTCAATGGTGCGCGGATGGAGCACCTTCGCGCCATAGAGCGCCAAATCCGTCGCCTCGCCGTAGGCAAGGCGTTCCAATCGGCGCGCATTGGGGGCCAGGCGCGGGTCGGCAGAGTAAATCCCGGCGACATCCGTCCAAATCTGAACCTCCCGCGCTTGGAGCGCCGCGCCGATAAGGGTCGCCGAGTAATCCGAGCCGCCGCGCCCAAGCGTGGTGGTCGCCCCGTCGAGCGTCGCGCCAATGAAGCCGCCCAGCGTTGGGATGACGCCTTCCGCCAGCGCCGGCTGGAGCGTCTGGCGCGCGCGCGCGACGGTGTCCTCCCAGCGGGGGCGCGCCCGGCCGTAAACCTCGTCGGTCACGATGCAGTCCCGCGCATCCGCGGCTCGCCCCGGCAGGCCGTCGTTGGTCAAAACGGCGGCCAGCAGCGTCGCGGAGAGCCGCTCGCCGTAGGACACGACCTCATCCCGCAGGGGCGGGATGGTTCCCGGATACCGGCGCATGGTGTCGAAGGCCTGCCTCAAGCTTTCGCGGGCGGCATAGAGAAACCGGACAAACTCGCCATAGGCTTCGCCGCTGGTCAGATGCTCAGCGACTTCGCTGTACCGGCCAAAGTGCGGCTCGAGCCATTCCAGGGCCGTCGGCGCGCCTTTTTCAAGCGCGAGCTTGATGGCGGCCAGCAAGGCGTCGGTCACGCCGGCCATGGCCGACACGATAACCACCGGCCGCTGGAGTCGTTGGCGGCGAATGATGGCGGCAACGCGGGCGAAGGCGTCAGCGTCTTGCACTGACGTGCCGCCGAACTTCATCACGGTTGGGCGCGGCTCAGCGCCCGCCAACGCTAGAGAATTGGGATTGTCGCCAGGGTTCATGAGCGTATGGTTTCAAGCGCGGCGCTCAACAACGGGGCAACCGCGTCGGGTTCAGCTAGAAAGCCGTCGTGGCCGTGGTCAGTCAGGATTTCATCATACTGCGCCGATACGTTGACCGCCCGCAGCCGCTCGGCTAGCGCGCGGACGCCCGCCGCCGGAAAAAGCCAGTCGGAAGACAGCCCAACGAGATGCGCCCGCGCGCGAATGCGCGCCAGCTCGGCGTCGCTGAGATCAAAGACATCCATGGCTTTGCTGAGCGCAAGGTAGCTGTTGGCGTCAAAGCGACGAAAGAACTTTTCGCCCTGATGGTCAAGGTAGCCGGCCACGTCGTAGCGCCCGGCCAGCGAGCGCCGGGGGTCTTCGCCCGACCGATTCGGACGCCGACCAAAGCGCTTATCAAAGAGCGCGGCCGACTTATAACTGCACATGGCGATGGCGCGGGCGAGGGAAAGCCCGGCCGCCGGCTGCGCGGCGTAGTCGCCGCTTTGCCAGGCCGGGTCCTGCATAATGGCTTGCCGCTGAAGGTGATTGAGGGCAAGCCCCAGGGCCGGCAGCGGCGTCGCGCCAATGGCCACGCACAGGTCGAGGTCGTCTGGAAAATCTGTCGCCCAGCGCAACGCTTGCATGCCGCCGATCGAGCCGCCAATGACGGCCGTCAGGCGCGCAACGCCCAGCGACCGCAAGGCGAGCCGCTGGGCGCGCGTCATGTCGCCAATCGTGACCAGCGGAAACCGCCCGCCGTAGGGACGCCCGGTCGCCGGATTGATGGCGCTCGGCCCGGTCGAGCCGTAGCACGAGCCAAGGACGTTGACGCCGATAATCGCGTAGCGCGTCGGATCAAGCGGACGCCCCGGCCCTGTGACCCCCGCCCACCAGTCGGCGACGCGGGCCGAGCCGGTCAGGGCGTGACAGACCAGAATGACGCCGCCGGGCGCAGTTTCCGGGCAACCGTAAATCGCGCACCGGAGCGTGACCTCCGGCAACTCGCCGCCCCCTTCCAAACGGAAGGGGCGCTCATCTAGCGCTACATCCCGCTCGATGGCGGGTTCCAAAGCATCCATGAAGTGGGCGCCCAGGAGAGGGGCGCGGTGTCGTTGCGGCACCCGGCCGGCCGCGAGCGCGGCGCGCCACCAGCCGGATGCGCTAAACCATCGCCGACGAGGGGCGCTGGGACGGAAACTTCTCAGCCCGAACCGTCATCGAGGAGCGCCTCCGCCGACGAAGCCCGCAGACGCTTAAGCCATGGCCGCCTGCGCCGCCGCTTCGGAAACGACCGCGCCGCGCAAGCCGTTTTCGAGATCGGCGATGATGTCGCGGATGTCCTCGATGCCGACGGAGAGCC
>NKPT01000237.1 GCA_002254845.1 Chloracidobacterium sp. CP2_5A | reverse complement strand
GGCCACGGGGCGGTCGGACGCCATGCTCGCCTGCGGGGCGGGCTCGGCAGTGAGGCGAGCTTGCGCGAAATCTACCGGAATCGATTTGGCCAATCGCATGTGCGGACGAGCTTTTCCGGTCTCTTTCGGCGCGGCGCATCAGCACCTTGAGCGACGGCCGAACGGACGGACATTACGCCTTTGCGGCCGCGCCCGACGGACGGACCGATCAGGCCGCCGGTGCGCGAGGCGCGATTCGACGCCCTTTCTGAAATCCCTGCCTTGATGCGGGTCAATAAAAGCAAATAAGAATCATTTGCATTCAAGAACGGTTTTCGCTAGCCTTCGCGTCGAAGGCGGCCGCACCGCACGAGCGGGCCGCCCCGGTGTCAGCACAAGTCCTTGTT
>NKPT01000258.1 GCA_002254845.1 Chloracidobacterium sp. CP2_5A | reverse complement strand
CCTTTACCATCTTGCCGGCATGGCAGGTGATGCCGCCGTTGGAGAGGAAATACGGCGGGTCGGCAAAGATGCAGTCGAAGCGGCCCTCGGGATATTTGGCGGCGATGACGTCGAGCAGCTCGAGGCAGTTGCCGTGGTAAAGCCAGAGACCGCGGGCAGGGTCGGAAAAGGTCAGGACGGGCGCGCGTGTCTCATGACGGCGGTCGGCAGCGATTGTGCCGTCGTCGCGGAGTTCAAAATGAGCGGGAGTGAGCGGTTTGGAGGGAGCAAAATGGTCGTCGGCCAGCGGGTCGGCGACAGGCTTTCGCTTGATTCGATAAAGGGGCTTCGGTTTGCGTGGCGTCTTGGGCTGCGGCACGCCGGGATCAATTG
>NKPT01000163.1 GCA_002254845.1 Chloracidobacterium sp. CP2_5A | reverse complement strand
TATGCCGCCTCGCGTCGCTTTAGATCGACGATTCTCTCCAGCCAAGGCAGGAACATCGCGAAGCTCGACTGCTTCCGCGCCTCGGCCCACGCGTGCTCGGCCAGCGACGTCGTCTTGGTCATCTCGGCGACAAACTCGGCCGGCAGCTTGACGGCGCGGTCGTAAGCACGTCGCCACTCGCGAAGGTTCACCTGCTCGTCGCCGTCCGCGGGCTCCCGCGGCGCCTGCGACTCCGCCTCCGCGATCAGCTCACCGACCCGCGGGTCCGTGAAACGCTGGTGATGCAGCTCGGCGATGAAGCTCAACTGCTCGGCCCGCACGCCGGCCGCCGTCGCCGGCATGACCGTGCGTTCGTCATACGCGAGCACGGCGGCGATGGATTCAATCACGGCGACGGGCCGCAACATCGACTTCAGCGTGGCGTAGGCATTGGGCATGGGCGGGATTCAAACCGTTTCCGCGACACGGGTAAAGC
>NKPT01000368.1 GCA_002254845.1 Chloracidobacterium sp. CP2_5A | reverse complement strand
TCGTAACGCCAAGTAATGCGCCCCCAAGGAGCGGACCCAGCGACAGACCCAATTGCCCGCTGAAGAAAAAGATCGCGGTTGCGCTAGCAGCGCGCGCAGGAGCGGAAGCCGCCGCGCTTGCCGTTCCAATCGGGTGGAAGAGTCCGGACCCCAGCGCCATCAAGCCGACCAGCAGAACGATCAATGTCCAGTTCATCGAAACGGAAATCGCCGCCAGGCACACGGCCATCCAGGCGACCCCCACGCCGGCCAGCGCTGCCGGACGATTGCTGAAGCGATCCGCCAGCCAACCGAAGAG
>NKPT01000344.1 GCA_002254845.1 Chloracidobacterium sp. CP2_5A | reverse complement strand
GGTCGAAGGCCGTCCGATGCCAAGCCGCTCGAGTTCTTTGATCAGCGAGCCTTCCGTGTATCGGTTTGGAGGCTGTGTAAAGCGGTCGAGCACTTCCGCTTTCTCGCACCCGAGGACGTCGCCTTCGGCCATCGGCGGCAGGATCCGGTCCGACGGCTCAGCGTTTTCGTCATCTTCCTCGACGGCATAGGCTTTCAAAAAACCGGCGAACTCGATGGTTTTGCCCGTGGCCCGAAACAGCGCGTCGCCGGCTTCCACGGTCACGGCCGTATTCGTCCCCTTGGCGTCAGCCATCTGGCAGGCTACGGTC
>NKPT01000300.1 GCA_002254845.1 Chloracidobacterium sp. CP2_5A | reverse complement strand
CTTGAGCGCCGCCGCGCTCATTTCCGTCCTCTCCCTTTTGCGCGCTTTGCAAACCAGCCTCGCACACAGCCAACAGGCTCTCAAGCGCGAGCAGCGCCTGAGCCGCATGCTGCGCACGGTGAGCGAAATCAACCAACTCATCGTCCGCGAGCGCGACCCCCAGCGCCTGCTGCAGGAAGCCTGCGACCATCTTGTCGGCGGGCGCGGTTATGATCTGGCTTGGATTGGATTGATGCAGAACGACGGTCAGACGATTGAAGCGGTTGCCTCGGCCGGCGAGCAGGTGGATCTCACCCAATTCGCTTCGCGCCTGGACCCGCAGCCCGTTCAGCCAACCTG
>NKPT01000277.1 GCA_002254845.1 Chloracidobacterium sp. CP2_5A | reverse complement strand
GGGTAGACTAGCCCCCGCTGTCGGGGTTTTTGTGCTGATGAGGCTGTAAATGACGCTATGCGTAAACAGTGGACGAATGAAACGTTCAACACGGTAGCTGCGCGGGCGGAGACGCTCGACGCGAGCTGGTATCTCGATCCGCAGGTGTACGAATTGGAGCTGGAGCGGATTTTTGCGCGGACGTGGCAGGCGGTGGCGCGGGTCGATGAAGTTGCCAAGCCTGGCGACTACGTGGCGACCGACGCGGCGGGCGAGCCGATTGTTATCGCGCGCGATCAGACTGGGCGGCTGCGCGCTTATTACAACGTCTGCCCGCATCGGGCGGGCGCGCTAGCGCGGGGACGCGGCAATCGCAAGAG
>NKPT01000062.1 GCA_002254845.1 Chloracidobacterium sp. CP2_5A | reverse complement strand
TACAAATCGCTGCAAGACGGTCGGGTGGCTGACTACATCCCGCAGCTCGCCAAAGTGTCGCCTGACTTGTTCGGCATTTGCATCGCCACGGTTGACGGTCAGGTCTTTGAAGTGGGCGATTACGACTACCTGTTCACGATTCAGTCTATCTCGAAGCCGTTCGTTTACGGGCTGGCGCTGCAAGATCACGGGCGCGAGTACGTTCGCACGCGGGTCGGCGTCGAGCCGACGGGCGACGCCTTCAACTCGATCATCAAGCTCGACGAACGCTCCAAGCGCCCCCACAACCCGCTTGTCAATGCCGGCGCTATCGCCATGACGAGCATCATTAAGGGAACTGATCCGACCGATAAGCTTAACCGCATTCTCGATCTGTTTCAGCGCTACACGGGGCATGGCATCTTCGCTGACATGTCAGTGTTTATGTCGGAGCGGATGACCGGGCACCGCAACCGCGCTATCGCCCACCTCATGCTCAACTTCGGCATGATTGACGGCAATGTGGACGAGGCGCTTGATTTGTATTTCCAGCAATGCTCGCTGATGATTTCCTGCCGCGACCTGGCCGTGATGGGCGCGACCCTGGCCAACCGGGGCGTCAATCCGCTGACCCGGGAACAGGCGATTTCGTCGGAATACGTCCGCGACATTCTCAGCGTGATGTTCACCTGCGGCTTGTACGACTATGCCGGCGAGTGGGCCTATCGAGTGGGACTGCCAGCCAAAAGCGGCGTCGGCGGCGGACTGCTGGCGGTTGTCCCAGGCCGGTTTGGCATTGGCGTTTTCTCGCCGCCGCTCGATGAGCGCGGCAACAGCGTGCGCGCCATCAAGGTCTGCGAAGGGATTACCGAAGCCTTCGGCGCCCATATTTTCGATGTAGCGCTTTTCTCCGAGCCAATCGGGACAGGCTCGGCCAGGGACGCGCCGCTGGAGCGCCCGGCGCTGGCCGCTGAGACGCGCAACGGCCAGGCCGCGTCGCCGCCCGCGGAGTCGCGCCGCCTGGCCTGATTGCGCGGCGCGCCAAAGTTTTTGAACCCGCGCTCGCTTTCGCCCCCCCCTCGTAGCGGCGCGTTCAAGCATGCCCCAAGATTTTCACCTTGAAAGGTATTCCATGGACCCCAAATCCGTGCTGAACTTCGCCAACGACGAAGGGGTGAAGTTCGTTGACCTGCGTTTCACCGACCTCCCCGGCTCCTGGCAACACATCTCCTTTCCTATCTCCCAACTGACTGAAGACAGCTTTACCGAAGGCTTTGGCTTCGACGCTTCGAGCATTCGCGGCTGGGCCAACATCAGCGAAAGCGACATGCTGCTTGTCCCAGACCCGTCGCGCTTCTGGATTGATCCCTTCTTTGAGGAGCCAACGCTTTGCCTTTTCGCCGACGCCGTGGACCCCATCACCCACCAGGGATATATTTATGACCCGCGCTCGGTTGCCGAGCGCGCTGAGGCGTATCTCCGCTCGACCGGGCTGGCCGATGTGGCGTATTTCGGTCCCGAAGCGGAATTCTTTGTTTTTGATCACGTCAGCTTTCGCAACGAGGCGCACCATGCCTTCTTCCGCTTTGAAAGCGAGGAAGGCAACTGGACCAGCGGCAATCCCGACGAAAACCTTGGCTTTCGGATTCGGACAAAGGAAGGCTACGTGCCAGTGCCGCCCTTCGACACGCTCCAAGACCTGCGGTCGGAAATCGCGCTCAATCTGGAAGCTGTCGGGATTTCCCCTGAATGTCACCACCATGAAGTCGCTTCCGGCGGACAGTGCGAAATTGACTTTCGCTTCGCCCCAATGGTGACGACGGCCGACAACTTGATGCTTTTCAAGTATATCGTCCGTAACACGGCGCTTCAGTACGGTAAGTCGGCCACCTTCATGCCTAAGCCGCTCTACGGCGACAACGGCTCCGGCATGCACTGCCACCAGTCGCTGTGGAAGGATGGCCAGCCGCTGTTTGGCGGCGACCAGTACGCCGACCTTTCCGAAATGGCGCTCTACTACATCGGCGGGCTGCTCAAGCACGCCCCGGCGATCATCGCTTTCGCCGCGCCGACCACCAACAGCTACAAGCGGCTTGTGCCAGGCTATGAAGCGCCGGTCAACTTGGCGTACTCGGCGCGCAACCGCTCGGCGGCGATTCGGATTCCAATGTTCTCGAAGAACCCTAAGGCGAAACGCCTGGAGTTTCGCCCGCCTGATCCAAGCTGTAATCCCTACCTTGCCATGTCCGCGATGCTGATGGCCGGACTGGACGGCATTCTGAATAGAATCCATCCGGGCGATCCGCTCGAAAAAGACATTTACGAGATGGATGACGAGGAAAAGAAGCACATCCCGCGCCTGCCATCATCGCTTGAGCAAGCGCTTGACGCTCTGGAGGCGGATCATGAGTTTCTGCTCCAGGGCGGCGTCTTCACGGAGGCGCTCATCGCTCGCCACATCGAATATAAGCGGCGGCGCGAAGTGGACGCCCTGCGCCTGCGTCCGCATCCCATCGAGTTTCAACTCTACTTCGACGTATAGCCCGTCCGGTCGCGCCCGCGGATAGCCGCGGCATATCGAAAAGCCAGCGATTCGGCAGGGTCTTACGCTTCGGTCGAGACGCCAGTCATCCTCGCCCGCCGCGGGCGGGGATGACCTTGCAGCGCCCGCTCCGCAGGCCGGCTCGCCAAGGACCATCGCCTCCCGGCACCGCATGAAAGGCCGGCTCGCGACTTTTCAGGACTAGGCAGCGACGCCTGGCTCGGTAACGGCGTCAAGCGTTTGCCAGGGCGCGGCTGTCGCTCCAAATCGCGGGCTTCCGCGACGCTGGCGCAGAACCTGCGCTCATCGCTACGCCATTACGGAAGCGCGCTAGACGGCGATGACCGTCAGCTCCGGGTTGAACTCGTCCCGCAGGATGCTCTGGATTCCATAGAGCGTTCCCGAAATGGAGCTGGGGCAGCTCCCGCAGGCGCCTTGGTAGCGCACAGCCAGCGTATTGTCGCTGTAGCTGACCACTTCCAGCCCGCCGCCGTCGCCGGCCAGTCCCGGCCGGATTCGGGCGTCGAGAATATCGTTGATGCGGTCAATATCTGGGTTCTCGCCGCGCTTCGCGGTCGGCGCGGCCGGCGCGCCGGCGCTCACCGGCTCGGCAGCCCGGATAGGAATCGCCACCTGACGCAACAGCTCATCCCATTCCGTTTCGTTATCCTTGGTAATGGTGATGAAGCGATCCATCATAAAGACGCTCTTCACGTGCGGAATGGCGAAAAGGGCTTCCGCCAGAGGGTGCGCCGCCGCCTCCTGCAAGCTCGAAAAGCTGAGCGATACGCCCGGCGCGACAATAGGCTCCTTGAGAACAATCTTCCGGGCCGCCGGGTTCGGGGTATATTCGATGTCGAAAATTTTCGGCATGGCAAACCAAACTTCATCCTAAAATGCGAGCGCGCCGGACGCTTGCCAGGCAAGGCTGGGCGCGCCACCTGCATCAATCATAGAAAACGCGCGGCGGTTGGGTAGCCAAGCTTCCGTCGCGCCGCCGGCTGCCAAGGCCAGCGCGCCGCGCCAAGGGCTGCCGGGAACGAAGCGCCTCGCGGCGAAGAAGCCCCGTCCCTTTCGCCCGAAGCCCCAAAGGGCGACATCAGCGATGAGCGTCGCCCGGGCTTCGGGTTTGGTCGCCGCGACCGCACCTATCATTCAAACCCATAGGACAACACAATGCTCGTTCCGTCCTGCCCGTCAGCGGCCTCGTTTTGAGCCGTGACAACCGTGACGGTCTCGCCGGAATCGCGCTTGGCGGCAATTGCCCGGTAGCCGGCGGACGCGGCGCGCGTTACCGAAAAGCCAATGCCGTCCAGCTTGCCTTCATAAAACTTGAAAACCGCGTCCGCGGTATCGTTGGTTCTGAGCGTGAGCGTGCCAGAAGCCTTGTCCCCCTTCCCGGAAAGGACCTTGGCGATGACTTTCGCGCCTGGATACAGAATGACCCAGTTGGGCAGGGCATCCCTATCGCTGATGTCGATATCCGGCGCGGAAGAGCCGGATGGCTTGCCGCCCTTGGCTTGGTTGTCGCCGCTGCCCGGCTTGCCGCCAGATGGCGCTTGTTCTTGAAACTCCTTGAGCGAGATAGTCGTGGTCGCGCCAGTTTTCTTGTCGCGGAAGCTGACAAGCTGCTTTTCCTCGTCCACCGAGATCACCTCAATGTCGGGATTAGCCAACTCAACCGCCTTTGCCGCCGTCCGCACCGGATTGCTAGTCACCTCATTCAGCGCATAGTAGGTAAAATACAAAACGACAGACGCCGCGGCGACGCCAATCAGGGCGAGTCCGCCGCAGCCGGCCAAAACCCACAGCCAAACGTTGCTTTTCTTGGCCGCAGGCTGAGGCGGCGGATAAGGCGTAGGTTGCATCGATGACTTCCTTTCTAAAGTAAAAGTAGAAGCTACGCCTTTATAGCCGCGCTGATGGCCTCAGAGAAAATCTCCACGGCGCAGTCCACCTGCTCGGCGTCAATGACGAGCGGCGGCGAGAAGCGAATCGTCGAGTCGCCCGCGCCCAAGACAATCAGCCCGCGCCGGAAGCATTCCTGCTCGACACGGTTGCGCAACTCGGCGTCCGGCCGCATCGTCGCCCGGTCGGTGACGAACTCCACGCCAATCATCAGCCCGACGCCGCGAACATCGGCGATGCGGTCGGCGCGCTTCGCCTGCAACATCCGCAGTCCGCCCAGCATCCGCTCGCCCATCTCAGCCGCATTTTTGAGCAGCCCTTTGTGCAGCAAGTCAAAAGTCTTGAGCGAGGCGGCAATGGCGACCGGATTCCCGCCAAAGGTCGAGGCATGCGCGCCGACAGGCCAGTTCATCAGGTCGGCGCGGGCGACGGTCGCGCTCAGCGGCAGCCCCGACGCAATCCCCTTCGCCGCGCACAAAACATCCGGCGTCACGCCGAAATGCTCAATGGCGAACATCTTGCCGGTGCGCCCCATCCCGGACTGCACTTCGTCCACAATCAGCACGATGTCGTTCTCGTCGCAGACGCGGCGCAACTCATGATGAAACTTCGCCGGAGGGACGACATAGCCGCCCTCGCCCTGAACGGCTTCCACCACAATCGCCGCGACTTCCTCTTTCGGGCACGTCGTTTTGAAAAGCCGCTCCTCGATGACTTTGACACACTCGACCTGGCACGTATCGGGCGTCTTGCCATAGGCGCAGCGCAAACAGTTGGCGTACGGGATATGGGTCACATCCAGCGCCGCGCGCCCGAAGCCTAGTCGCTGCGCTGGCCGCGACGAGGTGAGTGACAGCGCGCCCATCGTTCGGCCATGAAAGCTATTGAAGAAGGCAATGAACTTCGCCCGCCGCGTCGCATGCATCGCCACCTTCAAGGCGCATTCGACGGCTTCCGCGCCGGAGTTGCCAAAGTGGACTCGCTTGGGAAAATTGCCCGGCGTCTCATACTGGAGACGCTCGGCGATTTCCGAAAGCTGCGGATAGTAGTAATCCGCGCCGGCAATATGGACAAACTCCGCGGCTTGCCGAGCAATGGCTTCCACGATTTCGGGATGGGCATGACCGGTGGCGAGCACCGCGACGCCAGCGTTGAAATCCAGAAACACATTGCCGTCCACGTCCTGAATCATCGCGCCCCATCCGCGCTCGATGACGAGCGGGTACGCGCGCGTGTAGCTTGGCGAAACATACCGATGGTCTTTTTCAACAATTGCCCTGGCCCGCGGGCCGGGAAGCTCCGTAACAATCTGGGGAAACTTGGCGAGCGTGGGAATCGCGGCTGACATAACGACCTCCATTGTTTAGGAAAAGGCAAACCGGGAGCGCGCAAGCTGCGCGCCGCTTGCTTAGCGATCAAATGGAAGCGAGGCTTAGTCAGCAAACAGGTCGGCCCGCCGCCGCAACGGGAGACAGGTCAGCGCGACGCGCAGACGAAGCGATGGGGCATAGCGGCGGAGCAAAGGCATGGGGTCCGAACCTTGAAATGGCAAAAAGAAATGGCGAAAAACGCAACGCTCAGCGGCAGGATTGAAGCTCCTGGCCGAAGCGCCAAGCTGCTTGGATTATGCTCAATGGCGTCGCGTTTGCGCAACCCGCGTCGAGACTTGTAGCGGAAGGACGAGGGGGCCGCCACGGCCGGCCGCGCCGTCAACGCGCTAGCCGCGTTCGCGCGCAAGGACCGCTTTGCACGCTTGAGCGTTGGGGGCCCGCGCTGGCTGCCGGGACTTCTGAGCGGCGACCTCTTGGCCAGCTTTGAGCGCGCGCAGTCTGCGTTCAGCGACTCCAACAACCTTATTCGAAACCAGCGCGCGGCGGGGGCGCTCATCAGCGACTGAGCCGGCCCGGCGATCCCGGCTCCGCGGCGATTCACTCGCGGGCGGGACGAAGCCCAGAACTTGCCGCGCTGTCACTCGCCAACAACGAGCGTCGCGCCGCTTGGCAAGGAGTTCGGTAAGCTTCTAGGATGGGGGGGCGCTTTCGGCTCCGCCCGCTCTCAGCGCGCTTTACTCCATCCGGCCGAATGGAAAGCGAGCCGCCCATGACCCGTCACGAAATCCAAGAAGCCCTAACCTTTGACGACGTTCTCCTTGTGCCTGCCAGAAGCGATGTGCTGCCGGCGGAAACCGACCTAACCACCCGGTTTTCAAGGCGCATTAGCCTCAACATCCCGGTGGCGAGCGCGGCGATGGATACCGTTACGGAAGCGGCGATGGCCATTGCGCTCGCGCAGCAGGGCGGTATCGGCGTCATCCACAAGAATATGTCTATCGCGGCGCAGCGCAGCGAGGTGGACAAGGTCAAGCGCTCGGAAAGCGGCATGATCGTTGATCCGGTCACGATGACGCCCGACCGCCCCATTTCCGAAGCCCTCTCGATTATGGCGCGCTTCCATATTTCCGGCGTGCCGGTCATTCGTCCCGAAGACGGTCGGCTCGTCGGCATTCTCACCAACCGCGACCTGCGGTTTGAAACCCGTCTGGAGCTTCCGATTGGGGAAGTCATGACCAAGGAGAACCTCATCACTGTCCCGGTCGGCACGACCCTGCAGGAGGCGCGCGGCATTTTGCAAAAGCACCGGGTTGAGAAGCTGCTGGTCGTGGACGACGAGTTTCGGCTCAAGGGCCTCATTACGGTCAAGGATATTCAAAAGGCAATTCGCTATCCGAACGCGACCAAGGACGATTTAGGACGCCTGCGCGCCGCCGCCGCCATCGGCGCGACCGGCGACTACCTGGAGCGGGCGGCCGAGCTGGTTGCCGCGCGCGTGGACGCGCTCGTGATTGACACCGCGCACGGACACTCAACGCGCGTCATCAACGCCATCCGCGAAGTCAGGCGCCGCTTTCCGGACGTTGACCTCATCGCCGGCAATGTCGCCACTGGCGAAGCGACGCGCGAACTCATCGCGGCTGGCGCGGACGGCGTCAAGGTCGGCATTGGACCCGGCTCGATTTGCACCACTCGGATTGTGGCCGGCATCGGCGTCCCGCAAGTGACGGCTATCCTTGACTGCGCCGACGCCGCGCGCGACGCGGGCGTGCCCATCATCGGCGACGGCGGCATCAAGTTTTCAGGCGACATTACGAAGGCGCTGGCGGCTGGCGCGGACGCGGTCATGATCGGCTCGCTCTTCGCCGGCGTGGATGAAAGCCCCGGCGAACTCATCCTGTATCAAGGACGGAGCTTCAAGGCCTACCGCGGCATGGGATCGCTTTCCGCGATGAAGGAAGGCAGCCGCGACCGCTACGCCCAGGATGCGGAAACCGTCGAGTCGAAGCTTGTTCCAGAAGGGATCGAGGGCAAGGTGCCCTACAAAGGCTCGCTGGCGGCGCTAGTGACGCAACTAGCCGGCGGCGTTCGCGCCGGCATGGGCTACGTCGGCTGCCGAACCATCGCCGAACTCAAGGCCAACGCCCGCTTTGTCAAGATCACGGCAGCCGGGCTGCGCGAAAGCCACGTCCACGATGTCATCATCACGAAAGAAGCCCCGAACTACCGGCTAGAAAGCCTGCCATAGCCGGGCGCCGGCGCGCTTGCCGACGCTTAGGCGCGCTTGAAAGCCGCCCCGGACGAAACGCTGTCTCAGCTCAGCAGCGCGCGCACGGCCTCATGAAAACGCTTTGTAGAAAAAGGCTTCGCCAGTCGCTCAATGCGGATGGACGGCGGCAACGCGGGCAGCTCCTCCACTCCCCAAAAGCCGCTGATCAGCAAAAATCGGTTGCACTGACCTTGCGCCGCCAGTTTAGCGATCACTTCCCTCCCGCTGACATGCGGCAACGAATCGTCTGAAACGACCAGCGCGAGAGGACTGTCGAGGCGCTCAACCAATGGCATGACTTCGGCGCCGTCACGCAGTTGATGAACGCGGGCAAAGCCCAACAGCGATAGCTGCTCCGCCAGCAGCTCGCACAGATCCTGCTCATCTTCAACCACCAGCGCCACGGCATCCGGCGGCAAAGCCAGCGCCATCAGCTTGTACTCCCCAGAGGATTCGTCCGCGCGCGCC
>NKPT01000197.1 GCA_002254845.1 Chloracidobacterium sp. CP2_5A | reverse complement strand
TGTCGAGCCGGGCGCGCTTCCTCCGCGCCGGGGCAGTCGGGCAGTTGGCGCCAACAGCCTGCGCATGGGGTAAGCGTTTGATGTTGCCCGCGCCGGTCGCTGGCGGCCAACAAGGCGCATGGGACGCTTTCTGCTGAGGCGCGCCGTTCTGGCGCTGGCGACGCTGTGGCTCATCGCGACGGCGACCTTTGCGTTGATGCGTTCAGTCCCGGGCGGGCCATTTGACGGCGAGCGACGGCTGCCGGCGGCTGTGGAGGCCAACATCGTCCGCAAGTACCGGCTGGATCAGCCTGTGTGGCGACAGTATTGGGATTATATGGTCGGGCTATTGCGGCTCGATCTCGGCCCCTCGTTCACTCAGGAAGGGCGCACGACGAATGCCATCATTCGCGACGGCCTGCCTAAGACGGCGGTGCTGGGCGCGGCGGC
>NKPT01000014.1 GCA_002254845.1 Chloracidobacterium sp. CP2_5A | reverse complement strand
TGACGCTGGCCGGCGCGATGAGCACGGCCGAGCTGGGACTGTCGTTGGCGGAAATGATTCGGCAGAACAAGGTCCACGCGATTTCCTGCACCGGGGCCAACCTGGAAGAGGACGTGTTTAATCTCGTGGCGCATGAGTTTTACGAGCGCGTGCCAAACTACCGCGACCTGACGCCACAGGATGAAAAGGCGCTGCTAGAGCGCCACCTCAACCGCGTCACCGATACGTGCATTCCCGAAGGCGAGGCCATGCGCCGCATCGAGTCGTTTATTCTCGAGGAGTGGATGGCGTCCGACGCCCGCGGCGAGCGCCTCTTCCCGCACGAGTTTTTCTGGCGAATTCTCGACAATCCCAAGCTCCAGGCGAGCTTTCAGATTGACCCGAAAGACAGTTGGCTGGTCGCGGCCAAGGAAAAGCGCCTGCCGATGTTTGTGCCCGGCTGGGAAGACTCGACGCTGGGCAATATGTACGCCGGTCACTGTATCAGCGGCAATGTGAGGAACGTCCACACCGTCCGTACCGGAATCGAGTACATGATCGAGCTGGCTCAGTGGTATACAGAAGCTAGCGCGGCGGCTTCCGTTGGCTTCTTCCAGATTGGCGGCGGCATCGCCGGCGACTTTCCCATTTGCGTCGTGCCGATGCTCCATCAGGACCTGCAGCGCGAAAACGTGCCGGTGTGGGGCTATTTCTGCCAGATTAGCGACTCCACCACGTCGTATGGCTCTTATTCCGGCGCGGTGCCGAACGAGAAAATCACCTGGGGCAAGCTGGGGGTTGAGACCCCCAAGTTCATCGTCGAGTCGGACGCCTCAATTGTCGCCCCGCTCATGTTCGCGTATATCCTTGGCTGGTAGCGACTATCCTTGGCTGGCAGCAACGGCGACACTCCGAAAGTCAGGCTTCGTTTGAGACGGCCGGCGCTGTAGGCTGAAAGAGAGGTCGCTTTCGACGGCCTCCACTCGCCTGCCGTCCCCGCCTCAAAGCGGATGCAACTCAACGTTCTTCAGCGGATTAACGCCTGTAGCTCAAAGCACGCCCCGCTCTCGATGTGTCAGGCCTTTGGCAGCCTGCGCGTCATGATGCGCGTCGAGGGCATTGTCCCGGTTTTGGTTGGCAATGCCGGCTGCGTGTATGGGCTGGATTTTGTGTCACACTTTTACGCGGCGCGAAAATCCGTCCTGACGCCCGTTTATACGGCTTCGGATTTGACCAACGGCCGGATTGAGGATCGAACCCGCGCCGCCATTGCCGAAACAATCGCCCAGTTCAATCCGCGCGTCATTGCGCTGATTACACTGTGCAACGAGGAAACGGTGGGTCTCGCCATTGACGCCATCGCCAAGGATTATGCCGCGCGCGCCAAGGATGACCCGACCTTTCCGCTGGTCGTGCCGATGCACGTGCCGGGCTATGGCGTCAAATCCCATGCCGAAGCCAAGGACATCGCCGCGTCGCAGCTTCTCAAGTGCCTGGCGGAGCGCGATGGCTTGCCCGCTCGCCAGTCGAGCGCGGCTTCGACGATTGGCGAGGTTTTTCCGGCCGATCCGCTCTACCTGGAGCAGTTGCTCGCCAAAATGGACATTCGGCTCGTGGCGCATATTCCATCGCGCACCATTGCCGACTTCCGCAAGACGCTCGGCGTCAGCGTCAATGTCACGCTGCATCCGTTCTATACGAAGACGTGCGCGTTGCTGGCGAAATACAAGATCCCGTCTATGGGGTGTACGCCAGTTGGCGTGGAAGGCACGCGAAACTGGATTGAGCGGATTGGGCGAGCCTTTAATGTCAAGTCGTCCAAGATTGAAGAGCTGGCTGAGTCCGAATCCCGCGCCGTCGCCGAGACGCTCGCCCGGACGCCCGTGCGCGGGCGGGTGATTGTGGCCGGTTACGAGGGCAGCGAGCTAATGGTGGCGCGACTGCTGGTCGAAGCCGGGGCTGAAGTGCCCTACGTCTCGACTAACATTGGTCAGACGCCTTTCACGAAAGAAGACGAAGCCTGGCTTGAAGCGCGGGGAACGACGGTCGTTTTCCGCAAAACCTTCGACCAGGACGTAATTGCCGTGGACGAGCTCAAGCCCGACCTTGTGCTGGGGACGACGGCGCTCGCCGCCTACGCCAAGGAGCGCGGGATTCCCAGCATGTACTTCACCAATATCTTTGCCTCGCGCCCCCTGTTCTTATCCCAGGGCGCGCAGACCATCGCTGAGCTGGTCAGCCAAGCGATCGGGCGCCGGGCTGCCTATCAGAGCCTGACCGATTTCTTCGCCGGCGCGGACGACGCGGCTGATGCCACTCTGGCGGCGGCAATGGGGAGCTGAATGGAGAACTGCGTCCCGATGCCAATCTGGCTTTCGACGCGCACGTCGCCGCCGTGCGCCGCGATGACGCTTTTGACAATCGCCAGCCCAAGGCCAAATCCAACGCCCGTCCGGTTGTTGCGCGACTGGCGATAGGCGTCAAAGATGTAGGGCAAGTCTTCTGGCGGAATGCCGACGCCTGTGTCGAGAATTGAAATTTCCACGAAGTCCCGTCCGATATTAACCCCGGAGCCATTGATGATGCTCACATTGAGCGTGATGCTGCCGCCGGGCGGAGTGAACTTGAGAGCGTTCAAGAGCAGATTGTTGAAAGCGCGCTCAAGCTTAGGAGCGTCTCCGTAGAGAAGCGGAGGCTCGTCAGCGTCAAAAGCGTAAGCAAGCGTCATGGCGAGCTCCTTTTTCCGCCCTTCGATGCAGGCTGCCTCCCAGCACGCCTGAATGAACGCTTGGGGAGTGATGAGGGCGCAGTCGAGCTTGAGCATTCCCTCTTCAGCTTGGTAGATGTGCTGAATGCTGCTGATCATGTCCAGCGCCCGTTGCAGGCTGCTCCGTGAAATGCTCAGCAGGTAACGCAATCCGTCGTCTATGGACGCGTTATCCAGGATTTCGAGCGCGCTGTAAATGGAGGTCAGCGGAGAGCGCAGATCGTGAACGAGCGTGGCGGCAAAGCGCGCCTTGAGCTTGTCGAGCTCGCGCAGCTTGGCGTTGGCTTCGGCAATCTCGTGATTGAGCTGGCGCAACTCGTCCGCCGCTTGCTTTTGGGCGGCGACGTCGCGCAGCGTAATGAGAAACTCGGTGATCGACTCATTGAAATGCGCGCCCGCCACTCGTCCGGCGTACCACTTGAGCGTCCCGTCGGAGTGCTGAATCCGCGCCTCAAACGCCTGCCGGTCGCCGATTTCGGTCAGCGATTGCGCCAGCGATGCTTGAATCTGCGGGCGGTCTTCCACCGCGAACCAGTCAAGGAAGTTGCGCTCCAGGAGCGCCGCTTTTTCATAGCCGAAATCGGCATGGTTGACATCATAGACGCGTCCCTCGGAGCTGATATGGGCGACTATGTCCGGCAGTCCCATAAATAGCGCGCGAAAGCGCGTCTCATCATCCATGAGTTGCCTTTGAAGTTGCTTCGCCCGGGTTACGTCGCGGCACATAAGCGCGATATATCGCTGATCGCCAGCTTCCAAGGTCATCGCCGTCAGCTCGACCTGCCGTAACTCCTGGGTCGGCAGGCGCAAGGCGGTTTCAAACACCTCGCTTTGGGCAAACTGGCGCAGGGATTGAAAGACGAGGCGTGGCAGCGTTGGATCAAGCCAGAGCCCGAAGTCGTCCGGGTGGCGGCCAATGATCTCTTCAACCGGGTATCCGATGAGTTCGGCAAAGGCCGCATTCGCCGCTGCGAACCGTAGGCTGCGCGCCGACAGCAGGCAGCACCCCAGCGGGTTTTGCTCGAAGAATTTCCACCACTGCCGCTCGGTCTCGCGGCAGATGCGTTCAGCCAGCTTGTAACGGGTTACATCTCGGATGAGACCTGCTAGATGCGTCGGCTGATCCGTCGAATCGCGCAGAGTCATAGCCGATTCGCGCACCCAGCGCGTTTCTCCCGATGGCTGAATGACTCGGTACTCAATCTCCCAGTTGTCGTCAGCAACTGACGACTGCCAGCAGTTCGCGCGCAGCGACCGATCCGCTGGATGAATAGCCTTGTCAAGCTGGCTCGGATCCTGGACCGCGTCAGCGACGGAGCAGCCCCAGAGCCGAGCCAGCCCGTCGCCAAAAAACATCAGGCTGTCATCTGCCAGCCGCCGAATCCAGACAATATCGTAGTGGTGTCCGAGGGTCGTCCAGAGCAGCGACCAGTCCGCCTCGTCCTTCAGGCAGCCTGAGGGCAATCCTGGCATTTCCGAATCGAGGCTTTTCATCGTAAGGAGGGCATAAAAGCATTGGCGGCGGGCAATGTAGAGTTGAGACCTGTCATGCAGCTGAGGCTGCAGTTTTTGGAAAGCAGCCATGGAGACTTTTGAAAGTCTATACGCTTTCATACGCTTTCAAGCAGTGATGGCCAGGGAGCGCCCATCGCCGCCGCAAGCCGTAGGGCAGGCGATAACCTGGATGATTGCGCTTGGCGCGGACGAGCGCTACAAACGAGGAATACGCCTTTGCCGCCTCCCGCGTAAAAGAAAATCGCATAAGAGAAAAAAATGGAAAATCCGACACCCATGGCGCTTGCTTCTATTGAGGAAGCTGTCGCTGACGTTCAAGCCGGGCGGATGGTGATCGTCGTGGATGACGAGGACCGTGAAAATGAAGGCGACTTGGTCTGCGCGGCTGAAAAGGTAACGCCCGATATCATTAACTTTATGGCGAAATACGGCCGCGGCCTGATTTGCCTTTCCCTAACCGAGGAGCGTTGCGACGCGCTTGATTTGCCCCTGCAGGTCGCCAACAACACGTCGGGTTTTGGCACGGCCTTCACGGTATCCATTGAGGCTAAGCGCGGCGTGACCACCGGCATTTCCGCGGCTGACCGAGCCACAACGATTCTCACCGCCGTCAACCCGGCGACCCGCCCTGCAGACCTTGCCCGACCAGGCCATGTTTTCCCGTTGCGCGCGCGGCGCGGAGGCGTCCTGGTGCGTCCGGGGCAGACTGAAGCCAGCGTTGATCTGGCGCGCCTGGCCGGGCTGACGCCGGCCGGCGTCATCTGCGAAATTATGAATGATGACGGGACGATGGCGCGGCTGCCTGAGCTAATGGTCTTTGCGCGGCGTCACGGCCTGAAGATTGTGTCGGTCGCCGACCTAATTCGTTATCGGCTGGCGAATGAAATTCACGTTCGCTGCACGGCCGAAGCCGAGCTGACGCTGCCCT
The DNA here is from genome assembly GCA_002254845.1 of Chloracidobacterium sp. CP2_5A. Taxonomy (GTDB): domain Bacteria; phylum Acidobacteriota; class Blastocatellia; order Chloracidobacteriales; family Chloracidobacteriaceae; genus Chloracidobacterium. The sequence goes on along the minus strand of NKPT01000014.1, from coordinate 66,138 downwards.
ACGGCAAGTTTCGCGCTCTGACGTTTCGCAGCGACATCACGGACGAGGCTCACCTCGCGCTCGTGATGGGCGAGCCGGCCACGGCGGATTCGGCGCTGGTGCGCGTGCATTCGCAAACGCTTTTGGGCGACGTGTTTGAGGAGGCGAGCGATGAAGCCGGCCGGTGGCTGCGGCGCGCGCTCCGCAAAATTGCGGCGGAAGGCTGCGGCGTCCTGCTGTATCTGCGTCAGAAACAAGCCGGGACGCGCCTTGAAGAGCACCTGCGCGCCATTGCCAAAGGCGAAACGATGATCCACGGGAACGTCCGCGACTACGGTACCGGGGCGCAGATTTTGCGCGCATTGGGGCTGCGCCAGATTCGGCTGCTGACGAATCACCCGCGGCGATTGACGGCGCTGGAAGGGTTTGGGCTGGTCTTTCTCGATACGGTGCCGCTCGATGACTGAGCGGCGGCGGCTTGTCATCCTAGGCGTCATTGCGAGCGTCGCGTTTGGGGCGCGGCTGGGCGCGCGGCTGGCGCGCGGCGAAGCCGATTTCTGGGAGCAGAGCTACGGCTTTTATTTTGACCTGGCGCAGAAGCTCGTCGCCGAGCGAGACTTTTGCCTGGACGCGCTCCGTTGCGCCTACTGGACGCCGCTCTACCCGGCCTTTCTCGCGCTGGCGACCGGCGGCGCGCGTTGCTTTGAAGCTGTTGCCGTCGCGCAATCGCTGGTCGGCGCGGGAACGACGCTGTGCGCGTACGGTCTGGCGCGGCGCTGGTTCGACGCCCGCGCGGGACTCGTCGCGGCGGCGCTGACGGCGCTGTATCCCTACTTTGTCGCGCACGACACGGCGCTTCAGGAAACCGGGCTTTACACGCTGGCGGTTGCGGCGGCGACGCTGGCGCTGGATAGCGTGCCGACGGCGCGGCGACCGGCGCGGGCAGCGTTGCTGGCTGGCGGCTTGACCGGGCTGGCGATGCTGACGCGGCCGTCGCTGCTCCCATTCGCGCCGCTTGCGCTCGGCTGGCTTTGGCTTGGGCGACGCGGCGCGCCGGCGTCTGAGCGATGGAAAGCGTTGAGCGGCTACGCGGGGGCGTTGTGCGTCGTCCTGATGCCGTGGTTGCTGCGGAACGCCGCGGTTGTGGGGCGTCTGACGCTGACGACGCGCATCGGACACTCGCTTTGGGCTGGCAACAACCCCCAGACCTTCAGTCACTATCCGCAGGGCAGCATTGACCGCAGCGCGGAAGCGGCGTGGGAGGCGCTGACGCCCGCCGAGGTGGCCGAGGTCGGGCAAGCCATCGCGCGCGGCGAAACGGCGCTGGACGACTGGTTTCGGGCGCGCGCCTGGGCGTATGTCAGGGAGCATCCGGGGCGAACGCTCGCGGCGGCCGGGCGCAAGCTGGGCGCGGCCTTCTGGTGGCGGCTCAATCCGGCCAAGGGCCGGCGCGAACAGCTTGTCTATGGCAGCGGCTATGTTCCGGCGATGCTGCTGGCGCTGGGCGGCGCGTGGCGACTGGCGCGGCGGCGGCAGTGGTCCCCGTTGGCGCTCTGCGGCGCGCACGTGGTCGCGTTTGGGCTGGTGACGGCGGCGTTCTGGGCGCACACCAGTCACCGCAGCTACTTGGACGTGTATTTCATCGCCCTGGCCGGCGGGGCGCTTACATCGCTTCGGCGGCGCGAGTAAGCCGCGGCAAGCCGGCTTCTCTAGCGCGCTAAGCTCCAAGCGACTTTACTTCAGGCAAGCCGCGCGGAGCCATTGGCGCCAGTCGCCCGCATATCCGTTTTGCGCTCAGGGTAAAGCTTCCTCTGCTGGGGAAACTTTCGGCAATCCTAGCTTTTCCCGAATAAAGGCCTCCGCTTCGGCTTCGATGAGTTCGCCGTTGGCGACCGTGACGCGCTCCGCCAGCGTCTCGCCCGTCTTGGTCATCGCCGCTGCCTCGATAAAGACATTGTAGGGCGAGCCGTAATTGCGGAAGTCCCCAGTCAGGCGGCGGTATAGCGCATGCGACGTCTCGCCGACCTTGGCGCGATCCTCCGACTCAATCGCCACCGGGTAGGGCGGGCCAGCCGGTCCAAAGAAAGCTCTGGCTTCCGCGGCTGTGCCGTACTCATTAACCGCGATAATCCCCAGACCCTTGGCGCGATATTTGGCATGCAGGCGCGCCAGAACCTCCGCCTCGTCGCGCCAGTTGCCGCACCACGGCGCGAAATACGCGACCAGAACGAGCTTCTTGTCCGCAGCCCACGCTCGCAGATTGATGTCGCCGCCATCGAGCGCCGGATAGGTCCAGTCTTTGTAGTTGAGCTTGGCGGCTTGGAGCGGGGCGTACTCGTGGCTCGTTTCAGTTCCGCGAGCGAGGGCGGACAGCCAGCAGGCCGCCAGCAGAGCCGCCGCCCAGAGCGACAATCGATGGTTACGTTGCATGGGGATTCACAAGGCAGGTTGGAATGTCAAGCGCTGAGAAGAGCGATCGGCGCGGGCCGAGCGCGGCGCGGGCGGAGACTAGCACAGCGCCGCTAAAGTTATACAAATCAAAAAGCGACTTCCTGACAAGCGCATCCATGAACTGTTTGAATTGGGTCGCCAGCCCTTGCCAGTCGCGCTTTGGGAGCCTACCATTGCCAATGGCTGATTGAGCCAGTCGCCGCCTCTTGCGGCTCAGGGAGGATCACCGCCATCCGCATGCGACCTGCCCTATCGCCTTTTCACACCGGCTAACGCCTCGGCGGTTTCCTCGCGGCTGCCGCGGCGCTCGCGCCTGACGCTCGTAAGGAGGAAACCCGTCATGACGACTAAGCTCGTAACCGATCAGTTCGTTGCTAACGCCGCGAAGCCCCATCCCGCCCTTTCCGCAAAGCCTGCGCGCCGGATGGTCATTCGCGACCGCCATCTGCCGCCCGCTTTTCAGCCAAATATGTTTGAGGATGACCTCATCTCGGCGCTGGCCGTAGCGACCGAAAATGTCCGCGCCCGACAGGTCTTTGACTGGGAGCGAGCGCGTCGTCAGTGTGCCATTTAGTCGCTCGCGCTGGGAGTCGGCGCGGCTGGTCGCGCTGGCGTCGCTTGTGGTTGGCGGGCTAACGCTCGCCTGGGTTTACGCCTGCGACTGGAACAACCTCTACGGCGACGGGCAAGCCCATCTGGCGATTGCTCGCAAGCTCGCGGACGCGCCGCCGGGCGCGTCTTGGCGGGATCGCTACATTCAGCTTGGCAGCCCGTGGCTTCCGCTGCCGCATGCGCTGGCCGCGCCGCTGGCCGCTTTCGACACGCTCTGGCGGACTGGTCTGGCCGGAAGCTTCGTTTCACTCGCGGCTTTTGCCATCGCCGCCGCGTTTCTCTTTGATCTCGTCGCCGATCTGACGGAATCCAAGCTGGCCGCGACGATTGCCTGGCTGACTTTCGCGCTCAACCCTTCGCTGCTGTACGTCCAAACCACGCCTCTGACAGAGCCGCTATTGTTGGCGACGCTGCTGGGGAGCGTGTGGCATGGGCGCGACTGGATGCGGCGCGGCGAGCGCTCGGCATTGATAGCGTTCGCGCTCTGGACATTGCTCGCCGTTCTTACGCGCTACGAGGGCTGGGCGCTGCTTCCCGCCGGACTGGGCGTCGTGGCGCTGCGCTCGCCGCGTCGCGGCTGGGCGCGAATGTCCGACATCGCGCTCTGGAGCGGCATCGCCGGGGCAGGCGTCGCCTATTGGCTTTGGCACAACTGGTTTATTTATGGGCGCCCGCTCGAGTTTCTCGACGGGCCCTACTCCGCGCGCGGCTACTTTGCGCGTCATCAGGATGAGCTAAGCCACTTGAGCTTTGTGGTCGGGCGACCGCTTTACGCCGGAATGGTCTGGGCCGCCACGGTCGTCATCTGCGCGACGCCAGTCACCATCCTGTTCGGCGGCGCGGGCTTGGCGCAGGGCGTCGCTGCCGCGCTCTGGCGGCGGCGCTGCGGGTCGCCGGACGCTTTGACTTTGGCGCTCACGCTGCCGCCGCCGCTGTTTACAGGCTACAGCCTATATTCGGGCAATATTCAAATCTACCCGCTGTTTTTGAACAACCGCTACGGGTTGGTCGCGCTTCCGGCGCTGGCTGTTGGCGCGGGCTTGAGCGCGGCTTTCCTCCAGCGGCGCTTCCCGGCGCGGCATCCCTGGCTGGCGGCAGGCTTAGGGCTGGCGTGCCTTGGACAGTCGCTGTGGCTGCTGCGCGATGGCGTGTACCAGCTCGCCGTTTTTCAGGAAGCCTATCGCGCGCAGTTCGCGCTAATCGGGCGCGAGCGCCGCGCGCTGGCGCAGTTTCTGCGGGCGGAGGTTGGGCAGGCGCAGGTCGCCCTGTTTGCGGGCGACCTGTCATCCGTGATTGCGCGGAGCGGGCTGAACTACGCTCAAATTGTGCACGAGGGCAGCCCGTCTTGGGGCGCGCTCGATTCGGCGATTCCGCCGACCGTGACTTGGCTGGTCATCGGGCGGGGCGATGCGCTGGAGATGAAGCTGCGACAGCGCCCGACTGGCTATGAGGCTTTTTCAACAGCGTGGGTTTCAGAGCAGGGAACATTTACTGTCCTGCGCCGAAACCCGTAAATGAGGACTGCCGTCCGCGCCGGCGAAAGCGGGGAAGCTACTCGGCCTTCCGCCGCAAAAAGGCTGGCGTTTCCAGGGCGTCGGCTTCCGCGGCCGGCGGGGCGATTCGCCCGAATGATGGCGCTGACACCACATTGCCGGCCACCGCCGTCGTGGATGCGGTCGGAGGCTGATTGGCCGCTTGGGCGGCTTGATCAAAGCCGGTCGCAATGACGGTGATTTTCATACCTTCCTGCATTCGCTCGTCAATGACCGCGCCGAAGATGATGTTGGCTTCCGGGTGCGCCGCCTTCTGGATAATGGACGTCGCCTCATTGACTTCATGGAGCGTCAGGTCGCTGCCGCCAGTGACGTTGACCAGAACGCCTTTCGCGCCTTCGATGGAAGCTTCTTCGAGCAGCGGGCTCGCAATCGCGGCGTTGGTGGCCTCGATGGAGCGGTTTTCTCCGGAGGCTTGTCCGGTGCCCATCAAGGCGATGCCAGAGCCGCGCATGATAGTGCGCACGTCGGCGAAATCGAGGTTGATCATGCCGGGCACCGTAATGAGGTCTGAAATCCCCTGCACGGCTTGACGCAAAACGTCATCCGCCATGCGAAAGGAATCGGCCAGCGAGGTATTGCGATCCACGGTCGTCAGCAGGCGGTCGTTGGGAATGGTGATGATGGTATCCACGCATTCGTGCAATTCGCTGATGCCTTTTTCGGCATTGATCATTCGTCGGCGACCTTCAAAGCCGAACGGCTTGGTGACCACCGCCACGGTCAGGATTTCCAGCTCGCTGGCCAGCCCGGCCACAATCGGCGCGGCCCCGGTCCCCGTGCCGCCGCCCATGCCGGCGGTGATGAAAACCATGTCGGCGCCTTCGAGGGCGTCAATGATCTTCTCGGTATCCTCAAGGGCGGCTTCGCGTCCCGTTTGCGGGTCGGCCCCTGCGCCCAGACCGCGCGTCCGCTTGCTGCCAATCTGAATTTTGACGGCCGCCTTCGACATGCTGAGCGCCTGCATATCAGTGTTCACGACCAGGAAGGAAATACCTTCAATGCCGGACTCAATCATGCGGTTGACCGCGTTGCCGCCGCCGCCGCCGACGCCAATGACCTTGATATTTGCGCCCTTCGAAATCGTGTTTTCCACAAATTCAAACCTCACTGGCGGCGGATTTGATAACCGCTTGTTGTCTGCTCCCATGGAATCAAGTGCCTCCTGCCCGTAACCTTAATCGGGACCCGTTCGCTCTATGAAAAAATAATATGCTCAGCGCGCCGAACTTGGCGAAGAAAAAAAGTTTTTTATGCCGGTCAGCCAATCGCGCCAACTCGCCTCCCGCTGCCGCAAATGATGATTGGAGCGAGGACGAATGCTCGACAGGATAAGTCCAATCGCGGTTGCCCATTCGGCGCGGCGAAGCTCTTCATTTAGCCCATCGAGCCCGCTTGGCGTGCCAATCCGCGCCGGGATGTCAAGCGCGCGCTCCGCCAGCTCGGGAATTCCCGACAGCAGGCTGCCGCCGCCCGTCAGAACCAAGCCGCTCGACAACTTCCGCTCGAATCCAGCTTCTCGAATACTCTCCTGTAGCTGCTTGAAAATCTCCTCGGCTCGCGGCTGAAGCATTTCGCACAAGACTTGGCGGGAAAGCGTTCGAGTCCTTCCGCTCGAAGCGGCGAACTCGAGTTGTTCCAGGCGCTCATTAGGACGCAACAGCGGCGCGAAAGCGCATCCGAACACTTGCTTGATGCGCTCGGCTTCGGGGACGGATGACCGAAGCCCAACGGCAATATCGTTTGTGAAGTATATGCCCCCGATGCCAAGCGTTGCCGTGTGACGCACGGCGCCCCGCTGAAAAATTGCAAGGCTGGTAATTTCACCGCCAATATCGACAAGTGCCGTGCCGTATTCACGTTCTTCGTCCGTGAGCGTCGCCGCTGCAGCGGCAAGGGAACCGAGAGTGAGGTCTTCGACAATGATACCCAGCCGGTTGGCGCTTGTCACGATGTTTTGTGAGGCTGTCACCGGAGAAGTCACTATATGTATGGTGACTTCGAGCCGCATCCCCAACATACCGAGGGGGTCGCCAATTCCGTCCTGCTCGTCAACGACAAATTCCTGCGGCAGCACCTCGACAATGCCGCGGTCGGACGGCAAGCTGACGGCGCTGGCCTGGTCAATGACGCGCTGGACATCGCTTGCCGTAATTTGCCGGTTGCGGTGCGCCACGGCGACTACGCCATGCCCGTTGAGGCCGCGGATGTGCGTGCCGGACAAGCTCGCGTGAACGGAAGAAATCTCGAACCCGGCCATCTTTTCGGCTTCCGCAAGGGCTTGACGGATGGTCTCCTCGACCAGCTCGATGTTGACCACCACGCCCTTGCGCATGCCCTTTGAGGGAACATCGGCATAGCCGGCGACGGTCCAGCGGTCGCGGTCGGGGACTGGCGTGGCAATGACGATGCGCGTGCGCGTTGAGCCGAGATCGAGGCTCGCAACGTAAGGCGCGGCGCGGGCCATGACGTTACCTCCTCGGCGCTGAGCCGGCGGCGCGCGGCCCAGCTTTCGGTTTCTGTCCCGTGACCGCTTGGGCCTCCGGGCGACTCCCGCCGCTAGGCGAACGCGCCGCGCCGCCGGTTGGGCGATCGTCAAATTCGAGATTCACCTGCTTGGGATTGATGATATTGACGGATTTCAGATACGCCGCTTTCTCAAAAATGCGCGGGTCGGAAAACCGCAGGCGCTCCAGAATGGCGGCGTCGCGCCGCTGGAGCGCATCCACGATTTCGCAGGCGTGAAGCAGGCGCGCCCGAAAGTCTTCCTTGCCGAGCCCGATGACGACGCGACTGCCGCGAAGCTGCGCGCGCACATCCTGCAGATGCGACAAGTCAACCGACTCAATCCGTTCGGAAAGGCGCGGCTCAGCGGCGTCAAGCGCCCACATCAAGTTGCGGTAAAGCTGAAGCCGCTCGCGGTTTTCGCGCCGCCCGGCAGGGGTTCGATCCGATGCAAAGCCAACGGCGATGTTCGGCGGCTCGCCATCCGCTTCCGGGTCATAAGCCGCGATCACCACCCCTTCCTCATCCAGCCAGACCAGCCCGCCGCGCTCGGCCATCTGTGCCAGCGCCGCCGGCTTGCGCTCGGCCACGACAATCCGCAGCGTGTCCGGCAAGATGCGAATCACGCTGACCTGCCGAACCCGCGACAGGCTTTCCAGGCTTTGGCGCAGCGCCGTCAGCGACAGGGTAAGCAGCGAGCCGGTCGCGTTCTGGCGCGCGGCCCGCTCGACATCCTCGGCCAAGCGCGGCTCGCAGCCAATCACTTCAACTTGCCGTAGCGTAAACAAGCTCGACCGCGTCAGGGCCAGGCCCAAGCCGCTGAGCGCGACTAGAAAAATCGCCCAGGCCCACGCCGGCCGCCACGCCCATAGCTGATCCCAAAGCCGGCCGGTCAGCGTCCCCGCGCCGCGAATAGCGACTGCCTCGCGCGTTTGCTCGCGGCGCGAAGGCAAGGCTTGCCGGGTTGTTCGTTCCTGGGCGACAGACACGCTTACGCTCTCCACGCGCTCAATCCCAAACGTCAACTTCCATTTCGAGCTCAATGCCCCGCGCTTCGCGCGCGCGCGACCGGATGCGCTCGATGAGGGCCAAAATATCGGCCGCCCGCGCCGCGCCGTTCGTCACAATGAAGTTGGCATGAAGCGTCGAGATGGTTGCTCCGCCGATGGTTTCGCCCTTCAGGCCAAGCTCGTCAATGATGCGCCCGGTGGCGAGGCCCGGTGCGGGATTTTTGAAGATGCACCCGGCGCTGTTGGCATGGATCGGCTGCGTGGCGGCGCGATGTCGGCGGTATTCGGCAATTTCAGCCCGACTCGTCGCCGGGTCGCCCGGACGCAGGCGAAGGGTCGTCCCCAGAATAAGGTCCCGCTCCGTGAACGGCGAGTGACGGTAGGCAAAGCCAATGGCGGCGCGGGGCAGGGTGACGACTTGCCCATCGCGCGCGACCTCTACCGACTCGATCACATCCGCGATTTCATAGCCGTGCGAGCCGGCATTCATCTTGATCGCGCCGCCGACGCTGCCCGGAATCGGAGACAAGCCCTCAATGCCCGATAGACCGCGATCCGCGCATTGGTTGACCAGGCGCGGCAAGCTGTAACCGGCCGGAACCGCGACCCGCAGCCCGTCAAACGTCACCGGCGCTTTCATCGAGCGCAGGCTCACGGCCACGCGGTCAAGCGGCCCGTCCGCGACCAGCAAGTTCGTGCCATAGCCCAGCGGACTCCAGCGGATGCCGTTTTCATTGAGCCGCTGAACGAGCCGGGCGGCTTTTTCAGGCGTGTCGGGAAAAGCCAGGCAGGCAATCTCGCCTCCGGCTCGCAGCGATGTCAGGCGGCGCATGGGCTGGCGGAAGCGGGCGGCAACGTCAAGCTCGGCGCAAATCTGCTCAATTGACTTCGACATGCTCCAAAAACCTTTCACCAAGCCGCCAGACGTTGCCGGCCCCAACGGTCAACAGCAAGTCGCCCGGACGAACGAGCGGAAGCAGGCGCGGCAGGGCTTCTTCCAAGCCTCCAGCGTAATGCGTCGCCCCATGCCCGGCCGCTTGCAGGGCGGCGACCAGCGTTTCGGACGTTACACCAGTTATCGGCGCTTCTCCCGCCGCGTAAACCTCCAGGATGCAAACCACATCCGCCTTTCCCAAGGCCGTCACGAAATCCGCGAAAAGGCGCTGCGTTCGGGAATAGCGGTGCGGCTGGAACGCTAGGACGATACGCCGCTCGGCGCTTCGCGCAGCGTCGAGCGCGGCGGCGATTTCAGCCGGGTGGTGTCCGTAGTCGTCAACAACGAGAACATTAGCCCTTTCTCCGCGAATTTGGAACCGTCTGGAAACATTTTTGAACATTTCCAGCCCGACTTGGATGTCTTTGAAGTCGAGGCCCAGCTCAAGTCCAGTGGCGACGGCGGCCAGCGCATTATAGACCGCATGCCGCCCTGGCGCTTGCAATTGCGCTGCGCCCAGCCAGCGCCCATCCCGCCAAACGTTGAACGTCCATCCAAACGGCTTCCGCGGGATCAGCTCGGTCGCTTGAACGCTCGCGTCCGAGGCTTCCAGCCCGTAGGTTGCGCGCCGTCCGGTCAGCCGGGGCAGGAGCGCCCGCGCGCCTGGATCGTCGGCGCAAATGACCACTGCGCCCCCTTCGGAAACGCCTTCGGCGAAGCGGGCGAAATGCTCCGTGATGTCGTCCAGGTCGCGGTAGAAGTCAAGATGGTCGCGGTCAATGTTGGTGATGACGGCGATGTCGCGCGGCAGCGCGAGAAACGAGCCGTCGCTTTCATCGGCTTCCGCGACAAAGTGCGGTCCCGCGCCCGCGACCGCCCCGCTTCCAACCCCGTCCAGCGTCCCGCCGACGACCGCCGTCGGGTCGCGGCCGGCGGCGCGCAACACTGTGGCGATCATCGCGCTGGTCGTCGTCTTGCCATGCGCGCCGGCGACCGCGATGGCCGTTTTGCCCCGCATCAGCTCAGCCAGCATTTCCGCTCGATGCAAAATGGGAATGCCCTGGCCCTGCGCGGCCAGGCGTTCCGGGTTATCGGGCTTGACGGCTGTCGAGACGACGACGCGCTGCGCGCCGGCGACCTGCGCCGGGTCGTGACCAATGAACACCTGCGCGCCAAGCGCCTGCAAGCGGGCTGTCGCCGCCGACGCCGCCAAGTCCGAGCCGGAGACCCGGCATCCGCGCCGCAGCGCAAGCTCGGCAATGCCGCTCATGCCGCTTCCCCCGATGCCGATGAAGTGCAGGCGTTCCCTCATAGCCACGCTATACTGGGCGATGCAGAATCTGAAGCGCAACATCCACGGCGCGTTCCGCGGCGCGGGGTTGGGCTAAGGCGCGGCTAGCGGCTTCCATCCGGGCCAGTCGCGCCGGGTCATCGAGAAGCGCGAGGATGGACTGGGCCAGCCTTTCCCCGGTTAGCTCGGCTTGCAAGATGACCTCGCCCGCGCCGGCGCGCGCGAAAGCCTCGGCGTTCTTACGCTGGTGGTCGTCGGCCGCTTGCGGGAAGGGAATGAAAATCGCCGCCCGCCCGGCGGCGGCAATCTCGGCAATGGTCGCCGCGCCGGCGCGGCAGACGATGACATCGGCGGCGGCAAGAGCGTCGGCCATTCGGTCAATGAACGGATGCACTTCAGCCTCCAGTCCCGCCGCCGCGTAAGCCGCGCGGATCGCCTCGGCATCGCGCTCGCCGGTCTGGTGGACGAGTCGCAGCCCAGACCGGGCCGCCAGTCGCGGCGCGGCTTCGGCCATCGCTCGGTTAATCGCCTGCGCGCCCTGGCTTCCGCCAAAAACGAGCGCGTGCCGGCGCGGCGCGTCCGGCGGCTTCGGCGGAATTTGCTCAAACTCGGCGCGCACCGGCGTGCCGGTCAACGTCGCCTTTGACCCAAAGTAGGCCGCTGTCTCGCGGTAGGACACGGCCGCGCCGGTCACTAAGCGGGCCAGCAGGCGGTTGGTGAGTCCGGGAAGGACGTTGACCTCGACCGCCAGCGTCGGCACGCCCCGCGCCATCGCCGCCAGCATCGCCAGTCCCGACGCATAGCCTCCAACGCCGATAGCAATGTCCGGCTGGAAGCTTCCCGCCAGTCGCCAGGCCTTCCAGAAGCCGGCCGGCAGCGCGGCCAGCGTTTGCAGCCGCCGCCGCCACGAGACATTGTTGAGCGCGCCCGACGGGATGCAGGTCAGCTCAAAGCCAGCTTCCGGCACCAGCTTTTTTTCCAGCCCGCGCTCCGTGCCCACGAAACGCACCTCGACCGAGGGATCGCGCTGTCGGAAAGCGCGCGCGATGGCAATGCCTGGAAAAATGTGCCCGCCGGTGCCGCCGGCCGCCATGAGAACGCGCACAGTACGCTCGCTTTTCGAGGATGTCCGGCCGCTGCCAATCGGCGGCGGCCGGGGCGTTATCCCGTCCCGCCGTCAGGCTCGCTGTTGTGACACGCTAAGCAGCCATCCGGCAGCCAGCAGGCTCATCATCAGCGAGCTGCCGCCGTAGCTGATAAAAGGCAGGGGAATGCCCTTGGCCGGCACGAGACTCAGCACGACGCTGAGGTTGAACAGCGCCTGCCCGACCAGTAGCGCCGTGACGCCGGTCGCCAGGAGCTTGCCGAAGTCATCCGCCGCTAGGTAAGCCGCCCGCAAGCCGCGCGCCGCCAGGATGGCGAACAGCCCGACCACCATCAGGCTGCCGATGAGGCCAATCTCTTCGGCAATGACGGAAAAAATAAAGTCCGTATGGGCTTCCGGCAGGTAAAACAGCTTTTGCCGGCTTTGCGCGAAGCCTACCCCGGAAACGCCCCCGCTGCCCACGGCCATCAGCGACTGTACAATCTGAAAGCCTTCCTCGCGCGGCGCTTTCCACGGGTCGAGAAAGGCCAGCAGGCGCGCGCGGCGATACGGCTCCTTGAGCAGGGCGTAAAGCAGAAACGGAGAGCAGAGCAGCCCAGCCAGCGCCGGATAGCGCAGCGGAACGCCCGCGACCACGAGCATGGCCAGGGCCGTGCCGCCCATCATCAACACCGTGCCCAAATCGCGCCCTAAAAGCACCAGCGCGGCGAGCAGCCCGACAACCGCCCCGGCCGGCAGCAAGGCTCTGGACAGGTCGCGGCGGGACAGGGAATCCTTCCGGCTGAGAAAATACGCGAGGAACAACACCAGCGACAGCTTGGCTAGCTCCGACGGCTGAAACATCAGCCCCGGCAGGCGAATGAAGCGATGCGTGCCGCGCACCGGCGGCAGCAGCAACGCCAGCAGGAGCAAGCTAATGGTCGCGCCGAGCAGCCCATAGACCACCCCGGAGCGCTCGAGGCGCTGGTAGCCAAGCCACAGGCTGCCTACCAGCAAGCCGCTTCCGATGACGGCGGCCAGCGACTGGCGCAGCAAAAAGTGAAACTGCGTCTGGTAGGTCTCGCTCGCCAGGGTGGCCGAGGCGCTATACACCATGACCAGCCCGAACAGCGTGAGCGCCATGGTCGTCACGAGCAGCCACGGGTCGACGAAGGTCGCAAAGTTGCGCGAGACGGGAACGGCTTTGGGAATCGCGAGTGTCGGCTTCATGGCGCTTCGCTCCGCGCGCGGGAAGTTAACCCCTTGACAACCGCCTTGAAAACCCGTCCCCGGTGCTCGAAGTTGTCAAACATATCGAAACTCGCGCAGGCCGGCGCAAGTAAAATCGTGTCGCCCGGCGCGGCGCGCGCCGCCAGCGCGCGCGTTGCCGCTTCGAGGCTGTCGTGGCGCGTGACCGGCTGCGCGAGTCGTCCCGCCAAAGCCGCGGCGATTTTCTCGGCGGACTTGCCAATCAGCGCCACCGAGGCCGCGCGCGGCGCGAGCGCCGCCGCGAGCGGCGCGAAGTCGCTGCCCTTGTCCAGCCCGCCGAGAATGACGTGCAGGCCCGCGGGGAAGGCTTCGATGGCGACTTGCGCCGCCGCGACGTTCGTGGCCTTGGAATCGTTGAAATATCGAACGCCGCCGACCTCGGCGACGAACTCCAGCCGGTGCTCGAGACCGCTGAAGCGACGCAGGGTCGCCCGCGCGTCCTCCGGACCGACGCCCGCCGCCAGGGCGACCGCCAGGCTCGCCAGCGCGTTTTCGAGGTTGTGCCGGCCCGGAAGCGCCAGATCGGCGCGGCGGCACAGGAGGCGCTCGGCGTCGCGCGCTCGGCAAATGATGTCGTCTCCGCGCGCGAACAGCCCTTCGTCCACCTCGCGCAGAGATGAAAACAACGCGACCGGCGCGCCCCGCGCCGCCAGCAGGTCCAGCGCGCGCGGCGTCGTCGGGTCGTCAGCGTTGAGGACGGCCAGGGTTTCCCCGTCAAAGCGGCGAAAGAGGTTCAGCTTGGCCACGATGTAGTTTTCAAGCGTCCCGTGGCGGTCGAGGTGGTCGGGCGTAATGTTGAGTAACACGCCGATGCGCGGGCGAAACGCGACGACGCTTTCAAGCTGAAAGCTGCTGCATTCCAGAACCGTCCAGCCATCGTCGCGCGAGGTCTCGACGAGCGCGACGGCCGCGACGCCGATATTGCCGCCGACCTGCGTTGGCAGTCCGCCTTCGGCGAGGAGGCGGCCAATGAGCGTCGTGGTTGTGCTCTTCCCGTTGCTGCCCGTCACGGCGACGATCCGCCCGCGCAGGTGGCGAAACGCCAGCTCGATTTCGCCAATCAGGGACACGCCGGCCTGCCGCGCCTGCCAAAGCGGCTCGATCGTGATCGGGACGCCCGGGCTAACAACGATTTCGTCCGCGCCAAGGAAGGTCTCGATGCCATGGCCGCCGGCCTCAATCGTCGCGCCGCGCTCGCGCAGCGCGGCGACGGCGGCCGGGAGCTTATCGAGCGGGCGGCTATCGGAAAGCGTCACGCGCGCGCCGCGCGACAGCAGAAACCGCGCCGCCTCGACGCCGCTCAGTCCGGCCCCGACCACGACGATATTTCGGCCTGCGTATTCGAGCATGACAGTTCACCGCAGCTTGAGGGTCGCCAGCGCGAGCAACGCGAAGAAAATCTGCGCGATGAGAAAGCGAAAGACGATTTTCGACTCCTTCCAGCCGGTCAGTTCAAAATGGTGATGCAGCGGCGACATCTTGAAAATGCGCTTCCCGATGCCTGTCCGCGGGTTCTTGGTCAGCTTGTAGTAGCTCACCTGCAGAATGACCGAGAGGGTTTCAATGACGAAGACGCCGCCCAGAATAGCCAGTAAGAATTCCTGCTTGATGACAATCGCCACGCATCCGATGCAGCCGCCGATGGCGAGGCTGCCGACATCGCCCATGAAAACTTCCGCCGGCGGCGCGTTGAACCACAAAAAGCCAAGGCTCGCGCCGGCTAGCGCCGCGCAAAGCACCGTCACCTCCAGCGACTTGGGCTGCGGCGGGAGGTTGAGATACTGCGCCAGCTCGGTCAACCCGGTGACGTAGCACAGCAGCGTCAGGGCGAACGCCACGACAAAGGTCGTGCTGATGGCCAGCCCATCGAGGCCGTCCGTCAGGTTGACCGCGTTCGAGCTGCCGGTCATCACCAGCAGCATAAACGGAATGTAGAGCCACGGCGTCAGATCCGGCTGAAAATCCTTGAAAAACGGAATGCTCAGGCGCGTGGGGTAGTCGCCGACGCCGATGAGAACCCCGCCGATGACAAGGGCCGTCGCCACTTGGCCCGCCAGCTTCCAGCGACCTTGCAAGCCAAGATTCTGGCGCTTGGCGATTTTCAGGTAGTCGTCCAGAAAGCCAATCGCGCCATGCGCCAGCAGGGCGAGCGCCACAACCCAAACGAACAAATTGCTCAGGTCGGCCCATAACAGCGTGCTGACGAGGATGCCGGTGATAATGAGCACGCCGCCCATAGTCGGCGTGCCTTTTTTCGCCTGGTGGGCCTTGACGCCCTCTTCGCGGATTTCCTGCCCATACTTGAGGCGGCGCAGCCAGGCGATCATCGGCTTGCCCAGCAGCAGGCAAATCAGCGTCGCCGTCATGGCGGCGAGCAAGGCGCGAAACGACGGATAGCCAAAGACGCGGAGCGGGCCGAGAGCTTGATACTTGAGATACAGGACTTCATACAGCAGGTAATAGAGCATGGCCGTCGCCAGCGCCGGGACTACGCCGGCAGCGCCTCCAGGCAGGTCTCCAAGCGCACGCCCCGCGAGCCTTTGATAAGAATGACATCGCCTTCCCGCGCCTGCGCGGCCAGCCACGCGCCGGCCTCGGCTGCCGTCTCGACGAACGCCGTCGCGAGTCGTCCGCCGCGCCGGTCGCTTTCCGCCTGCGCGGCTTCAACTAGCGCGCGGGCATGGCCGCCGACGCCCAGCAGGATGTCAACCGCGGACCGAGCGATGGCTGTTCCGCAGTCCGCATGCAGGGCGGCGGACTGCTCGCCAAGCTCGCGCATCTCGCCGGCGATGAGGATCCGGCGCTGAGCGTTCGGCACTTGTCCGAGGAGGCGCGTGGCTTCGAGCAGCGCGGCCGGGTTGGAGTTGTAGGCGTCGTCCACAACCGTGAACCCGCCGGCATAGCGGCGGGCGACGCCCCGGTGCGCGCCGGGCCGCGCCAGCTTGAGCTGGGCGGCGATGGCTTCGGGAGCGACGCCGAAGCGCGTCGCCACGGCGGCGGCGGCCAGCGCGTTGCTGATGTGGTGCTCGCCAATGAGCGGCAGCTCGACCGGCGCCGTCCCGCCCAGCGTGGAAAGCGTGAATGCCGAGCCGAGCAGCCCGCGCGGCTCGACATCGAGCGCCGTGACGTGGGCGGCGGCGTGGCGCCCGAAGTACATCGCCTGCGCCCCGCTGTGATCCTGACGTCGCGCGGTCGCTATCGCCGCCATCCGCGCCACCCGCGGGTCGTCGGCGTTGAGAATGGCGACGCCGTCCGGCTTGAGCCCGCGGACGATTTCCGCCTTGGCTTCGGCAATGCCTTCCAGCCCGTCGGGAAAGTTTTCAATGTGAACCGGCGCGACGTTGAGGACGACGCTCACATCCGGCGGCGCGATTTCGCACAGGCGGGCGATTTCGCCCTTTTCGTTCATGCCCATCTCAAGAACAGCCACATCGTAGTCATCCATGCGCCGCCCGTCGGAAAGCATCTTGAAAACCGCCAGCGGCAGCCCGTACTCGTTGTTGAGGTTGCCAACCGAGGCGTAAACCCGACCATACGGGGCAAGGGCGAGTTCCGTCAGGTCCTTGGCGGTGGTTTTGCCCATGCTGCCGGTGATGCCCACGATGGGGCGTCCCCAGCGCGCGAGGAGCGCGCTGGCAAGGTCCTGCATGGCGCGCAGCGTGTCTGGCGCGCGCAGACAGCGCGCCGCGTCGGCGGCGCTGAGCCCCGGCGGGTCGCGGTGGATGACGGCGGCGCAGGCCCCGCGCGCCAGGGCTTCCGGAACAAAAGCGTGGGCGTCAAGCCGCTTTCCATGAATGGCGAAGAAGATCTCGCCAGCCCGAATGGTCCGCGAGTCTATTGAAAACCCAATAGGCGCGATGGCTTGTAGCGCCGTCGGGCAGGGGAGGCCCAGCAGAGCGGCAATTTCGGCAATGGTCACAGGGCGTCCACTCCAGAACGGGTTTCGGCTCGGTTGTTTCAGCGCCCCACTCTAGGCGAATCCGAGCCCATTGTCGCCGCGAATCGCGCGCAGGGCTTGCCGCGCTTCCTCGCGGTCGTCGAAGTGAATGGTAAGGTCGCTCAGAATCTGGTAGGTCTCGTGGCCCTTGCCCGCCAACACGACGACATCGCCCGGCTGCGCCGTCCGAATCGCGAAGGCGATCGCTTCGCGCCGGTCGAGAATTCGGTGAAACGGCTTTCCGACGCTGCGCAGCCCGGCTTCCGCGTCGTCCAGGATGCGTTCGGGCGACTCGCGCCGCGGATTGTCGGAAGTGAGGATAATCACGTCGCTGCCCCGCGCCGCCGCTTCGGCCATCAGCGGGCGCTTGGCTCGGTCGCGATCGCCGCCGCAGCCGAACAGCGTCACGACCCGCCCTTTGCGAATCCGCGCCAGCTCGCGCGCCGTGGCCGTCACGTTGGCGAGGGCATCCGGCGTATGGGCGTAGTCCACGGCGACCAGCAGCTCGTCGTCGCTTCCCTCGACGACTTCAAAGCGGCCGGGCACGGCGGCTGCGGCTACGCCCGCGACAATGGCTTCCGCCGGAACGTCCAGCGCCAGCGCCGTCGCCGTCGCGGCTAGAATGTTGTAGGCGTGAGGCGTCCCGACCAGCTTGGTCGTGAAGTCCAGCGCGCCCTGCGGCGTCTGAACGCGCAGCGCCATGCCCCGCGTCTGGATTTCGAGCCGCTCGAGGCGAACGGCGGCTTTGGGGTCGCGCGCGGCATAGCTGACCAAGCGCGCCCGACCGCCGATGGCGGCTATGATGTCCGGCGTTCGCTCATCGTCGGCATTAAGCGCGGCGATAGCGGGCGCTTCGCCGTTGCGCCCGTCAAAGAGGCGAAGCTTGGCGTCGAAATACCGCTCCATCGTCTCGTGATAGTCCAGGTGATCCTGCGTCAGGTTGGTGAAGATGGCAGCCGCGAACCGAACATCCGCCACGCGCCACCGATCCAGCCCAATCGAGGAAACCTCCATTGCCGCGTGGCGGCAGCCGGATTCATAAGCGCGGAGCAAAAACGCCTGCGTTTCGGGCGCTTCCGGCGTGGTGAGGCGCGATGGGCGGGCGTCGTCGTCAATGCGCTGCTCGATGGTGCCCAGCAGCGCCGCGTGACCGTAGGCAGCCCGGAAAATCTCGTAGAGCAGATAGGTCGTCGTGGTCTTGCCGTTCGTGCCTGTGACGCCGACGAGTTGCAGGCGGCGGCTTGGGTGATCGTGCAAAAGCGCCGCGATCTGACCCAGCGCCCGCCGGGCGTCGGCGACTTGGATCCAGGCGGCGGGAAAGTCCGCCGGCGCCGGACGCTCGGAGAGAACGGCGCGCGCGGCGCGCGCCAGCGCTTCGGGGATAAAGTCGTGTCCGTCAACCCGCGCGCCGGGAAGCGCCGCGAAGATGCTTCCGGGGCCGCAGTCGCTAGCGACGTGAGTGATGTGGCGCGCCTCAAAGGTATCGCCAGTTAGATGACCACCAACCGCAGATGCAACGGCGTGCAAGGCGGGCATGAACTCCAGGCTCCATTGATGGGAAAAAAATTCCTTTGGGCGGCGACGGTTGCTGCGCGACCGGCGGCCGAGTTAGTCCTGGGGCAGCCCAATCCACCCGGCAAGCTGCTTGGCATGGTGCTCGATGTTGCGGAACATCTCAAACTGCTGGGGGTTCATCGGGCCATACTCGCCGCGATGCAGTAGCTCGGCAAAGCCCAGGACCATCTGCAGCGAGGTGTGCATGGCTTTGAGCTGTTCGGGAGTGACATTGAGCGCCGAGGACGGTGCCGGCGGGGGCGTCAAGTCTTCGATAATCTGCGACATCTCCGCCCGGAGACGGGTTTCATCCCGAATGGCGATCGCCCGCCCCCCCAGCCAGTCGCCGCTGGGCGGTATATCTATGACCGCGAACGAAGCCATGAACGATTGTCCGTCGGGCAGCAGGACATTGGCGGAGAACTGCTGCGCCTCGGATGTCACCGCCAAATGCTCCCACAGCGCCGCGTTGTCGCCGCCGAGTCGCTGCGCTAGGTCAAGGAGCGCGCATCCCAGCGCGTCGCCCCGCGGACAGCCGAGCAGATATTCCGCCATTGGGTTCAGGTAGCGGATCGCGCCCGGCGCGTCCAGGAGGATGAGCGCCTCGTCGAGGTTTTCCGCCAGCCACGCCGCGTGGCTCGCCGGGGCGGCCGCTTCCGCGGCGACGAATTCGCCTGGCTCGTCGGCGCTTGGCGGCGTGGCAGCCGTCGCCGGCGGATGGGGCGGCTCGGCGTAGGGGCTGGGGCTGTCGAAAGAGCTGTCGAAGGCGGACGGCAACGACCCAGGGACTGCGGGCGGCGCGGCTCCAAAGTCTGCCGGATCGAAGCCGGCGGGCGAGTCAGCGATGGGCGGCGGCATCACGGGGGGCGGGAGCGTCGCGCCGCCGGGTTCCGGCTCAAGCGCCGTCGGCGCGCCTCCCGGCGATAGCGCTTCCAGGCTGGGCAAGCCCGCGTCCGGCGGCGCGACCTCAATTGGCGTCCAACTGAGATCGACTTTCCCGGAAACTTCAAACGGGTCAGCGGGCGGGGCTACGGAGGGCGGTCCCGCCAGCAGGTCGCCGAGCGCGCTGGACGGCAGGTCGGCGGGCGGCGTATCCGGCGGAAGCTCTAAAATCGAGGCCTCGCTTCCAGTGGTCGCGAGCGGCGGCTCATTGCCGAGCGCGACATCAAACCAGTCGCCATCGAGCGGCGACGACGCGCTCAGGCCGGGCGGAGACGGGCGAGCGACGGATGGGGGCGAGGCGGGCGGAATCGCTGACGCTAGAACATCATCATAGCCATTGGCCGGGCCATTGGCTGGCGCTGAAGCCACAGGTCTAGGCGGCGGCGGGATCGCCTCGCGGTGTCCGGCGAACTGCCCTAACAGCGACTGCACAACCCCGCCGGTCGGGCGAGTCGGCGGCGGGTGATCAGCGGCAGCCACGGTCGGGGCGACTTCCACCGGAATGGCTGGCTCCGTCTCCGGGCGGTCCTTCGGCGCTGCCGATGCTTCGGCAGCCTTGTTGCCACGAATCGCGTTGAGAAGCTTACTGAAGTCCATTGGGGTCTCAGTCGCCGGCACGCTGGCAGAATCGGGAAGTCTGGGCGGTGTCGCCACCTTGCAATGCGTCTCGTCGCGTGAAGGGTAACTCGGTAACAATACAAACTGTGTTACATTCCAGGCCCGCTATCTTATCTGCTCTCTGGCGATGCGCCGGCCCCGCCTGGCGACGGAACAAGAGGCAGCAGCTGTAAAGCATTGCCGAAGTTGACATGCAACGCGAGTATAGATGAGCGGTATGAGCCCTACAAGCGTTGTTATGGGATTGCCCCGGCAGCTTTCCAGCAGCGGGGCTGGCGCGCTTGAAAATCAGGCTTTGATCCTAGGGATATCTTTGGAGCGACAGTCATGAACGTGCGAGAAAGATTGGAAGCTGAGCTGCGGCAGCTTGAGCAGGAGCTAAAGGTGGACCTGCCGCGCGAGCTGCAACGAGCCGCGGCCCACGGCGATTTGCGGGAGAATGGCGAATATCAAGCGGCGCGCGAGCGCGTTCAGCTCGTTGGCGCGCGGGTGGCTGAGCTACACCAGCGATTGGCGGCGCTGGCGGCTATCAATCTGGAGTCCCTGCCGCGCGACCGGGCCGCCTATGGCTCGACATTGCAGGTGCTGGACCTCGACAAGGACGTTGAGGCGACCTATCGGCTCGTCATGCCGGAAGAGGCCGATGTTTCCAAGGGGATGATTTCGACTTCCTCGCCTCTGGGGCGCGGCTTTATGGGGAAGCGGGCCGGAGATGAGATCGAAGTGCAGACGCCGCAGGGCGTCCGCCATTTCGAGATACTCAGCCTCCGCACCATTCACGATGACGAGGCCCTATCGCGATCAGGGGCTTGACCGGGAGCGCGCTCGCCATTGACAGATTTTCCGCCCGCGCCTAGACTCGGCTGCATTATTGACTCGAGCTTATGACGAACCAACCTTTGCCGCGGGCGAAGACATCCGCGAAGGCTTCGCTTGTTCGGCTCGCGCTCTGGCGCGCTCCAGCCTTAGTTGCAGCCGGCTTCTGTTTGCTGAGCGCTCCTGGCTTGGCGCAGGATGCCGCTCCCTATCAGCGGACGCGCACGAATGACGACTTTCGCGCGCCGCGCGCGGCGCCGCTGTCCCAAGCGCCCTTGTCCGATACGCCGGCGCTGAGTCAGTCGGATGCGTCGCCTTCGCCGGCAGGGGCGCCTGAGCCGGCGGCGCCGTCAGCCGACGCGCCGGATGGAGCGCCGCTTAGCGAGCTGATTGCCCGGCAGGACGCCAACGGCAACTGGGTGCTGGTCAGTCGGGCCTTGCCGCCTCCGAAAAAGTCGCCTATGCCGGCCGCGCCGCTCGCGCCCATTGCGAGCGGCAAGCCGGAGCTTGACGCCGTCATCATGGAAATGGCGACCAAGCATGGCGTTGACCCAAGGCTCATTGTAGAGGTTATTCGTCAAGAGTCGGGCTTCAACCCCTACGCTATCTCGCCGGCGGGCGCCAAGGGGCTGATGCAGCTTATCGACGGCACGGCGGCGCGCATGGGGACGCGCAACGTCTTTGACGTTCGCCAAAATATCGAGGGCGGCGTCAAGTATCTTCGCATGCTGCTCGATATGTTCAACGGCGATGTCTCGCTCGCGCTGGCGGGGTACAACGCTGGCGAACACCGAGTGATTCGCAACGGCTATCAAGTGCCAAACATTGCCGAAACGCGGCACTACGTGAAGGCCATCCTGGCGCGTTACGGAAAGTCATTCCATCGAGCCGCGCCTAATCCGTCGCCAAAGCCGCTGTCCGCGCCCCCGGCCGAGCCGACGCCTGAGCCGCTGCGGGTCGTCGTTCGGGATGGCGTCATCCTGCTGACCAACCGCTAGTCTCGCGATCGCTTATCGCCGCCAGCCCGCGTTACACCGGAACCGCCACCGTTTTGAGGATGTCCTCAAGCGCGGCGTTAGCGTCGTCAGTTTCCCGCGCGCCGCTTGCGTAACGCGGGTTGACGATGATGCGGTGTGACAGAACTGGCACCGCCAAACGCTTGATGTCATCGGGCAAGCAGTAATCGCGCCCTTCAAACAGCGCTTGCGCCTGCGCCGCGCGAAACAGCGCCAAGCTGCCCCGCGGGCTGACGCCCATTTCGAGCAGCTCTGACGTTCGAGTAGCGTTGACAATGCGCAGCAGGTAATCCACCAGCGCGTCGTCCATCCGCGCGTTGCGCGCCTGCTCTTGCAGCGCCAGCACGTCGCCGCCACTCAATACCGGGCGCAACTCCAGCAGCGGGTCGCGCCGGGCCTTGCCAAGCAGAATTTGGCGCTCGTCGGCGGCGGCTGGATAGCCCATGCTCAAGCGCATGGTGAAGCGGTCGAGTTGCGATTCGGGCAGCGGATAGGTGCCGTGGTGCTCAACCGGATTCTGCGTCGCCAAGACGATAAACGGCCGCGGCAGATCGAAGGTTTGGTTTTCAATCGTCACCCGACCTTCCGCCATCGCTTCCAGCAGGCAGCTCTGGGTTTTAGGCGTCGTGCGGTTGATTTCATCAGCCAGCACGACATTGGCGAAAATCGGGCCCTGGCGAAACTCGAAGCGACCCGTTGGCTGGTCATAGACGCTGAGTCCGAGCACATCGCTGGGCAGCAAGTCGCTTGTGAACTGAATGCGCTGAAAAGAGCAATCAAGCGCGCGGGAAAGCGCGCGCGCCAGCGTGGTCTTGCCGACGCCGGGCACGTCCTCAATAAGCAGGTGCCCGTCGGCCACCAGCGTGACAAGGGCGAGTCGAATGACATCGCGCTTGCCCCGGACGACGGTCTCAATGGCTGACTCAAGCCTATGGAGTTGCTCGGCAACGCTGAGCGGGTTCGACACCATGGGAGAGGGAGATGGCGTCACGACTCGGTAGCTCGCTTTCTGTCTGGCGAATAAAAGGCTAACCTGAGCTTATTTGACACAGCGTTGGCTGCAAGTCCGACAGCGCACAGTGGGCAAGTCCGTGACTCCGCCCCCTGTCCGAATCGCGCCGGCGGACTCCAGGATGAGCTGAGCGCCACCAAGCGATGCCCCCTGGGCGGACAAGGCGCTTGAGTGGCGCCCGCAGGGACGTCCGCCGTCGGCAGCGGGCCGGCGGTAGCCTAGGCCCTTGGCCTGGCCCTTGCCGGTTGCGCCTGCCGAAGGTCGCCGCCGCTCTCCGGCAAGGCAAGTCGGCTACATCTCGCCAGCTTGGCTGTGTCGGCCGCCGCGCTGTTAGTCTTCTCGGGCAAGGTGGTAGCTCGCGATGGAAGCCCTTATTCAGCTTCTGGCGATTGTGACCGGCGGCGCGCTGGCGGCTTCGCTGATGGCGCTGGGGCGGGGCAATCGGGCGATTCGCTTGCTGGCGGATGCGGTTGGCCCGGAAACGCGCGCGGACGCCTTCGTGAGCGTCATTGTCGCCGCCCGCAATGAGGCCAATACAATTGAGCTAGCGCTGCGCTCGCTGCTTGCGCAAGATCATCCGACGCTTGAAATCATCGTGGTCAACGATCGCTCCGAGGATGCGACCGGCGATGTTCTGGCGCGGCTTCAGCGCGAATGCCCATCGCTCAAGGTGATCACGGTCACGGCGTTGCCGCCCGGCTGGCTCGGCAAAAACCATGCGCACTGGGCAGGCGCGAAAGCCGCGCAGGGCGACTTCTTACTCTTCACCGACGCCGACATCGTGATGCATCCGAGCGCCATTCGGCAGGCGGTCGCGTTCGCCGCGGCGGAACGGCTCGATCATCTGGCGATGGGTCCGGAGGTTCGCATGCCGGGCGCGCTGCTGACGGCTTTTCTTGGCACATTCACGATGTGCTTTTCGATGTTTGCGCGGCCCTGGCGCGCGCCCGACCCGCGCAGCGCGGCCTTTATCGGCATCGGCGCTTTCAATCTTGTGCGACGATCCGTTTACGAGCGCGCCGGCACGCATGTCGTCATTCGCATGCGCCCGGATGACGACATGAAGCTCGGCAAAATCATCAAGCGGGCGGGCGGGCGCCAAGAGCTCGTGGCGGGGAAGGATCTGCTGTCGGTCGTCTGGTATCGCTCGCTTGGCGAGCTCGTTCGCGGACTTGAAAAAAACGCCTTTGCCGGCCTCGATTACAGCTTGGCGCTGGCGCTGGCCGGCCCGCTCACGCTGTTTTTCTTGTTTCTATGGCCATACGTCGCCTTGACGTTCACGACCGGCTGGCTCTGGCAACTCAATCTGCTCAACGCGACGCTGGGGCTGGCGCTATACGCCGACAACTCGCTGCGACACGGCGTCAAGTGGCGCCATGTCCCGTTGTTCCCAGTAACAGTGGCGCTATTGATACTGATCACTTGGAACGCCACCTTGCGGACGCTCATCGGGCGGGGGATTACGTGGCGCGGCACGCATTACCCGCTGGCGGAACTGAAGGCGAACCGGGTTTGAACTGACTTCAAGCTGACTTTGACGCTCTTTATTTCCGGTTTAGAAAAGTTACTGGCAGTCTACGCCCGCGACATAGTTCTTGATAACATCCAGCTCGGCGGCGATTTCGCTTCCTTGAAAGTCCGTGATGTCGGCAAGCGTTACCGTATTGAGATACTGTCGCAGCAAAGGGGTTGACAAAGGCGTGTACGACCAGTGCCATTTTTCTTCTTCATAACCGGCGCGCCCGCTCGCCTTGGGAGTGTAGGGTTGGCAGAATCCATACTTGGCGGCATTGGCGGTTAGCCACTGATAAACTTCCCAGCCCTTGCCTGATAAAAAATACTCATCCTCCAGATTGTTCAAATCAATGTCAGTTCCCCAGTGATGGCGCGATGTGCCGGGCATTGCGGAATACTTCAGAATCTCCCTAGCCCTTTCAATTCGGCTGACGATAGTGGACAACTTCATCCATTTCCTTTCCCATATCGCCTTTTGCGCGTCGAAGTTGCGCGTGGCTGAGACAATCGCCAGCTCGATATTGTCCTTTATAGCGTCCTCGGCCATTTTGACAAATGCCTCGTAGGCCTCCTTGCGCAAGAATTGCCTTTGGGCGGCCCCGCTTGCGTAACGATCATCGGGCTTGACAAAGCGACTGTCTAGCGCTGGATCAAATTTTCCGAGAAGGTAATTTTTATCCACGTCTCGATGGCTGAGCCTTGCGAGGATGACAACCGGAAGCAACCGCGACCGTAGGCGGAGCGTAAGCTTTTCCCATGACTTTTCAAGGGCGATAAAGCTTGGAAATAAAGGTCTCGGGCCGCTTGGGCGCTTGCGAGTCGATTACCGAGCGCCGCTTCGCCGCCTCCATCTTCGCCCTCATTAGTAAAACTTTCGCAAGTCCATGCCGGCGTAAAGCGACGCCACTTGGTCAGCATAGCCGTTGAACATCAGCGTCGGCCGCCGGGCGAACTCGCCAATGCGCCGCTCGGTCGCTTGGCTCCACCGGGGATGGCTGACCTGCGGGTTGACATTAGCGTAAAAGCCATATTCGCGCGGCACGGCTTCCCGCCACGTCGTCCGTGGCATGTGGTCGGTAAGGGTCAGCCGTACAATGGATTTAATGCTCTTGAAGCCGTATTTCCATGGCACGACCAACCGCAATGGCGCGCCGTTCTGGTTCGGAAGCGTTTTGCCATATAGCCCGACCGCCAGCAGCGTCAGCGGATGAAGAGCTTCGTCTAGTCGCAAGCCTTCCCGATAGGGCCAGTCCAACAGTCGTCCCCGTTGCAGAGGAAACTGCCTTGGATCATGTAGCGTCTCGAAGGCGACAAACCTCGCCGCGCCCAAGGGCTCGACTAGCTTGAGCAAGCTAGCCAAGGCAAAGCCAACCCAAGGAATGACCATGGACCAGCCCTCGACGCACCGCAGCCGATAGACGCGCTCTTCTAGCGGGAACCGCCGGATGAGGTCGTCCACGTCAAACGTCCGCGCCCGGCCGACCAAGCCATCCACAACGACCGTCCACGGGCGCGTCGCCAGCGCCCGCGCCTCGTCAGCGACGTCGTGCTTGGCAGTCGAGAACTCATAAAAGTTGTTGTAATGGGTGACGTCGTCGTAGTCCGTCAGCGGCTCGTCCGTCGTCAACGGGCGGTCGGATGGCGCGACCGTCGTCAGCGGCTGCGGTCCGGGGCCGGCCGGCGGGCGACGGTTCGCGCCGGCGAACAGGTAATACAACCCCGTCGTCGCTGCGAGCGAGCCGACCGCCGTCAAGCCCTGCATAAACGCCCGCCGGTTGCGATACACTGATTCGGGCGTGATTTCGGAGCTTTTGATGTCGGCCGGCCGTTTGATGAGCATGGCGCCCCTATTTTTCAATGCCGAGCTGCGTCAGCAAAAACGCGTAGTAAAACGCCACCTCGCGCAGCGCGTCATACCGTCCCGACGCCCCGCCATGGCCCGCCGCTAGGTTCGTCTTGAGCAGCAAAAGATTCCGGTCGGTCTTCAGCGCGCGCAGACGCGCGACGTACTTCGCCGGCTCCCAGTAGGCCACTTGGCTGTCGTTGAGCGCCGTTATGACGAGCATCGCCGGATACGCGCCCGGCTTGAGGTTGTCGTAGGGCGAATACGACCGCATGTAGTCGTACGCTGGCTTTTCATTCGGATTGCCCCACTCAATGTATTCGCTGGTGGTCAGCGGCAGCGTGGCGTCCAGCATGGTGTTCATGACATCCACGAACGGCACCTGCGAGATGACGACGCGAAACAAATCGGGGCGCATATTCGTCACTGCGCCCATCAGCAGCCCCCCGGCGCTGCCGCCCTGAATAGCGAGGCGCGCCGGCGACGTGTACTTCTCTTTGATGAGGAACTCGGCGCAGGCAATGAAGTCGGTGAAGGTGGTCTTTTTCCGCATCATCTTGCCCTGCTCGTGCCATTCCTCGCCCATTTCGCCGCCGCCGCGAATGTGCGCCACGGCGAAAATCATCCCTCGGTTGAGCAGTGACAGCCGATTGGATGAAAAGTTGTCGGGAATCGAGGCGCCATAGCTCCCGTAGCCATAAAGCAGCGTCGGGTTTTTGCCCGTCCGCTTGAGGCCCTTCTTGTAAGTGACCGTGACGGGAATCTTCACGCCGTCCGACGCTGTGGCGAACAGTCGCTTGACGACGTACTGCGTCTTGTCGTAGCCGCCGACAACCTCGTTTTGCTTGAGGAGCGTTTGCTGGCGCGTGTCAAGGTCATACTCATAGACTGAGCGCGGGGTAATGGGCGACTCGTAGGCGTAACGGAACTTCGTCGTGTCAAACTCGGCGTTCGTCGCGCCGCCGACCGTGTAGGCTGGCTCGGGAAACGCGACGACATGCGACTGGCCGCTTTCCAAATCAAAAACCGTGAGCTTTTCAAGTCCGCCTTCGCGCGTCTCCAAAACCGCGTGTTTGGCGAAAAGGTTCAGCCTCTCAATCTTCACCTTTGGATTGTGGGCGACGAGCTCGCGCCAGTTTTCCTTGGACGGATTGGCGACCGGCGCGCGAATGACGCGGAAGTTCTTGCCGCCGTCCTGCGTCAGGACGAACCACTCGCCATTGCGGTGTTCGGCGAAGTAGCGAATGCCCTCCGCGCGGGGAAAAAGGACGCGAAACTCGCCGTCGGGACGGTCGCTCGGCAGGTAGCGGATTTCGCTCGTCGTCGAGCTGATGGAAATGGCGATGAGATATTTCCGGTCGTTGGTCCGTCCGAGGCCAAGGTCGTAAAGCACGTCCTTTTCTTCAAGGATTTCCGTTGTCGCGCCGCCCAAGACCTGGCGGAAGAGCTTGTTCGAGCGTTTCGTCACCGGGTCCTCGACCGCCAAGAACAGCGTTTGGTTGTCGGCGGCCCATTCGACGCTCGTGACGCGCTCGGCGGTGTCCGGCAAGAGCTGCCCGTTCGTCAGGTTTTTGACGTGCAGCTTGTACTGCCGATAGCCGGTTTCGTCGGTCGTGTAGGCCAGCAAGCGCCCGTCGTCGCTGACGGCGAACGCGCCGAGCGCCATAAACGGCTTGCCTTCCGCCAGTTGGTTGAGATCGATGAGAGTTTCCTCTGGCGCGTCCAAGTCGCCCTTTTTGCGGCAGTAGATTGGGTATTGCTTGCCCTGCTCCGTGCGCGAGTAATAAAAAAAGCCGCCGTATTTGTAAGGAACGCTCAGATCGGTTTCCTTGATGCGACCCAGCATTTCCTTGTAGAGCGCGTCTTCAAGCGCCTTGTGTGGCGCCATAACGCGCTCCGCATAGGCGTTTTCGGCTTCGAGGTAGGCGATGACTTCCGGGTTTTGGCGCTTGTCGTCGCGCAGCCAGAAGTAGTCGTCCACGCGCTTGTCGCCGTGCAGCTCGAAAACGCGCGGCTCTTTTTTAGCGATGGGCGGGCTCGGTAACGTTGTTTGGGCCATAGCGGAAAGGGAGGCGGTGAGGATTACTGTGGCGAGTTTGAAAAATAAGCGATCCACAAATCAGTCACTCCTTGAGACATTGACCGGGAAGCGTCCGCGACAGGCGCGACCCTGCGAGCATGGAAAAAGCACAGTCCGGGCGCAGGCGCAAGTCAAGCCGACTGCCGGCGACGCTCGCTGGCGCGTTTACGCCGCTGCGCGCGCGGTCATATAATCCGCCGCAAAATGTTTTTCGGAAATATGGTGACGGATTGAAAAAATTGACGCTCCCGGAAGATGGTCTGGAGGCTCTCTTCGGGTCATACGATGAAAATATTCGCTACCTTGAAACTTTACTGAACGTGCGCATTGGGGCTCGGGGCAGCGAAGTCACCATCGAAGGCGACGCCGGCGACATGGCCGCGGTCGAGGGCATCCTGACTGACTTCGCTGAACTCGTTAGCGAGGGCGCCGCGCCGTCAAGCCAAGAGTTGCGGCAGGCGTTCAAGCAAATCGCCGACGACCGGACCGCGTCGCTGAAAACGTTCTTCTCAAAAACCTATCGCTTTAATCCGACCGGGCGCAAAATGGTCTCGGCGCGGACGCCCAATCAGCGCCGCTACCTGGAGGCGCTTCAGGCGCATGAGCTGGTATTTGGGGTTGGGCCGGCCGGCACGGGCAAGACCTTTCTGGCCGTGGCGGTGGCGCTTCACTACCTCTGGCAGAAAAAAGTTTCGCGCATCATCCTGACGCGGCCGGCGGTGGAAGCCGGGGAAAAGCTGGGCTTTTTGCCGGGCGACTTACAGGACAAGGTTGACCCTTATTTGCGACCGCTCTACGACGCGCTGTTTGACCTGGCCGATCCCGACAAAATCAGCCGCATGCTCGAAAAGCGCATTATCGAGGTCGCGCCGCTGGCGTTTATGCGCGGGCGGACGCTGGCTGAAGCTTTCATTATTCTCGACGAAGCCCAAAACACGACTTCCGAGCAGATGAAGATGTTTCTGACGCGCATTGGCTACGGCTCGCGCGTGGTGGTCACGGGCGACGCGACGCAGATTGACTTGCCTGCCGGCAAGCTGTCGGGGCTTATCGAAGCCACCGGCGTGCTGCGCGACATCGGCGAAATCGCCATCATTGAGTTTACCAACCGCGATGTTGTCCGGCACCGGCTGGTGCAGTTGATTGTGCAGGCTTACGACCGCGCCCGCCAGAGCGCTTGACGCGGCGCGTCCGGGGCGATCGCGCTGGCTTGGGGCGCGGGCGCGAAGCCGAGAAGCCGGCGCGGGCTAGTCCGCGCTTCCAAGAGCCAGTCGCCAGGCTCGGAGTCCGAGTCTTGATTGTATTTCCGCAGCCGCGCGTCGGGCGCCCCTCAAGATTTCGGGATGGGAGCGGGCGCGGCGAAAAACCGCTCCCACACGGCCCGCGCCGCCCGCTCAGAGGCTCCTCGCTCGCCGAGTCGCGCCCGAATGGCGGCGTAAGCCGTTTGCAGACGGTCGCGCTCGGCTTCGTCGGTCAGCAGCTGATGGAGCCGCTGCGCGATATTGTCGCCGGTCACTTGCTCCTGAAGCAGCTCCGGCACGGCGACTTCGCCCATGACGTAGTTGACAAGGCCAACATACGGCAACGGCGCGAACCGTCGCAGGTAAGCCGCCGTCAGCGGCGCCACCTTGCCGACAATGGTCATTGGCGTCCCGATGAGCGCCGCTTCAAGCGTTGCCGTTCCGGAAGCGACCACGGCCGCGGCGGCGACCGCCAGCGTTTCGTAAAAGGCCTCGCGCGTTAGGGTGACGGGCAAGGGGGTCTTTTGCAGAAAGGGCGCGAAGTCGGCTTCATCCAACGATGGCGCGCAGGGAATCGCAAAGCGAAGCGTTGTATCAATGCCGGCCAACCGCTCCGCCGCCGCCAGCATCGGCGGCAGGTAGTGCTGCAGCTCCGACCGCCGACTGCCCGGCAGCAGCGCGACGATGCGACCGTCGGAGGGCAACCCCAAGATCGCTCGCAAGCGCGGCTTCTCGGCGTCCGAAAAGCGCGGCGCTCGGTCGAGCAGCGGATGCCCGACAAATGTGACCGCCATGCCGCGCCGCGCGTAAAAGTCCGCTTCAAAGGGAAGCAACACGAGCATTTGCGTCACAAACCGCTTGAGCGTCTCAACGCGGTTGCTGCGCCAGGCCCACACCTGGGGGCTGATGTACCACGTGACCGGGACGCCCAGCCGCGCCAGCCGCTTCGCCAGGCGAAGATTGAAGTCGGGGAAATCGACCAAAATCGCCAGCGCTGGGCGCTCGCGCTCGACGTCGGCGACGAGTCCGCGAAAGACGCGCCAAATCGTCGGCAGGTGACGGATCACTTCGGCGACGCCGATGACGCTCACGGCTTCCATTCGGGTCAGCGGCGCGACGCCGGCCGCCGCCATGGTCGTCCCGCCCATGCCCCAAAAGCGGAACGGCTTTTCGCCTTCCTGGGCCGCCAGCCGCTGAAGCTCGCGGACTAGCTCGGCGGCATGGGCGTCGCCCGACGCCTCGCCGGCGACAATGAAAATCGGGCGCGTCATGGTTGCGTTATAAAGTCCACGCGCGCGTTATGGCTCATCGGAAACCTTGACAATCAGCTTGCCCCTGTTCGAGCCGTCAAAGAGCTTCCGGACCGCCTGAGGCGCGCTTTCAAGACCTTCGACGACATCCAGGCGGTACTTCAGTCGCCCTTCCGCCACCCAGCCAAGCAACTGCGGGATCGCTTCCTGGGCGCGCGGCAGGTAATCCAAGACGATGAAGCCTTCGATGCGCAGCCGCTTGCTGACCACCAGCAGGAAGTTGGCGGGCCCGGTCGGCGGGCGGTCGGCGACGTACTGTGAAATCGCCCCGCAGGCGACCACGCGCCCGAAGTTGTTCATGCGCGCCAGCGCCGCGTCGAGGATGTCGCCGCCGACGTTGTCGAAGTACACGTCAATGCCCGCCGGGCAGTGGCGAGCTAGCCCCGCGCCGACAGGTTCGTTCTTGTAGTCAATGGCCGCGTCGAAGCCCAGGTCCTCGACAATCCAGCGACATTTCTCCGGGCCGCCGGCAATGCCGACCACGCGGCAGCCCTTGATTTTTCCAATCTGGCCGACCAGCGAGCCGACCGCCCCGGCCGCCGCTGACACAACCAGCGTTTCGCCTTCCTTGGGGCGACCGATATCCAACAGCCCAAAGTAGGCCGTCAGTCCAATCGCGCCAAGGACGCCGTGGTAAAGCGATAGCGACTGACCCGGAATTTTCGGAATGGGCGTGAGTCCCTTGCCGTCGCCAACGTAGTATAGTTGCCACCCAAGCAGCCCCTGCGCAAATGTTCCGACTGGAAAGGCGGCGTTGCGCGACGCCTCAACGACGCCAATCGCCACGCCGCGCATCACGTCGCCTAGCGGCACGGCTGGCAGATAGGAATCCTGCGCCGCCCAGATGCGGTTGGTTGGATCGAGTGATAGATAAATGTTACGGACAAGGATTTGTCCGTCTGTCAGGGCTGGGACAGGCTCTTCGCGCCAGGTAAAGTCCGTGTCCTTGAAATTCCCGACTGGGCGAGCGGCTAGTCGCCACTGGCGGTTGATGTATTCGGACATGCGCCGAAAATGTCCTTTCGGTGAAGTGTCGCGCGTCGCCGCGCCGCTGCAAGAATGCTAGATTTTGTCAGAACTGCAAGCCCGCTATGACCACCGGGACACTTCATGCGAGCGACGCTTTCGCGTTACGCGCTTACGACTATGGAGAAGCGCACAAGATTGTCGTCCTGTTTACGCGGGCGGACGGTCTGATTCGAGCGGTCGCGCACGGCGCGCGGAGCGCCAAAAACAAGTATGGCGCGGCGTTTGAGCTGCTCTCGGAAGTGACTGTCGCCTACCGCGAGCGCGAGGGGCGCGAGCTGGCGCAGCTTACGGCTTGCGACGTGAAGCGCGCGCGCTTTGCCATTGCCGCCGACCCCTCGGCGATGGCGATGTTGGGCTACTGGGCGGAGCTGGTATGCGAGCTTTTCCCGCCGCGCCAAGCGAGCGACCCGGCTTATCGGCTGCTTTCCGCGAGTTGCGAAGTCGTCGAGCGCCAAGTGGCGGCTGGCTCGGAGGAAGCTTGGCGCGTTCAGTCGCCGCTGACGGCCTACGTTGAAACCTGGCTGCTGCGCTTGGCTGGCTTTCTGCCGAGCTGGAAGCGGTGCGCGCTGTGCGGGTCCGTTTTCGACCCGGAAGGCGCGGCTCGCTTGGCGTTCGACGGAACGCCGTCCTGCCCGGATTGCCAGCCAGCCGGTCGGGCGATCAGCCCGGCGGCGCGGCGCGCCTACGCCGCTATCCAGCGACTGGCGCCGGATGATTTTCTGTCCCAGTCGCCGCCGGCGCCCGTTCTGGACGACCTCGCCGAAGTCAATCAGCGCCTCTTGCAGGCGGCGCTTGAGCGACCGCTCAAGAGCTATGCCGTCTGGCGGCGGCTGCGCGCGGAGTCGCCCCAATGAGCGAGTCTTAGCGAGAGGCGGATCCGTTAGAGGTGGAAACGTGCTCAAGCGTGTGATTGTCGCTGTGGCCCTGGCGCTGTTCCTCACGCCAAGCCTGCCTAAAGCCCAGGACCGACTGCCCGCGCTGCGCGCGCGGGCGCGCAGCCAATATGACCGCGGCTTAACTGGCTTGCGGCTGCAACTCCGCCGGCTCCCGACGACGGCGAGCGTCTTGCACATCGGAGCGCACCCTGACGACGAAGATTCCGCGCTTATTGCCCGACTGGCGCGCGGCGATGGCGCTCGCGTGGGTTACCTTTCGCTCACGCGCGGGGAAGGCGGGCAAAACAGGCTCGGCCCGGAGCAGGGCGCGGCTTTGGGACTGATCCGCGCCGAGGAGCTTGCCGAGGCGCGCGCCATTGACGGCGGCGAACAGTTTTTCACCCGCGCCTTCGACTTTGGCTTTAGCAAGACGCTCCAGGAAACCGAGGCGAAGTGGAGCGCGCTTCACGGTCAAGACGCCGTCTTGCGCGACATTGCCCGCGTCATTCGGGAATTCAAGCCGCTGGTTATCGTCGCCCGGTGGGGCGGCACGCCGCGCGACGGCCACGGGCATCACCAATACTGCGGCTATCTGACGCAGATTGCCTTCGCGAAAGCCGCCGATCCCAACTGGCATCCCGAGCTCGGCCCGGCCTGGCAGGCGAAAAAGCTTTATGTCAGCGCGGATGTCGCGCCGCCGGAAAACTCAAACCCGACGCTTAGGATACCGACCGGCGTGTACGACCCGCTGCTCGGGAGAACCTACTTTCAAGTCGCCATGCAGGGGCGCAGCCAGCACAAGTCGCAGGAAATGGGCGCGCTCGAGCCCGACGACGAGCGATTTTCCGGCGTCAAGCTCGTGGAAAGCCTGGCGCCGACCAATCCCAAAACTGAAACGTCCCTCTTTGACGGGCTGGACACGAGCTTGCGCAGTCTCCTGCCCGATCCGGCGCCGGATGACGCGCGGCGCGCTATGGACGACGTTCAGAGCCTCGTTGGTCGCTTGCTGGCGGAACCTTGTTCGCCGGATGAAACCCTAGCGACCTTGACAAAGGCTTACGAGCGGCTGGCGCAGTGCGGCCTGGCGCTGGACGGCAAGCCGCTCGACGGCCCGGAAGGCATGGTCGCGGATGCAAGCGGCGAATGCCCATTCGATCCAGAGCGCGACCTGCCGCCATCGTCCGCGTTGCGGTTGAAGAAAGCCCAAATCGCTCAGGCGATCCTCCTGGCGGCCGGTTTCCGGGCGACGGCGCTGGCCGATGCCGAAACCGTTACGGAAGGCGATGCCGTAACGATTAGCCAATCATTGCGAATTGGCTCAGCTTCCGGCAGGCAGTCATTGCTGCGGGAGGCGGGCGGCCCGCCGCGCCTGAGAGGCGCTCTGTCAGGCTTTCTGCCCTATGCAGGGGCGCGGATTGAGCCGCTTCGCGTAGAGGACGGGCATTGGGAAAGCGTCCGGGTCGTCATGCCGACCAAGCCGGTTGATCTTTCAAGGACGCGACCCTGGATGAGCGCCTTGGGGACGCTCACCATCAATGCCCGGATGCAGCGCGACCGAGCGTATATCTTCGCGATTCCAGTTGAATACCGCTATGCCGACCCCGCGCGCGGCGAAGTGAGCGGCGAAGTTGAAGTCGTGCCGGCTATTTCGGCGCGTTTGTCGGAGTCGCTTTGGATTGCGTCGCGGGCGCCGGAAAGTCGCGTCAAGCGCGTTATGGCGACAGTGACCAATCATTCGCGCCAAGCTCGGTCGGGAACGCTGACGCTCGCGGCGCCTGCCGGCTGGCGCGTCGAGCCGCCGACGACGACGATGACCCTCCCGCCGAAAGCCAAACAGCGGGCGCTGTTCGACGTGACGATTCCGGGCGACGCCGCGGACGGCCGGTACAAGCTGACGGCGACGGTTGTCAGCGACGGCAAAGCCTACGACCGCGACGTGCAGGCCGTTGGCTACCCGCATATTCAAACGCGCCGGCTGTTCCCGAAAGCGGAGGCCGAAGTCGTCATCCTGGATGTCAAGGCGGCGCCGGTGACCGTCGGCTACGTGATGGGGAGCGGCGACTTTGTGCCGCAAGCCATCGAGCGCCTTGGGCTTCCGGTAACGCTGCTGGACGAAGGAGCCTTGGCGGCAGGCGATCTGCGAAAATTCGATGTCATCGTGGTCGGCATTCGCGCCTCGCAAACGCGCCCCGACTTCGCCGCCGAGCATGCGCGGCTGCTTGATTACGTCCGCGAAGGCGGGACGCTCATCGTGCAGTACCAGCGTCCTGATTACCTTCAGCGCGGGCTGCCGCCGTTTCCGGCTTCCGGCATGACGCGGACGACCGACGAGACCGCGCCCGTGACGATGTTGCGACCCGAGCATCCGGCGTTCAATTTTCCAAATCGGATTACGGCGGCGGATTGGGATGGCTGGGTGCAGGAGCGGTCGCTGTATGACTTTGAAACCTATGACGCGCGTTATACGCCATTGCTGGCGTCGCGCGACCCGGGCGAGCCGCCTAGGACGGGCGGGCTCTTGGTCGCCGAGCTTGGCCAGGGCAGATATGTTTACGCGAGCTATGCGTGGTTTCGGCAGTTGCCGGCCGGCGTCCCTGGCGCCTATCGGATTTTTGCCAACCTGCTGAGCTTGCCCAAGGCGCCAGCCGGCAAGCCTAGCCAAGGCTACCGCCAGCGCCCGGCAAGCGGTCGGTCGCCGGGCAGTCCGAGTTGAAAGGCGAGGTCGGCGAAGCCTGGCGTATTCGAGTTGCGCAGAAAAAAGACGCCTTGCCGGTAAATGCCGATCGTGTCAAAGCCCTGCCCAGTCCAGTCGCCGGCTATGGGCAGATCGCCGGCAATGCCATAAAAGAAGGCGCGGTCGGCAAAGCCGCTCGCGTTCGCGTCGCGCAAGTAGACAAAGCCATCGGACGGGCGAAAGCAGCCGACTGTCGCGACCAAATCCCCGTTCCAGTCGCCAACGACCGGGAGATCGCCAGGGTCGCCGTAGTTGATGACGTAGTCTGGCGGCCCGGCGTCGTTGGTGTCGCGCAGGAGAAAGACGCCCCGCCGATAGACGCCGATCGTGTCCTGGCCATCCCCGTTCCAGTCGCCGGCAACGGGGATGTCGCCCGGCGCGCCGAAGCTAAACGCCAAGTCGGCAAAGCCAGGGGCATTGGCGTTTTTGAGAAAGAATTGCCCGTCGCGAAAAATGCCGACCGACTGGACGCCATCGCCATCCCAATCGCCAGCGACTGGCAAGTCGCCCGCCTGCCCATAAAGAAAGTTTATATCGGCGAAGCCGGAAGCGTTTTCGAGCTTGAGGTAAGCGTTGCCATCCGTCGGGCGGTACACGCCGGCCGTCTTGGGGCGCGGGCGCGGCGGCGTCGACGACTGGATCGCTTGATTGACCGACGCCCGGATTTGCTCGGTCAGCGAAAAGACGCTGCCAAGCGAGGTCTGGGCGAAAAAGACGCCGAGCGCGCCCGTCCGATAGTCAATCCAGGGAAGCGTCCCCAAGGCGCCGCCGTCGCTGACATTGACGCCGACGCCATTGGCGTCGACCGCGTTGAGCCACCAGCCAAAGCCGTAGCGAGTGTCAGGCTGGCCATAGCCTTGATAAGGGGAGGAGACAATGGGAACGCCGCGCGTCTGGTCGCGGCGCATTTCCAGGCAGGACTGCGCTGACAAAACGCGCCGCCCCTCAAAAACGCCCCCGGCGTAGAGCATGCGGAGAAAGTTCATGTAGTCGTCCAGGGTTGACCACATGCCGCCGGCGACGCGCGGGTTGGCTGTGAATTCCCCTGATTCGGTGAAGGCTGTGCGCGTCATGCGGCAGGGCGCGAGAATAGTTTGGCGCGTAAAGGTATCGAATGGCGTTCCCGTAACTACCTCGACCACTCGCCCGATGACATGCATCGAGACGCCGCCGTAGGCGAAATCCGTTCCCGGCAGGGCGCGCAGCGGCGTGTTTTCGGCGGCAATGATGGCCGTAGCTTCCTCAAGACTGATAGTCTCGTCGTTGAGCGCTCGGGATTGGCCATACATTCCAGCCGTATGCGACATGCATTGGCGAATGGTCGGGTTGCCGCGCTGCGTCGATCTCGCAACCGGCATATCCCGGAAAGCCGGCAAGTACTGACCAACTGGATCGTCAAGTCGGATGAGTCCCCGGTCAACGCAAACCATCACGGCCGCCATGGAAATCAGCTTCGTCGAGGACGCCAGAAAAACGCGCGACTCGGTGGAGAAAGGGATGCCGGGCGAGAGTCGCCCATAAGCTTCGCGCAAGACCGTTCGGTTGCGGTGGCGCACCATCAGCGACAAGCCCGGCGGCTGGTTGGCCGCGACAGCGGCCTGAAGCTGACTTCGCGTCGCGCTGAAGTCATAGCCGCTGTTTGCCGAGCCGGTCGTTCTTGCCCATGGAGAAAGCCACAGGCTGAGCATTGCGGCCCACCCAACCCAAAACCCAATCCAAACGCGCTGAATCTGCATTACCCATCCCTCCCTTGCCGTCGCGCCCTAGGGGGCGATTTTCACCGCTTAGATGACGGCTTGCCGCGGAAAGCTTGGCTTTTTTTGGCAACTTTCGCAGGACTTGAAGCGTAGCCAGCCTAGTCCGCTTGGAATTTTGCAGCGAGGCTGCTAGGGTGGTTTCGGCTACGTAATTCGTCTTATAGAGCTGTTAGGCTAGTTTAGCGAAGTAGCTTCGCCTGAAGCTTTTGTTTCCGGCGCGCCAAGCCAGAGTATCTTATCGCGGAGGCACCAAGCGCATGTGGGAAAGGTTGAAACGCCTGTTCCGTTCCATTTTTGGCGGTATGATCGACGCAGCTGAGGATCCGGAGCTCATCTTGCAGCAAATCATCCGCGATATGCGCGACCAGATTCCAAAGCTGAACGAAAATGTCGCGCAGGTGATGTCAAACGAAAAGCTCCTCGAGCGGGAAGTGGCTACCCTCGAGCGCGAGATCACGGAACTTGATGGCAAGATCAAGGCGGCCATCAAGATGGGACGCGACGACATTGCGACGACCTACATTGCCTCAATGCAGGAAAAGCAAAATTCTCTGTCTCGCGCCAAGGAGCAGCTCGTTGTGGCGAAGAAAGCCTCGCAGCAGGCGATTCGCTTCCGGGACGACTACCTGCTCAAGATGAAGCGCAAGCAGGACGAAGCCACGCAGCTGATCAGCGAAAGCAAGCGCGCCCGCATGCAGGAGCAATTGGCGGCCACAATGGCGTCGTTTCAGGTGGGCGATACCGCCGGGTCGTTTGACGAAATGCGCGAGAAAATCAATCGTCGCGCAGCCGCCGCGGAAGCCAAGATGGAGTTGACCAACTCTGGGGTTGACGCTCAAATGGCGCAGCTAGAGCGCGAGGCTTACAACATCCAGGCCCAGGACGCGCTTATAGCCTACAAGCGCCAGATGGGGATGATTCCCGATGAGCCCGCCGCGCTAACGGAATCAACCGGCGGCGGGCGGACGCTGGCCCCGGCGCAGAAGAAGGCGCTCGAATGACGCGCAATGGGACCGTTTCCTCGGAATAGCCCGAGCCTTCTCGCGCCGTCCGCCGCCAAATAGCGGCGGGCGGCGCGTTTTTAGCGCGCATCGCCTCGTCAAATGGAAGGCGGCAGTTGGAAAGTCGCTACGACTGGCGCATGGTCGGATGGGCGCTCCCTGCCGCGCTCCTCCCGGTCAATCCGCGCCGCGACGCAGGCGTTGGCAAGCGGCGGCGTTGCCCAGATGTGGTCAATGCGCCAGCCGCGATTGCGCGAAAATCCTCCGGCGCGGTAGTCCCACCAGCTATATAAGCCGGTTTCCGTCGGACGGCGCTCGCGAACGACATCCCGTAAGCCCCACTGTCGCCAGCGCTCGAGAAAGGCATGCTCTTGGGAGTGGAACATCACGGTTTCGCGATTGCGCTCTGGGTCGTAGAGGTCAATGTCGGCCGGGGCGATGTTGTAATCGCCGCACACCAGCAGCGGGCGCTCCGGTGTCAGAGAGTCAACGAGGAAGTTGGTCAGGCGCTCTAGAAATTCAAGCTTGTAGTCGAACTTGGGCGAGCTGACCGCTTCGCCGTTGGGGACATACGCCGAGATGACGACTACGCCGCGCAGCGTCGCCATCAGAAAGCGGCGCTGCGCGTCGGGGGCATCGCCTGGCAGCCCGCGCCGAACGTTTTCCGGCGTCTCAAACGAAAGCAAGGCCACGCCGTTGTAGGCTTTCTGCCCATAGACCGTGGCGACGTAGCCAAGTCGCTCGAAGGCTTCAAACGGAAAATCCTCGTCCGGGACTTTGGTTTCCTGAAGGCATAAGGCGTCCGGTTCATGCCGCTCCAGCCAGTCGAGGACATGCGGCAGCCGAGCGCGAATCGAGTTGACGTTCCAAGTTGCGACGGTCAGCGTATCGGTCATATTTGGCCAGGTTATTCAAACGCCGCGCGTGAGCGCAAACCAGCGTCTCAGGGTCAGTTTCGGGCCGGGCTTGCTGGCGCGAGGACGCATTCGTAGGCTTGTCTGCTATGAGCTACCAGGTCATCGCTCGCAAGTGGCGACCCCAGCGGTTTGAAGACGTGATTGGGCAGCGCGCGGTTACTCGCGCGCTGGGCAACGCCTTGCGGACGGGACGGCTGCACCACGCCTATCTGTTCGCCGGGCCGCGCGGCGTCGGCAAGACCACCTGCGCGCGCCTATTCGCCCAGGCGCTCAACTGCGTCGAGGGCCCGACCCCGACCCCCTGCGGCGCTTGTCCGTCCTGTCGGGAAACGATGTCAGGCGAGTCGCTCGACGTGCTTGAAATTGACGCCGCCTCGCATACCGGCGTGGACAACATTCGGGAAGTCATCGTCGCCACGGCGGGAAATCGTCCGGCGCGGGATCGCTACAAGGTCTTCATCATTGATGAAGTTCACATGCTTTCGACCAGCGCCTTCAACGCCTTGCTCAAAACGCTCGAGGAGCCGCCGGCGCACGTGACGTTCATCATGGCGACGACGGAGCTTCACAAGCTGCCGGAAACGATTCTCTCGCGCTGTCAGCAGTATGAGTTTCGCGTCATTGGAGTCGAGGCTATCGCCGACCAGCTTCAGCGGATCGCCGAAGCCGAGCAGGTCAAGATTTCGCGGGCGGCGCTCATTCAAATCGCCCACGCCGGGCGCGGGAGCATGCGCGACGCGCAATCGGCGCTTGACCAAGTGCTGGCTTTTACAGGAACGGATGCCGCTATTGATGAGAGGCATGTACGGGAATCGCTCGGGCTCATTGGCATGACGCCGCTGGCGGAGGTCGTGGACGCGCTGGACGCGGCCGATCCGGGCGCGGTGGCGCGCCAGGTCGACCGGCTTGTTCGCGCAGGCCATGACCTGCGGCAGTTCCTGCGCGAGCTGATGGCGTATATCAGGCATTTGCTTGTGGCGCAGGTGGTTGGCCCCGACCGCGAATTGTTGCCGGTCGCCGACAGCGAGCTGGCGCTGATTGAGCGACAGTGTCGGCGATTTACGGTAGCTGAGCTGACGCGGTTTTTCTCGCTGCTGGCTGATCTCGAAATGCAAGCTCGCGCGGCGGAAGACGCGCGCCTGCTGGTGGAAGTCGGCATCATCAAGCTCACGCAGCTTGGGCGGCTCAAGCCGCTGGAAGACATTTTGGCGCGGCTGGAGGCGCTGATGGCGGATGTCCGCGTCCCAATGGCCGCGCCGCCCGCCAGCTCTTCGTCGCCCTCCAAGTCGCCGGCGAAGCGCCCGCCTTTGCGCGCGGAGCCGCCGCCGGCGCCGCCCATTGAGGATGCGCCGCCGGAAGCTGACGCGAGCGAGGCGGAGACGCTGGATGACGCCGACGCTAACGCCCTGCTCAATCGGTTACGGGCGCTGGCGGAAAAGGACCGGAAGTCGCTCCTGTCCATTCACCTTGACAAGGTCGTATCGGCGCGCTGGCAGGGGAATGATTTTGAGTTGGTTTTCGGGCCTACGGCGCAGGCGGCGGAGCGGTACGTCGCGGAGCCGCGCGAAAAGCTTTATCTGCGCGAGTCGCTTCAAAAGCTCACTCGAAAGGCGGTCAATATCGTGACGCGCCTTGAGCAACAGCCAGCAAAGGGCGCGCTGTCCGAAAAGCAAGCGCGCGAGGCCGCGTTGCGCGCCGAAGCCGAGCGGCACCCTGCCGTTCAAGCCATACAGAGGCAATTTGGCGCCGAGCTGCTTGAAATCAAGCCGCCGGAGGAATAGGGCGGGCGCTGTCCGCAAGCTCCCGTCTAACAGCGGCGAACACGGCATCCAGCATCGCTTCGGTGAGTCTTCCGGTCAACGTATTCTGTTGGCTTGGGTGATAGGAGCCAAAAAGCGTCAATCCATCGGCTATGTCATAACGCGCGCCATGAAAAAACTTGGGCCTTGGGCGCGGGATTGACGCGCCGTTTTGATGGATCGACTTGAGCGCGTGATCGAAGGCGAAGTGGCCAAGCGCGACCATGACGCGCAGGCTCTGGAGCAGGCGCATTTCGCGCTCGAGAAAAAGGCGGCAGGTCGCGGCTTCCTCCGGCGACGGCCGATTGTCGGGCGGGGCGCACCGGACGACAGCGCTGATATAACAGTTGCTTAGGGCGAGACCGTCGTTTGCGCGGGTTGAAGTCGGCTGATTCGCGAAGCCGGCGCGATAAAGCGCCCGGAACAGCCAGTCGCCGCTCCGGTCGCCGGTGAAGAGGCGACCGGTACGATTTCCGCCATGCGCAGCCGGGGCGAGACCAACGACGAGCAACTGCGCCTGAGGGTCGCCAAAGCCGGGCACGGCCCGCCCCCAGTAGGTCTCGGACTGAAATCTTGGCGCTTTTTGACGCGCAACCTGTTCCCGCCACGCCGTTAAGCGCGGGCAGCTTCGGCACGCGATAATTTCCTGCCGAAGCTGCCCCAGTTGACTGGAGATGGTCATCTCGGATGCGGTCACACCGCGGTGAGCCATTCGTGACGGTCTTCGCGCTCGCCATTGATGATGCCAAAGTAGGCATCCTGAAGCTGCTTGGTAATCGGCCCGCGCTTGCCCTCGCCAATTTTGATTTTGTCAAGCGTTCGGGCCGGCGTGATTTCGCAGGCCGTGCCGGTGAGGAACATCTCGTCCGCGATATAGAGCTCCTCGCGCAAAATGCTCCGCTCAACGACAGGGATGCCCAGGTCTTCGCACAGGCGCATGACGGCGTCGCGGGTGATGCCCGGAAGCACCGCTCGCCCAATCGGCGGCGTGACAACCGTTCCGTCGCGCACCATGAAGATGTTTTCGCCGCTCCCCTCGCTGACGTAGCCAGCCGCATCCAGCGCAATGCCTTCGGCGTAGCCGTTGACGATGGCTTCCATCTTGATGAGCTGGGAGTTCATGTAGTTTGCGCCGGCCTTGGCCGTGGTGGGCAGCGTGTTGGGCGACATGCGCGCCCAGGATGAGGTGCACAAATCCACGCCGGCCTCGATCGCGTCGCTGCCGAGATACCGTCCCCACGGAAAGCAAATGATGTAGGTTTCGACCGGGGCCGGGAAGGGGTTGACGCCAAACGCCCCGTAGCCGCGAAAGACAATCGGGCGGACGTAGCAATGTTGGAGCTTGTTGATCCTCACGGTTTCGATACAGGCTGTAAAGATTTGCTCCATGGTGAAAGGAACGGTCATCCGATAAATGTGGCAGGAGTCGAACAGCCGGCGAATATGCTCCCGCAGGCGGACGAGCCGCGGACCGCGCGGAGTTTGATAACAGCGAATCCCTTCAAAGACTGAAGAGCCGTAATGGATGACGTGCGACATGACATGAATGCGCGCGTCCTCCCACGGGAGCAGCTTGCCGTTGTGCCAAATTTTTTCGGACGTTTCGAGTGCCATGGTCGTTTCCTCCGTGGGAAGCGAGACCGAGCCGTCCGCGCGTCAGCTGCGTCCGGGACTAGCTCGCCAAGCGCCCTGAAAAGACTTATAAGATTTTTTTGCCAAGCGCGGAGAGCAGCAGCTCCGCGCCGAGTTCGCCGGTTCGATTATGCGTATCGAGAACGGCGTTGATTTCGACCATTTCGACCGAAAGCAGCTTGCCGGAATCGTGAATCTTTTCCATCGCCAGATGGCTTTCACGATAGGTGCCGCCGCCGGGAACCGGCGTGCCGACGCCAGGCGCATAATACGGGTCAACGAAGTCCATGTCGAACGTCGCATGAAAGCCGATGGTATGGCGCGTGACCCAAGCGATGGCTTCATCCATGACCGCGCTCATGCCGCGCTCGTCCAGGTCGCGCATGGTGTAGATGCGCAGGCCCAATTGACGCGCCAGACGGCGCTCGCCGTCGTCAAGTTGACGCGCCCCGATGACGGCGCAGTCCTCGGGGAGGAGCTTGGGCGCAAAGCCGCCGATATGCGTCAGGACTTCCGGGCCGTGTCCCAACAGCGTCGCCAGCGGCATGCCGTGAATGTTGCCCGACGGCGAGGATTCAGGCGTGTTGATGTCGGCGTGCGCGTCAATCCAGATAACCCCGATGCGCTTCCGCTGCTTTCGGTAGTGGGCGGCGACGCCAGCGACGCTGCCGATGGCGATCGAGTGGTCGCCCCCCAGCACAATCGGCAACGCGCCCTCAGCGAGGATATCTTCGACGCTTTTGGCCAAAATCTCATTGGAGCGAGCGACTTCGGCAAGGTACTTGTGCCTGGCGTCGGCATCGGTGGCGCGGCGCATCTCGGCCAGCGCGACCG
This sequence comes from Chloracidobacterium sp. CP2_5A, assembly GCA_002254845.1. GTDB lineage: Bacteria > Acidobacteriota > Blastocatellia > Chloracidobacteriales > Chloracidobacteriaceae > Chloracidobacterium. The sequence continues at coordinate 22,988 of NKPT01000014.1, read as the reverse complement.
GGACATTGCCAATGTCTTCCACGGCATAGCCCAATTCGGTCAGCTTGGCGCTGAGGCCAGCGATTCGCACGACTGACGGCCCCATATCAACGCCGCGCCGATCCGCGCCTAAGTCCATGGGAACGCCGACAATTGTCACTTTGCGGGGCGGGGATGAGCGAGTTTCTTCCACGGAACATCTCCAGCAAGTCCTCCCGCGTCCGGGAGCGGAAAAGCCCGGTATGACGAAAGGAGGGAAGTGGCGCTAGAAGGACTTGACCTTGCGGAAGCGCCAGCGATTGAGCCAGCCGGCAAGGCGCGTCCGCAGGCGACGCCAAAAAGTGGTTAGGTCCTGGCGGACGCCGTTGCTTTCGATGCGCAGAACGCGCCCAATGACATTCGAGACTGGCACGGAAACATCAAGCCCTTCGGCGGCGTCGCCGCGCGTGACCACATACATCGTGGATTGACGCTGTTCAAAGCGCAGGATGCGGTGAACCACGGCAGTTTGACTGCTTGTGCATAGCAGGACAATGTCGCCAGCGCCAAGCTGGGCCGTGGAAACCTGCTCGATGGTGAGCCAATCCCCGTCGGAAATAGCGGGGCGCATCGCGCCGCCATTGACGCGGAAGCGATAGACGCCATCCCGCATTAGCTCCGCGCGAGCCGTTCGGAGAATGTCAGGCGACTCCAGCGTGTGTTCTCGGATGAGAGACGCTTTGGTTTTACCGGTCGTCCGCATGCGCTAGGCCCTACCGGGACAAATGGAATAGGCACTGTTCTCAGGGCTGGCAGTCAATCCGCATTTTAGTTTGAGCCGGGACTGCATTTCAATCTTGCTGATCAGCTCTACTCGGCAACTCCCGTCGAGACCGCTTGAACCGGGCGCTAGGAGCGGCGGTAGGCGGCCGGAGCGACGATGACCGCGTTGCCGCCCCGCGTCGTCACGCTGGACAGGCTTTCGCGCAGCGCCAAGAAGAACCTGTCAAATGGCATGCCCTCGAACAGCGGCAGGTCGCTGGTGATGGCAACGCTCAGCGTCATTGTTCGGTGGGGCGACGCCGCGTGAGGAATGCCTTTGCTTTGAACAGACTTTCGCAGCGCCTCCGCTGTCTCCCGCGCCTGATCGGCATCGGCGTCCGGGATGAGCAGCAAAAAGCCGGCGCTCGGATCGTAGGCGGCCAGTCCGCCGGACTGCGCCAGCTCCGCGTCAAACAAGCCCGCCACGATTTCAAGGCAGGGCTGCCGAAAGGCGGCTGGATAAGCTTCAAAGAAATCAAGCTGTGCCAGGCCCAGGGACAGTGGATAGCTGTGACGCGCCGCGCGGGTCCATTCGCGCTCGTGGAGCTTTTGAAACTGCCCGAGCGTCAGAAGCTCGCCCAAGCGTCCAGCGCCAAACGGCATTTCGCCAGGCGATCCGAAAGCCGGCCCCGGCGAGCTGGGGAGGAGGAGGTTGCCTAGCCCGCCGGGCACTTCAAAGGATAGGGGCGGGGCGGGCGTTGCCGCCGCCGGCGCGACCGGCAGCAGCTCGGCGTTCGGGTCAAGCGCCAGGGCCTCGGCGCGCAGGTCAGCCGCCTTGTCGCTTTCGCCGCGCGCTTGGTAAAGCCGCGCCAGCGCCATGCACTCGCGGGCCGCGTCGGTTTTCCGGCCGGATTCCAGATACATGTCCTTGAGCTGGAGACGCATCTCGACCGCGTCCGGCTGGCTGGCGACCATGCGCTCAACCAGCGTGAGGCGCGCCTGCATCAGCTCCGGGTTTTGGGCAAGGAGGCTGTCGAGCAGCGCCACGCTATATTCGCCGGACGTGGCGTCGTTTCGCCCGGCAGCCGGCGCGGCGCTTGCATTAGCCTGCGCCAGGCGGTCGTAGTAGCCGGCTGCCGCTGGCGACTCAAAGCCTTCTGGAAAGCTGGTCGCTGGCGATGGGGCGGCTGGCTCGCCTTTCAGCGCCTCGAGCCGCCGCCGCGCCTTGCGGCTTGGCTGATGATGAATGGATTGCTCAAGCGCCCGGATGGCGTCCGCCTCGCGGCCGGCATCCAGATAGGCCTGGGCCAGCAAATCGAGCGTGCTGGCCAGTTTGCGCTTTTCGCCCGACCGCTCGTAAGCCGCCGCCAAGCACTCAATCGCGGCGATGTGACTCGGCGAGCGCTCAATGACGCTGCGCAGGATTGCCGTCGCGCGCTTTTTCTGCCCCCGGTCGATGATAATGCCAAGTAGGCTGCGAACAATGTCGACGGCGCGGTCAAGGCGCTCATGCTCGATGTAGGATTCCGCCACTTCGAGGCGATGTTCAAAGCGGCTCTGATCAACGGCGAACAGACGGTCGAAGGTCGCTTCAGCCGCGTCCAGCTCGCCGCCTTTCAGGTAAGCGCGACCTAGAGCCACCGCCAATTCGAGGTTGTTGGGCGAGCGGCTGATTTGCTGGCGAATGCGCTCGTAGCCAATGAGCGCCTGTCCGCCCGCGATACACGTTTCCGCGTAGCCGCCAAGCGCGCTGACGCTATCCGGATGCATCGCCAACGCCCGCTCATAGGCTGCCAGCGAGCCCTCAATGTCTTCGCTGTGCCGGAGCGCCGCCGCCGCCGCCAGAAATTGCTCGAAAGCGTCAGTTCGCTGGCCGGCGCGCAAGTAGGCTTCCGCCAAGTCGCGCTTGAGTCGCCCATCCGCCGGATTGAGCTTGATCAGCTCGCGCAGCGCGGCGATGAGCGATCCTTCCTGCCCGGCCTGGCGAGCCGTTTGCGCCGCCAGCTCGTAGTCCTGTTTGGCGTCGGCAAGCGCGCCCTGCTTGCGGTGGAGATGTCCCAGCGCCAGCGGGTATTCCGGCTGGTCGGGCTTGAGCCGAATAATTTTCTTGTAGAGCGCGGCCGCCTGCGGCAGTTGTTGGTGGCGGACGTAGTGCTCGGCAACCATGGCGAAGCGTTCCGCGGCTTCCTCCACCCGATTCGACCGCTGGTACAAATCGCCCAGAATGTTGGCAATCGTGACATCCCGCGGATCAACGCGGGCTACCGTCTCGTAGTCTTTGATGGCTGCCTCGAGCTTCCCCTGCTGAGCGTGCTTTTCGGCCTGCTTGAGTGTTTTTTCACGGTCGAAAGAGCGAGAGAATAACGCCATGTCAGTATTACCTTGCTGAGCCGGGATCAGTTGTCGCTCAGCGGTCTCAAGATGCGTACCACTTCTTGGGCGGTCGGGCGCGCCGCCGGCACTTTGTGGAGCATGCGCATGGTAACGGCTGCAATGACCGGCGGCACGTCCGGCGCGAAGGCGGCCAGCGGCGGCGGCGCGCTTTGGAGATGAGCCGTCATGAGCGCTGCAACACTGCCGTTCTGGGCGGTGAAAGGCGGCTGCCCAGCGAGGATTTCATACATGACGACCCCCAGACTGTAAATGTCGGACCGGCCGTCATAGGGCAAGAAGCTAAGCCGTTCCGGCGGCATGTACTTCGGCGTTCCAACGATCAATCCGCGGGTCGCTTCCGGATGGGAGCCATCCTCGCCCATCAGCTTGGCCAGCCCGAAATCAAGCAGCTTGACGACCTCGCCCGTTGTCGAACAGTGCAGGAAAATGTTGTCCGGCTTGATGTCGCGGTGAACGATGTGCATGGCATGCGCTTCGGCGAGTACTGAAGCCACCGGGAGGATAATCTCCAGGCACCGGCGAGCGGTCATCCGTCTGACGCGCTTGAGCTCTTGTCCAAGCGTCGCCCCGTGCAGGATTTCCATCACGAGGTAAGCGAAGCCGTTGGAGGAGATGCCAAAGTCAAGCACATTGACCGCGTTGGGGTGCTGGACGCGGCAGGCCGAAATGCCTTCGCGCTTGAATCGGTCAAGCTCCTCAGGCGTCACGCTGCCCCCCCGCGGCTGCAAAATTTTGACCGCCACCGACGTGCTCAGCGCCAGATGCGTCGCTTCATAGACGGCGCCGTAGCCGCCCGCGCCTATTTTCCGCTCAAGTCGGTAGCGTCCATCCAAAATGGTGCCCGGCAGGGCTTCCGTGTAGGCTGAAAAGATGGTCTGCGCGCGGGCTTGCGACTGCAATAGCGCTTCTTGGGCGCGAATGAGGGCCTGGTTTTTTTCCAGCAGCTCGCGGTTCTTAGCCTCAAGCTCATGTTGAATGCGGAGCAGTCGGCTCTGGGTCGTGTCGCCGATGCCAGTCATCTTGACCGCCTGCTTCAAAAGCGCGCGATACTTTTTCGCCAACTCCGCAAACTCGCGCTGCCAAGCGTCCTTCGACATTGACCCGGCGGCCGCCATCCGCTCAGCTGCGCTCAGCACAGCGAACTCCGCGGCAAAGACTTCTTCGGCAGCAGTTTTGGGTTTGGGCTTAGCCATGCGGCCGTCAGGATGGGATCGCTACGAATTTGAATGGAATCGAGAAGTCTTCAGCGAATTCTTCCCCATGCTCCTTCATATCATCGTCGTCCTCATAGTAGTGCCAGTTCATCGTGACCGTCCGGCCGGACTTCACCGCGTTCTCGACCATTTCCAAAATCGTGATAATGCACTTCGAGGAGCTGGTGTTGAAGTAGTCGAGACGAAAATTGAACGTAACCGGCGTAGAAGACGAGCTCAGAAAGCGGGACAGCCACTCCAGGACAGGCTGGTAAAAGTGCATCGCGTTTTCGGGGTAGGAATCTCCCTCCATTTCGAGAACGCCGGTGGTGGCGTCAAACGCAATGCGCGGCGTCGCTTTGGCTTTCTCGATAACCAGGTTTTCCATGGATGCCACTCTCTCAAGCTTTGGTTTTGGGATGACTGTAACGGCAACCGACGCCGGCGTGGAGCGTAAGCTTGGAGACCTGCGCCAAACGCTTGTTGTCGAGCTTGCCCTAACAATAAACGAAGTTGCCCTGGACTGCCAAATTGGGAAGAGGCGGGCGGGCTTTTCGCGGCGCAGTCCGGAAAAGTTCGGTCTTGGAAAGCGCCCGCGGACAAGTCCGGGGGCGCTGCCTGAAGCGTTACCTGACTGGCCACCGCTTGTAAAAAGTCGTCAGCTCCGGCAAGCGCAGCGTATGACCAAGCTGCGCTACTCGCGCCTGACGCTCAGGCTCGGAGCCGTCCGGCGGCGGGTGCAGGCGGGCGTCGCCTCTGACCACGGTCCTCACCGTCGCCAAGCCGCGGCGCCCGCCCTGCCGCCCGTGCCAGTGGGCGTATAGACGCAGGGCGTTCCAGGCAATGAAGATGTTTGGCCCCGGCAAGAGACCGAGCAGGAGCGTGACGGGCAAAAGGGCGATGTTGAGCCATAGGCCGCGCTCATGGATGGGGATGCGCGTTTTGAGCCAGGTTATCCACTGGCTTTGAATGGCGTCATCGGGCAACTCGCCATCGTGAATGAGCTCTATGGCGTCGGCATGACGAATGGCGCGCAGCAAGCCTTCGCCGGGATGCGTCCACCGTTCCAGCCAGCGCCAAAGCCGCTGAATGCCGCGCCAGAAACGGTTGGGCGGCTCATGAATGAGCGTGAGCGCCTCGTCGTGCAAGCGATGCGCGCGGCGGAGCAGCTTGTTCCAAAAGCCCGTCGCCGGCTCGTCATCGTAGGCCGTCAGCATTTCAGGCGGGGCGTAAAACACCCATCCGCGCATCCGGCACCGAATGACATAGACGCGAATGACGCGCGGCTGCTTCACGACTCAGCAAGCTCCGTTGGCGCGGGTCAGGGCGCGCCAAGTCGCGGCTAAGCGCCAGATGTCATGGAAGCTGTTATAGAGCGGCGACACGGCGAGGCGGATGATGTCCGGCTCGCGGGCGTCCACAACGATGGCTTCGGCTTGAAGCCGGGCGGCGAGCCGGCGCGGCTCGGCGACGCGCCACGAAAGCTGTCCGCCGCGCGCCGCCGGATCGCGCGGGGAAATGAGCGTTGGCCCCTCGTCGCCAAGCAGGCTCAGCAGGTAGCTGGTCTGACGAATGGATTTCGCCCGCAAGCGCGCCAGCCGCGCTTGATGAAACATCTCCAGCGAGGCCCGTAGCGCGGCCATTGAGAGGATGGGCAGGTTGCTGAGCTGCCAGCCGGCGGCGCCGGGCGCGAGCTCATAGGCGTCAGGCATCAGGAAGCGCGTATCGGCCCGGTGTCCCCACCAGCCAACAAAGCGCGGCAAGTCAAATCGCCGGGCATGACGGGCGTGGACGAACAAGCCGCCGACGGCGCCGGGTCCGGCGTTGACGTATTTGTAGTGGCACCACACGGCGCAGTCCGCGTTCCAGTCATGCAACGCCAGCGGCGCATTGCCAATGGCATGCGCCGCGTCTACACAGACCGCGCAACCCTTGGCGCGCGCCAGCTCAACGATTGGCGCAAGGTCGAAGAGCTGTCCGGTGGCATAGTTGACCGCGCCGAGCAGGACTAGCGCCGTCGCGTCGCCTTCGCGCTCAAGCTGTTCCAGTATATCTTCCGCGCGCAGCAGGTCCTCGCCCGGCCGCGGACGTATTTCAACGACGGCTTCCCGGGGATCGAAGCCATGGAACGCCGCCTGGCTGGCCGCCGCGTAGCGATCGGAAGGGAAGGCGCGCGCTTCCATCAGAATTTTGAAGCGTTCCCGCGTCGGGCGATAAAACGACGCCATAAGCAAGTGCAGGTTGACGGTCAGCCCATTGGCGACGGCGACTTCATCAGGCTGCGCGCCGACGAGTTCGGCAACCAGCGGGCGCAGGTCGGCTTCGTAATCCGCCCACGGGCGCGGCGGCGTAAAATGCCCAGCCACGCCAAGCGCCGCCCAGCGGTCAAGCTCCTCAAGGACAGCCTGCCGAGCGGCTTTCGGCTGGAGTCCAAGCGAATGCCCGCAGAAGTAGAGTTGCGGCGCCCCCGTGGCAGGGTTTGTCGGCAGGTAAAACTGCTCGCGGAAGGCGGCAAGCTCATCGGCTTGGTCGAGTCCGCGGGCAAAGTCCTCGTCGGGGCGAAAGTCAGGGCTCATAGGCAACATCCGTTGGTCGCGCTTGGCGACAGTACTGAAAGCGACGCTGAAAAAGGACTGTAACCGCCGGTCGGTTATGCCGGTCGGTCATGTAAGCCGCTATGTCAACGACATTTGGCGAACTCGTCAAGGAAGGCGCTCGCCGGCTGGCGGCAAGCTCGGTCGCGGAGCCATACCGGACGACGCTCCATCTCGTGCGGGCGCTGCTGCAGGTTGACGCCGCGACACTGATCGCCCATCCAGAGCGGTTGGCGACAGCGGAGGAGGCGCAGTTGGCCCGCCAGGCGTTGGAGCGGCGCGCTAATGGCGAGCCGCTCCAATACATCACGGGAACGCAAGATTTCTACGGGCGCGACTTTCATGTGACGCCTGCCGTCCTTATCCCGCGCCCGGAAACGGAACTGTTGGTCGATGTGGCCCTTGACCACTGCCGCGCCCAGGCGAAACGCGCTGTTCGCATCCTTGACTTGGGCACTGGCTCCGGGTGCTTGGCGGTGACGCTGGCGGCGGAGATGCCGGCGGCGCAGGTCGTCGCCGTGGACGTTTCGCCGCTCGCGTTGGCGGTTGCCGCCGATAATGCGCGCCGTCACGGCGTCGCCGAGCGGATCGCGTTTCTTGAAAGCGACTGGCTGTCGGCGCTGCCGGCGGACGCTCCGCTGTTTGACGTGGCGGTGGCCAACCCGCCCTACATTGCCGAGGCGGAGCTGAACGGCTTACAGCGCGAGGTGCGCGATTACGAGCCCCGCCTGGCGCTGATCGCCGGACCGGACGGCGTGGAAGCTTATGCGCGACTTTTCGCCGACTTGCCGCGCTATCTCGCGAGCGGCGGCGTCTTTGCGTGCGAGGTCGGCTTTGATCAAGCGAGCCGCGTCTGCGCTTTAGGCGAAAGTCGCGGGTGGCAGGTTCAGCGCGTGATCAATGACCTGCAAGGCATTGCGCGCACGCTGGCTTTTACACATCGCTCCGATGTCGCGGTCAATCATTGCTGACGCCCAACGCGCTCCTCGCGGGCTAAAGCCAGCCCCGCTCCGCGAGAAGAGGCTCTGTATAGAAACGAAACCAACCCCTGAAACGATTCTTGAACGCCTGAACGGAACGCCCGCATGCCAGGGAGGCGAATGTGTTGGACGAGTTGACGACCTTGCGCGGCAGATCAGCGGGCTTGAAGCGCAGATCAATCAGCTTAGCTGTTCGGGGCTGTTCGGGTTGACAGCCTTGCGGCGCGCATCGGCCGCCGCGCGGAATAAGTCGCGGCTAGCTTTCAGGCGTTCGCTTCGAGCTGAAGCTTTGAGCTGAAAATGATGAATCGCAAGCTGACGGCGCTCGCGGAGCAACGAGTCTTGACCAGACGAAGAAGTGACGGAAGCCGCATCGTTGGCTTCAAGCGGGAAGGGATAGCGGCGCAGCCCTCTGCTCTATTTGCCGCGCCGCGCCCGCTTTTGACGCTCGCGCGCGGACAAGCGGCTGATTGTCGCTCGACTTGACGCCGTTGAGGGACGGGTTGCCGGGATTGTCGTCCGGCTCGACGCCCGTGAAACGCAGGCGGCGAAGGGCTTCCGGGCAGGCGAATTTCCGGGCAGGTTTCCGGGCAGGCGAATGCCAATGCGCCATTTTTCCGCGGCTTTCCCGCGGCGTTACTGCGGACGCCGTGACTTTTGCAGCGGTAAAGCGAGGGCTGCGAAGCGGCTCGCTCGAAGGCGCGGCGTTTCGCGCCGGACGGCGGCGGCTCTTGCTGTCCATGCCGGGCGGTTCAGGAGGATAAGTCGCGCTTTGCCGCGATCGCGGGCCAGAGAGCCTAGCCATTTTGGGGCGACTGCCAGCGAGTCCGCTGTGGCAGGGCGCTTTGTCGAAGCGCGGGCGCCGCAAGCGCGCTGGCGTCAGGATGATTTGGCCTGGCGTCGAATGCGCTCGTCTTGGTCTTGCCTGGCGCGCCGCGCGAATGACGCCCTATATACTCTAATAAGGCGCTATACAATTTGGGTGATTCGCACTATTTTTCGAGCCTGCCATCCGCAGCATTGCTTTCCCGATGAACCGCGCCGTAGCCTTGCCCCATGAATGACGTTCAGCCAGTGACGACGACCATCGCGGATGACGCCGGTTCGGGCGCGGTCTTGCCGTCCGCGCTCCCTGCCCGCGAGCCTGCGCTGGCGGGGGCTGGGCAGCGTTGGCTTTTCGAGTTGGATATGCTGGCGCAGTGCATGGCGCGCTTCTTTCGAATCGAGCTGCACCCCCTTCCAGAAGCTCATCGGGCGGTTTTGAGCCAGCGCGATTTCACGGAAGAGTTGCGAATCATCCGTCAGACCGCGCTTCGCATGAACTATCTCGCCACCGAGGTGGTCACTGCTCTGCACCTGTCCGCGTCTAGGGACGATACGGGAAAGCCGACCAAGCCCGCCGCGCTTGACTCTCCGCTGGTTGACCCCTTGTATCGGCTAATCGAGGCGCTTTTTGACGCCCGCGCCGTCATGGATGATCTGATACGCGCCAAGCCGATTGGGTACCAGACCTTCGCCGCTCTTGGGCGACTGCTCAACCAGGCTATCGAGCGGAGTCAGTTTCGCTTGGCCGTGGATCGCGAAAAGTTCATGGCAACGCCGGAAATTAGGTCCGAGGCCCTGCGCAAGGTTATCGCCGCTTTGCCGGATTCGGCGCTCCGCCAGGACCTCCGCCATATTTTCGCCTGCTTTTACCGCCTGCTACGGTATCTGGACTTTGTGCAGGACGACCTGCGACAGGACCGCCCGCTGAAGGGAGCTTTGCCGATCTTCATTCTGGTGCGGGCTGAAACGGAAGCCTTGATCGAGTTTATAGAAACCCGCCCGATGCGCCTGCCCAACCTGTTGCCCGACGTGACCGACGCTTTTGACGCCATGGTATACGCGCTTGAGATGGAGCTTCAGAAAGTCTACGGGCGGGAGCTAGTCGGCTTTGTCGAGCTTCATCAAGCGCCGCCAATTTACGCCCGCGTTGAAAATGCCCACGGCTTGCTGCGCGATTGCTTTCAGCAGTCGCTGGTCGCTCTGGCGAGCGTCTTTGACCCGACCTTCGACGGCGCGACGGCTTTCGACATGTTTCAGACCAAGCTGGAGCAATCGCTTCACTTGCGCGCGGAAATCTGGCGCTTGCTGTGTCATCTTCACCGATTTGAATCGCGCCCGGACAAGACGGCGGTCGCGCCGCTCATTGAGCGCATTACGCTCTTTCGGGATACGTCGCTGCGCTTCCTGATGTATAAGGATTGGGACGAATACGACCGTTTTCTGGACGAAGTGCAGGCGGCGCGCAACATCGAGGAATTGCTCAAGGTGATTCACTTGCTTTCGACCTTTCTCGAAACGCTGCTCGGGCAAATTAACATGCGCGCCGTGTTGGCCAATCACCCGTTTGATTACCCGGCGCTGGATGACGAGTAATCGCCCTCGGCCAGAGGGGGGTGGCTGGGATGAAGCCGGACGCTGAATCCATCCTCAACGCGCGTTGGCTGCGGCAAGCGGAGGGCTTTCCGGCGGGCGGGGTCGTGGTTGCCGTGTCAGGCGGGATGGACTCGATGACGCTTCTGCACGCCCTGCATGCCTGGCGCGGCCCGGACGGCGCGGGCTGGCTGCATGTCGCGCATCTCGACCACGGCTTGCGCGGCGCGGCTTCGGAGGCTGACGCGCAGCTCGTGGCCGAAACGGCGGCGCGGATGGGCTTGAGCTGGACGCTTGAAAAGGCGGATATTGGTCAACTGGCGGCCGCTGAGCGGGGCAATCTTGAAGCAGTGGCGCGGCGCGTTCGATACGCCTTTTTGCAGCGCGTCGCCGAGCAGCTCGGCGCGGCGTTTGTCGCCACCGCCCACACCCAAAGCGATCAGGCGGAAACCATTTTGCTCCGCCTGACGCGCGGAACCAGTTCCGACGGGCTAACGGCGATTGCGCGCCTGCGGCCGTTGGCGGAGGGCTCGACCGCGCAGTTGATTCGCCCGTTTTTAGCGACGCCGCGCGCCCGGATCGCGGATTATGCGCGTCGGCACAAGGTGCCATTTCGGGAAGACGAAACAAATCGCGATTTGACGCGCGCGCGCAACCGGCTGCGCCAAGTGGTCATACCGGAGCTTGAGCGGCTCAATCCGCGTCTGGGGGACGCCTTGGCCCGGCTGGCGCGGCTAGCGAGCGAGGATCGCGATTATTTGGCGACTGTCGCGGCTGATTGGCTGCGCGCGCACGCCCGCCGGGCCGGCGAGCGGCGGGCTCTGCCGGTCGCCGAGCTGGCGGCGCTTCCGCCGGCCATCCGCCGAAGGGTCTTGCATCAGGCCGCGCAACAGAAGGAATATCCGGCCGTGGCGTTTCGACATATCGAAGCCATTGAGCAAACCCTCCTCGCCGATGACGCTGTTGGGAAATATCTTGATTTGACAGGCGGGCGGCAGGTGCGTCGCGTCGCTGACGCGCTGGTGTTCGCCTGACCTTACCTTGCGCGCGGGCGGCTCAAGCGAGCCGTCGCGGGGAAACGACAGGACGGCTTTTCTTCAGAAAAGCCGTTCGTGTAAACTTGGCGTCCTATTTGGAGGCTGCCCGCTCGGCGCGGTCTCCGCAGCTTACTCAACCGCTTTCTCGGTCGTCTTCGCGAAAACCGCCAGTGACCGACACGGAAAGGCAGGCGAGACGTTGAATACGGCAGTCCGACAAGTAGTTCTCTGGATCGTCATTATCGCCGGCGGCGTGTTGTTCTGGAGCTTGCTCCATCGCAACGGGCCGCTCAAGGAAGAAAACCCTGACTATGCGACGCTGGTCAAGAAGATTGACGCTAAGGAAATCCAGGAAGCCGTCATCTCGGACACGGAAGTCACGGGTAAGTATGTCAACGGCAAATCCTTCCGCACGGACATCATCAGCGGCGTCGCCGGCGATCTGATGAATCGCATGCGGGAAAAGGACATCAAGGTGCAGGGCAAGCCTGCCGCCAGCGGCATCTGGCTGACGATTCTGCTTTATTACTTGCCGGTGTTCCTGCTGATTGGGTTTGTCTTTCTGATGATGCGCCAGATGCAGGGCAGCGGCAATAAGGCCCTTTCGTTTGGGCGCAGCCGAGCGCGTTTGCTCTCCAACCAAGCCAAGCGCATCACGTTTAAGGATGTCGCCGGCGTCGAGGAGTCAAAGGAAGAGCTTCAGGAGATTATCGAGTTTCTCAAGGAGCCGCAGAAGTTTCAGAAGCTTGGCGGGCGCATCCCAAAAGGCATTCTGATGATGGGACCGCCCGGCACGGGCAAGACGCTGCTGGCGCGCGCCGTGGCCGGCGAAGCGAATGTGCCGTTTTTCTCGATTTCCGGCTCGGATTTCGTCGAGATGTTTGTCGGCGTTGGGGCCTCTCGCGTGCGCGACCTGTTTGAGCAAGGCAAGAAAAACGCGCCGTGCATTATCTTCATTGACGAAATTGACGCCGTCGGACGTCACCGCGGCGCCGGCCTTGGCGGCGGACACGACGAGCGCGAGCAGACGCTCAATCAGTTGCTCGTCGAGATGGACGGCTTTGAATCCAACGACGGCGTCATCCTCATCGCCTCGACCAACCGACCCGATGTGCTTGACCCAGCGCTGCTGCGGCCGGGACGCTTCGACCGCCGAGTGGTTGTCAACCGTCCTGACGTCAAGGGCCGCGAGGCCATTCTGGCCGTGCACACGCGCAAGATTCCGCTCGGCGACGACATGGACATCTCGGTCATCGCGCGCGGGACGCCCGGTTTCACCGGCGCCGACCTGGCCAACCTCGTCAACGAAGCCGCGCTCAACGCGGCTCGCCATAATCAGAAGTTCGTGACGATGCGCGACTTTGAATGGGCTAAGGACAAAGTCATCATGGGCAGCGAGCGCCGCTCCATGATGATGTCCAATGAGGAAAAGCGCAACACGGCTTATCACGAAGCCGGTCACGCGCTGGTTGGCATCAAGGTGCCGAACGCCGACCCGGTTCACAAGATCACGATCATTCCGCGCGGCATGGCGCTGGGGCTGACGCAGCAACTGCCGGAAGCTGATCGCTACTCGCACACCCGCGAGTACATCGAAGGGCAAATCGCCATTCTCATGGGCGGGCGGCTCGCCGAGGAAATCTTCCTCAACCACATCACGACCGGCGCTTCAAACGACATCGAGCGGGCGACGGAATTAGCCCGCCGGATGGTGTGCGAGTTCGGCATGTCGCAGCTTGGCCCGCTGACCTTTGGCAAGAAGGAAGAGCAGATTTTCCTGGGCCGCGAAATCGCGCAGCATCAGGACTACAGCGAAGACACAGCCATCAAGATTGACCAGGAAGTCAAGCGGATTGTCATGGAGCAGTACAACCGCGCGCGACAGATTATTCTCGACAACAAGGACGCGCTCGTTCGGTTGGCGGAAGCCTTGCTGGAACGCGAGTCGCTCGACGCGATTCAGGTGCGCCGGCTGGTCGCCGGCCTTCCGCTGGATGACGATGAGTCCACAGGCAGCAGCAGCGAGCGGGACGACGCGAAGGCGGACGCCCTGCGCCCAGCCGTGGTCAAGCCGCTGATTCCGCCGGTCGCGGCCGGCGACAATCCGGCGACGGCGTAGCTTCCCTCGCCCATTCTCTTTCCAGCGCCCCCGCGTCTTCGCTTATGCGCGATTCGCGGGGGCGTCGCTTTTGGCGGCCTCAGCTTTTGGCGGCCTCAGCTTTTGGCGGCCTCAGCTTTTGGCGCGGCGGGCGAGCCTGCTTCCCGCAAAGACGGAGCGGCGGCTTGATTGTTACGCCAGCGGGCGCCGAGCGTGGTGGCCCGGACGGCGCGCCCCCGTCTCGCGCCTGGGCAGGCAGCCCCAGGCCCGGCGGGCTGCCGCGCTGTTTCAAGGGATGATAAAGGTCGGCGCGGTGACGGAGCTGTATTCCGTGCTCGTCTTTGACAAGCGAGTAAAGAAGCCCGCCGCGCCGCCGCCCAGCACAAAGACGCCGTAGTTGGGCGTCCAGCCTTCAGCGTCGGTCTGCGCTTCAAAGAAGCGCTGCGCCACAAATCGCTCGGGAAGGGCCAGCTCGATGGATTTTTCCCAGATCTCCGGCGTGACGAAGGGCCCGCAAATGGTTTCCGCCCCTTCGCAACCATAATCGCTTTTGATCACCCACTGCTCGCGCTCATCAAGCAGGCGGTCGGGCGAAACTTTTGCCAAGCGGCAGGTTTCCGGGATAAAGCGCCGAATCAGCGCCTGCGCTTCGGGCGAAAAGCGCGCCATTTCCTCCCAGAAAAACGCGAGCGAGAGCTTGTTTTGCGTCACGACCGCGCCGAAGGGGTTGACTACCGTCACCTCGCCCTGCAGGTCGGCGTCGAGCAGCGCCAGCAGCGGCTCCGTCAGCGGCTCGTCATCCGGGTAGCCCTCGGCGTCCGCCCAGACTGGGATGCGCTCGCCCCACCAGTCGGTTTTGTAGTGCCGCAGAATCAAGTCCACCGGCTGCCCAAGCAGCGTGACGCCCTTTCCGGTCGGCGCTCGGCGCAAGTTGTAGGGCGAGCCGGTGACAACGCGAATATGCTCGGCCTCAAGCCAGCGCGAAAAGGCCGCGATCATGCACAAGTCTTCCGTCAGCTCAGTCGGATACACAATGCCGACGCTGGCGAGCGGCGCGTCCGTGCGCTTGGCGTGGCTTTCGCGAATCAAAGCCAGAAAGCGCGCTGGAAAGTCGGCGTTGGGATCCACCGCGCCGGGATGCGCCGGCAGTCGAAGCTGATTAAGCCAGACCGCCTCCGGCTGTCCCGACGGCGTGTCGCTGTTGAGCTCGCAGCACTGGATGCGCCCGTCGGCGCAGACAAACACATCCGCCCGCGCCATGCCGTGCCACAGCCCGCCCGCCGCCCGCCACATCAGTTGCTGAAACGGCGTCAGACCGTAAAACGACGTGACGATGTCCGGCGCTTCGAGCAGGATTTCAACGAGTTCCTGGTGCAGATACGTCACCGCCTCGGCCGCTTCCGCTAGCCGCCCCGCCAGTTCCGGCGACAGCGCGACGCCGTTTAGTCGGAAGCGCGGCTCGCCCCAAAGCCATGGGTCGGAGAGGATGCCAGTGGCATAAACGGCCCGAGCGAATTCAGCGTAGTCATCCATGCGAGCGTCCTCCGTGACGCGAAATAAGCGAAGGCGTCACGGAGGATACCCTATCGCGCAAAGCGCCGGGCGACATCGTCAATGATGTCTGGCGTGACTTCCCGAATGCGGCGCTGGACGGCCTCGCGCTCGGCCTCGATGCGCAGCTTCTTGCTGGCTGAAATGCGAACAAAGAACGGTACCTTCTTCAACACGACGTCCATGCGCTCAACCGCGTCAGGATGCCACGAAATCTCGGCTTCCGGGATGGCCAGGGCGGTTTCTTCAGCCTGCTTGCGCTCTAGCCCTTCAACCGGGAGGTGGCGGAACAAAATCTCGAAGAGGAAATTGCTGATTTCCTGCGCCAAGTACACGACGCCGGCATAGCCCATAAACGGCGTTCCGGTCGCCCGCCGCACGACCGGCCCGGGAAACGACGCCGGGATGTAGCCCGTCAGCAGCTCCAGCTCGCTGATGTAGATTTTTTCGTTGATCGAGCCGAACATGAGCATCGGCGGGTCGTCCAGCAGCGTTTGGCGGATGTCAATCGCGCTGTACGCCAGCGGCCCCGCCTTCGCTTGGCGCGAGGCCACGACGGTTGGGCGCATGCCGAACTCGTCCTGCAAAACGCGCCGCAGCCCGTGGGTGTAGGTCTCGCCGGCGACGACGCCGAAGCTCGATGTGCCAAGGAAATCCTGGTGCGGGCTGCGCCACAGATCCCAGAACGCCCTGAGCGTCGTTTGCTTCTCGCGGGCGATAAAGGCTTCCGCTTCAGACGCTCGCCCAAGCATCCGGCCTAGCTCCCGCAGAAACGCCGTTGTGTCCTGAATGCCGAACGGCGCCTGGAGCCACGGCTTGCCCAGGCGGGCGGCAAGGCTGGCTCCAAACTCCTGATACATGACAATGCAGGCGTCGCAATCATCCATGATCGCTAGGTCTCGGACGCTCGACCGAAAGGGCATCACGCAACCGACTTCCGCGCCGATTCCGCGAACGAGGCGCTCGATTTCCGCCAAGTCGGAATAGCTGTTGAAACAGCCATACGTCGGGCCGATGATGGTGACGCGCGGCTTGGCGCGCGCCGCGGTCGCCGTCTTGAGCGCCGCCGCGTCGTGACCGGATGCCGCCAGCAGCCAGTCGCGGTTTTGGTAAAGGAATACCAGCGCCGCGTCGCGTCCTTGCCATTCATCGGCTTCAAGCGCGCGGCTATCAAACTGAATCAGATGGTCATCCGCGCTCAGCCCCGATTCAAAGCCATCCGTGCTAATCAGCTCGCTTTCCTGCGTGGTCAGCACGATGGTGGCGCGCCGTCGTCCGTCGAGCTTGGAGCGTCCGTCGAGCGTGGCGCGCAGGATGGGGTTCGTGCCATCCAGCGTCACTTCGCGTTCCGTGAAGTCGGTCGAGATGACGTTCGGCAAGTTCGGAATGGTGTCGGTGTAGTTGAGAATCGAGGTGATTGGCAGCGTATAGCATCCCACCGGGCCGTTAATGACAACCTGCACATCCGGCAGGCATCCAAACGTGAAGAGCGCTCCCCAAAATGCATTGCTCGTATCCACGTCGCGCTTGACGTTGAGCGTAAGTCCGGCGCGCAGGGCGCTTTGGGCGAGATTTTCGACTTCCTGTGACAGTGGCATAAGCGAGACGCTCCGGATCAAGCGAAGAGGTAAGCGAGCCGATGCGGCGCGGCGCGCCGCGATGTGACAGCCAGGGCTGGGAACGTCGCCCGTGGAAAGCTCAGGAAAAAAATCAGGGTGGACGCGTTAGCCTCCACCCCGTTACCAACCTACCATGTGAGCGCGATTTTCAAACACTCCGGGTCGCGGAGCGCGACATCGTAGGCGCGTTGCGGATCGCGCGCGGGCAACTGATGGGTGACCAGCTGGCGGAGCGTCGCGTCGTGGTCGGCGAGAAACTGAAGGGTGAAGGCGATGTCTTCGGCGTCCCACTCGCCCGCGATGTCGAGCTTGATTTCCTTGATAAAGGCCGGCCCGAACGCGAAGCGAATCGCTTCGTAGAAGCCCAGCGAGCGAATATGCCCGCGCTTTTTGAGGGCGCGCGCGGCGGTGTCAAAGCACGCGACCTGGCCGGTCGCCTCCACGACGATGTCATAGGTATCGGAGGGGATGTCGCTTTCCTGGTTGACAACGATGAAGCGATCCGCTTCGCCTAAGCCGACGCGGAAGGGAATCGTGTCGGCAATGGCGACTTCCGCGCCCATGGAGGTCAGCATCCGGGCCGCCATCTGCCCGACAATCCCCTGGCCAAGGATCAGGACGGACGGCCGACTCCCCGCCGCGACCAAGTCGCGGACGCCATGCCGCGCCGTCGCCCCCAGCGCCAGCAAGAGGGCCGTCTCGTCCGAGACGCCGGCGGGAAGCTTGATAGGCCGCGTCGCGTCGCTCACTGATTCCGAGACCTGCCCGCCGAAGACCGAGAAAAAGCCCTCATAGCGTACCGTGCCGGGCAAAAAGACGCGGTCGCCGACTTGCAGCTGCGCCGGATCAACGTCCGCCCCGACTTCCACGACTTCGCCGACGTTTTCATAGCCCGGAATGAGCGGATAACGCAGTTGCGGCAGACCAGGCAGCCGGCCTTCGAGTGTCATCCGCTCGGTGCCGGCGCTAATCGAGGTGAGCTTTGTGACGACGCGCGCCGAAGTCGGCGTCATCGGGGGCAGCGGAATGGCCTGCCAGCCGATTTCCTGCGGCGCGTGAATGACAATGGCTTCCATAAGCGAGATTTACCGAATCACGATGTTGACGAGTCGTTTGGGGACGACAATGACCTTGACGATGGCTTTGCCGTCGGTCAGCGCCTGGATTTTGCCGTCCGCCAGCGCCGCCGCTTCCAGGTCGGCGTCGGCGATGTCCGGGGCGACCAGCACCTTGCTCTTGAGCTTCCCGTTGATCTGCACTGGAATCTCCAGCTGCGCCTCGCGGGCGAGTTCGGGGTCGCAGGTCGGCCAAGACGCTTCCGTTAGAGCGGTCGCCCGGCCAAGCTCCTGCCACAGCTCCGACGCGATGTGCGGCGCGAGCGGCGCCAGCATCAGGGTCAGCGCCTCCAGCCCTTCGCGCATCGTTTGGGCGTCGGCGACTTCAGTCGTCTCGCCGGCCGCCGCGTCGAAGTCGTACAGAGCGTTGGTCAGCTCCATGCACGTCGCGACGACGACGTTGAGCCGCAGCCCGTTTTCAAAAGCGTCTGTCGCCCGCGCAATCGCCTGATGCGTCGCCCGCCGCGCCGCTTCCGCCGCCGGCGAAACCGTTTCCGGCAGGCCCGCCGCGGCGCGACACCGGTCGCGCCACCGATAGGTCAGGCGCCAGACCCGCGCTAGAAACCGCATCGCGCCTTCGGCGGCCGGATAATCGTCGTCGCCGTGCTCGTCCGTAACCCGCTTCCAATCTACTTCCCGTTCCGGCGGGGCCGCAAATAGGATGGACAGCCGCGTGGCGTCCGCGCCGTAGCGCCGAATCATCTCGTCCGGGTCAACGATGTTACCCAGCGATTTCGACATTTTTGCGCCGTTGAGAATGACCATGCCCTGCGTGAGTAGCCGCTTGACCGGCTCGCCGAAGTCAATCAGCCCGATGTCGCGCATCATCATCGCCCAGGCCCGCGTGTAGATCAGGTGCATGACGGCGTGCTCGTCGCCGCCGATATAGTAATCCACCGGCATCCACCGCTTGACCTTCGCCGTATCGAACGGGCGTCGGTCGTTGCGCGGGTCACAGTAGCGAAAGTAGTACCAGTTGGAGTCCACAAAGGTGTCCATCGTGTCGGTATCGCGCCGAGCCGGCGCGCCGCAGCTCGGACACGTCACCTTCGTGAATGTCGGATGCGTCGCCAGCGGCGCGCCGGCGGAAAAATCCAAGTCCGGCGGCAGAACGACCGGCAGGTTTTCTTCCAGCTCGGGCGAAATCGTCCCGCAGGCGTCGCAGTGAATCATTGGAATCGGCGTCCCCCACGCGCGCTGGCGGGAAATCCCCCAGTCGCGCAGGCGGTAAACAACCGTCCGCTTGCCAAAGCCTCGCTCCTCGGCGTAGGTCGCCATCGCCGCGCGCGCCGCGTCGGACGCCATCCCAGCAAACGGGCCACAGTCCGCGCCTAGACTGCCCTCCCCAAGAAATGGAATAGTGGAAACCTTCAGCGTCGCCTTGGGGTCGCTAGGCACCGCGTCCCAGACGACGCGGCGAATGGGCAGCCCATACTTGCGCGAAAACTCGAAGTCGCGCTCGTCGTGCGCCGGGACGCTCATCAGCGCGCCCGTGCCGTACTGCGCCAGCGCGAAGTTGGCCGTCCAAACCGGCAGGCGCTCGTCGTTGAACGGATTGATAACCTGCAGCCCGGTATCCGCGCCTTCTTTTTCGCGCGACTCGGCTCGCTCGCGGAGCGGCTGCGCCCTGACGCGCTCGACAAAAGCCGCGACTTTGTCCGAGAAGGGGCTACGCTCCAGCAGCGTCGCCATCAGCGGGTGTTCGGGGGCGACAATAACCGCGTTCGCGCCATAAATCGTGTCGAGCCGCGTCGTGAAAATCCGAATCTTCACGTTCGGCGCGTCGGCGAGCGGAAAATCCGCCTCCGCGCCTTCGCTGCGGCCAATCCAATCCCGCTGGCGCTTGAGGACGTGACCGGGCCAGCCATCCCGCAACGCGCCCTCGATGCCGGTCAGCAGCTCCTCGGCGTAGTCGGTTTGCCGGATAAACCACTGTTCAAGCTCGCGCTGCTCGACCGGCGTCTCCTCGTGCCGCCAGCAAAAGCCGCCCTCGGCCTGCTCGTTGGCCAAGCTGGTCTGGCACTTCGGACACCAGTTGACGACCGACCGCTTGCGATAGACCAGCCCGCGCTTGAAAAGCTGAATGAACATCCACTGATTCCAGCGGTAATAATCCGGGCGGCAGGTCGCGATCTCGCGGCTCCAGTCGTAGCTGAAGCCCAGCCGCTCAAGTTGCGCCCGCATCGTCGCGATGTTTTGGAGCGTCCATTCGTCGGGACGCGCGCCCTGCTTGATGGCGGCGTTTTCGGCCGGCAGCCCGAAGGCGTCCCAGCCCATCGGGTGCAGCACGTCGTAGCCGCGCAGCCGCTTGTACCATGCCACGGCGTCGCCGATGCTGTAGTTGCGAACATGCCCCAAGTGGATGCGCCCCGACGGATACGGCAGCATTTCCAGCATGTAATAACGCGGGCGCGTCCCGTCATCGCGCGCGGCGAAAGCTTGCTCGTCGCGCCAAATGCGCTGCCATTTCTCCTCGACAACGCGCGGTTGGTATTTTTCGTGCATAGAGGTCAGTCTGGCGCGGATGGCGCGAGCGCCGGGCGTCCTGCGCCTGTCGTCAGTTTTACTCGCGAAAATCAGTCTTCACCCGCGAAAAGATGACCAAAAGCGGCGGGCAGGTAAAGCGCGCGCTGGCGGGGAAGGCGGTCGTTCTCCCGTGACCGGCGCTTGCCTTGCCGTCCCATTACGCCGTTGGCGCGCTCGCTGGCGCGCTTGTTGGCGCAAGTCGCTCCAGCAGCCGCGCGATGCGGGGGCGCTCGAGGTGAAACGCCGCCCGGTTGACGATGCACCGGGCGCTGACCGGGGCAATCGTTTCGAGAATCGTCAGCCCGTTTTCATCCAGCGTCCGTCCGGTTTCAACAATATCCACAATACAGTCGGCCAGGCCGAGGACGGCGGCCAGCTCGACCGAGCCCGTGAGCGGAATGATGTCCACCGGCGTTGCGCGGCGCTGAAAGTGCTTTTGCGTGACGCGCGGATACTTGGTTGCTACCCGCAGCTTTGACAGCCGATTCGCCGCTTGCCACGCCGTATCCGTCCGACCGGCGACCGCCAGCCGGCAGAAGCCGAAGTCCAGATCAAGCGGCTCATAAACATCCGGCTCGTATTCGAGCAAAATATCCCGCCCGCAAACGCCCGCCTGCGCGACGCCATGCTCGACGTAAATCGGCACATCGCCGGGCTTGACGAGCAGAAAGCGATATTCGCCCGTCGCTTCCTCCAGTACGAGCCGCCGACTATCGAGTTGCTCCGGGCTAACCGTGACCCCGCCCTCGGCGAGCCGAGCGAGCGCAGCGCATTGCAGACGCCCCTTTGCCAACGCCAGGGTAATCACTGCGGATTGCTCACCCATCGGGCGCGCATGGACTTAGCGGGGGCGGCGCGCCGGGCGTCTCGACTGTCGAGCTCGTTATCGCGGGACGGGTTTGGCTCCGCGTCGCCATCGTTGGATTTGGCTTTCATTCGGCGGGCAATCTGGGGCGCGTATTCCTTTGCCGCCGCCGCCAATCCAAGGTAAACCGTCTGGAAGGCCTCAAACGTGATGGGCGTCTCCGTCCGCAGCGACCACTTCAGGCCGATGTCCTGCTCCCTATCCACAAAGAAGCTGCCGAACGCCATGGCTTCGTTGGCGTTGAGCAAAAGCGCTCGCAGTTCGTCGGCGTCCGCGGCCTGCTCGACATTCCCGAAGGCGTAGGAATACAGCCCCACCATTTTCTTGCGCGGCGAATGAATGACCACAATGTCAAAGGTTTCGCCAGCGGTTGTCGTGTAACGACTCACAATCGTGTTGGGGTCTTGGCCGGGGCGCTCCAGTCGCGCGCCTTTGATTTGCCGCAGGTAGCCGCGCAGCGTCTCGTGCAGCGGCTTCGGCTTGGGCGCATTGGGATCGGGCGGCGTCTGAGTTGCGGAGGCGGGCCTGGCGGTCGCCGGCGGTTTTGACGCGCCTCCGCTCTGCGTCCCGCCGCTGGGCGGCGCGGCGGGTTTTCGGCGCGGCGGCGCGGTTTCCTGGGCAAGTCCGGCGCTCCCAAGGAGCGCGAGACCAAGAACGGCCGGCATCAAGTTACGCATCATGAGGTTTTTCCCCACAGGCTTGAAAGATGTTGGGTCGTTCAGCAGGCAAGCCATCCAACGCTATCACGCGCCGGATAAGCTTGGCAGGAGCGACTTGTCTCCTGGCGCAGCGGCCGCGCTAATCATAGCGAAACCGCTGCCCGCGCCGAATCAGGGGTTTTTCAAAATGGGTCCAGGAAAGCTTAGCCGCCGCCAACGCGACGGCGGCGGCGGCGATGGTCGTCAGGATGCGGGCGGGGGTGTCGAGATTCGGCGCGTTTCCAAAAACGAGCGCGTGCGCCAGCCCCAATGCCGGCACGTGCATCAGATACAGCCCGTAGGAAAACGTCCCGACCTCCACAAAGCCCGCCCAGCGGAAAAAGCCTGCCAGCCGTCCGCCGCGATGGGTTAGAACCAGCCAAAAAAACATCGCGTAGGCCGCTGCCTGCGCGGCGTAAAACGCGGCGACCTGCGCCGGAGCGTAGAAGCTCAATCGCCTTGAATACAACAGAAACAAAAAGCCGCTCGTCGCCGCCAGGATCGCCCACCACCAGCGTCGGCGCTGGACAAGCCGCGCCCACGCCGTCGCATCGCGGTAAAGCAGCGCCGTCAACGCGCCAAACCCCAGCGCGTCAAAGCGAAAGGGCGTTAGGACGTACTGCGCCGTCGCGTTCGAGTAGGGCGTTAGGGCGAAACCGAAGCGCAACAGCGGCGCGGCGACAATGAAGCCAATTGCCGTCGCCCGCAGGCGCTGCGGCGGAACGTAGCGAATCAACAGCGGCAGTCCAAGGTAAAACTGTTCCTCAACCGCCAGCGACCACGTCGGAGACAGCCAGTACGCGCCGTATTCGCCCGTCCGCGCCATGGCGAAGTTCTGGAGATAGAGTAAGTAGCTCCCCCACCACAGCCCGTCGGCGGCGTTGAGCGTCCCGACAGGGCGCTGGATGAGCCAGTGGAGCTCCTCCCGCCCGCCTGCCCAGGCGACCAGCCGGACGACGAGAAAGGCCCCGACGACGGCGTAGTAGAGCGGAAAAATCCGCAGGATGCGCCGCAGGTAAAACGTTTTGAAGTAGTTGGGCTTGTCGCGCGCGTCGTAAAGCGCGCCCGCAATGAGAAAGCCCGACAAAATGAAAAACAAGTCCATGATGCCAATCGTCCAGCCCAGATAGTCAGCGACCGACTTGAGCGCGCTCGGCGGCGACTGGCGCGTAATGAGGTGCGC
>NKPT01000089.1 GCA_002254845.1 Chloracidobacterium sp. CP2_5A | reverse complement strand
CGTTACGGGCGACCAACTCGACGAGCAACTTTCCGAACGCGATTTGCTCTATAAAGTCCTCTTTGATTTGCGCCGCGACGTTACTGACCTGAAAAAGGTAGTCTTGGGGCTGCTGCAAGGCGATATTGCCAACGAAAAAAGCCTTTTGCAACAAAATCAACGGCTGTTCGGCAATTTAGACATGACCGCGACAACCAATGAAGCCGTTAATGCGCCTTTCCGCCACGAACCCGTGGAAACCAAA
Organism: Chloracidobacterium sp. CP2_5A; assembly: GCA_002254845.1. Taxonomy (GTDB): domain Bacteria; phylum Acidobacteriota; class Blastocatellia; order Chloracidobacteriales; family Chloracidobacteriaceae; genus Chloracidobacterium. The sequence goes on along the minus strand of NKPT01000089.1, from coordinate 753 downwards.
ATTGCACCGGTGGTAATCACGAGCAATCCTGCTGGCAAAACCACTGCCCCTCACAAAGAAGATGAGTATGAGTTTGTAGGCATTGAAGATGTGCCGCACGAAATACATCAGGAAGAAGAGGACAGTCTGTCGCTGGAAAAGAAGGAAAAGGAAATGATTATCAAGGCGTTGGCTAAAAATAATCACAAGCGCAAATATGCCGCTCAGGACTTGGGCATTTCCGAGCGCACGCTGCGCTACAAGCTGGCCCAGCTCGACCGCGCCGGGGCGCTGCCGCTGGCGGCGGCCGGGCTCGCCCGGGCCGGTGCCGCGACCGCGACGGGGACGCGCTGATGGGCGGCATCGAGCAGGTCATGGCCGCGCGCGCCGCGATCCTGGCGCGCGCTGCCGCCATCGCTGGCGAGGCGGGTGCCGCCGCGCCGGCTGCACCCACCGGCTTTGCCGCCCTGTTCGAGCGGGCGCTCGACCGGGCGGCGGCCAGCGCGCGCGCTGCCTCGGCGGCGACCAGCGCCTTCGAGCGCGGCGAGAGCGACGACATCGCCCAGGTGATGCTGGCCCGCCAGGTCGCCTCGGTCGAGTTCGAGGCGACACTCCAGCTGCGCAACCGGCTGCTGGGCGCGTATCGCGACATCATGAACATGCCGGTGTGAGCGGCATGGCGCTGCACCCGCTTCCCGCAGGCGCGCCCGCATGAGCGAGGCGCTGGCGCTCACCAGCCCGGCCGCGCGGGCCGGGGCGGCGCGCGCGCTGGCG
>NKPT01000367.1 GCA_002254845.1 Chloracidobacterium sp. CP2_5A | reverse complement strand
AGGGTCCCCGTTGCTCGCAAGCGCATTTCGGGGCGCTGGCAGGGGTTGCTGGCCGGTGCCGCGCCGCCGCTTCGCATCGCCGCGAGCGGTCAGGGATTTTCCGCCTCCAGCGAAACCAGCCGGGCGTTCTCCGCCGCCGAATCCAGAATCAACGCGCGGAAGTTCCACGTCTCGCCTGGCTCGATGACTGTGACGTAATCGGTGGCCTCGCCCGCCGGACGGCCGTTTTTGTCAGTCAGCGCGAAGGTCACGCGCACGGAGAACTTCTGCTGGTCGGTGTCATTGAGTACGCTGCCCGT
>NKPT01000246.1 GCA_002254845.1 Chloracidobacterium sp. CP2_5A | reverse complement strand
GCGCGATACGGCGACTGGCGATGCGGCGGCGGGCTTGGCGGGCAGCGGCGCCTGGACGGCCGGGGCGAGCTGGGTCTCGGCCAGCCCGATGGATTTGATTCCCGCCGACAGCGCGACGAGAACGACTATGCCCAGTCCAAATACAGCCGCAAGCCGCTTGGCCAACTAGACCCCCGCCGAATCCGGCGGGTCCGAGCGGCCATTACTTTTCCGCCGACCCGCGCAGAACGGTCACCCCAGGATTGGACTTGGTCCGGTCTTGGAGCATGAACCGCAATTCCTTGTCCAGCACGTAGCTGTAAGCCTTGTCCTGCTTGGGTTTTGCGGAATGGGCGTCGCCCGATTCGGCCTCCGCGATGACCACTGATTCGCCGGACTT
>NKPT01000333.1 GCA_002254845.1 Chloracidobacterium sp. CP2_5A | reverse complement strand
CCACCGGACTGGTACAACGTCGATTTCACTTTGCCGGCCAAGCTGTCGATTGATGCCGGCCGCGACGCCGCCGCTGAACTCGCCGAGTGGCGCGCCGGTCTCAAGACCGCGCAAGATCATTACGGCGCGCGTGGCCTTGATCACGACGAGCAACAGCGACAATGGTATGCCGAAATTGCAGCGCGCAAATCCATCGCCGCCGAGCTTGGGCTGTCCGCGCAAGACATCGCCACGTTCGGCGGTCATGGTCTTGTGCCGGCGCCGGTGCCGGCCGCTGCGACCACAGGAGACAACGACACGTGACTGCGCCCAACAT
>NKPT01000191.1 GCA_002254845.1 Chloracidobacterium sp. CP2_5A | reverse complement strand
TCGCCTTTGCCGCGCCCAAGCGCGCCAACACCACCACCCCGCTGCAAGCCCTCACGCTGCTGAACCACAGCTTCACCCTCGACATGGCGAAGGCCCTGGCGGCGCGTTTGGGTGACAAGGATGCGGTTGGTTCCGCCTATCGCCTCGCCTTCCAACGCCCGCCGACCGCGACAGAGCGCGCCGCCGCCACCAAGCTCATCCAGTCCCACGGCCGCGAGGCTTTCTGCCGCGCGTTGCTCAATGCCAACGAGCTGATTTACCTGGAGTGAACAGGACGGCGTTCTTGAGACAACGCCGGCCTTTCCGGGCGCCTGCTTGTTAAGGACTGGACGCTGACCGCCGGCTCCCCTACTTTCCGGGCGATGTCCAAAACATCCAAGACCGCCGCCGCGACCGCGACGCCGGACCTGCCTTTTGAAGCCGCGCTGCAAAAGC
>NKPT01000205.1 GCA_002254845.1 Chloracidobacterium sp. CP2_5A | reverse complement strand
TGTCGATGTTGCCGTCGACCACGGCGCCCCGTGGCAGCGGCTCGATCGCATAGCGCTCCAGCCGCAGCGTGCCGCCGGTTTCCGAGAGCTCGACCAGCTTGACGCTGGATGAGCCGATGTCCAGCCCGATCAACGGCGGCGTCTTGGAAAAGAAGGGCAACTCGAAGGCCAAGGGGGCGCTCCCGGTGTCGTTGAACGATCAGGACTGCAGCAAAGCGACTCGGACGATGACGCGGAAGCTTGCCTGGGTCGCACGGCGTCGAGCCGTCGAAAAGGACGGTTCGACCCTCGCATTTTCTTTATCTTTCGAGCGTTTACCGCATACTTGTCGCAGGGTACTTCAAAATCCTAACAACGAAAATCGACGCGGCACAAGCCCCGCAAACGGACGAGTAGTTACCGTTTTCCCGTCGCACT
>NKPT01000358.1 GCA_002254845.1 Chloracidobacterium sp. CP2_5A | reverse complement strand
TTGAACGCGCCCCGATCATCTCGGCGTAGCCCTGAATAACCGACAGAATGTTGTTGAAGTTGTGGGCGACGCCGGAGGTCAGTTGCCCAATGGCTTCAAACCGCTGCATGCGCTGAAGCTGTTCCTCGCGCTGTCGCCGGCCAAGCGTGTCTTCAACTAGCGCCAAGCAAACATCATCGCCGCCCAGCTTCAGATGCGTCAGGTAAAGATGAACGACGATGGGCGCGCCGTCCTTGGCTTGATGCCGCCAGACCATAGGCTTGGTAAAGCCCATAGGCTCGGCGCGGCGGCAGGGCCGGTCGG
>NKPT01000203.1 GCA_002254845.1 Chloracidobacterium sp. CP2_5A | reverse complement strand
CGCCGCCTACGACGAGGCGCTGCGCTTCTCTACCCCCGCCACGGCGCCGCTCGCGTATGCCGCGACGCAGACCAACCGGGGGAATGTGTTGCAGGACCTGGCGACGCTGGCGGGGGAAGACCGCGCCGCGCGGCTGCGCGCAGCGCTCGCCGCCTACGACGAGGCGCTGCGCTTCTCTACCCCCGCCACGGCGCCGCTCGACTACGCTAGGACGCAGGGTAATTTGCTGATCCTCTATCAAACCCTGGCGAATGAGCCGGGGGAGGAGCGCGCGACCCGCCTGCTGGAAGCGCTGCGCGCCGGCTTGACGGCGTTCCACATGTTTACGGCATTACAGCACGCTGAATTTCAGCAACGGGCGATACGCCAGCTTCGTGCTCTCCGCGCTGCCTGCGGCGCTGACTTCGACGCGCTGTGGTCG
>NKPT01000256.1 GCA_002254845.1 Chloracidobacterium sp. CP2_5A | reverse complement strand
GTTTTGGGCATCGCTGCAGGATGTGGCCATCCTGTTTTTCGCCGCATTATTATGCGGTGCGCTGCTGGAAAGGCTGCGGCAAAGCGCGATTGTCGGCTATTTGTTGGCCGGCGCGCTGGTTGGTCCGGGTGCGCTCGGGCTGGTATCGCAGCCGAAACTGGTCCAGTCGCTTTCGGAACTCGGCATCGCTTTGCTTCTGTTCACAATTGGCTTGGAGTTTTCGGCGCGGCGACTGGTGTCGTTGGGACGCCTCGCGATCGTGGGCGGGATCATGCAAATTCTTGCCACGGCAGCGGTTTTCGGAGGGTTGGCTTGGGCGGCCGGGTCGCCGCCTCGCGCGGCGCTGACGCTGGGTTTGCTGGCGGCTCCGAGC
>NKPT01000029.1 GCA_002254845.1 Chloracidobacterium sp. CP2_5A | reverse complement strand
TGTCGCCGCTCGAGTTCGGCGTCCGCAATCAGTCGCTGGCAGTGCGCCTGGAACAGCGCATACCCCGGTCGGTCGTACGGCGCCGTAAACGCCGCGAGCGGTCGCCCTTCCGGCGTCCGCGAAAACGCCAGTAAATCAAACGCGCCTAGCCCAATGTGGTGCACCAGCGGCGAGCGCAGAAAGGTCATCCCGACGTTCTGCGTGCACTGCGTCCACCGCCCCAGCAAGCGAGGCTGGGGATCGAGAATCCGCAGCCGGTCAGCCGGCGCGTCCGCCCGCCGCGTCAGCGCCAGCGCCGCATGGACGCCGTGCAAGCCGCCGCCGATGATCAGCCAGTCAAGCATAGTCAGCACTTATTCTTGAGTCAAAAAATATTCGTAAAAATATTACTTACACTAAAGGCGATATTTTTGCAAACTCAATCTGGTAAAGCTTTTTTCTCTTGTTGAGAGGGGCGAAATGCCCTAGACACCTTAGAGGTGATTTATGTAGATAAGAATCATCGCTATCTTATACGCTTTATCTTGAGCGCTTTTCAGGAGGTTGTGATGTTACCCCTGCTCACCCGTTGGGTCGGTCGCGCCGTTGGGCTGATCGCGGCGCTTGCCACAGGCTTTGGCATAGCGGCGGCTTCGCCGACCGGGACGATCACCGGCGTTGTGCGCGACGCGAGCGGCGCGTTTGTCGGCGGCGCGGAAGTCGCCGCGACAAGCCTCGCCACGAACTTCACCCGGACGGCGACGACAAACGCCTCTGGGCGCTACGTCATTGCCGAGCTGCTGCCGGGGGAGTACCGGCTGGAAGTCAAGCGCGACGGCTTTCAAACGGCGGTAGAGGCGCGCGTCGTCATCAACATTGAGTCCATTGTCACTAAGGATTTTACGCTGGTCGCCGGGGGCATCAGCGAAACGGTCACGGTGGAAGGCGGCAGCGACCTCGTGAACCGCGAGTCGGGCGCGCTTGGGACGGTCGTCGAGCGGAAGTTTGTCGAGAGCCTGCCTCTCAACGGACGCAGCTTTCAGGCGCTGATCGAGCTGACGCCCGGCGTGACGCTTGCGGCGGCGAGCATTACCTCAACGGGGCAGTTCAGCATCAACGGGCAGCGGACAAACGCCAACTACTTCATGGTGGACGGCGTGAGCGCCAACTTCGGCGCGGCCGTCACGGCGCAGTCGTTCCAGCAGGGCGCGGGGACGCAGCCGGCGCTGACCGTGCTGGGCGGCACGAACAGCCTTGTGCCGGCTGACGCCATGCAGGAGTTTCGCGTCCAGACCTCAAGCTTCGCGGCGGAATACGGGCGGACGCCGGGCGGGCAGATTTCCATCTCCACCCGTAGCGGGGCCAACGAGTTCACCGGCTCGCTGTTTCATTACCTGCGCAATGAAAAGCTTGACGCCAACGACTGGTTCAACAACCGCGACGGCCGCCCGCGCCTGCCGTTGCGGCTGAACCAGTTCGGGGGGACGCTCGGCGGCCCGATCCGCATTCCAGGGCTGTACGACGGGCGCAATCGATCGTTTTTCTTTGCGACCTACGAGGGGCTGCGGCTGCTCGTGCCGGGGACGGTGTTCATTGCCCGCGTGCCGTCGCTGGCGGCGCGGCAGGCCGCGCCGGAGCCGTTTCGCGCCGTTCTGAACGCCTTCCCGCTCCCGAACGCCCCGGCGCAGCCAGGCGATCCGGTCGACGCGGCGCGCTACGTCACGGGGATTTCAGACCCCTCGGAAGTTGACACCGTCAACCTGCGCTTCGACCAGAAATTGGGTCAGCGGGCCAACGCTTTCTTCACGTTTCTGAACTCGCCTTCGGGAAGCCGGTTTCGCTCGTTCCCCAGTCAGGAAAACGCCTTCGAGCGCAACAACCGGAGCTTCACCGGCGGCGTGACGTGGGCGATCCGGCCGAATCTCGTGCTGGATGCGCGGATGAACTTTGGCCGCTCGCGCGGCAACTTTGATTTCCGGGGCGTCGCGCGCGACGGGGCGGCCTTGCCCCCGGATTCGCTCATCTTTCCATCATTCGCGCCGCGCGCGACGACGGCCGTCAGTCTGCAAACCATTCCCGGGGCGTCAGGCATCTCCGCGGCCAATCTGACCCAAGGCCGCACGCTGGGACAACTCCAGCGCCAGTTCAATTTGGTCGGGAGCGTGACCTACGTGGTTGGCAATCATGAGATCAAGGCTGGCGCGGACTATCGCCTGCTGCGTCCGCTTCAGGATACGCGGGCGCTTTCCATCAGCTACGCCTTCTCGACCCCGGCTAGCCGCGCGACGGGCGCGCCGACCTCGATCTCCGTACAGTCCTTTGCGCCGGTCAGCGGCTTCCGCATCCACAATTTTTCATCCTTCATTCAGGACACCTGGCGCATCCTGCCGCGCTTGACGCTGACCCTTGGGCTGCGGCATGAGCTCAACCCGCCGCTGGCCGGCGAGCGGCTTCCGTTTTCGATCGACGGCTTGGAGAACCCGCTGACGGCAAGGCTCGCCCCAGCCGGGACGCGCCAATGGCGCACGCGCTACATAGATTTTGCGCCACGCCTTGGCATTGCCTACCAGCTCGCCGAGCGCTCCGGATCGGCGCTTGGCGAATTGATTGGCGGCTGGATTCTACGCGGCGGCTACGGAATCTTTTACGATCTCGGCACGGGAACGGCGCTGCGCGGCTTCAATAGCTTTCCCTACAACACCTTTCGAACCATTACCAACCCGGCGCAGTTGCGCTTCCCGGCCAACGAAGCCGACATCCAGCCGCCGCCGTTTCTCGATCCCAACAGCCTGCCGATCAGCTCCAGCTTTGCCGTCTTTGACCGCAATCTGCGCTTGCCTTACACGCACCACTGGAACGTCACGCTGGAGCGAGCCATTGGTCGCAACAACGCGGTAACCATTTCGTATGTCGGCGCGGCTGGGCGGCGACTGCTGCGCAGCGAGCAACTACGCAACTACAATGACGCGTTTGCGCGGCAGAATTTCGGTCTTGACCGGGCCGTCATCGTCATCAATCCGGCCGTTTTTGGCCCCGCTCCATCAGCGTCGCCCGCCGCCGGCTCGCCAGTCATCGTGACGCGCAACGCGACTTCCTCGAGCTACAACGCGCTGCAAATGCAGTATCGGCGACGCCTGTCGCGGGGCGTGCAGGCGCTAGCATCCTACACGTGGTCAAAATCGATTGACGACATGTCGGACGAGGCGTTTCAGGGCATCCCGCTGGAAGGCTTCAACCAGCGGCTGGAGCGAGGCCCATCCGATTTCGACATCCGGCAAACGTTCGTGGGAGCGGTGACGTATGACCTTCCGACCTTCTCCGACAACGCCCTAGCTCGGGCGCTGCTTGGCGGCTGGTCGGTCAGCGGCATTTTCCGGGCGCGGTCAGGGCAGCCGCTCAACGTCATCTCGCAGTCGTTTGACGTATTCAACATTGGGACGACGCGCCGGGTTGACCTCGTGCCGGGGCAGCCCGCGTTTCTCAGCGATAGCAATGCGCCTGGCGGACGGCGCCTCAACGCGGCGGCCTTTGCCGAGCCGGGGCGCAACCGGCAGGGCACGCTCGGCCGCAACAGTCTGCGCTGGGTCGGAGCCAATCAGCTGGACTTCTCGCTGCGTCGCGCCTTTCGCCTGTACGAGCGGCTGCAGCTTCAGTTCGCCGCCGAGCTTTTCAACATTTTCAACCGCCCCAACTTCGCCACGCCAGGCGCGCCCGGCGGACCGACCCGACTGCCGAATGGAGCCATCGGCCTCAACGGGGAGTCATCGAGCATGCTGGGACGCGCCTTGTCGGGCGTGTCGGGAACAATACGACAGACATCTCCAGCCAGCGGCTTCAACCAGCTCTTCCAATTTGGCGGCCCGCGCTCGGTGCAGTTCTCGCTGCGCTTGGCGTTCTGAAGCGCGGCGGAAAGGCGCTGCCAGGAAGCGTTCCAGGCGCTACCGGTCGGTCGGCTCGTCAGCGATCAGGGTCGGCTCGGCATCCGGCGCGGCGGCGTGGCGGGTGACGCGGGCCGCCGGCGGGGCGGGCGAAACAGCGAGGTCCGGACGCGTTTTGAGCCCGTGGTCGCCAGTGTCGGAGACGAGCGCGAGCGTTGGCGGCTCAACCATCCGCGTCGTCGCTTCCGTGGCGCGGGCGGGCTCGCTCCCGGCGACCCGCTCATCCGCGGCGCGCTGCATCGCTTCCTGCAGTCGCTCAGCTAACTCGTCGGCGGATGGTCGCTCAGCCGGCTTCTTTGACAGCGCCTGCATGACAAGGCTGGCGAGGTCGCGGGGAATCTGCGGCGCGACCTGCGGCAAGGGCGGCGGCGCGCTGTTGAGGTGAGCCAGCATGACGGCGAACGGATTGCCTTCGGTCGCTAGGAAGGGAAGCCGTCCGGCCAGCATTTCGTACGCCATGACGCCAACGCTATAGACATCCGACTTGCCGTCGTAGGGCTGGCCGGCCGCTCGCTCTGGCGCGATATAGGTCGGCGTGCCGATCACGGTTCCGGTGGCGGTCAGGCGGTCATCGCCGGTTTCCGCCCCAATCAGCTTGGCGATGCCAAAGTCCACGACTTTGACTATTTCGCCCCGCGCTGTCTGGTGAAGAAACACGTTGTCGGGCTTGATGTCGCGGTGGATGATGCCGCGCCGGTGGGCTTCCGCGAGGGCGCGACAGACGGGGATCAAAATGCCGATGGCTCGCCGCAGGCGAACGCGCCCGCGCATCTCATGACTGAGCGGGTGGCCGGCGAGTAGCTCCATGACCAAGTAGGCGATTCCGTCCTGTGAGAGTCCGGAATCCAGGACGCGCACAATATTCGGATGATCGAGGCGCGAAACGGCAACGCCTTCCCGGCGAAAGCGCTCAAGGGCGTCGGCGCTGTCGTTGCCGGCCACAGGCTTGAAGACCTTGACGGCAATTGCGTGGCCGAGGGCAAGGTGCGCGCCTTTGAAAACCGCGCCGAAGCCGCCGGCCCCGATCTTCTCGTCAAGCCGGTATTTGTCGTCGAGCGTCGTGCCGGGAAGGGCGTCGGCGAGGGCGGAAAACATGCGGTCGGCTCGCCGCTGCGAGGCGAGCAGCTCGGCGTTGCGCGCCTCAAGCTCGCGATTGCGCTGGGATAGCTCCCGCGCCGCTTGCGCTTGGGCTTCCGCCGCTTGCGCTTGGGCTTCCGCCGCTTGCGCCCGCGCATCCGCGGCTTCCTTTGCCGCCTGCGCGGCTTGCAGGCGCAGGCGGGCTTCGCGCCACGCGGCCTGCGCCCGCCAGCGCCGCGCCTGAACGCGATACAGCCCAACCGCGAGCCCCAGGCTGGCGACGACATAGGCGGCGTAGGCCCAGCCGGTTCGCCAGAGCGGCGGCAAGACGCGCAGGCGAACGCGAATGCCCTCGTTGTTCCAGACGCCATCGTTGTTCGACGCGCGGACGCGGAAAACGTAATCCCCTGGATCAAGGTTCGTATAGCTCGCGTAGCGCCGCTCGCCGCAGGCGACCCACTCCTCGTCAAAGCCCTCCAGCCGATAGGCGTATTGGCTCTTTTCGGGCGCGATGAAGCTTAGCGCCGCGAATTCGAAGGCGAAAAAATTCTCCCAGTGCCGCAGCGTCACCGGCTGCGCGGCGTCAAAGTCAGCTACGGGGCGGTCGAAAATCCGAAAGCTGGTGATGGCGACCGGCGGGACAAAAGCGTTGTCGGCCAGCTTGGACGGGTGAAACGAGAACAAGCCGGCCGTCGTGCCGAAGTGGAGCCAGCCGTCAGCGCCGCGCCACATCGCGCCCGTGCTGATTTCGTTGGACGGCAGCCCGTCCCGCCGATCGAAGACTCGGCAAGCCCCGGTTTGGGGATCAAGCCGACATAGCCCCTGATTAGTGCCAAGCCAGAGCCGTCCATCGTCATCTTCCAGGATGGCGTTGATGATGTTGTTGGAGAGCCCGTTGGCCGTTGTGTAGCGGACAAAGCTCCCGCGCTCCGGCTCGAAGCCGCACAGCCCGCCGACCGTGCCAGCCCACAGCTTGCCCCGCCGGTCAATGTGGAGCGTGATGACCCAGTCGCTAGCCAGGCTATCGGCGCGGGACGGGTCATGGCGATACCGCGCTTGCTGGCGCGTTCCTGGATGCCACCGCGCCAGCCCGCGCTCCGTGCCGAGCCACAGCGCGCCCGAGGCGTCTTCCTGAATGGCCCAGACAGCGTCGAGTCCGGGCTCGTCGGGAGCGGGCGGCCGCCGGTCAATCACGGTCATCGCGCGCGGGTCGACGCGGTCGAGTCCGCGCTGGGTGCCGACCCAGAGCGCGCCGTCGCGCGTTTCGCGCAGCGCATGCACCCAGTTGTCGCTGAGTCCAGCCGCGCTGCCCGGCTGATGGCGGATGACGGCAAAGCGATCGGCGGCCGCGTCGAGACGGTGGAGTCCGCCCTGTTCCGTGCCGACCCAGAGCGCGCCGTCGCGCGTTGGGAGCAACGCGCCAACGATGCCATGGGCGAGTTGTCCCGGCCGCGCGCTGGGCGAGTAGCGCCGCGCGCGGCCCTGCGCGTCCAGGCGGGTCAGCCCTTGGTTCGCTCCCGCCCAAAAGTTCCCGGCGCCGTCTTCGGCGAGCGACCAAACGAGATTGTCCGTCAGTCGGTCGGCGCGGTCCGGGTTTGCGTCATGAATGGCGAAGCGTCCGTCCGCCACGCGGTTGAGTCCGCCGAAGTCGGTTCCTACCCAAAGCGTTCCGGCGCGGTCGCGCATCAGCTGCCAGATTTGGTCGTGGCCCAGCGAGGTCGGTTGACGCGGGTCATGCCGAAAGCGGGTAAAGCGTCCGCCCGCGGCCTCGTCTTCGAGCCGACAGAGTCCGTCGCCCCAGGCGCCAACCCAGAGCCGCCCTTGCGCGTCTTCGGCCAACGCGCGGGTTTGGTCGCTGGATAGGCTATCCGGGCGTCGCGGGTCATGGCGAAAGCGGGTCAGTCGCCCCCTGGCTGGCTCAAGGCAAGCCAAGCCTTCGCCCGCGACCCAAAGTCGTCCCCGCTGGTCGAAGCGCAGGGCCAGGACGCGCTGGTGGAGGATAACCTCCGCGAATGCGCCGCTTGCCGGGTCAAATTGGCGCAATCCGCCATTCGCGCCAAGCCACAGCTTGCCTTCCGCGTCATGAGCGATGGCGCGTATCGCGTTGAGGCTTCGCGCCGGGTCGGCTGAGTCGCCGCCCTGCGGATAGCGGGTGAAGCCGTCGCCGGTGAAGCGATACAGACCGCTCGGCGTTCCGACCCACAAAACCCCGCTGGCGTCCACATGCAGCGCCGTGACGCGGCCGCGAGCGGGGCCGGCTTCATCTTCCGCGCGCGCCGGAAAGCGCGCGAAGGTTTCCCGCGCCGGATCATAGCGGTTGAGTCCGCGCAGGGTGCCCACCCACAGTCCCGCGCCGTCGGCGCACAGCGCCGTGATGTAGCTGTCGCTGAGTCCGGTCGCCCGGCCTGGATCGGCGCGAAACGTCTTGAACGCGTAGCCGTCATAGCGGTTGAGGCCATCCTGCGTGCCAATCCAGAGAAACCCTTGCGCGTCTTGCGCCAGGCACTGCGCGGCGCTCTGTGAGAGCCCCTGCTCGACCGAGAGCCGGATAAACGTCGTCGGAAAGCGGCGCGGCTGAGCCGTCGCCAGCCCCGCCCACCCGGTTAGCGCGCCGCACAGAACAAGCAGAAGGCGAAGGCGGCGGCAGTCTGACGAAGCTAGACGGGCGGGATGGCGCGGCACGGTTGGAGCTGGCGCAGGGCGAGGCCGGCAAAAGGCGAGGTAGGCTGGGCTGCGCGAAGCGCGGCGCGTCGGCCGCGTTACTCTAATCTAAAGCGGCGGATCGCCTAAAGCGAAAAATAGGCTTCTCGCTTCCCGACGCCGCGGTTGAGTCCGGCATCGGCGCATCCTTGAATGCCGACGCTTATCCGCCGAAGCCGAGCCGTCCAGTCATCTCGCCGCCAGCCTTTGCTATCGCTGGAAGGGGAAGCGCTTTGCCTAGGCGCTGCCCGCGCCTCGTGGCGGCGCGCGGGCGCAAGATCGGTCGCTGGGCGCTTTTTTAGGCGACCTTGGCGGCGGTCATCAGGCAGGCGGATCGCCCGCCGCGCACAAACCGTCCCGCGCGGCGAGCCGCCGGGCGACCTGCGTCAGCGGCAGCGCTTCCAGCCTCGCCCTCGTCGCCCACCGCGCTTCAACGCTGGCGGGGTCGCCCGGGGCCGCGACTTCGACCAGGAACGTTTGAAGCGTCTGCCGGAAGTGCGTGAAGCTTTGCGTCAGCGACGGCCCCGGCTCCATCCGGCGGGCCGTCAGCCCCAAGTCGCGGAGGCCGCGCTCAGCCGCCGCTCGCTCGCCTTCGCCCTCCCGACAAGCGATGGTTGGAAACTCCCACAGCCCGCCGAGCAGCCTCGTCGCCGTTCGTCGGACAACCAGCCGCTGGTCGCCCCAGTGAACGAGCAGGCAGGCAAACGGTCGGATGGGGCGCGCTTTGCGGGGCGGGCGCAGCGGATAGACCGCCGTCAGCCCGGCGCGTCGCGCTTCGCAGGCGTCCCCCAGAGGGCAGGCGCCGCAGCGCGGTCGGCGCGGTCGGCAGACCGTCGCGCCAAGCTCCATCAGCGCCTGATTGACATCGCCTGGCCGCGCGCCCGCAACCAGCGCCTGGGCCCTTGCGCCTACCACGGCCGATTGCCGCGCCAAGCTGTCGCCGATTTCCGTCGCCGACAGGCGCGACAGGACGCGCCGAACGTTCCCGTCAATCGCGGCGACCGGCTCGCCGAAGGCCATCGAGGCTATGGCCGCCGCCGTATAGTCGCCAACGCCCGGCAGCGTCCGCCACTCGGCCGCCGCGCGCGGGAGCGTCCCGCCCCGCTCGGCGCGGATGCGCCGCGCCGCCTCATGTAGCCGCCGCGCGCGCTGGTAATAGCCTAGCCCTTCCCATTGCTTGAGCGCTTCGGACAAGTCGGCTGCCGCAAGGGCCTCAAGGGTCGGGAAGCGCTCGATGAAGCGCTCGTAGTAAGCGGCGGCGCGCGCGGCCTGCGTCTGCTGGGCAAGGGTCTCGGCTACCCAGAGCCGATAGGGGTCGGTTGTCGCCCGCCAGGGGAGATCGCGCCGCTGGCGGGCGAACCAGTCAAGCAACCGTTGCCGCAGAGGCGCGACTTCGCCGCTCACGTCACCGTGCCGCCATCGAGGATGATGACTTCTCCGTTCATGTAGGCGTTGCGGTCAGACACCAGAAACGCCGCCAGCTCGCCAATCTCCTGCGGCCTGCCGAGCCGCCCGACCGAGCACCACATCTCGTAGGTCTCCCGAAACCGATCCGGCAGCGTGCGCCCCAAGTCAGTGTCGAAAATCCCGGCCGCGATGGCGTTGACCAAGACGCCAAAGACCGCGCCCTCGCGAGCCAGCATTTTCGTGAAGCCGATGACTGCGGCTTTCGACGTGGCGTAGTGAACGCTCGTCGGCACCGAGCGAACGCCGCCAATCGAGCTGATGTTCAAAATCCGGCCGTAGCGCCGCCGCGCCATGTGCTTGAAGATCGGCTTGGTGACGTTGAACAAGCCATTGAGGTTGATATCCATAACCTCGTCCCAGGCTTTGTCGCTCATCGTGAGGAACATATCCGGGCGATTCACGGCGGCGTTGTTGACCAGAATATCAATGCGCTCGAAGTCATTCAGCGCCTCCTGCGCCATGCGCTTCATGGCGGGGCGGTCGGCGACCGAAGCGCGATAGGTCGCGACCCGTCGCCCGTGGGCGCGAATGGCGGCGGCCGCTTCTTCGGCGGCCGCGTCATTGGCATGATAGTTGAGAATGATGTCGCAGCCTTCGCGGGCGAAGACTTCGCAGATGCCGCGCCCAATCCCGCGCGAGCCGCCCGTGACAAGGGCTACCTTGCCTTCCAGCAGTTTTGACATAGGCGAGTCGTCAGCGTCCTATGGCTAGGCGGGAACCAGGGCTGAAATCTCGCTCGCGATGCGCCGCGTCGCGTCGGGAACGCCCAGCGCCGCCGCCGCCTCGCGCATGGCTTTCAAGCGGGATGGCGCGTCGAGCAGCTGCCGTAGCGTGGGCGCAATATCCTCGGCCCGCCGCAGCATCATTCCCGCGTTGTGTTCCTCAAGCAACGCGCCCGTCCCGGCTTCCTGCGGCATCGGCGGCGTCACGGCGTCGGCAATAATCGGCAGTCGCGTCGCCAGGGCCTCGAACGTCGTCAAGCCGCCCAGCTTGGAAACCATCACATCCGAAGCGCGCATAAGCCGCTCCATGTGATGGGAGAAGCCTAAAACCTTGACTGGAAAGCGCGCCTGCCGCGCCAGCGCGCGGGCTTCATCCGCCAATCGCTCGTTTTTTCCGGTGAGAAACACAACTTGCAGATCGAGGTCGGCCGTCACCAGCGAGCGATAAATCCGCGGAATGTTGCCGCCGCCGATCCAGCCGGCGTTGACAAAAACCGTGAACTTTTCCGGGTCAAGCCCCAGCTCGGCGCGCAAAAGCTGCGGGTCAAGGCTGTTGGCCTCCTGAAACTTCGGGTGAATCGGCATGCCGATAACCCGAATCCGCTCCTCGGGAACGCCGTATTCCAGCAACTCGGCTTTGGCGCGCTCGTGCGCGACGATGTAGATGTCCACAAAGTCGTCGCTCCACGCTCGCCACGAGTTGCCGCAGGGGTCGGTCACAACTGTGACGAAGGGAATCTTCCCGCTCAGGTTGAGATCGCGCAGAAGCCGCGCGATCGGATACTGAAGCATCGGATGCACCGACACGATGACGTTCGGGCAATGCTTGTCAAACAGGCGCTCAAGGTACGGCTTGGCGTACCGCTCGATCAGCGCCCAGCGTTCCGGGTGGTAGCGGTTGATGAAACGGTGGTAATGCTTGACGTACTTCTGGTGCGACCGCAGCAGGAAGTTGTAGATGTTCCCCGCCGTTCGCGTCACCGCGCTACACTCTTCCAGAGCGTGCGCCGTATGAACCAGAAAGTGAACGCCTTCCGCGACCTTGGAAAGCCCAGCTTCCAGCGCGCGGGCGGCGCTCGTATGGCCCCCGCCGGTATCAGAGGTCAAAATGAGAATCTTTTTTTCCACGCTCCCCTCGCCCTGTGCGGGATGTGACGCTTGACCTAAGCCGCACTATAGTGACGACGTTTGACTAGAAACAAGTGGCTGACGCGGCGCGTCACTCATCCGCCCGACTCGGGAGCGCGGCGATGCACTCAATCTCCACCCGCGCGTCCCTGGGCAATCGCGCGACCTCAACCGTCGAGCGGGCCGGCGGCGCGCTTGGAAAAAACGTGGCATAGACTTCGTTCATCGCCTGAAAGTCGTTCATATCCTTGAGAAACACCGTGGTTTTGACCACGCTCGACAGGTCGCCGCCGGCCGCGCGCAGCACGGCCGCCAAGTTGGCGAGAACCTGCCGGGTTTGCGTGGCGACATCGTCGCCGACGATGTCCATCGTGACCGGGTCAAGCGGGATTTGCCCCGAAGTGAAGAGAAAGTCGCCGACCCGCGCCGCTTGGGCATAGGGCCCGATAGCGGCCGGGGCTTGATCAGTGGCAATGCGCGTCGTCGTCATGCGGTGATCTCCTGTGAAGGCGTCTGAAGGCGTCGCTTGCGCGCCGGACTCCGGGTCGAGGTCGGCGAAGTAACGCTGCGTGTGTCGTTTGCCAATTTCCAAGTTGTCGCGGCACGAGCGCGCGTTGCCGACCGTGCCGGCCGACTCGCCGTAGTCGCGCCCAAGCACTTTGGCGGCCGTCTCGGCATGTCGTCGTCGCCAGTCGGCTAGTTGCCGATCCAGCGCCACAAGCTCGCGCTGGAGGCGAGACAGCAGCGCCGGAGCGGTCGGCGGCGCGGCGGTCATCCGCTCGTTAATCCGCTCGTTAATCCGCTCGTAGGCGCGGCGCAGCGTGCCGGTTCGCTCCACTTCCCGGATAACCTGCGCGATTAGCCCGTCGGGCCCGCCATACTGAGCGAGGAAGTCGCGCATGCCAGGGCCGTCAATCAGATGATGATACAGCGTATCGGGCGGGCGCCCGACCAGCAGCTCGATCACTGTGAGCTGCGCGCTTTGCAGCCCCGACGTATGCTGAAGCGCGCCGCGAAAGGCGAGGAAGCTTTCGCGGGCGAGGGTTTTCATGACTTCAAAGCCCTGCGTCGCCAGCGCGAACTCGATGTTACACCGATGCAGCAGGTCGGTCGCCGCGGCGATTTCGGGCGGCGTCAGGCTCAAGCGGCGGATGATTTCCCGAATGTCGCGGATGACCTGCGCGAACCAGAACTCAAAGTGCTGATGAACGGCGATGAACATCACCTCATCGTAGCACTCGGTCTGGCGTTCGGATTGAAGGTTGCGGATGTCGTCGAGCTTGACGTAATCCCAGTAGGTAAGCGGCACGCTGGTCATCAGGTTCTGTCGCCTCTGGCTGTATGATGTTAGCCTAGCGCGCGATGGCTTGAATACGCCTTTTCGAAGTTTCCCCGCCGCGTCTTTTTCAGCAGGGCTTTTTTCAGCGGGAGCTTTCGGCTGGGCGCGGCGGCGCCCGCCCGTCCCGCTCGCCAAGCGGCGCCGACAGTCGCCTTTCCAGGCGTTTCAGGCAACCCGGCTGTTTATCCAGTCGTCCGACCGGGGCTTGAGCTACCGCCGGGCAAGCCGCCCGCTTGCCCGGCTATCGCGAAGGAGAACAGGCTTATGGGGTATGGCTTGCGAGTCTTGGTTTTCACTGCTTTCCTGATCATTGGCGATGCCGCGTCGGGGCAGAGCGTTGAGCGCGCGGCGCCGCGCGCCGCGCTCGACCGGCGCATCGAGTATCGGCTGTTGGCGACGACCAAAACCTCGACCATGGAGAGGGAGCTGAATCAGGCCGCGCAACAAGGCTTTCGCTTTGAAGGCGTGATGGGCGGGGAAACGGCCTTTGGGGGCAATGAGTGCGTGGTCGTGATGTCGCGCGTCAGGGCGTCCGACGCGCCCTATGAATACAAGCTACTGGCCGCCAGCAAAACCTCGACGATGGACAGGGAGCTGCGCGAGGCCGGGCGAAACGGCTTTGAGGTCTGCGGCAAAACCATTTTTGAGACGGCCTTTGGCGGCCGGGAGCTGGTGATCATTCTGGAGCGCCCCGCGGCGGGCGGCCTTGTGCCGGTTGAATATAAGCTGCTCGCCACGTCGCGCACGTCAACGATGCAACAGGAGCTGAATGAGGCCGGCCGCGAAGGCTTTCAATTCGTTGTCATGACAGTTGCTGAAACCGCCTTTGGCGGACGCGAGGTCGTGGTGATTCTGCGCCGCTCTGGGCGCCGCGAGCTTTGAAGTCGGCGTGGCCCGCCGCGCTGGCTTGCGTTAGGCTAGCGAAACTCCGCGCCTGCTGACGGGGTTTCGCGCCGCGTAAGCCTGCCAAGCCTGCGCGAGCTTTCGGACGGAGCGGGCGCGCTCCGTCGCTGTGGCAGGCCTTGTGAGACGCGCTAGAACCAGCTTTCCCAAATGTCGCCAATCCGCGCTGCGTGCAGCGTGACCGAAATTCGGTCGCGGCCCCCGGCGAAGGGCTCAATCCAGTGCAGGCGATAGCTGTCAAAGATCAGCGCGTCGCCGACGCCGTACCTCGCCGTGAGGCTCGGCCGCGCCAGCTGCTCCGGCGACGGCTCGTCCGCGCCCGCATAGCCGGCGTCCCACAGCCGCAGTCCGCCGCCCGCGACCGGCGGCTGAAGCATGACCACGATGGTCAACGCCGGCGCGCGCGTCGCAAGCTGCTCCGGCAAAAGTCCTTCCGTGTCGAAGTGAATGTCGCCGCCCTGGCGCGCCACCCAGCCGCCCGCCGGGAAAATATGCACGCCCGCGCCGCACCAGCCCTCGCGCTGGATGACGGGCCGCCCGACGGCCGCGCGAGCTAGCCGCCGCATCCGGCGCTGAAGGCCCGGCGCGTGCCGCTCCACGAGCGCGTTGCGCCATGCCGCTTCGGCGAAGTAAGCGGCTTCGCGCCCCATTTCCAAGTCGGCGTACCACGCTCGCCCCAACGAAAACTGCAGGCCGCCGAACGCTTCCACCCAATCCTCGCGGGCGGCGTAAACGCTCGCCGCGATTTGCGCGCAGAGCGCCGCGTCCAGCCAGCCGCGTACGCGCACCGCCAATTCGGTCGCCGCTGGCGCGGCCGGCGCCGTCGCCTCCCGCGCCAGCGCTCTTGGGTCACGCGTAGCCATGCTCTCGAAACCAGTCAACGGCTTCCCGAAGCGCCGTCTCGATGGGCGTCTGCGGCAGCCCAAGGTAGGTCACGGCGCGCGTGGCGTCGTAGTACATCGGGCGCGCCGCCATCCGCGCCGAGTCCAGCGCGACCGTCGGCGGCTTGCCGGTCAGCCGACTGATAAACAGCTCGTCCACGACCCCGACCGCAATCGGCAGCCAGCGGGGCAGGCGGCGCGTCGGCGCGGGCAAACCCGTGATGGACGCCAGCAGATCAAGGATTTCCTTGAGGGTCATGTTCCGGTGGCCCAGGATGTACCGCTCGCCGACGCGCCCTTTTTCCGCCGCGCGGATGTGTCCGACGGCGACATCGCGGACGTAGATGAGGTTCATCCCCGTATCCACATAGGCCGGCATCCGCCGCTGCAAAAACCGCAGCACGATGTCGCCGGTCGGCGTTGGCTTCACGTCGTAGGGGCCAATCGGCGTGCTCGGATTGACAATGACCACCGGCAGCCCTTCGCGGGCGGCGTCGCGCGCCAGTTGTTCGGCTAAAAATTTCGACTTCTTGTAGTCGCTCACCAGCTCGTCGGCCGTGGCTTGGAAGGTCTCGTCGGCGACGCCGCCCTCCGACGGCACGCCAATGGCCGCGACGGAGCTGGTGTGGACGATGCGCTTGACGCCGGCGGCGCGGGCCGCCTGCAGGATATGCCGCGTGCCGTCCACGTTGGCGCGATAGATTTCCGCCCGGTCGCGGCGCAGCAGGCTGTAGCGCGCGGCGACGTGGAAAACCCACTCGCAACCTTCCATGGCGCGGGTCAGGAGCGCCGGGTCATCAAGGTCGCCTTCGACCAGTTCAAAGGAAAGCCCTTCAAGATTGCGCCGGTCGCCGTTGGGGCGCGCTAGCGCCCGCGCCGCGGCCCCGCCGGCCAGTAGCTCGCGCAGCACGCTCGCGCCAACGAATCCCGTGCCGCCTGTGAGGAAGACCTTCATGGCTGAGCGGTAAGACCCTGGACCAAGCCTCTATTCGACAATGGCGATGATGTTAGCCGCGCCAATCAGTTGTCCCGAAGCGAACGATTCGTGCTCGGCAAGCCGATTGAGACGCGCCGCGCCCTCTGTCGTCAGCCGCAGCTCGACATCGCGCAGCGTCAGAACGCGCCCGCCGACCAGGCGGATTGGCAGTTGCTCCGTCGACAACGTCACGGTGCAAAGGGGGAAAGTCTCCGTCAGCTCGCCCGCGACGACCAGCGTTGTCCACAGCAGAGGCAAGCGCCCGATGGTATCGATCCGAAGGTGACGCAAATCAACATCCGCGCGGGGCGTTTCCAGCGCTAGCCCGCCGCGCCAAACAATCGCGCCGCGCCCCGAGGCCAAGTCAAACAGACCGTCCGCCACCGGCAGCGTCAGGGCGTCGCCTTCCGTCGTCGCCGCGCCCACGGCGTCGTAGGCAATGCGCGCCCGGCGGAGCGCCCCGCGAAAAGCGTCGGCAAACTGGATGCGCGCCCGTCCGCCAACCAGCGTGTGAACCGATGTCGCCCGCGCCAGCCGCGTGCCGCCGTCTTGTTGCGTCTGTCCAGCTAGCGCGACGGAGAACGCCAAGCTCGCGCCTAACATCAACGCCCAGAGTCTATGCCGTCCCATTTGCCAAGTCTTTTGCAATCGCACGCTCAGACTTCTCCTTTCAGCAAGAAGCAAGCCGCCAAAAAAAATTTCGGTCAGCTTGCCGTTTTCCAAGCGTGGCGGCAAGTCATCCAAAACGCAAAAAGAGCTTCGATCCAGCTAAAAATCATCTTTCGCCGGTAAAATGCGTTGGAAAGCCAGGCTGCGCGGGCCGCCGCGGCTTTTGGACGCGTCCAGCCGGCAGCCGGGCGGCGGCTCAATCATTCGCCTTGGCGGCGCGCGATGAAACCGCGCGCCGGAGCGCCGACGGCCCTTGGCGAGTGACGAGTGAATTTAGCCCTAAGGAGCAAGCTTGGCTCGCGGCGAGACCTAGCGTCAGATTGAAACAAGCCGATGACTTTAATGTAAAGCAGAGGCGCGCTTAACTATGCTTGTTACAAGCCTCTCTGCGAGAATAAAGTAAACGGCAAAGTCCAGCAATATCAAGGAAATTCTATTAATTTTTGCTGGCTCGGTCTTAAAAAAGATAGAGATTGCAAATGCGGAGGTGAAAATGGCTTATAACGATATCGCGCTATAGGGAAAAGAGTTATGATGGAAAAGATTATGAAATTAACGATAGAGAGAAAACAATCCTCAAGAACGCTATGTGTCTTGGTCGCAAAGCGATATAGAGATCGCTGGACGCCCCGCAGGGATGGAGATTTTTTGAAGAGGCCGGATGCCCGGCAAAGGTTTTGCTAACCGGGAGACGTTTGCCGTAGCCAGCGGTGACCAACGACGGAAGCGGCGGGCAAGGGCTAAAACCGCGCCTTGACGCCCAACTGCAGCTGTCGCGCCCCAAAGACATCGCGCGGCGCGCCGAACTGAAGCGACGGATTGGGCGGCGCCGTCAGACTCGCGCCGCCGTAAGCCAGGTTCACATCGCGGATGTTGACCCGATTGGCAACGTTGAACGCATCCAGCGTAACTTCCAGCCAGGCTTGCTCGCCGAGCCGAAAGCTGCGCCCCAGCCGGACATCCGCCGTGGCGAAGCCGGGGCCGCGAAAGCTGTTGCGCGGCAACAGTCCCGGTCGGTCGCTGTTGGGGTTGCCGTCGCCGTTGAAGTCGCCCCCCGCGAAGACGTTGAACGGCCGCCCGCTTTCCAGCGCCACGACCACGGCGCCCTGCCAGCCGCCCAGCCAGCCGGTTTGACGCGGCGACTCGCCCGCGACCGTCGCCGCCAGCCGATGCGTCGCGTGCTGCCGCGACAAAAACCGCTCCAGGGCGAGACCTTCGGGGTAATCGGCCAAATTGTTGACGGAATCCACGGTCGTCAGCGTCTTTGACCAGGTATGCGCGACCGAAAGCGACCAGCCGCCGCGCCATGCGCGCCGCGCCGCGAAAAAGCCGCCGTGGTAGCCGCTCGCGCCAAGGTTGTCCGTCACAAAGAAATGCCCCAACTCCGCAAACCGCCGCCCGCCAAGGATAGGCTTGCCGGTTGGCAGCGCGCCCGTCTGAAAGGCGTTGAGGTTGCCGGTGTGGCCGGGCAGCTGGAGCGCCAGCGCGCGCAGGTAACTTGCCGACCACGCCACCCCAAGCGCTTCATACTCGACGCTAAGCGCGATGTGCTGCGCGTACGGGTTACGCAATCGGCGGCTGAGGTTATCGGCAAAGCTGGCCGTCGCGCCGCTTTCCGGCGTCGGCAACGGCAATGTTCCCGGCGGCAACGCGCTCCCGACCGGAACGCCGTAGCCGACCGGCGCGCTCGTCGTCCCGCGCAAGAAGACGTCAGTCGCGCGCGCCGCGCCAATCGGCGAGGTCGCCGACGGCGGCCCGCCAATCGTCGCCTGCCGAAACCGGCCGCGAAACCGCGCCACATTCGCGAAAATTTGTGGCGCCGTCGCCAAGTCTCCCCGCGAAATCCATTCCGCGCCGAAAATCACCTGCCCGACGCTGGACGCGATCCGGTCGGTAAACACCCCATAGCCCGCCCGCGCCACGCCGCGCCCGCGGGCGAAGCCCCACGCCAGGCCGAGCCGGGGCTGGACATTGTTCCAATCTCGCCGGTCAAGGAATCGGCGCGGATAGGTTTCCGCGTCATACCGCAGGCCGTACGTCACGGTCAGCGTCGGCGTCGCCCGCCACTGATCCTGCGCAAACGCGCCGTAATGGGCGTGCGTCAGGCGAGTTCGCGCATTTGGCAGCAGCGCCTCCGGCACAGCTTGCCGGAACGGAAACGGAATCGGCGGGGCCGTCGTCGCTCCGGTGACAAACGGAAACCAAAACACGCTCGGCTGCGGGTCGGGTCGCCCGTCCGGCGCTTGGTTGAGAAACGCCGGCAGCAAGCCGCCGAAAATGATGCGCGCCGGGTAAAACAAATCCCATTGCGCGGCGTCGGCCAGCCGCGACCAGTCGCCGCCGATCTTGACCGTGTGCGCGCCCGTCAACTGCGTGAACGCGCCTGCCAACTGGAGGCGGTCTTCGCGGTAGTCGTCCACGTCGGAGGTGCTCTTGCCCATGACAATCAGGTTCGGCAGCTCCAGCGCCGGCTCGGCGAAGCGCGGACGAAAGCTGAAATCCCGCCGCGCCCACTGTCCGCGCAGCTCGCTGACGCGCGTCGGCGAGCCGGCGACCGTGTAGGCGCCGCTGAGCGTGACGTCCCTCGTCCGGTTGTCGCGCGCCGTCGTGGACGCCGCGGAAGCGCGCCCGCCGCCGCCCAAAAAGCCGCGCGTCGCTCCGACCAGCGCGTTGACGCGCAGCGCTAGCGCGCGGCGGTCGTCGGGTCGCCAGTCCATCCGCCCAAATCCCAGGTCGTAGTCGCCCGTCCGCAACTGGTCGGTTGTCTCCGGCGTCAGCCCGTAGTGTTGGCGAACCCGGTTGATGGCGGCGAGGTTGGCGAAA
The DNA here is from genome assembly GCA_002254845.1 of Chloracidobacterium sp. CP2_5A. GTDB lineage: Bacteria > Acidobacteriota > Blastocatellia > Chloracidobacteriales > Chloracidobacteriaceae > Chloracidobacterium. Next base: position 23,237 of record NKPT01000029.1, on the reverse strand, counting down.
ATGACCTGCGAAAAGCGGTTTGACTCCGCCCGGCGTTGTCCTTCGTAGCTGGTGAAGAAAAACAGCCGGTCGCGCTTGAGCGGCCCGCCGAGCGTCGCGCCTAACTGATGCTGGCGCAGCACAGGGCGCGGCCCGGCCAGCCGCGGGCGCGCATTGACGGCGTCGTTGACGACGTAGGCGTAGAGGCTGCCGCGCCAATCATTCCCGCCCGATTTGGTCAGGATGTTGACGAAGCCGCCAAGGGAGCGGCCGTGCTCGCTGTCAAACGTCGCGTTGGTGACGCGAAAGGCTGCCACGGCTTCAGTCGGAGGCGTCGCGCGCGGCAGGCCCGTCACCGTCTGGACGTGATCCAGTCCGTCAAGCTGAACCAGCGTGTTGAGTTCGGTCTGGCCGCCAAAGGCGATGCGCGGCGCGGCCGCTGCGCCAACGCCAATGTCCGGCTCCTTGAAGGGCCCGCCGCCGATATTTTCCCGCCCAGGCGTCACGCCTGGCGAAAGCTTGACCAAATCCACGAAATTGCGGCCGCCGAGCGGAAGCGCTTGAATGTCGCGCTCGCTGACGGCGCGGCTAAGCCCTGGATTGGTTGTTTCGAGCGCCATCGCGTCGGCGCGCACTTCGGCGTCGAACGCGGCGGCTGGCAGCAGCGTCAACGGCAAGTTGCGCTGTGCGCCCAGGCTGAGCGTCGCCGCCGTCTCGGCCGCGACGCCCAGCGCCGGATGCCGCGCCGTCACCCGGTAGCTTGTCGGCTCCAGGGCGGTGAACGCGTAGCGCCCGCGGGCGTCCGTAACGACTTCCCGAACGATGTTGCGCCGCGTATCGTGAACGACAACCGTCGCTCCGCCGACTGGCGCGCCCTGCTCATCCGTGACGACGCCGGTCAGCGTCGCCAGGGTGGACTGGGCCGGCGTTCGCGCGCACAAAAGCGAGCATAAGAGCAAGGCGATGAGCCAAAACGCCGGCGCAAACAGCTTCCAAGCGCGGCTGATAAGCGTGGGTATCGTGGGGATTGACATCATCTACAGCCACACCAACAACTGGTATCACGCGGATTTCGCCCGGCGGCTCCACGCCGACCTGCCCGCTGACCTGCGCGCGACGGCGCGCCTGCGCAACGCGGTCGAATGGCTCGCCGACGAGCCGCGCGACCAGGCGGTGATCGTCAACTGGGAGGAAGTCGTCCGCGAGCCGCAGCTTGGCGCTCGGGTTTCGCAGCTGCGCGCGCGACTTGCCGCCGTATCGCGCCGGATCTTGCTTTCGGCCGAATGCGTCGGCACGGAGTGGTTCGACAAACAGTTTGCCGAAGGCGTCCCCTGGACGGAACTTATCGAGGTTGGCTGGTTCGGCTACCCGCTGCCGGAAGCGCGCCGCGACATACCCTATCACGTCCTCGGAACGGTGGCGACCCGCGCCGAGCTGGACGACTTCGCCCGCCGGCGCGCCGCCTTGTCGGCGGACGGGGGCGCCGCCGGCCGCCCCATCCCGTGGGCGTTGGTCGGCATGCGAACGCCGGCCCGCATCGCCTTCGCGCAGGAGCTTGTCCGATGGCAACCCGGCGGCTTTCTCCTGCTGACCGAGGCCGGCCCGGCGCGGCCCGGCAGCGGTCGGCTGACCAAAGACGCCCTGGAGCGTCTGCTTGAGCGCGCGCGGCTTTACATCTGGCGGGCGCAGCATCCGTTTCCCTATTTCGAGACCTTTCGCGTCCACGACGCGCTGCGCTGCGGCGCGTTGCCGGTCAAGATCGATCCCGACCATGCGGCTTGCTTCGCCGCCGCGCCCTGCGTCTTCCCGTCCCTTGGCGCGCTGACCGAAGCCCTTGAAACGCAGGGATGGGCGGCGTTGCTGGCGGCGACTTACGAGGCCGCGCTAGCGCGGCCGTCCATCGGCGAAGCCTTGGCCGCCATCCTTGCTGGAAGCGCCAGCCCAAGCTCATGACGACCCTGCCTGACCAAACCGACATCATTTGCAGCTTTGCGACGGACTGGTTTTACGCTGACCTGGCGCGACGGCTGTGGCAGGACCTGCCGCCGGCCTGGCGCGAGCGAACGCGCCTGTGGGACGCGCCCGCTTGGCTTGCCGCGCCGCCGGCGCCGCGCGTTGTCGTCGTCAACTGGGTGGAAACCGTCAACGACCCGCGCCTGTCCCGCGCGGACGCCGCCGCGCTTATGTCAAAGGTCAATAGCGCCCCGGAGCGCGTCCTGCTGGTCGCCGAGTGCGTCGGGACGGTCTGGTTTCAGCGGCAGCTTGACGGCCCCGACTGGACAACCATCCTCGACGTTGGCCGGCAGCCGCAGGCGTTGCCGGAGGGCGTCGCTGCAACGACCGGCCGCTTTCTGCGCTACGCGCCGACAGAGGCTGAAAAAGACCAACTGGCGAAGGTCCGCGCCCAGTCGCCGGAGGCGTTTAAGCGGCGGCCCATCCCGTGGGCCGTCGTGGGCGGACTGACGCCGGAGCGAGCCGCGCTGGTTGCGGCGCTCGCCGACTGGCAGCCGAACGGGCTGGCATTTCTGCCGCCGGGCGAGCCGTTTCAGGTGCGCGCCGAGCGCGGCCGGCTGGACAAGGCGCAACTGGCGCGCGTCTTGGAAAAGACGCGGTTTTACGTCTGGACCTCGCACCACGCGCATCCGTATTTCGAGTCATTCCGCGTTTTGGACGCCCTGCTGGCGGGAGCCTGCCCGGCCAAGCTCGACGCGCGCTGGGCCGCGGCGCTACGCCATTTAGGCGGCGTCTTCGCTTCCGTGGACGAGTTGCGCGCGTTCGCCGCGAGCGAGGAACCGTGGCGGTTGGTTGTCCGTCTGTGCGACGAATGGCTTGAGCTGCCAAGCTTGGGAACGGCTTTCGCGGCGCTGTGGTGAGTGACCGCGTCGCTTTTCAGCCCAACGCCTCACGCTGAGCGCTCGCCGGACTAAACGGGTGTCGCTCGCGGTCTTCGAAGGCGCCTGAGCAGGCTTTCCGCTCGCCCGGCGCTAGCCGAAGCGCCGGGCGAGCGCGCCGCGCGTCGCCCCGGATGGCGGCGTTATATGTTTCCCGCTCGGCTGGCGCGGCTACCTCGCCGGAGCGACATGGCTCGACTTATCCGTTTTCCGGAAAGCGGGCCCCGGCGGATGGCTTGCCTGCCTGGCTGACCCGACGGGGCGCTCATCAGAACCGTCGCCCTTTCAGGATGGGCGGGGCGACCTGCGAGCCGCGAAAACGCGTCATTGGCTTTGGGGGGCGCGCGCTGAGCGCCTCCGGGTCGCCTTCGAGGCTCGTTAGTCTGATAACGCGTTGAGAGCGGGTGCAGCGATGCCAAGGCGATGACGTTGTTACTCGCGAGGGGCGACGTCGAGAGCAAAGCCTCGCCCGGCGGCCTCGCCCGGCGAGCCGACGCCTGAAGAGCGGGGGCTTCTAGGACGGGCAATCGATGGCGACGAGGAGCCAATGTTCTTCGCCGCGCCGACCTTTTCATCGCCGGTCTCTCGGCAATCCGGGCGCGAGCAGCGAATGTTGATCTTGGCGTTTATCTATCTTCGCCGTCGCGCCGGAGCGGCGTAACGGCCATATCCGCCTCCGATGCTGGGCGGGGCGGGCTTCGCAAATAGCCGCGGGACTGGCGGATGAACAGCCTATCCAGCCTATAACGCGGGGCATTGACGGGATTGGCGGTGACAGACGCGCTCCGCCGAGTTGTCAAGGCGTGAGCCATCTTCGCGCGCCGACTGGGATGGCCGCGCGCCGTTTCTCAGTCGCTCCTCGGTCGCTGCGTTTGATTGGACAGCGCGCCAGGCTTTATGACGCCGCCCGAAATGTTTCTAGAACCAGACCGGGCGTGATCACTTCCGGCAGCACCTTCGGCTCGCCGCCATTGGGCGGATAAAACACGTAGAGCGGCACGCCGCTGCGCCCGAACTCAGCCAGCGCGCGAGTGACATTCTCATCGCGGCTCGTCCAATCGGCCTTGATCATGACGATTCCGCGCCGCGCGATTTCGGCGCGCACCCCGTCGTTTTCCAGGGCGACCTTTTCATTCGCCTTGCAGCTCAGGCACCAAGCGGCGGTGAAATCCACGAACACTGGCTTGCCGGCGCGGCGCAGTTCCGCCACGCGGGCCGGCGTGAAAGCTTCCCACTCGATGCCGCCGCTGTGTCTGGCGGCGGGCTTTGCCGCGCCGGCCGCAGTTGCCGGCGGAAGCCGACGGACGGCGTTGACCGCGGCGGCCGCGCTTCCAACGATGACCGCCGCGCCCGTTGCCAGCGCGATGCGGCGCGTTAGGGGCGAGCGGTCATAGCCGCCCCATCGGCCCCAAATCCAGCCGCCGAGACCAATGATGACGAGCGCGCCGAGCATCAGCGCCACCCCATCCGCGCCGACTTCCAGCCCTAGAACCCAGAGCAGCCAGACTACCGACCCCATCATCAAAAAGCCCATCAACTGCTTGAAGCTTTCCATCCAGGGGCCGGGCCTGGGCACGAATCGGAGCCACTGCGGCGCGGCCGCCAGCAACAGGTAAGGGGACGCCATGCCCAGCGCCAGCGCCGTGAAAATCAACACCGCCACGGCGTCCGGCTGCGCCAGCGCCACGCCCAGCGCTGACCCCATGAATGGCGCGGTGCAAGGGGTGGCGACGACTGTCGCCAGCGCGCCTGTGAAAAACGATCCGGCCAGCCCGGCGCGACCCATCGCCTTGCCGCCGACCGTCGTCAGCCCGACGCCGATTTCGAAAACGCCGAACAACGCCAACCCAAAGACAAACAAGACGGCGACGAGAAAGGCGACAAAGGCTGGCTCTTGCAACTGAAAGCCCCAGCCTAGCCGTTGCCCGCCGGCCCGCAGCGCGAGCAGCGCCCCGGCGAGGGCCCAAAACGACAGGACCACGCCCGCCGTAAACGCGACGCCGTGCTGCCAAGCCTTGCCTTGGCCCGCCTTGGCTTGTTCCACGAAGCCGAGCGCCTTGATGGAAAGCACGGGCAGGACGCAGGGCATCAGGTTCAGAATGAGCCCACCCAGAAACGCGCCGCCCAGCGTCGCCAAAAGCGCCGCCCAGCCCAGCGACGGCGCCAGCGGGCGGGTCGTTCCGACGACCGGCGCGAGCGCGTCGCCCAGCGCCGTTAGCGGCTCTATGGGAACGTCGACGGCGAGTCCCGGCTCGGTGCCAGGACCGCGCCAGCCGTCCGGCGTCGCCACGACGCCGGACAGCCGGGTCGGCGGCGCTTCCGCCGCCTTTGAGCGCGCCATGCGAAGCGCGTAGCCGCCCTTGACGCGCGTCAGGGCTTGCGGCTCCGCGCCCTCGATGACGAGCTCCTCAAACGGAAAGAAAGTGGCTTCCGCCAGCGGCGTCTCCGGCGTCGGCGGCGTCAGTAGCAGCACCACCGCGTCGCCCTCGAGCGTCGCTCTTGGCTTCCAGTCGGAAGTTGGCAGCGGGAGCTGCGCGCGCGTTCTCGCAAAGGCCTCCGTCCAGGCCGATGGCGCCGTCACTTCGCTTGTCACTGGCAGCGTCAACTTCAGCTCGGCTTCTCCCGGAATGCACTCCTCCTTGCAGACCAGCCATTTGACCTTGCCCTCCAGCGTGACCGGCTTGCCGACCGGCAAATCGCCCGGGGGCGTGATGCGAATCAGGTGGAGGACCTCGCTCTCATAGCCGTAGCCGACCAAGCCGCTGACTTCAATGCGCTTGGGAATGGGCCATTGAATGTCGTCGGCGGCGAAGCCTGGCGGGAGGCGCCACTTGACGGAAGTCGGTTGCCCGGAATCGCCGGGGTTGCGCCAGTAGGTGTGCCAGTGTTCTTCCAGCTCAAAGCGGATTGCCACCCAGAACGGCGCGCCAGGGCGAATCGCTGTCGTTTCGGCGATGAGCTCCGCCTTGACATGCGGCCGCTCCACCTGCGCGGCCGTTGGCTGCGATGCCGGCGCGGCCAGCCACGCCAGGCAAAGCGCCAGGCAAAGCGCGGCCACCCCTCGCCAGGCTTGCATCCCTCCTTGTCGCCTCATGTCGTCTTGCCTCATTCCTCGTCGGCGCGGAGCTTTTCCAGCACCGAAAGATCCTCTAGCGTCGTGACATCGCCGGCGACCTGCCCGCCGCCGGCGATGTCGCGCAGCAAGCGCCGCATGATCTTGCCAGAGCGCGTTTTGGGGAGCGCGTCCGCGAAGCGGATGTCGTCCGGCTTGGCGAGCGCGCCGATTTCCTTGGCGACATGCTCGCGCAAGGCCGCCCGCAGGGCATCATCGCCGGAACGCCCGCCTTCGAGCGTGACAAACGCCACAATGGCTGACCCTTTCAGCTCGTCCGGTCGCCCGACGACGGCCGCCTCGGCGACGGCTTCGTGCGATACCAACGCGCTTTCAATCTCGGCGGTGCCCAGTCGGTGGCCGCTGACGTTGATCACGTCGTCCACCCGCCCCATGATCCAGTAGTTGTTGTCTTCGTCGCGGCGCGCGCCGTCTCCGGCGAAGTAGACGCCCTCAATCTCGCTCCAGTATTGCCGCCGGTAACGCTCGTCGTCGCCCCAGATCGCGCGCAGCATCGCCGGCCACGGGCGCGTGATGACCAAGTAGCCGCCTTCGCTCGGGCTGACGCTGCGCCCGTCCTTGGCGCGGATGTCCACGCTGATGCCGGGCAATGGGCGCGTCGCCGTCCCCGGCATCGTCGTCGTCGCGCCGGGCAGCGGCGCAATCATCATCCCGCCGGTTTCGGTCTGCCACCACGTATCAATAATCGGGCAGCGGCCCTTCCCGATGACGTTCCGGTACCACATCCAGGCTTCCGGGTTGATCGGCTCGCCCACCGTGCCGAGCAGACGCAGGCTGTCCAGCCGATGCTTGAGCGCCCACCGCTCGCCCCACCGAATGAAGGCCCGAATGGCCGTCGGCGCCGTATAGAGAATCGTCACGCCGTGCCGGTCAATGATGCGCCAGAAGCGGTCGGGTTCCGGGTGGTTCGGCGCGCCCTCGTACATCATCACTGTCGCCCCGTTCGCCAGCGGCCCATAGACAACGTAGCTATGGCCCGTCACCCAGCCGACATCCGCCGTGCACCAGTAGAGGTCATCGTCCTTAAGGTCAAGCACCCACCTGGCCGTTGCCGCAACCTGCGTCAGATAGCCGCCCGTCGTGTGCAAAATGCCCTTGGGCTTGCCGGTCGTGCCGCTTGTGTAAAGGATGAACAGCGGATGCTCCGCGTCGAGCGCCTCCGGCGGGCAGTCGGCGCTGACGGTTTCCAGCATGTCGTCCCACCAGTGATCGCGGCCCGGCTGCATATCCACCTTCGAGCCGGTCCGCCGCAGCACGATGCAGGTTTCGACCGTCGGCGTCTGCTCCAGCGCAGCGTCCACCGCCGGCTTGAGTCTGACTTCGACGCCGCGCCGCCAGCAGCCGTCGGCGGTGACGACGAGTTTGCAGCCCGCGTCGTTGATGCGGTCGCGCAGGGCCTCGGAGGAAAACCCGCCGAAGACAACCGAATGCGTCGCCCCGATGCGGGCGCAGGCCAGCATGGCAATGGCGATTTCGGGCGTCATCGGCATGTAAATGGCCACGCGGTCGCCCGTCCGAATGCCGAACTTCTTGAGGACGTTGGCAAATCGGCACACCTCGCGGTGCAGCTCCCAGTAAGTCAGCGTCCGCGTATCGCCCGGCTCGCCTTCCCACACAATGGCGGCCTTGACGCGCCGCCAGGTTTTTAGGTGTCGGTCCAGGCAGTTGGCGGCGATGTTGAGCTTGCCGCCAACAAACCACTTAGCGTGGGGCGGGTTCCAGTCGAGGGTTTGCGTCCAGGGCGTCATCCAGTCGAGCGCCGCCGCCTGCTTGGCCCAGAAGGCTTCCCAATCAGCCTCAGCTTCAGCGTAGAGTTGGGCGGCCTGTTCGGCGTTGACGTTGGCGCTTTGCGCAAAATCGGGCGGGGGAGGAAACTGGCGCGTTTCGCGCTGGCGCGACTCGATGGCATGCGATTCGGTCATAGGTGGCAGTCTCCGCATTGAGCATAGCCGACGGCAGGGCGGGTTGTCGCCGGCCCAAAGGCAAGTGTAGCCTGATAGCATGGAACGCGCGAATCCTAAAACGCCTTCAAAGTCGCCGACCTACGTCCGCTATTGGCTGCAAGCCGTTTTTCTCGCTCTGACCGGCGTTGAGCTGGCTAACGCGCTGATGGCGCTGTTTTTTCAGGACGCAGCCGCCAGCTTCTACGGCTGGGACATCAAGGACCCGGCGATGACGCAGCAGTATGGCATTGCCCTCTGCGTTGTCGCCGCGGCGTACTTGCTCATCGGCCTCGATCCCGTCGCCAATCGCAAGCTGCTTCTGCTGCCGGTCGTCGAGGTCGCTGTGGCGACGTTTTGGACGTTTTTTCTGTCGCGCGGGCAGTACGGCGAGCGCCGCGCGGTCCTCATGGCGCTTGGTTACTGCCTGTTCGTGGTGGCGGCGGTAGTCGTCCCGACAGCGATGCTCAAAACGGCCGTGGAAGGCGATGACTTGTCGCCGCCGGCGGCTTGATGCGCCGGGAAGCGCGCTGAAGCAGCTCGCCAATGTTGAGAGTCGGCGCGCGGCGGCAGTCCGCCGCGCGCCGACAAGATGTAGCGCTTAGGATGGTGTCGCCCGCCTGTCGCCGCTTACAATCATTGAGACGCTTGACGAGCGCGTGGCTGCTCGTTTTGGCTAGCGGCGCGATTGACGGCTGCCGCGTCGCCATCTCGCCGGCTGCGCCGCCGCGGACCTGGCTGGCTGCCGTCGCGTCCCTTCAGAAACGATTGCGCGGAGGAAAAAGCGCCTTGGAAACCAAGCTGGTTGGCGTCTGGCAAGCGTCGCCGTCCATGGGCGCGGGATGGAATGACGCCTATCAGATCTTTCCCGACGGACGCTTTCGCTTTCATACAAGCCAGATGAACTGCGCCGCCCGCGAGCGTCGCCGCGAGGGAAGCTGGCGACTTGAGGGACGGGAGCTCATCCTGCAAACCGTCGAGCGCGAGGTCATTGTCGGCGGCCGCGAGATTCCGGCGACTGGCGCCTGCGCTTCGGAAACCGAAATCGAGGACGGCGAAGCCCGCGTTGAGTCGCTGTTTGTGCCGATTGAAAGCCGCCTCCAGATTGAGCCGCAGCCGCCGGATAAGGAAACCGGCCGCCAGCGCGTCAAGCTGAATGGGCAGATGTTTTGGAAATACGACGACAACCCGGCCGCCTACCCATAACGCCGCGCAAAAGATCGGCGTTTCTGACAACGGAAGCGCAACATCTCGCCGCCGCCGCCGATAACGCGGATGAAACATCCGAGGCGGAGGCGTATGCGCGATGCGAGTTAATGCGACACGGGGCGCGGCCCCGGCGAGTCAGTCCAGTAGCGTTCAGCATGTTGTCCAGCGGGGCGAAACGCTCTCCGGCATCGCCCAGCGGTACGGCGTCACCGTGCAATCAATCCTCCAGGCGAATCGGCAAATTCGCAACCCGAATCTCATTTACGCCGGGCAGACCCTGACGATTCCGCGCCACGCCCCCGCGCCGCCGCCGTCCTCGACCGGCGAGCGGCAGTATGTCGTCCGCGGCGGCGATACGCTGTCCGAGATTGCGGCCCGAAACGGCATTGACCTTGGGCGTCTGATTCAAGCCAACCTCCAGATTCGCAATCCGAATCTCATTTATCCCGGACAAGTCATCAACCTCCCCGGCGGCAACGCGCGGCAGCCAGCGACAACGCCGGCGCCCGCTCCTCCAACCCAGCCTGCCCCGCCCGCGCCGCCGGCGGCCGGGCGGGAACACCGAGTGCGCATTGGCGATACCCTGTCGGGCATCGCCCGGCAGTACGGGACGAGCGTAGACGCGATCCTGCGCGCCAATCCGGGCCTTGCGAATCCAAACCTGATCTATCCCGGTCAACGGATTGCGATTCCAGGGAGCGGCGCGCCGCCGACCGCGACCCAACCAACGCCGCCAACGCAACCAGCCCAGCCGACGCAACCAACGCCGCCCGGCGCGCTGATTTACGACGGGACGCGCCCCGCGCCGGGCACGACCAACGTTCGCGCCTGGGAGCCGATCAACGCGCCGTTGCAGGGCGATCCGGCGAACCGCAACCGCGCCGCCTACGACAATGCGCTCAACCAGTTCGCTGTCGGCGTCAATCCGCGCTACGCGCGGCGCGACGGAAACACCTACTGCAATATCTTTGTGTGGGACGCGACCCGCGCCATGCGCGCGGAAATTCCGCACTGGGTGGACGGCAACGGCAATCCCGCCGCCGTTGGGCGCGGACGCGAGCTGGATGCCAACGCCACCAATCAGTGGCTCAACGCGCATGGCGGACGGTTCGGCTGGCGCGAAGTCAGCGCCGCGGAAGCCCAACGCCTGGCGAATCAGGGGCATCCGGTCGTGGCGTCATGGCGCAATCCGGGCGGCATCGGACATATCGCCATGGTGCGGCCCGGCGAAATGACCAGTCGCGGCCCGGCCATTGCGCAGGCCGGCGCGCGCAACTTCAACTACGGGCAGCTTCAGGATGGCTTCGGCAACGCGCGGGGCGTCCAGTTCTTCGTCAACGACCGGGGAACGGCGGGGAACAATCCGCCGGCCGCTCCGGCGCCGCCCGCGAGCGGCGGCGCGCCGCCCCAGACGGGCTTGCTCGCGCCGCAGGTTGACTTGCAGCGCGGATCGCGCGGCGCGGCCGTACAGCAGCTCCAGACGGCGCTTGTCAGGCTGGGCTACCTGAGCCAGTCCGATATGAACACCGGCCCCGGCGTCTTCGGGCCGCGCACCGAGGCGGCCCTGAAGGCGTTTCAGAGCGCGAACGGCGTCCCGGCGACGGGCTCCTATGGTCCGTTGACGCGCTCGGCGCTGACGCGGGCGCTTGGCGGCGCGCCCGCGCCCGCGCCCCCGGCCAACGGCGGCGCGCCGCCGCAGACGACCTACGACGTGCAGCGGGTCTTGAGCGTCGCGCCTGCGTCGCTACGCAGCTACGCGCAGGACGCCGTGCCGCGCATTCTGGCCGAGGCGCAGCGCGCCGGACTGACGCCCGAACAGACGGCGTACGTGCTGGCGACGGCGCAGCATGAATCGGGCCTGGGCCGGTGGATGACCGAAATCTGGGGGCCGACGGAGCAGCAGCGCGGCTATGAAGGTCGCCGCGACCTGGGCAACACGCAGCCGGGCGACGGCTATCGCTACCGCGGGCGCGGCTACGTGCAGATTACCGGCCGCGCCAACTACGCGGACTGGTCGCGCCGCCTGGGGATGGATTTGGTCGGCCAGCCCGAACTGACGACGCGACCGGACATCGCGGCGCGGATTCTGGTCATTGGCATGCGCGACGGGACGTTTACCGGCCGCAAGCTGTCAGACTACATCAACAGCAATCGCGTGGACTTCTTCAACGCGCGGCGCTCGGTGAACGGCACCGACCGGGCGGATTTGATCGCCTCGTACGCGCAGGCCTACCTGCAAGCGTTGCGGTAAGCGGGCGCGTTGGCGCCCGCCAACGCGCCTTGTTCGGCAGGCTGCGCTCTAGCAGGCTTTCCGGGGGGCGGCGGTCACGGAGCGTCAAGCGAAACAGCCCGCGCAGCGGGCGACACAAAGCCAGGCTCGCCAATGGCGGGCCGAGGTAACGAGGGATCCGAGCGAAACGCGGACTCCGCCCAACCAGGCATCTCGCGAATGGCGCAGAAGCGATAAGAGCAAGGGTTCCAGTCTTGCCGCGCTCGGCGCGCGCCTCGCGTTTCGTCTTCAGGCAACTGCGGCGTCTGACATCGGCCGTCCCAACAGCGTAGCTGCGGTGAAAAGCGGGCTAGGAGGCGACCGGCTCGCTGCGCGGCGGCGCTTTGCGCTTGCGTCCGGCGCAGTCCCGCGAGCAATACACAACCTGCTCCCATGCGTGGCGCCATTTTTTGCGCCAGGCGAACGGTCGCTTGCATACCGGACAGATTTTCTCCGGCAGATGCGGCTTTTGGTGCGTCATGGCTGGCCTTCCCCAGCTTCTTCGGCTGTGGAGGGCGGGGCGTCAGACGCCGGCAAGGCGTATGGCTTCTTCAGGCGCGCCTGCGCGCGGGCGTGGGAGTCAAAAACATTGCGCCGCCGAAGAACGCTCCGGTAAGCGGATACCGCCTCGGCGCGGCGCCCGGCCACGTCATGGGACTCGCCAAGCCGCAACTGGGCCAGCGTGACGAGATCAGGGTTCGCGCCAGGCAAGGTCATCACGGCGCGCAGATGCGGCACGGCGTCCTCCGCGCGCCCGACGGAAAAGAGCGCGTCGGCAAGCTGGTAGCGGATGGCGTCCTGATAAGCGCTGGCGGCTGGGTCTTTTGCCAGCTGCTCAAAGATGACGATGCCCTCCGCGACCCGCCCCATGCGGGCCAGGGTGTCGGCTAGCTCCAGCCGGGCGACATAGTTGGCGGGATACTGTCGCGTGAATGCTTCTAGATAGGGCAAGGCTTCGGCGTACCGTTTCTCGCGCTTGTAAAGCGTGATCAACAGCAGTCGGGCCGCATCGCGCGCGGAGCGCCCTTCGTTGGCGGCTTTGGCGACCAACGCCAGCCCGCGCTTCTTCGAGCCGCGCGCGCCGCCCAGCGCCGCGACAATTTTGACAGGGATCGGCAACGACCCGACGACATAGTTGTACAGCCCGATGGAAAGGTTGGCGTCGGCATAGTCGGGGTCAATCTTGAGCGTTTCGCGATGCAGGGCGACCGCCTTGTTGCTCTGGCTCAGGGCGGCCAGGAACGCGCGCGTAATGGTCGCCTCGTAGGCTGCGAGCAAGCCATGCGCCGCGCCCTTGTAGTAGAGCGCCACCGCGTCGCGCGGATTGTCCTTGAGTCGGGCGTCAGCGACCTGGATCGACAAAGCGATGGCTTCCCGGTAGCGTTGGTCGAAGTCCTTGTCAAACGGCTCTTTCGTCTCCGCGAAAAACGTCTCGCCGGCGTAGGTTGTCGCTTGCAGGCGGCGCGCTCGGTAGAGCTTCTCGGCCCACATGCCGTTGGCTAAGTCGAGGTAGCCGGCCGGATGCCTGGGATCAAGCTTGACGAGTTGCTCAAAGGCGGCTCGCGCGCCGCGGTAATCGAGGTTGTAAAGCGCGTCGAATCCGCTCGCGCGAATGCGCTCAAAAGCTTCTGCCGCGGCGGGGGCCGCCTCTGTTGACGGGGGCTTTGACTGAGGCGCGGATGGGCGCGCCGCGGCCGCGGCGGGGGCAAGGGCGAGCCAGCCGAACACAGCGAGGAAACAAAGCGATAAAGCAGGCATCAAGCGCGCCTCCACAAGCGAAATTTCGTCACCGATGGTTGCATGGTACAATCCGCAAGGTAATTCTTCCGCCCGTAATGATGCCGGACACCGTTGATACCATACTGGTTGTTGAAGATGACGCTGTGCAGCGCCAGCTGCTCGAGGCTTTTCTAAAGCAGCAAGGCTACCGGGCGCGGAGCGCGGCGACGCTCGCGGAAGCGACGGCAAGCCTTGCCGAAGGCTTGCCGGAGGCGTTTATCCTCGACGCGATGCTCCCAGACGGATCGGGGCTGGACATCTGTCGCCAAATTCGCGCCCTGCCGGGCGGCGCGACGCGGCCTATTCTGATGGTGACAGCCTATGATGCCGCGCCGATCATCGCGGAAGCCTTCGCGGCCGGCGTCGCGGACTTTATCGCCAAGCCAGTCAGCCTCCAGCTGCTTGGCCGCCGCTTACAGCGCCTTATCCAGGCGGCGCGGAGCGAAGCCACGCTCCAGGCGCAAGTGCATCAGTATGCCGCGCTGATGGACGCCCTGCCGGATCTCGTCATTTGCGGAAGCTATGACGGGCGGGTGACCTACTTCAAGTCAAGCGAGACGTGCCCGGCGGAGATGTTCGAGCTGGCGATCACGCCTGGCGCCCGACTAACCGACATCCTGCCCCCGGAGTCCGCTTCGGCTTTAATGCGGGCGATCCATCAGCTCAAGGTGGAAAGTCGGCCAATCGCCGAGTATCGCGCCCGATGCCAAGGCCAGTGGCGCGAGTTTGAGGCGCGGGTTATCCCCAGAGACGCGGCGAGCTTCGTGGCTATTATCCGAGACGTTACAGAGCGGAAAGCCGCCGAACGGTTGCGCGAGGATTTTACCGCGATGGTGGCTCATGATATCCGGTCGCCCCTCACGGGCATGCAAATGGCGCTGGACTTATTCGAGCGGCGCAACGCCGGCGCTGACCAAGATTGGCAAGCCGCCATCGACGTGGCCCGGCAGGGTCTGGAAAAAGTCGCCCGGCTTGCCGGCGACTTGCTTGAGCTGTTTCGCTCCAACCAAGCCGGCATGACGCTTCTAAAAGGCGTGGTGTTCCCGTCCGCGCTGGCGCGCCGGTGCGTCGGCGAAGTCGCGCTTCAAGCCCAGGACAAGCGTATCGCGCTGGACATTGACCTTCCGGATGACTTGCCGCCTTTCGTCGGGGATGGCCCGAAGCTGGAGCGGGCGTTCTCTAACCTGCTCTCAAACGCTATCAAATTTACCCCGCCGGGCGGGCGCGTCACGGTTAGCGGCGCGGCGGACGGCGATTGGATTGTGATGAGCGTTGCCGATACCGGGCACGGCATCGCGCCCGAATTTCAAGCCGCCATGTTCGATCCCTACCGCCAGGCCGGGCCGGGCGACAGCTCGGGCTTCGGGCTTGGGCTCGCCATCGTCAAGCGGATTGTGACGGCCCACGGCGGGCGCATCTCGGTGGAAAGCGCCGTGGGGCAGGGGACGGTGTTCACCGTCCGTCTGCCCATGCAAGCCAGCTAGCGCGCTTGCCGCCAAGACAGGCGGCCCGAAACCCGCGGATGAGACCCTGCCGCGGCGCGCCGTGGCGGGCGAGCGGGGCCCCTGTCCCTATCCGCTCGCCGATGCGGAAAGCGCGCCGCCGCCTCACCGCTGGGCGCTGGCGCTCATCTGCGCCAGGGTTTCGTCCTGCAGCGCCATCAGGCGGTCAATCAGCTCAAGCAGCCGCAGCGATTGATGCAGCTCGCTGGCGGCTCGCTCGCGCTGCGGCTCCGGCAGAGCAGCGAGGGCCTCGGCCCCAGCCGCTTCTTCAGGGAGCGCCCGGCGACGGCGGCGCTCAGAAGTCTCTTCTTCGTCGCGGGGCAAGACGGCCAACAGCCGTCGCGCGTTTCGCTGCTGGCGGTCAAGCAGTCGGCGCAGCAGCTCGCGCCGCATTGTGGGCGTCAGATGCCGCAGCGCGACATCGTTGCCCAGCGGCGGAAGTATCGCGCCGGGCATGGTTGGCTGCTGGTTGAGGCCCAACAGTTCCTCGGTGGCGGAAGCGCCGCCGGTGGCTCGCAGTTGCTCTGCCGCCAATGCCTGCGACGGGTCGCGCCCAAGCAAGGCGTCGGGCAGAATATTTTTCTGTCCGGGAGCTTCCGGCGCGGGCAGTCCGCGGGGTTGTCCAATTTCGCCCGGCTGCCCGACAGTTCCTGCAACAGGGTTGAACCGCGTTCCGCCAACCCGCTCGTTACCGCCGCCCGCCGCGCTGCCGCCTGGCAGCGGCTGGCGGTTGTTGACGCCTCCCACCTCCGGCATGTGACCGACCCTCCCCGGACAACCTGATGCTGGATGAAGCTTAGGCTAACTATGCCGAGCGACCATCGGCGTCAGCCAGCGTGTAGGCCCATCGCAGGACAATGGCGATCGCCTCGTAAAGATGCTCGGGAATCTCGCTGTTGACTTCCAGCTCATAGAGCGCGCGGGCCAGCGGAACATCCCGCTTGATGGGCACGCCCGCCTCGCGGGCGATCTCGCGGATTTGCGCCGCGATGAGGTCCGCGCCCTTCGCCACGATCTGCGGCGCGTTCATCGCTTTGCGATCATAGCGGATCGCCACGGCGACGTGGGTCGGGTTGACCAGCACGACATCCGACTCCTTGACGGCATGCGCGCTCGCCTCGTTGAGCAGCTCCAGGTGAATGGCGCGGCGCTCGGCCTTGATATGCGGGTCGCCCTCTTGTTCCTTCCATTCTTCCTTCACTTCCTGCTTCGTCATTTTGAGGTCTTGCAGGTGCAGAAACTTCTGAAGGAAAAAATCCAGCGCGCCCAGCGCCACAAAGCAAATCGCGACGGCCAGGCTAAGCTGAATGACTTGCCCGAGCATGAAGTCGCTGGCGGCGGCCGGAGAGACGCGGGCCAGCGTCGGCAAGGCCTGCCGCGAGCCCAACACGACGTAGCTGGCAATGCCCGCGGCAATCGCCAGCTTGAGAAGCGTTTTGGCGAACTCAATGTAAGTCCGCGATTTGAAAAACTTTTGCTGAAAAGCCGAAAAGGGGTTGAGCCGGTTCATATCCGGCTTGATCGCCTCGGTCGAAAACAGCGAGCCCACCTGAATGTAGCCGATCAACGCCGCCAGGATGAAAACCGTCAGGAACAGCGGCGCGAGCGTGAGCGCCAGCGTTGTCACGCCTTCCAGCAGGGCGTCGCCGGCCGTCGCCATATCCAAATCGCCTTTGAACGTCGCCGCTTGCAGGATGCTCCTTTGCGTGAGATGCGCGACCTGCTGCCCAATAAAGTTGCCGGCCAGGAGAAAAACAATCCCTATCGAGCCGACCAGAAGCGCCGCCGAGACGAGGTCCTGGCTTTTCGGCACCTGACCTTTCTTTCGAGCGTCGTCGAGCTTCTTTTGCGTAGGTTGCTCGGTTTTCTCTCCGCTACTTTGCGACATGGGATGTCGTTTCCGTCTTGAGACGCGACAGGATGGAAAGCATCTTGCGGCGGAAGCGCGGGTCGCCGGCCGCTAGGTTAGCGAGGTCATTCGCCATGCGCTCGCTCAGCGGCGACGACTGGATGTCATCGGAGAAGCTGAACGTCAGCAGCGATTGCGCCGACTGGCGCACGGCGGCGGCGGCTTCCTCCGGGTTGGCCAAGTTGGACTGCGCCGCAATGGCCGCCAGCGCGGAGCGGGCTGGGCTGTCGGCGCTGGGCGCGGCGGGCGCCCCCGCGGCATCCGCCTCCTGCAGCCCTTCGACGAGCGCGCCGAAAATGCCGCCAGACCGCTTCTTGCCCTTGACAGGCTCGGATGATGTCGGGCTTGAGCCAAATGGCGACCCCGGGCGAATTTTCATGATGCGGCTCCTTTCATCGCGAAGGCTGCGCAACGCGCCAGCTTGGCGTTCAGACAAGTATGGGCCGGGGACAAAGGCTAACGGCGACTTGGCGCGCTCTAGGGCCGGGCTCTAGGGCTCGGCATCCGCAAGCGCCGCCGAGGCGTCAAGCAGCGCCCGCGCCGTCGCCGCATGGGGCGAGTCGCCGCCCTGGGCGACGACGGCGCGGAGCGCTTCCTCGCCTTCCGCGCGGGCGCCGCGATAGAGCAAAATCTCGCCCCGCTGCGTCTGGGCGTGCAGGCTGTCCGGGCGGCGCGCCAGGACGGATTCGCATAGCTCCTGCGCCCGCTCCAGCTCGCCCTGCCGGATGAAGACGCTTGCCAGCGCCAGACAGGGAAGTTCCAGGTCGGGGCGCAGCGCGGCCACGCCCTGAAAGACCGTCGCCGCCTCGTCGTAGCGCATGACATCCCGCAGGACGTAGCCCGCCTCCAAAACGGCGCGCAACTCGTCGTCCGATGGCGTAGGGAGCAAAGGCATAAAAGCGCCAGTCAGCGCGCCGGCAAAGCCAGGTCTGATGCCGGCGCGCTGGAGATGAGAGATTACTTGAGGTTTTGAATCGCCGCCATCTCGCTGTCGTGGCGAGCTTTCATCAGATTGCTCATCATCTGAAACTGTTGCGACAGGCTGTTGACGCGCGTCTGAATTGAAAAGAGCTGCATCTGCTGGTGGTACTGCTGCGAGAGCATCGTCTCGGCATCGGCAAGGCCCGGCAAATTCCCGCCGCGCAGCAGGCCCCCAACAATCGAGCCAACGCCCGGCGCGACCACGTTGAGCGCCCCGCCGAGAATGCCGCCGAAGATGCGGCCAAAGCGTCCCGGCTCGCGGCCCGGCATCGTTGGCTGGCCGTACGGCGACGGCGCAAGCGCAGGCTGAAGTCCATTGATCATTGCATCCGGCATGGTTGAGGTCTCCTAGGCGTATTCAGCAAAAATGCGGATTCTCTCCCCGTCGCCCCTGGTTATCGTCCCGCTGGCGGGATTGTTGCGTTCGGCTGGAAAGGTTTTTTCTTGGCGCGCGAGCCGCTTGCTGACCGCGCGCCCTCAGTCGCCGGCCGCGCCCTGGTCGGCGGCGCGTTGCTGAAGCGACGCCATTTCGTCCAGCAGCTTGCCGACCGTGTGCCAGGCTTGGGCGGCCTGCGACGCCGCGGCGGCCTCATCGCGCGATCCCTGGCGGATGGCGCGATCCAGCGCATGCCGCGTCGCATCGAGTTGTCGACGCAGCGCGGCCAACTCGCTTGGCGATTGTAACAAGGCGTCGAGTGTCGGGTAACGTAAGAGTTCGGTAACAGCCAGTTCGCTTGCCGTCATATACGCTGATCCTTAGCTCGAAGGTGAGTCGCGGTTGGCTCAACGACATCGCTTTAGCAACCAAATTCATAGCACAAGTCGAGCGGCTTGGGGCAGGCGGTCGGTCGCCGCCGCGCTGAAAGGCTTTCCCTGCCGCATTGTCGTTTGAGAGGCGCCCGATTATGCTGGCATGCTTCGGCGGGACAAGGCTGTGACGCGCCCCGCCCGCAAGGTCCCTATGAACCGTTCCAAGCCGTCCGCCGCGCCGCCGCCCGTCGCCCCATCCAAGCGCCCGGAGCCTGCCATGCTCCCTGTCTCGCTGCGTATCGCGCCAGAGTTTGCCGCTGGCGCTCGCGACCGGGGCGAAGCCCTAGTCGCTGCTGGGCGCGTAACGCATCTGGAGGCGCTCAAAAGCCTCATTACCGCCAATGTGCGCGGCAGCATGACCTACCGGGTCGAGATGCTTCACGACGGCGACGCGCTGATTGTTTCCTGCACCTGCCCGCACTTTGAAGAAGGCAACTTTTGCAAACACCTCTGGGCGGTCATCCGAGCCGCCGAGCAGCGGGGCCTCTTGCCGCCGGCGCCGGCGGGGCGTCCGTTTCGGCTCATGGCCGAGACCGACTGGCTTGCCGACGGCAAGGCGGGCGAGGATGGCCGCGTGCAAGCCGTCTCGGCGGAGAATGAGCTGTCGCCCGCCGTCTCCGCGGCGGATTGGCGACGCTGGTTCGCCCAGCTCGGACAGTACGCTCGCTCGACCGCGCCCGACGAAAGGGCCGAGCGGGAAATTCTCTACTTCGTCAACGTCCCCCGCACGCGGGCGCGCGGCGCGCTGGTCGTGGACATTCTGTCGCGGACGCGCAAGCTCGATGGCGCCTGGGGGCGCCTGCGCCCGATTGGGCTGAGCGTCGGCCAGATCGCGGCGCTGCCGGATGAGCGCGACCGCCAAGCGCTCGCGCTTCTAAGCGGCATTCAGGAGCATGTCGCCTGGAGCGACGCGGCGGACTGGTCGCCGCTGCCGTCCTGCGTGCAGATTCCCGCCATGGCGCTTCCCATTGTGACGCCGCTGTTGTGTCAAACCGGACGCTGCTGGCTGCAAGTCGCCGATGAGCCGTCCGCGCTCCAGAAGGTCATTCAGGAACCGCCCCTGCGCTGGGAGCCGGAGGCTTGGCGCTTACACTTGGAAGTGTATCTGGAAGCCGAGCCGGGGCGCTATGTCTTGACTGGCGAGTTGCGGCGCGGCGCGGCGCGTCAGCCGGTGGCGCTCCCGCGCTTGCTGCTGGCCGGCGGTCTTGTGTTCTCAGATGAGACGGTCGCTCCGCTGAAGGATGACGGCGCGTTTTACTGGATTAGCCTGCTGCGGCAAGCGGGGCCGATTCGCATTCCGGTCGCCGACGGCCCCGACCTCGTGGACAAGCTCCTGCGGCTGCCCAACCTGCCGCCGCTGACGCTGCCGGAGTCGCTGCGCTTTGAAACGGCGGAGGGGATTCCGACGCCGGTTTTGCGCTTGCGGCTAAGCGACGCGCGCGCCGGCGACGGGTGGCTGCAAGCGACGCTGGGCTTTGACTACGAAGGACAGTGGATTGACGCGGCTGACGCGCAGCCCGGCATTTTTGACGCTCAAACGCGACGATTTATCCGGCGCGCCGCGGCGAGCGAGCGCGCCGCCGCCAACCTGCTCCGCGATTTGGGTTTGCGCGCTGGACCGGCTCCGCTGACTGAGCCGGGGTATCGCTTCCAGTCCAAGCGACTTCCATCCCTCGCCCGCGAGCTGATGGCTCAGGGCTGGCGCGTGGAATCGGAAGGGCGCTTGTTCCGCCCGATGGGCGCTTTTTCCATGGAAATCCGGTCGGGCGTGGACTGGTTTGAGCTGCACGGCGCAGGCGATTTTGGAACGGCGATGGCCCGACTGCCGGAACTGCTAGCGGCGCTGCGGCGGGGCGAGCAGTTCGTGACCCTTTCGGACGGCTCGTTTGGCCTGCTGCCCGAAGACTGGCTTGGTCAGTACGGCTTGTTGGCGAAGCTGGGACAGACGGAAGACGATCATTTGCGCTTCGCCGCCACGCAGGTCAGTCTGCTTGACGCGCTGCTGGCGGCGCAGCCGGAAGTGAAGCTTGACGAGCGTTTCCGGGCGCTGCGCGATGAAATCCGCAGCTTCGGCGGCATCGATCCCGTCGCCGAGCCGCCGGGCTTTGTCGGGGAGCTGCGCCCGTACCAGCGCGAGGGCTTGGGCTGGCTGCTGTTTCTCCAGCGATTTGGCTTCGGCGGCTGCTTGGCGGACGCCATGGGGCTCGGCAAAACCGCGCAGACGCTGGCGCTGCTTGAAATGCGTCGCGCGCGCCGCGCCGGCGAGGGTTTGCCGCCGACGCTGGTCGTCGCGCCGCGCTCGCTGATTTTCAACTGGCGACAGGAGGCGGAAAAGTTCACCCCGCGCATGCGCGTGCTGGAGCATACCGGCGTGGCGCGCGCCAAGTCGCTGGGGGCGCTCGCCAATTACGACCTGATTTTGACCACCTACGGCACGCTGCGCCGAGACGCCGCCCTGCTCAAGGATTTCGCCTTCGACTACGTCATTCTCGACGAGGCGCAGGCCATCAAGAACGCCCGCAGCGAGTCGGCCAAAGCCGCCCGCTTGCTCAACTGCCGCCACCGATTGGCGCTGAGCGGAACGCCGGTCGAGAATCATCTGGGCGAGCTGTGGAGCTTGTTTGAGTTTCTCAACCCCGGCATGCTCAGCGCGGCGGCGGTCTTCCACGTGACGGCGACCGGCGGGCGCGTCCTGGACCCGGACCTGCAGGCGTTGCTGGCGCGCGCCCTGCGCCCCTTCATTCTGCGGCGGACGAAAGAGCAAGTCGCTCGCGACCTGCCCGCGAAAACCGAGCAGACCATTTACTGCGAGATGGAAAGCGCGCAGCGCCGCGCCTACGAGGAGCTGCGCGATCACTACCGGCGCGCGCTGCTGGGGCTCGTTGCCTCCAAGGGCATTCAGCGCGCCAAAATTCAGATTCTGGAAGCCCTATTGCGTCTGCGGCAGGCAGCGTGCCACCCAGCGCTGCTAGACCCGTCCAGAGCGGATGATCCCAGCGCCAAGCTCGATGCGTTTTTCCTGCACTTGACCGAAGTGCTGGAAAGCGGCTCAAAGGTGCTCGTTTTCTCGCAGTTCACGAGCCTGCTGGCGCTCATTCGCAGGCGACTCGACGCGGACGGCGTGACCTACGAATACCTCGACGGCCGCACGCGCAACCGGCAGGAGCGCGTCGAGCGATTCCAGTCCGATCCTGACTGCAAGCTCTTTCTCATCAGCTTGCGCGCCGGCGGGCAGGGCCTCAACCTGACCGCCGCGGAGTATGTCTTTTTGCTCGATCCGTGGTGGAACCCAGCGGTCGAGGCGCAGGCTATTGACCGGGCGCACCGCATCGGCCAAACCCGCCCAGTGTTTGCCTACCGGCTAATCGTGAAGGGCACGGTCGAGGAAAAGGTGCTTGAGCTTCAGGCGACCAAGCGCGAGCTTGCCGACGCCATCATCACGGCCGACAATAGCCTTATTCGCAACCTTGAGCGCGCCGATCTTGAATTGCTGCTGTCGTGAGGGCAGCCCCTGCCGCCTATGACAACTGACTTCACCCACGACGCCCGGCGGCAGAGCTGGGTCGCGACCGCCGCCGCGCCCGACACGGACTTTCCCATCCAGAACCTCCCCTTCGGTCGCTTTTCGGAGCCTTCCCATCCGTCGGCCCGGATCGGCGTCGCCATTGGCGACCAAGCCCTGGATGTGACGCGCCTCGCGGCGACGCTGACGGCCGACGAGGCGGGCGAGGCGCAGGCTTGTTTCCACGCTTGCGCGACGGGCGACTTAGCCGCCGTATGCGCGCTGCCCGCGGCGCAAGTCACGGCGGCCCGGCGGTGGCTGTCGAGCGCGCTGTGGGATGCCGCGCCGGACGCCGCGGCCAACCGGGCGCGCTTGTCGCCGTTTTTGCTGCCGCAGGCGGCGCTGACGCTCCTTCGGCCGCTGGATTTCAAAAACTACACGGACTTCTACGCCTCGGTCTTTCATGCGACCAACGTCGGCGCGATGTTCCGCCCGGACAACCCGCTGCTGCCCAACTATAAGCACGTCCCGATCGGCTATCACGGGCGCGCGTCGTCGGTGGTCGCGAGCGGGACGCCTGTTCGTCGCCCGCGCGGACAGACGCGCCCGAATCCCGACGCGCCGCCCGCGTTTGGCCCGACGCGCCTGCTGGATTACGAGCTGGAAGTCGGGATCATCGTCGGCCGCGGCAATCAGCTTGGCGAGCCGATCCCCATCGCCGCGGCCGACGAGCATATTTTTGGACTGTGCCTGCTCAACGACTGGTCGGCGCGGGACATTCAAGCTTGGGAATACCAGCCGCTGGGGCCGTTTCTTTCCAAGAGCTTCGCCACAAGCGTGTCGCCGTGGATTGTCACGCGGGACGCGCTCGCCCCCTTTCGGGGCGCGGCCTACGCTCGACCTGAAGGCGACCCGGCGCCGCTCGACTACCTGCTTGACGAATCCGACCAATCCCGGGGCGCGTTTGACGTGACGCTGGAAGTTGACCTTCTGACGGAGCGCATGCGCGAGGCGGGGCTGCCGCCCGCGCGACTGAGCCAAAGCCGACTGGCCGATCTTTACTGGACGCCCGCGCAAATGCTGGCGCATCACGCGAGCAACGGCTGCAACTTGCAGCCGGGCGACCTGTTGGGCACCGGCACGGTGTCGGGGCCGACCAAAGCCTCGCGCGGCTGCCTGCTGGAGCTGACCTGGCGCGGCGCGGAGCCGCTGACGCTGCCTTCCGGCGAGACGCGCCGGTTCCTGGAAGACGGCGACGAGGTTATTCTGCGCGGCTATTGCGTTCGGGATGGCTTCCGGCGAATTGGGTTCGGCGAGTGCCGCGGGCGCATTA
>NKPT01000327.1 GCA_002254845.1 Chloracidobacterium sp. CP2_5A | reverse complement strand
ACCCACGCGGGCTCGCGCTTGGCGAGGTCGCCGCGCATCGGGAACGGCGTGTCGGGAAGGTTCAGCGGGTATTTCTTGGAGGCGCCGGATTCGGCCATGGCTCGGTCCCCTCGGACTCTGCGAGTCAGGTTGAAGGAAAGGTTCGTCAAGGCGCCAGCGCGCCGTTGAACAGGTCGCGCGCGCGTTGCGCGTCGCGTGCGATGGCGGCCGTGAGCTCGTCGAGCGTGCCGTATTTCTCTTCGTCGCGCAGCTTGGCGAGAAATTCGACGCGAACGAGCTTGCCGTAGACCTGCCGGGCGAAATCGAACAGGTGCACTT
>NKPT01000094.1 GCA_002254845.1 Chloracidobacterium sp. CP2_5A | reverse complement strand
GCCCTGGACAGGCGGATACAGCACCGAGTCGCCGTTGGCGAGCGGCTGGATCGTCAGCGCGCCGTACTGCGGGTCGCTGAAGGTCGAAGCCGCGTTGTTGAACAGCCGTTTGAGCAGCTCAAAGCGGACGGTGTTCTGATTCTGGATGATGACCGTATCGACATGGCGCTGAAGCTCCGGGGCGGTCATGTATGCCATGCTGACATCATCGCCGACGATCTGCGCGCCGAAGTCCTCCAGGGGATAGGCGACATCCCACTGTCCGCCCGCCTTGACCGCGCCGGACTGCGCCTGACCGCCGCGCCGCTGCAAGCGCCCGCCGCCAGGGAGCTTATAGCGCTCCTTATACGCTTCCGTCTCCGTCTCGACGAAAGCGGCAAGCGCGGCACGCATCTCGGCGTTGGCGCGCTCCAGATAGGCGGTGGCGGCGTCAAAGACGAGCCGCTGTCCCAGATTGTTGACGTAGGCGCGGTCGCCGTCGTCGTAGGTGATCGAGCCGAATAAGAGTCCCATTGGTGAACTGCTCCTTCTATGACCAGTTGGTCAGCCAGCTAACGTCGATGAACAGGATTTTGCTGCCCGCCGAGTCCGCCAGGGCGACGACACGCCCGACACGGACATTGAGCGCTCCGGCGGCATCCGCCAGCGCGCCGGCGGTGTCGCTGAGGTAGACCAGCGCGTCAGCATTGAGCGCGGACACGCCGAAGCCGTAGACATGCCCACGATGCAGGACGCTGACCGCCTGCCCAATGCCGGCGGCGTTGAGGGCGATCCCCCGGCACTGCTGTTTGCCGGCGGCGTTGGCAT
>NKPT01000059.1 GCA_002254845.1 Chloracidobacterium sp. CP2_5A | reverse complement strand
GCGTCAAAGAAAAAGCGCGCGCCGGGCGCCCCCCCGGATGCGCGCGCCGCGAAGCTTGATCCGAAAGGGCCGAGGCGCTATTCGCCCCCTTTGGCCGCCTTCCGAGCCTGCATGTCCTCCTCGACCATCTGCGTCATGGCGTCGTCGAAGTGGTAAGTCTCGGACTCGGCGTAGTTGTCATCCGCGTCATAGCGCCGCTCCTCGTGGAGACGCACGCGACGGTAGTATTCCATCCCCGTTCCGGCTGGAATCAGCCGTCCCATAATGACGTTTTCCTTGAGGCCGCGCAGGTAATCCACCCGTCCCGAAATGGCGGCTTCCGTCAGCACGCGCGTCGTTTCCTGGAAGCTTGCGGCGGAAATAAAGCTCTCCGTCGAAAGCGACGCCTTGGTAATCCCCAGCAGCAGCGGCTCGGCCGTCGCCGGCTGCCCGCCAGACTCCAGGACGCGCTTGTTCTCGTCCTCGAAGCGGAAGCGATCCACCTGCTCGTCAATGAGGAAGTCGGTATCGCCCACGTCCTTGACGCGCACCCACCGCAGCATTTGCCGGACGATGACCTCGATGTGCTTGTCCGCGATGTTGACGCCTTGCAAGCGATAGACTTCCTGGATTTCGTTGACGAGATATCGCTGGAGCGCGTCCATCCCCTGAATCGCCAGAATGTCGTGCGGGTTGAGCGGCCCATCCACCAGCGGCTCGCCGGCCTTCACGCGGTCGCCTTCCTGGATGAACATATTGACGCCCTTGGGAATGGAGTACTCCCGCGTCTCGCCGTCATCGCCGATGATTTGCACCTTGCGCTGGCCCTTGACGACGTTGCCAAACTTGACGACGCCATCGATTTCGGCCATCACGGCCGTTTCGCGCGGCTTGCGCGCTTCAAACAGCTCGACAATCCGCGGCAGACCGCCGGTGATGTCCTTGGCGCGGGTTGACTCGCGCGGGATCTTGGCCACCACATCGCCCGGCAGCACGCGATCGCCGTGGCGCACGCTCAGATTCGCCCGCACCGGCATCTGATAGGCTTTGAGGACGGTCTTGCCGTCATCGGCGATGATCTCGATGCGCGGCTGCCGCTTTTCATCCGTGGCTTCCCGGACAATCATGCTGCGGTTGCCGGTGTTGGCGTCAATGTCTTCCTGAATCGTGACGCCCTCGATGAGGTCGTGGTAGCGCGCCGTGCCTTCGACTTCGGTCAGAATCGAGAAGGTGTAGGGGTCCCACGTCGCCAGCGTGTCGCCTTCCTCGACAAGCTGCCCATCCGTCACGGCGAGCCGCGCCCCATAGATGATCTGGTAGCGACCGATTTCCCGATTGCTGCGGTTTTCGTCAATCAGGACGATGTAACCCGTGCGGTTCATCGCCACGAGCTTGCCGTCGCGCCCCGTCACGGTTCGCAGATCCTCGAACTTCACGCGCCCGCCCTTCCGGGCTTCGTGCGACGACTGCTCGGATGAGCCGGTGACGGCGCCGCCGAGGTGGAACGTGCGCATGGTGAGCTGCGTGCCCGGCTCGCCAATGGACTGCGCCGCGATGACGCCGACCGCCTCGCCGAGCTCCACCATCTTGCCGGTCGCCAAGTTGCGACCGTAGCACTTGATGCAGACGCCGCGCCGCGATTCGCAGGTTAGCACTGAGCGCAGCTTGACCCGCTCGATGCCGCCGGCATCCTGGATTTCAGCGGCCAGCTTTTCCGTAATCTCCTGGTTGGCATGCACCAGAATGTCGCCCGTCACAGGGTCAACAATATCATCTAGCGCCACGCGCCCGATGATGCGGTCGCGCAGCGGCTCGATGATTTCGCCGCCCTCGCTGATGGCCTCGACCCAAATGCCGCGAATCGTCCCGCAGTCCTCTTCCGAGACGATGACATCCTGCGCGACATCCACCAGGCGACGCGTCAAATAGCCGGAGTCCGCCGTCTTGAGCGCCGTGTCGGCCAGCCCCTTGCGGGCGCCGTGCGTGGAGATAAAGTACTCCAGCACGTCGAGCCCCTCGCGGAAGTTGGCGCGAATGGGCTTCTCGATGATGGCCCCCGACGGCTTGGCCATCAGCCCGCGCATCCCGGCCAACTGGCGGATTTGCTGCGCCGAGCCGCGCGCGCCGGAATCCGCCATGACCATGATGGGGTTCAGCTCGTTGTTGTTCTTTTCAGCCGCCTTCATCGCCTCGTTCATCTCCTTGGCCACGGCTTCCGTCGTCTGCGACCAAGTCGCGATCACCTTGTTGTATCGCTCGCCGTCAGTGATGCTGCCCTCTTCGTACTCCTTCTGGAACCGAGCGACTTCCTGATCAGCTTGGGCAATCAGCTCCGCCTTGCGGGGCGGCGTCACGAGGTCGTCAATGCCGATGGAGATGCCGGCCTTCATCGCGTACAGGAAGCCTATGGACTTGAGCGAATCCAGCATCTTGACCGTCGTTTCCAACCCGTAGTTGAGCTGGCAGTAGCTCACCAGCGACTGCAAGCCCTTTTTCTTGAGCACGCCGTTGACAAAGGGCATCCCTTCGGGCAGCGCCTGATTGAAAATGACGCGCCCCACGGTCGTGCTGATGACCTGTCGAACGCGGCGCGGGGTCGCGCGGAGCAGGTCCTGCTGGTTGCGCTCTTGCTCGAGGTCAATCAGCAAGCCCTCATAACGCAGCTTGATCGGCGACTGCGTGCCGACAATGCCCGCGTCGTGCGCGATGACCACGTCATCCAGGCTGGCAAAGGCGCGCCCGCCTTTCGGATCATCTTTCCGCTCGTAGGTCAGGTAGTAGCACCCCAGCACGACATCCTGCGTCGGCACGGCAATCGGCTGACCATTCGCCGGTGACAGGATGTTGTTATCGGCGCGCATCAGCACGGCGGCCTCGATTTGCGCCTCGTGCGACAGCGGAATGTGAACGGCCATCTGATCGCCGTCGAAGTCGGCGTTGAACGCCGTGCAGACCAGCGGGTGGATCTTGATAGCCTTGCCCTCGACCAGCACCGGCTCAAAGGCCTGAATGCCCAAGCGGTGCAGCGTCGGCGCCCGGTTGAGCAACACCGGATGCTCCCGAATGACCTCCTCCAGAATGTCCCACACTTCCGGCGCTTGCCGGTCCACCATTTCCTTCGCCTGCTTGATGGTCTGGGCGTGCTTCTGCTTTTCAAGCTGGTGATAGATAAACGGCTTGAACAGCTCCAGCGCCATCTTCTTCGGCAGCCCGCACTGGTGGAGCTTGAGTTCCGGCCCGACGACGATGACCGACCGCCCGGAATAATCCACGCGCTTGCCGAGCAGGTTTTGGCGGAAGCGTCCGGTCTTGCCCTTGAGCGTGTCGGAGAGCGACTTGAGCGGGCGGTTGTTCGCCCCGCGCAGCACGCGCCCCCGGCGGCCGTTGTCGAACAGCGCGTCCACCGCTTCCTGGAGCATCCGCTTCTCGTTGCGGACGATGACCTCCGGAGCCTTCAAGTCAAGCAGCTTGCGCAGGCGGTTGTTGCGGTTGATGACCCGGCGATAGAGATCATTGAGGTCCGACGTGGCGAAGCGCCCGCCGTCAAGCGGCACGAGCGGGCGCAGCTCCGGCGGAATCACCGGAATGACATCGAGAATCATCCATTCGGGGCGATTGCCCGAGCGCCGGAAGGCGTCCACGACTTTGAGTCGCTTCGCCAGCTTAAGCTTCTTCTGCTGCGAGGTCTCCTCGCGCATTTTCAGGCGCAGCTCCTCGGCCAGCGCGTCGCAATCCACGCGCTCCAGCAGCGTTTTGATGGCTTCCGCGCCCATGCGCGCGATGAACCGCCCCGGATAAGCGTCAAACAGCTTGCGATACTGCTCATCCGTCAGCAGATCCTTTTCCTTGATATCGGGCATATCGCCCGCATCCACCACAATGTAGGACTCGTAGTAAAGAACCTTCTCCAGATCGCGCAGCGGGATGTCGAGCAGGTGACCGATGCGGCTCGGCAATCCCTTGAAAAACCAAACGTGCGAGCAGGGCGATGCCAGCTCGATGTGACCGAGACGCTCCCGGCGCACGCGCGACAGCGTCACCTCAACCCCGCACTTGTCGCACACCACGCCGCGATACTTCATTCGCTTATACTTGCCGCACAAGCACTCCCAATCCGTGATCGGGCCGAAAATTCGCGCGCAGAACAAACCGTCCCGCTCCGGCTTGAAGGTTCGATAGTTGATCGTCTCCGGCTTGGTGACCTCGCCGTGCGACCACGAGCGTATTTTTTCCGGCGAGGCGAGCGAAATCCGAATGGCTTCAAAGTCAGGCGCGACGGTTTGCTTGTCTTGATATCTGAACATGAGTGACCTCCCAAGCGAGCAAGGCGGCGCCCCCCAACCGCGGACGCCACGGGTTGACCGTCATGAGCGACGCGCGGTCGCCGCGCCCGAATCCAAAGCGGCCTCGTCCGGCTCTTCTGAGCGCTTGACAAGCTCGACATCCAAGCACAGCGACTGTAGCTCGCGGACTAGCACGTTAAAGGATTCCGGCACGCCGGGGTCGAAGTCGGTTTCGCCCTTGACAATGGCCTCGTAGCTCTTCGAGCGCCCGGCCACGTCATCTGACTTCGCCGTGAGGAGCTCCTGCAGAATGTGGGCGGCTCCATAGGCCTCGAGCGCCCACACTTCCATCTCGCCAAACCGCTGACCGCCAAACTGTGCCTTCCCGCCCAGCGGCTGCTGCGTGATCAGCGAGTAGGGCCCAATCGAGCGAGCATGAATTTTGTCGTCCACCAAGTGCGACAGCTTGAGCATGTAGATGTAGCCAACCGTCACCAACTGCTCAAATGGCTCGCCGGTCATGCCGTCATAGAGGACGGTCTTGCCGGACTGATTAATCATCGGCAATTGCCCCTGCGACTCGCGCAGCGCGGCCGCCTCGGCCAGCTTCTCCTTGACCTCGGCTTCCGAAGCCCCGTCAAAGACCGGCGTGGCGAAGCGGACGCCCAGCACGTGGGCCGCCCAGCCAAGGTGCGTCTCGAGAATCTGCCCGACATTCATGCGCGACGGCACGCCCAGCGGATTGAGAACAATTTCCACCGGCCGGCCATCCGGGAGGTAGGGCATGTCTTCCTCGGCCAGAATCTGCGCGATGACCCCCTTGTTGCCATGGCGGCCAGCCATTTTGTCGCCGACCGAAAGCTTGCGCTTCATGGCAATGAAGACCTTGACCATCTTGATGACGCCCGGCGGCAGCTCGTCGCCGCGCCTGAGCTTCTCGACCTTTTCCTCATGCAGCTTCTGCAGGATGGCGAACTGCCGCTTGGTAAAATCCTCCAGCTCCTTGATTTCGGCCGCGACATCAATCTTGGGGTTCTGAAGCTCGATTTTCTTGAGCGTCCCAAGGTCAAGCGTCTTGAGGAAGTCGAGCGTCAGGACTTCGCCCTTGCCGAGCACAGCCCGCTTGTTGACGAGCACATCCTTGGCGACTTTCTGTCCTTCGAGAATTTCATAAATCCGCTTGTTGCGCTCGTCTTCGAGGATGCGCCGCTCGTCGTCGAGGTTTTTGCGCAGGCGGGCTTCCTCTTCCTCCTCGATGGCCAGCGACCGCTTGCACTTCTCCTGCCCCTTGCGGGTGAAGATTTTGACATCCACGACGGTCCCCTCGATCCCCGGCGGGCAGGTCAGCGAGGCGTCGCGCACGTCCCCCGCTTTCTCGCCAAAAATGGCGCGCAGAAGCTTCTCTTCGGCGGTAAGCTGCGTTTCCCCCTTGGGCGTGACCTTGCCGACCAAAATCGAGCCGGGCTTGACCCGCGCCCCAATCCGAATGATGCCGGATTCATCCAGGTCGCGGAGGCTCGATTCCGAGATATTCGGGATGTCGCGCGTGATTTCCTCCGGGCCGAGCTTCGTGTCGCGGGCTTCGATCTCAAGCTCCTCGATGTGAATGGATGTGTAGGCGTCTTCCTGGACGAGCTTTCGAGAGATCAGGATGGCGTCCTCGAAGTTGTACCCGCGCCAGGGCATGAAGGCCACCAGCACATTGCGCCCAAGCGCCAGCTCGCCCCGATCCGTGCAGGGGCCGTCCGCCAGCACATCGCCCTTCCTGACCCGCTGCCCGACGCGGACAATCGGCTTCTGGTTGATGCAAGTGCTCTGGTTCGAGCGCCGGAATTTGACCAGCTGGTAAATGTCGGCGGTCACTTCGCGCGAAAGCGTGCCGGGCTGGGTGGTATCCACGCGGATAATGATGCGCTCGGAATCTACGCTGTCCACCACGCCGTCGCGCCGGGCGATCACGACCGCGCCGGAATCCTGCGCCGTGACGCGCTCCATCCCGGTCCCGATCAGCGGCGCTTCCGCCCGCAGCAGCGGCACGGCCTGTCGTTGCATGTTCGCCCCCATCAGCGCCCGGTTGGCGTCGTCGTGCTCCAGAAACGGCACGAGCGCCGCCGCGACTGACACCAGCTGCTTGGGCGACACATCCATGAACTGAATATCCTGACGGGAAACCTCGCGGAAATCGCCCGTCTTGCGCGACGATACCCGCTCGTCCGTGATTTCAAGCTGGTCGTTAAGGTGAATGTTGGCCTGCCCGATAGTGTGCTTATCCTCTTCCCAAGCCGAGAGATAAAATGGATACGCCTCGTATTCGGCGGCTTTTTGCCCCGGCCCGAGCGCCGCGTTCGCGGCTTCGGCCTCGGCCAGCGGCAGGTGCGTCCCCGGCCGCAGCGCGGTGTCGCCTCCGTTGGTGATGCGGACGTACTCAATGACGCGCCCGTTTTCCACTCGGCGGTAAGGCGATTCGATAAACCCAAACTCGTTGATGCGCGCAAAGCAGGACAGCGACGAAATCAAGCCGATGTTCGGGCCTTCCGGCGTCTCTATCGGGCAAATGCGACCATAGTGCGTCGGGTGAACGTCGCGCACCTCAAAGCCAGCCCGCTCGCGCGACAGCCCGCCCGGACCCAGCGCCGAGAGCCGCCGCTTGTGCGTGATTTCAGACAGCGGGTTGGTCTGGTCCATAAACTGCGAAAGCTGCGACGAGCCGAAAAACTCGCGCACCGCGGCCATCACCGGCTTCGCGTTCACGAGGTCGCGCGGCATCGCCTGCTGCATTTCCTGGTGAATGGACATCTTCTCCTTGATGGCCCGCTCCATGCGCACCAGCCCCAAGCGAAACTGGTTCTCAAGCAGCTCCCCCACGGCGCGCACCCGCCGATTGCCAAGGTGATCAATGTCATCCGCGTCGTAGACCATCTCGCGCCCGTCAGGTCCAATCGAGCGCCCCTTGCGCAGCTTGAGCAAATAGGTGATGACGTCAATAAAATCTTTAGGCGAGAGCGTTTGCTGGTCGAGGTTGGCGCGCTCGTGATAGCCCATCTTGATGTTGAACTTGAGCCGCCCGACGCGCGAGAAGTCGAACTTCCGGGCATCGAAAAACATCCCATAAAACAAATTCCACGCCGTGATGATGGTCGGCGGATCGCCCGGACGCATCTTGCGATAGATTTCCAGCAGCGCGTCCACGGGCCGCCGAATCGTGTCTTTCCTCAGCGTCTGCTGAAGAATCATTCCGATGTCGTCGCGCTCGGGAAAATAGACCTCGAAGCTCGCAACGCCGGCGGCGAAAAGCTTCTCATACTCGCGTGCGGTCAGCTCCGCTCCAGCCTCGACCAACACTTCCCCGGTGGCCGCGTCCACAATATCGGACAGCGCCGCCGCGCCGGGCAGGTCTGGCGCCCCGACCGGGATCAGCGTCAGCCCAGCCTCGCGGAAGGCGCTCAAGTGCTTGGGCAGGACCTTTTGCCCCGGACGAAGCAGGGTCTCGCCGGTTTCGGGATGCTTGACGCCGTTGACGAGGCGCAGGTCCACCAACAGCGGATTGACCGGAAACCACAGCACCCCGTCGCGCGCCTCAACCTCCGCTACATTGTAAAACTGCCGCAGGATTTCCAAGTCGGTGCAGGTCGCCGCCTTAATGCGCTCTTCGATCTGGGGGTCGCTGTAGTCGCCGCGCTCAATCCCTTCCAAATCAAGCTTCTGGATCAGCGCCAAAGCCCGCAGGAAGATGGTCGCCAGAAACTTGCGCTTCCGGTCAATTCGAACGTAAAGCAAATTTTTCTGGTCGTATTCAAACTCCACCCACGACCCGCGGTAAGGAATGACCTTGGCGAGATACGTTGGGGATTTCTCAAAAAACACCCCCGGACTACGGTGCAACTGAGAAACGATCACGCGCTCCGTTCCGTTGATAATAAAAGTGCCGTTGTCGGTCATCAGCGGAATGTCGCCGAAGTACACATCCTCGTCGAGGAAGTTGCGCAGGCTTCGCTGCCCCGTCTCCTCGTCCTTGTCCCAGAGAGTCAGGCGAATCTTGACCCTGAGCGGGACGGCGTATGTCATGCCGCGCTCTTGGCACTCGCGCACTTCATACTTGTGCTTGAGACCAACCGGCTCGCCGCACACGTCGCAGGTGGCCACGATATTCTTGTTGGCCGCGCCGCAGGCGTGACAAATCACATCCTCGCCCGACAGCGGATCAACCTGGATGACCGCGCCGCAGCTGTGACAGTTGGAGCGCAGAAACTGCAAGCCTT
This sequence comes from Chloracidobacterium sp. CP2_5A, assembly GCA_002254845.1. Lineage (GTDB taxonomy): Bacteria > Acidobacteriota > Blastocatellia > Chloracidobacteriales > Chloracidobacteriaceae > Chloracidobacterium. The sequence continues at coordinate 4,155 of NKPT01000059.1, read as the reverse complement.
CGTTTTTGCCGCACTTGCACTTCCATTCGCCAATGGCGTACTCCACGAAGCTCAACTGAGCCGTATCGCGGAAGTCCTTGATGGGAAAGACTGATTTGAAAACGGCTTGAAGACCGATGTTTTCACGCTCTTCAGGCAGCTTATCCATTTGTAAGAAGCGATAATAAGATTCGCGCTGAACCTCGATGAGGTTCGGAATGCGAATCGCGGTCTTGATCTTTGAGAAATCGTGACGCGCCTGCGTCTCCTTACCGTTACGCGACAACATAAGCCAGAGACGAGCCTTTCCGCATCCAAGGCGACTTGACGAAAAACGGGCACGCGCTGAGCGCCCGCCGCCGTCAAGTCCGCTTGGCGCGAGTGAAGTGGAATGGAGCTAGAAGGAAAACCGCTGAGCAAAGCCAATCCGGGACGATGGCAAAGCGCCGCTCGCGCCGACTCGCGCTCGGCGCAAGCGAATGACCGCGCGACAATCCAACGACAAGGCGATGTCACTCGTGCGTATTCAATAACGACAGACGGGGCGGCGGCTTTGTTTTCACAGACGCGCCCCGCTGTTTGAAAAATCCGAATGGACAGCTTGCAGATTCCGCGCTCAAAGTCTGCCCGCCGCCAAGTCTCCTCAGCCTAGACAACGAAAAAAACGCTCGCTGCGACCGGAGCAAGGCAGCCGTCGGCTACTTAATTTCGACGGACGCCCCCGCGTCGGTCAGCTTGGTCTTGATGGCTTCAGCTTCCGCTTTCGGAATGCCAGTCTTAACCGGCTTAGGCGCGCCATCCACCAAGTCCTTAGCTTCCTTCAGACCGAGCGACGTAATTTCCCGAACCACCTTGATAACATTGATCTTGTTGGCCCCGGCAGCCGTCAGGATGACATCAAACTCGTCTTTCGCCTCCTCCGCCGGGGCGGCGGGCGCGGCGACGCCGGCCGTGGCGGGCGCGGCGACGGCGGCCGCGGCGGCCGAAACGCCAAACTTCGCTTCCATCAGCTTAACCAGCTCAGCCGCTTCCAACAGCGTCAATGAGCCAATTTGATCAACAATGGCCGTCAACTTATCCGACATGCTCACTCCTACCTTTCTGAATTGGAACGTGAAATCACGAAATGCCTGCAAGTTTTCACTGAGCTTTCGCGCGGCATCCCCGCGCCGTCGCCGCCCAGCCGCGCCTGGCGTCGCGCCCTCCTATTCGCCAGCCCTTTGACGGAAGCCCTTTCCGTCAAAAACGATTCAGCCTTTTCGCTATTCGGCTTTCTGGTCTCGAACCTGCGCCGTGACCACCGCGACGTTCCGCGCCACCCCGCTCGTGGCGGCGGCGATGCGCTGCGCCCCGGAGTTGACCAAAAACATAATGCGCGAGAGCAGCTCCTCGCGGGATGGCATGTTCGCCAGCGCCTCCATGTCGCTTTCGCCAATGAGGCTGCCATCCACAACGCCCGCCTTGAAGGCGAGCTGCTGATGATCCTTGAATAGCTTGAGCAGCAGCTTGGCCGCCGTCACTGGGTCCTCCGGCGCGAGCGCCACCGCCGTCGGGCCAACAAACTGGTCGCCCAGCTTCTCCAGGGCTGTCCCCGTGGCCGCCCGCCGCGCCAGCGTGTTCTTGACCACGTGATAGCGCAGCCCGGCGCGGCGCAACTCATTGCGCAGCGCCGTATCGGACTGCACCGTCATCCCCTGAAAGCCCACGAGAAACGCATGGCGGTTTTCCCGAAAAGCCGCCGCCAGCCGTTCCACTTCCGACACCTTTTCTTGTCGCGTCATCTTTCCCTCAATTCAAGACTCGCGCGCCGCGCCGATCGCAGCGCCGCGCAAAGCGTTCGCACCCAGTCACTCGAATTAGCTTTGGTATTCCGTTGGCGCGAGCGGCACGGCCGGACTCATCGTCGAGCCGCAGTACGCGGCCTTGACATACCGCCCCTTGGCGGCGGACGGCTTGGCGCGCAGGATGGCTTCAATCAGCGAGCGAATGTTTTCGGTCAGCTTCTCTTCCGGGAAGGAAACGCGACCCGCCGGGACGTGAACCACGCCAGTTTTATCCACGCGAAATTCAACCTTGCCGGCCTTGACTTCCTGCACCGCCTTGCCGACTTCAAACGTCACAGTGCCGGTCTTAGGGTTTGGCATCAGGCCACGGGGACCGAGCACCTTGCCCAGCGCGCCGACCGACTTCATCATATCCGGGGTGGCGATAAGCACGTCGAAGTCGAGCCAGCCGCCCTTGATGCGGTCCACAAACTCCTCGCCGCCAACCTCGTCCGCGCCGCCGCTGCGCGCTTCAGCCTGCTTTTCGCCTGACGCGATCACCGCGACCCGCTTGGTTTTACCCAGCCCATTCGGGAGCACCACGGTCCCGCGCACCATCTGGTCGGCTTTGCGCGGGTCAACGCCCAACACCATGGTGACTTCCACCGTCTCGTCAAACTTCGCGTAGGCGATGCGCTTGATGAGCGACACGGCGTCCGCCAAGGCGTAGAGTCGCTCCGGCTCAATTTGAGCGAGCGCGGCCCGGTACTTCTTTCCCATCCGTCCCATCTAGACAACTCCTTTCAGGTGCAAGCGCGACCGTTCCGCCGCTCCCTGAAGCAACTTGGCGGCTCGACGCCGCCTATTCCACGACTTCCAGCCCCATGCTGCGCGCGGTTCCCTTGACTGACCGAATCGCCGCCTCAAGCGAGGCGCAGTTCATATCGGGCATCTTAGTTTCCGCGATCTGCCGCACCTGCGCCATGGTCAGCTTGCCGACTCGCTCGCGGCCCGGACGCGCCGCGCCGCTGGCAATGCCTAGCGTCTTCTTGATGAGGTCCGGGACGGGCGGTGTCTTGGTAATGAACGTAAACGACTTGTCCGCGTAGACCGTGATCACGACCGGGATTTTCAAATCGCCCAAGTCGCTGGTGCGCGCATTGAACTGCTTGCAGAACTCCATGATGTTGACCCCATGCTGACCCAGCGCGGGACCAATCGGGGGAGCTGGATTCGCTTTTCCAGCCTGCACTTGAAGCTTGATATACGCCGTAACTTTCTTTGCCATGTCTTACGCCTGCTTACTTAGCCAGCTTGCGCCGCGGTCGCCGCCCGCGGCTTAGGATTCCGTGAAATTCGGCTTTTCGACGCCGAGGAAGTCGAGTTCAACTGGCGTCGCCCGCCCAAAGATCGTCACCATAACCTTCAGCGTGCTGCGCTCGACATTGACCTCTTCAACCACGCCCGTAAAGCCTGTGAAAGGCCCGCTAATAATGCGCACCGTTTCTCCGGGCGAGAACATGACTTTCGGCTTTGGATGATCGGTGGTTTCCGTCACGTGGTTGACGATCTGGTTGACTTCCTCGTCAGTCAGCGCCGTGGGCTTTTGGCCGCCAATGAAGCTGGTCACCTTGGGCGTGTTCTTGATGGTATGCCAGACGCGCTCCGACATTTCGCCGGTCTGATCGTCAGTTTCGATCTGCACGAGGACGTAGCCCGGAAAGATCATCCGCGAGGTTTCCACCCGCTTATTCCCCCGCATCTCGACAACGGTCTCGGAAGGAATCAGCACCTCGGTCACTTCGTTTTCCATGCCGTAGGCCTTGAGGCGCGTCTGCAAGCTTTCGCGCACCTTCTTCTCGTGACCTGAATACGTGTGAATGATGTACCAGCGTTTCGCCATAAGCCGCCTCAACCGCCACAGGTCATCAAGCCAGCCACTTCAAAATTGCGTCCAGAACCCGCGCCACCACAACATCCGCGACCCACAAAAAAAAGCCCGTGAACGCTACCACGCCAATGACAACCAGCGTCGTCTCATAGACTTCCTTGCGCGTCGGCCAATTCACCTGCCGCAACTCGGCTCGCGTCTCGCGCAGAAACTGCGCCGCGGACGACCACCAGCCAGTCAGCTTCGAGACTGACTCGACTGGCTTGTTCTCCGGCGCCGTTACCGTTTCGGAAGCTCGCTCCATGAAATACCCCAAACGCCTCTCAGCTTCAGCGATTTACTCGAGATGGATTGGCAGGGGTAACAGGACTCGAACCCGTACTTTCGGTTTTGGAGACCGACGTGCTAACCATTGACACCATACCCCTGCAAGACCCGGTAGCGCGATTACTCGAGGATTTCCGAGATCGTTCCAGCGCCGACTGTCCGCCCGCCTTCCCGAATCGCAAACCGCAGCCCCTT
>NKPT01000228.1 GCA_002254845.1 Chloracidobacterium sp. CP2_5A | reverse complement strand
GCCGGGCGCTTTGCACGTGATCAATGCGCCCAGCCCGGGCGCTACCGCCAGCCTGGCGATTGGGGGCGAGATCGTCCGGCGCGCCGCCGCTTTGCTGTCCTGAGCAGCGTGCCCTACGGCAGCCGGCGCCCGAAACCCGACGATGCGCCAATCGATTCAAAGCAGCGGTAGGCGGCTTGATAGACCTCGGCAATCGCTCGCTCGGCCGCGTTGTCATCGCGGTTGTAGCCGGTCATCACCGCAATCGCCAGCGGGCGTTTCGGGACATAGACGATCGCGATGTCGTTGCGGATGCCTTCGAGCGCACCGGGCTTGTTGGCGACGCGCACGGTGTCGGGCAGCAGCGTTGCGGCATAACCCACTTTGGGCTGGCTCATGACCTTAAGGATGTAGTC
>NKPT01000105.1 GCA_002254845.1 Chloracidobacterium sp. CP2_5A | reverse complement strand
GGCGGGAGCGTGACGACCCGCCCGGCCCTGACGGCCCGCGCGTCTTGCCATAAAGGATCCTTTTCGAGAGGCTTCGGCGGCGCGACGTACCGCATGCCAACCGCCCCATGCGCCCGGCCGCCGGTGTCAGGAACGAAAATCACGTCCGGATCCATCTCAATGACGGTTTCCAGCGCGATTTTGCCCCACGCCTTGACGCCCGCTTCCCGCGCCGCATTGCGGGCGCCAGCCGCCTGCAAAAGCTCGTCCGTGTACGTGCCGATGCCGGCTGTGTAGCCGTAGCCGCTGCCGATATAGAGCGCGCGCGGCGGCGGCGCGCCTTCAACTTTGGCGCGGACGGCCCCCAATTGGCGGTTCATCTCGTCAATGAGCGCCTGCGCCCGCGCTGGCTCGCCAACGGCGTCGCCCGTCAGCCGGATGTTTTCCTGAATTTCAGACAATGTGTAGCCGCGCCCAATGCGGACAACGCGCCCGCATCCGATTTCCAGCAGGCGCAAGATCTCGGGCGAACAAGATGCGCCGACAATCACCAGGTCGGGATCAAGCGCCAAAATTTGCTCGGCGCGAATCGGCGCGGACGCCACCCGCCCAGGAATCCGAGCGGTTCGCTCCAGCGCGTTGCACAGG
>NKPT01000036.1 GCA_002254845.1 Chloracidobacterium sp. CP2_5A | reverse complement strand
GTGATGGCCGCCGTCAACGTCGTCTTCCCGTGATCCACGTGACCTATCGTCCCAATGTTGACGTGCGTCTTACTCCGGTCGAATTTCTCCTTTGACATGGCTCGCTCCTCAAAAACTAAAAGCCTTCATCAAAAATCGCTCAGTTGGCCGCCGCGCCCTTTGCCTTAGCGATAATTTCTTCCGCGACAGACTTTGGCGCTTCCTCATATGACTTAAAATGCATCGTGTAGATTGCGCGTCCCTGCGACATCGAGCGCAAAACCGTCGAGTAGCCAAACATTTCCGAAAGCGGCACCGCGGCCGAAATCACTCGCGAGCCGGCGCGCTCTGAAAAACCCTCGATCCGCCCGCGACGCGAGCTCAAGTCGCCGGTGACGGAACCGAAGTACTCCTCTGGCGATTCAACCTCTACAGCCATTACTGGCTCAAGCAGGACTGGCTTCGCTTTTTTCGCCGCCTCTTGAAAAGCCATTGAGCCTGCGATTTTGAATGCCATTTCATTGGAGTCAACTTCGTGGTAACTGCCAAAAACCAGCTCCACTTTGACATCCACAACTTCGTAGCCGGCAAGGATTCCACGCTCCATAGCCTCCTTAATTCCTGACTCGACAGCTGGAATATATTCGCGCGGAATAACGCCACCCACAATTTTATTTTCAAAGACAAAGCCGCTACCTGGATCAAGCGGATAAAGCTTAATTTCAGCGTGCCCATACATGCCGCGACCGCCTGTTTGCCGAACGTACTTGCCGACGCCCTCGGACGGCACGCGAATCGTCTCGCGGTAAGCTACCTGTGGCCGCCCAACGTTGGCGTCTACATTGAATTCGCGCCGCAAGCGATCCACGATAATCTCAAGGTGAAGCTCGCCCATGCCGGCGATCAGCGTTTGATTGGTCTCCTGATCGGTTTTGACTCGGAAGGAAGGGTCTTCCTGAGCAAGCCTTCCAAGCGCGACGCTTAGCTTATCTTGATCCTGGCGCGTCTTGGGCTCAATAGCCACCTCGATGACCGGCGTCGGGAACTCCATTGCCTCAAGAATAATGGGCGCCTTTTCGTCGCAAATAGTATCCCCGGTCACAACGTTCTTCAGCCCGGCGACTGCGACGATTTCACCGGCATAAGCCTCCTCAAGGTCTTCGCGCTTGTTCGCGTGCATCTGCATAACTCGCCCAATGCGCTCCTTCGTTTCCTTGGTCGAGTTGAGCACATAGGATCCCGAAGACAACACGCCTGAGTAAATCCGACAGAAAGCAAGTTGCCCAATGTGCTTATCCGAGAGAATCTTGAAGACCAGCGCCGAAAAAGGCTCGTCATCGGCGGCCTTGCGGCTGTCCTCCTCCTCGGTTCTTGGCACGATGCCCTTAACGGGCGGAATATCAATTGGCGAGGGCAGGTAATACACAACCGCGTCGAGGAGCTGCTGAACGCCCTTGTTCTTGAAAGCCGAGCCGCACAGCACGGGGACAATGTTCATCGCAATTGTCTCGCGCCGCAGCACGGCGCGGAGCTGAGCCTCGGAAATATCCGTCCCTTCTAGGTATTTTTCAGCAATTTCGTCATCAACATCAGCCAGCGACTCAATCATCCGATCGCGCGCCGCCTTCGCCTCATCCAACAGGCTCCCGGTTGGAGGCGAAAAAAGCATTTTCTGCCCATTGCTTTCCTCATCCCACCGAACCACCTGCATCGTGATCAGGTCAACGACGCCCTCAAAGGCGTCTTCAGCCCCGACCGGATGAAAGATTGGGATGGGGCGAGCGTTAAGGCGAACGCGAATCGAGTCGGCGCTCTTGTAAAAGTCAGCGCCCGCGCGATCCATCTTATTGATAAAGGCGATGCGCGGAACGCCATACTTATTTGCCTGACGCCAGACCGTTTCCGATTGAGGCTGGACGCCGGCGACCGCGTCAAACACCGCGACCGCGCCATCCAAGACGCGCAGGGAGCGCTCAACCTCGATCGTGAAGTCCACGTGACCAGGGGTGTCAATGATATTGATGCGAAACTGCTCGCCTTCGGCCGCGCCGCCCAGTCGCCAAAAGCAAGTCGTGGCAGCGGAAGTAATCGTGATGCCGCGCTCCTGCTCCTGCACCATGTAATCCATCGTGGCCGCGCCCTCGTGGACCTCGCCCAGCTTGTGGTTACGACCGGTGTAGTACAGGATGCGTTCAGTCGTCGTCGTCTTACCGGCGTCAATGTGCGCCATGATGCCGATATTACGAAACCTATTTAGCGGCGCTTTCCGTGCCATAGCGTTCTTACCACCCTATAGAAGCTACCAGCGATAGTGCGCGAAAGCCCGGTTGGCATCCGCCATGCGGTGCACCTCGTCGCGCTTCTTGACAGCTGCGCCGCGCAAGTTGGAAGCGTCGAGAAGCTCGTTCGCCAACCGATCAATCATCGCCTTCTCGCCGCGCTGACGCGCGTAGGTAATGAGCCAGCGCACCGCCAGAGCGTTTCCGCGTCTCCGATAATCCACTTCGATCGGCACCTGATAGGTCGCCCCACCCACGCGCCGCGAGCGCACTTCCACCCGCGGGCGAACATTATCCAAAGCCTTCTTGAAAATCTTGAGCGGATCGTCGTCGGTCTTGGCGCGAATGCTCTCCATAGCTCGGTAGAAGATTTTCTCAGCCACGGAACGCTTGCCGTCCCACATCAAGCAGTTGATAAACTTCGTCACAATCTCGCTGTTGTATATCGGATCGGGAAGCACTTCCCGTCTTTCGGCAACTCGTCTCCGCGGCATAGCTCGCTTGCTCCATTCTTTCGGGAGAAGCGACGCGACGCCCCTCCCGCTCAAACTACTTTTTCTTGGCGGGGCCTTTCGCCGGCGCGCCTTTGCCTCCCTCTTTTGGGCGCTTCGCTCCATACTTCGAGCGTCCTTGACGGCGATTGGCGACGCCGACCGAGTCAAGCGTTCCGCGCACGACGTGGTAGCGCACGCCCGGCAAATCCTTAACGCGCCCGCCTCGAATCAGCACAATCGAGTGCTCCTGGAGGTTGTGACCGATGCCGGGAATGTATGTCGTCACCTCTATGCCATTGACCAGTCGCACGCGCGCCACCTTGCGCAGGGCGGAGTTTGGCTTCTTGGGCGTCTGAGTGTAGACGCGCGTGCAAACGCCGCGCTTTTGCGGGCACGATTGAAGCGCCGGACTGCTCGTCTTGTATCTGACCTTTTCCCGTCCCTTCCGAACGAGCTGATTAATCGTTGGCACGCTAACCTCCAGAAACTCTCTCTCGAAACACCGCCTCGCTTGGCAGCCCGCCACCAAAAATCCCGGCGGCGCCACCTTCCTCGTGAGCGACTGGGGTTTTGAGTGACGAAACGTCTATGCTACGAGTAGTAAGGAATCCGTGTCAAGACTTTAATCTGCGAAGCGGAGGCTCGCGGACGCCTCGCTCGAAAGGCGCGCTCTGGCGGGCAAGTTGGGCGGATAATCAAGTTGGGCGGATAATTTCGGCCGGGCGCAGCCTACAGGACTGAGCATTTTTTAGAACGCGCTCAGCGCCCCGCAACAGCGAAACAACAAAGCTGGGAATGAATGCGAGCCCAATAGAAGCAGAGCGTATCGGGTCAAGTGGCGTGACGGCTGAGCCTTTGCACGAAGGCAGGAATGCAGTGTTCATGCAAAGGTTTTGAAACGGTATGTTCTGCTTCTGTTTTTATCCGCTTTGCTTCGACATCCGGCTAACCCGAGCCGCTTTGCTTGAGACTGTCGCCTGCCCGGACATTGACGTACGGCGCGTTCAGCGCCGCGACTCAGCGTGATTATGCCGCCTGCCGTCGAAACGCTCGCGCTCGTCAAACGCTTTGGCTCGCATATCGCCCTCGCCGACGCTTCGTTCCAGGTGGAGGCGGGCGAGTTTCTGACGCTGCTCGGACCTTCCGGCTGCGGCAAAACGACCCTTTTGCGTTTGATTGCCGGGCTTGACCGGCCGGACGCCGGGCGCATTCGCCTCGCCGGGCAAGACGTCACCGATCAGCCGGCGTATCGCCGCCCGGTTCACACCGTTTTCCAGAGCTACGCGTTGTTTCCGCACCTGAACGCCTATGACAACATCGCCTTTGGCTTGACTCGCCAAAGGCGCTCGCCGGCAGTCATCCGGCAACGGGTTGAGGCGATGCTCGCGTTGGTTGGACTGGAAGGCGAGCGTTGGCGCTACCCGCATGAGCTATCTGGCGGACAGCAGCAGCGCGTCGCTCTCGCGCGGGCGCTGGCTTGCGAGCCTCCGGTTCTGCTACTGGACGAGCCGCTAGCGGCGCTTGATCCGCGCTTGCGGCAGCGCATGCAGCGCGAGCTAAAAAGTCTTCAGCATCAGCTCGGCACAACCTTTATTTTTGTCACCCACGACCAAACCGAAGCTCTGACGTTATCCGACCGCATCGCGGTTCTGCACAACGGTCGGATCGTTCAGACCGGCCCTCCCCAAAAACTGCATGCGGAGCCGGAAACCGCTTTTGTGGCTTCCTTCATCGGCAACTGCAATCTTCTCAAGGGGGAAGCGCGGAGTCGGCAGAGCGAGATGGCAACCGTTGTCATCGCGGGCAGGCTCGCCCCCGCCCTCTGGCGACAAGACGGCGCAGCCGCCGGGCAGCCGGTCGTCATCGCCGTCCGCCCAGAAGGCGTCCAGCTCGAAAGCGCCAGCGGCGACAACGCCTCCGGGCTAACCGGACGCATTGTCGAGCGACTTTACGTCGGGGCCGACACGCGCTGGACCGTTCGCCTGCCGGATGGACAAACCCTCGTTGCCGCGCTCCGCCACGAGCCATCCCGCGCGTGGGAGATCGGGGCGCTGGTTCAGGTTTCCTGGCAGCCGGCGGCGGCGGTGATTGTGACGCCCGATGAGGTCGGCGACGAGACGGAAAGCGCCGCTGACGCGGAACGGGAAGAACTGTTAGGGCAGGGTCGCCAGCTCGAATAGGCGCGCGCCGAGCACCTCAAAGCGCGCATGGCCTTCCAGGCGATACACCCAACGCTGCGGCAGGGCCAGGCGCGTGAACTTCGCGCCCAGCAGCGCGCCCGCGACTGCCGCATTGGTATCCGTCGCGCCGCCCAGCGAGACGACCTGCGCCAAGCCGTCCTCAAATGTCTTGGCCGTCCGGAGCGCCCAAAAGCCGATGCTCAGCGCGCCCAGCGCGCTTCCCGATGCGTCCAAGCGGTCGGCCGCAGGCGCGGATTGAACCGCCTCTCGAACTTCAGGCAAGGCGTCCGACGGTAGACAGGCTTCCGGGAGCGGCGCTTTACCCTGCACAAGCTGCGTCAGCGCCTCTCCCAGCGTCAGCGCGGCTTGCACGGCGATTGGGTTCCAGTGCGTCAGGCGCGCCACGGCGGTCACGTCCGATCGCCGCCGCTCGGCATCCATCACGCGATACAGAGCCACGGGTATGCAGCGCGTGAGATGCCCGCCATCGGGCGGGTTAAACTCGGCATCAAACGACGCGCCTTCGGACGCTTCAGCCACGTCCTCTCCCGCGTCGAGGCGGCTGAGGACATGCCGCGCGAGCGGCGTCATGTCCTTTGGGCGGCTTCGGAACCATCCCTTCAGCCGCCGGACAAGGTCGGCCATATCCAGCGACCGCCGCGTGCAGACGCTTTCCAGCGTCAAGAGGAGTAACTGCCCTTCGTCGGCCAGCTCGCCGGGCGATGAGCCGACAGACGGCGCGGGCTGAAATTCGCGGAGCGATTCAAAGCGTCCATACTCGCTAATTTCGGCGGCGCTCATGCGCTTGAGCGGAAATCCCAGCGCGTCGCCAATGCCAACGCCCAGCAAGCAGCCCTGAAAATTCTCTTTCATGGCGGATTCGATTCAGCTTCTAAAGTGATGAGGTGACAAAACAACAACGGTTGACTGGCTCGGACAGATTGAGCGCGCCCGTTCCGGCGCGTAACATGGCAGGCGTATGTCGCGCGCTCCGGCGCGTCGCGGAAGAGGACGCGCATGTCTCGGCCGGGCCGCTCCCGTCTATGTCCACGCTGCTGTTCATCGCCGTCGCATGTTACGCTTTTGGCGCGGCTCACGCCATCTTCGCCCTGTGGCAAGCCCCCAACCCGCGTTGGTTTCGACTTGCGCTATGGCTGATGATCGCCGGCTTTGGGATGCACACGGCATCGGTCATCGCGCGCGGCTGGGAGGTCGCTCGCTGCCCGCTGATCAGCTACCAGGAAGTTTGCTCGTTCCTCGGCTGGGCCATCGCGGGGTATTTTCTCGTCGCCTATGCTTGGTATCGCTCGCAAGCCTTTGCCGCCTTCGCCATGCCGATGGTGTTTCTTTTCGCTCTGGCGGCGTGGCTTCTGCCGGCGCCGAACGATACGGCGGCCATCCTCAAGTTTTATGGACAAACGGCTTCGTTGCTGACCGTGCATGCCGTTCTATTCATTCTCGCCTACGCGGCGTTCGCCATTTTGTTCGTCGCGGCGGCGCTCTACATCGTTCAGGAGCGACAGCTCAAGCGGAAGCAGTTCGGGCCGCTTTGGTCGCGCTTGCCGTCACTCGACATCTGCGACGACGTGAGCGCCAAGGCGCTCGTCGTCGGCTTCGCGCTGCTGACGCTTGGCATTTTGACTGGCATCCTTGGCTCGCGCCGACTCAATGGCGTGTATTGGCAGGGCGATCCGCTGGAATTTTTGTCGCTCGCCACTTGGCTGATTTACCTTTGTGTGATTCATTACCGTTTGACCGCCGGCTGGCGTGGACGGCGGGCGGCTTGGCTAGGTATCGTTGGGTTCGCCATTGTCTTGGCGAGCTTGATTGGCATTGGCTGGCTCAACGGCTTTCACGTCATTGGCTAAAGCGCTTCCCTCCGGCTCGTCGCCAACGCAGCTTCACTCCAAGCCCCCGGACAGGCGAAACCCGCGCATGAATTTGCTCCTCGTCGGCCTCAATCACACTACGGCGCCGGTTGGCGCGCGCGAGCGGCTGGCTTTTCCTGAAGCTCGACTTGGCGCGGCGTTGCAACGTCTGGCAAGCGAGAGCGAAGTCGCCGAGGCGATCATTCTTTCGACCTGTAACCGCGTCGAGGTCATCGTCGTGCCCAACGCGCCAACCGCGCAGGCGGTCGAGGCGGTGACGAACTTCCTCTGCGAGGTCCATGACCTGCCTAGCGGACAGGTGCGACCGCACCTTTACGTGCATCAATCAAGCGCCGCCGTCCGGCACGTGCTGCGCGTGGCCTCTAGCCTGGACTCCATGATCGTCGGCGAGTCCCAAATTCTAGGTCAGGTCAAGCGCGCGTACGCCGTCGCCACAGCCGCCGGCACCGTTGGGCGGCATCTACATCGTCTGTTCGAGCGGGCGTTCGCGGTCGCCAAGCGCGTGCGCTCGGAGACCGGCATCGGCGCCTATGCCATTTCGCTTGGCTCGGTTTCGGTCGAACTCGCGCGCAAAATCTTCGACCATTTGCACGACAAGGCCCTGCTGCTGATTGGAGCGGGCGAAATGGCGGAACTCTCAGCCAAATGCTTTTTTGAAGCCGGCATCGAGTCCTTGCTGGTCGCCAACCGGACGCTCGCCCACGCCCAGCGCATCGCTGACTGCTTTCACGGCGGCGGGCGCGCCATCGGGCTTGACGAGCTGCCGGCTCGGCTACACGAGGCCGACATTGTCGTGGCCTCGACGGGCGCGACGACCTGCCACATCAATCGCTCGATGGCGCAGGCGGCCCTTGAGCGACGTCGCTATCGCCCGCTGCTGCTCTTTGATCTTTCCGTGCCGCGCACCATCGCGCCCGACATCGGCTTGCTCGACAACGCCTTCGTCTTCGACTTAGATGACCTCCAGCGCGTCATTGCCGCGAACCAGCGCGAGCGGCGGCGCGAAGCTGAGCGGGCCGAGGCGATTGTCGAAGCGGAGACGGTCGCTTTTCTCGCGGCATTTGACCGACCGGATATTGGACCCACCATCGCCGCCCTCAAGGAGCGCCTGACCGACATCTGCGCGGCGGAGTTTGAGCGTCACCGGAAGCGCCTTGGCGCGCTGACGCCGGAGCAGGAAGCCGCCATTCGCGACTTTCTTTTAGAAGGCATCGTCAACAAGACGCTGCATCCGCTGATTCTTGGCTTGCGCGAGGCCGCGCAGCAAGGTTCCGAGCAAATTGATCTGCGTCGCGTCTTCGCGCTGGACGCCCTGCCACCCAAAACGCTTACCGCCGACGCGCAGGAAGCCCCAGCCGCCGCCCGTCGCCGCGGGTAGTCCGGGTTATGGCTTCCACATCCTTCTGGCAAGCGACAGCCGGCGACTGGCGGCCCCCCGCTGAGAGACCTTCGCCAAATCGCGTCTTTGATTGCCTGATTGTGGGCAGCGGCATGGTTGGCGCGTCGGTCGCCTACGCGCTCGCTCAGGAAAAGCCCGCTTGGAAGCTTGCCGTCGCGGATCGTCGTCAGGTTGGCGGCGGCGCGACTGGGCGCAACGCCGGGTTTCTGCTCGCGGGAACGGCCGAGCACTACGCGGTTTCCGTCGCCGAGCGCGGACGAGCGACGGCCCGCGAAGTCTTCGCCGTCACGGTCGCCAGCCACCGCCGCATCCGGGACTTTCTGGCTCGGCATCCCGCGGCGAGCTGCGACTACTGGCCCTGTGGCAGCCTCACGCTGGCCGGAACGCCCGATGAAGCGGAAACGCTGGCGCAGTCCGCCGCGCTGTTGCGCGAAGATGGCTTCGACGTGACGTTTATCCCCCATGACCCGCTCGGACGCGGCTTCCGCGCAGCGATTCGCAACGCTCATGATGCCGGCGTTCACCCGGTCAAGCTCATTCGCGCGCTGCTCGCGGCGTCTGGGGCGGCTGTTTTTGAACACTGGCCAATCACGGGAGTCGAAGCCGCGGGAAACGCGTTGCTCGCGCGCAGCGCGCGCGGCGAGCTGCGCGCCGAGCGCATCTTGCTGGCGCTCAACGGCGAAGCGGGCGGCTTTGATGGCTTCTTCGCGGACAAAGTGTTTCCCGTCCGCGGTCAAATCCTCGTGACTGCGCCCTACGCCCGCCGCCTGCTCAGCGAAGTCGTCTATGCCAACCAAGGCTATGAATACTTCCGGCAGCTTCCTGACAGGCGATTTCTCTTTGGCGGCGGACGCCGCGCCTTTGCGAAAACTGAAATCGGCGCGGATGAAACGCCGACCGCCGCCGTCCAAGGCTTTCTCGAAGCCTTCCGAGACCGTCACTTCCCAGAGCTCGCTGACTTGCCGATTGAGCGCCGCTGGGCCGGGACGATGGGCTTTACCCGCGACGGCCTGCCGCTGATGGGGCGACTGCCCGGACGTGCGCCGGCGTGGTTTTCAATTGCCTGTCACGGACACGGCCTGGGCTTTGGCCTTGAAGCCGGGCGACTGGCCGCCCGGATGGTCATCACCGGCAATCCGCCGCCGCTGTTTGACGCGCGGCGGCTGGACGCTACAGCCACCGTATCGGGCGAGCTTCCGGGATGAGGCCGCGCTTGGCGGCCAACGCCCAGTAGCGCGTCAAGCCGGCAATATCCTCGGCATCCAAGCCGTAGTGGATGTTTTTCATGAGGTAGTCAGCCAGGTCATCTTCCGGCAACCCCAGCGCCGGGGCGTACTGCGCCGCTAAGTCCGGGCGGGCGCGCAGGCCGGCGTCGCGCGCGGCGACGAAGTCGAGGGATTGAACCCGCTCGCGGGCCTCGGCGCGGACAGCCCATACCGCGAACACAAACGGCAAATCCGTGAACCGTCGCCACTCCGCGGCTAAATCCAGAACCTCAAGCCCCCGCCGGTCAAAGGTCAGCGCCGGATCGCCAATGATCACGGCGGCGTCATGCTCGGCGAGCATGCGCCGTGCATCCGGCTCGGCGGGATGAAATGTCGCCGCCTGCTGGTAAAACTCGGCAAACAGGATTTGCGCGAGCGAAGCCGACGAGCGGGACGACGTGTCAAGCGCGACGGTTTGAACCTCTTTCAGGGGCTTCTTCAGCGCCAAAACGACGCTGCGGACCGCCCGCTTAGACCCAATTGCCACGCCCTCGACGAGGCAGAGACCTGGAATGCGCTGGTATTCAATCGCCGGAATCAGCGCCGCCGCAACCTCGCCCTGGCGCAGCAGCGCCGCGCACCGCGACGGGGCGGCGTCCGTGATGAGCTGGCAACGCGCCCGCTGCGCGCCGCTCAAGAAGTCGTGCATCAAAACGGCCGAATTCAGATAATCGGACGCGGCGATGGTTGGTAAAGCATTCTCCACGGACGGCTTACCACTTCCCCTCGCGCTTGAGCCTTTGAATCTTGCGCTTGACTAGCTCGCGCCGAAGCCGGCTGGCTTTCTCGATGAAAAGGTCGCCTTCGAGGTGGTCGTACTCGTGCAGCACGCAGCGGGCCTCTAAGTCGAGAAAGTCGGATTCGAACCATTCGCCCCGCGCGTTCTGCGCCCGAACGATGACCCGCGCCGCGCGCTCCACGTCAAAGTAGATGCCCGGAAAGCTTAGGCAGCCTTCGTCGCCCGTCTGCGTGCCCTCGGTTGAAAGAATCTCCGGGTTGATGAAGACAAACTGCCGATTTTTTTCCTTGCTGCAATCCATGATGAAAAGCCGCCTGGAGACGCCGACCTGCGGCGCGGCCAGCCCGACGCCTGGCGCGTCGTACATCGTTTCGAACATATCAGCGACAAGCTGATTTAGTTCCTCATCAAATGCCGTCACCGGAGCGGCCTTCTCGGTCAGCACCTTCGCCCCATATTTGACGATCTCGCGTTTCATGCTCTGTCATCCCTCGCGTCTTAGGCGACCTCGCGCGCGGCGCGGTTGAAGCCGGCGCCCTTCGCGTCGCCATTTTGGCATGCCGCATTTTGGCATGCGAGAGGATAGCATTTGCGCGCAATGCCTCTCAGCCGGCTTGCCGCTCCATCGGCGACGCTACCGCGAGAGCAGCCGGAACCGGAGCCCCTGGGAAGACGCCGCGCGCGGTCGGGCGCGCCGCTCAATCCTTGGCGGCGGCGGGAGCGGCACAATGCAGGGGCGACCGTGGCGCGGGTGCGGCGTCACCGACACCTCTAGCCCGAATATCGACCGAATGCGCTCCGGGGTCAGCGCGTCTTCCGGGCGGCCTTCCGCCGCGACGCGGCCGCGGTCAAGCGCCACGACGCGATCGGCCACATAGGCGGCCAGGTTCAAGTCGTGAACGACCACGATCACCCCGACACCGTCCTGCGCGAGCTGCCGCGCCACGGCCATGGCTTCGTACTGATGCGCCAAATCCAGGCTGGCTGTCGGCTCATCCAGCAACAGCCAGCGCGCCGCGCCATGGGGAAGCGGCTCCCAAATTTGAGCCAGCGCCCGCGCAAACTGGACGCGCTGGCGCTCGCCGCCCGAAAGCGACGGATAGCGTTGCAAAGCCAGATGCTCGACGCCGGTCCGCTGCATCGCCTGGCGAGCGATGGCGATGTCATGCGGCGTCTCGGCGAGCGCGACATGCGGCGCGCGGCCCAGCAAAACCACCTCAAACGCCGTAAACGGAAACGCCAGCGACGACTCCTGCGGCAACACGGCCCGCCGCTGCGCGCGCTCAACAAGCGACCAGCCGTCCAGCGGTCGGCCGTCCAGATACACCGCGCCTTGCGTCGGCTGCAAGTCGCCCGACAGCGCTTTGAGCAGCGTTGATTTGCCCGCGCCATTCGGACCAAGCAAGGCCGTGACTTCGCCCGGCGCCAACGCGAGCGATACATCGTCCAGCAGGCAGCGTCCGCCCAAGATAACGCTGATGTGACGGGCTTCAAGCGTCATGACCGGAAACCTCCCTCGCGCAGTAAAAGCCATAGAAAGCATGGCGCGCCCAGGCTCGCCGTCACGACGCCCAGCGGCATTTCCGCCGGGCTGACGACCGTTCGCGCCAGCAAGTCCGCCAACACGACCAGACACGCGCCAAGGAGCGCCGCCCCCGGCAGCAGCGTCCGATGACTCGGCCCAGCCGCTAGTCGAATGAGATGCGGGGCTACCAACCCGATGAAGCCGACAATGCCCGCAAAGGCGACGGCGGAGCCGACGATGAGCGTCGCCGCCAACATTGTCGTTCGGACAAGACTGGCGACATCAAAGCCAAGGTGTCGCGCTTCGGACTCGCCCAGCAGCAGCGCGTCGAGCGGGCGCGCCAGTCGCCCCAGGCAGACCATCGCCGGCAGCGCCAACAGGGCGACCAGCGCCAAGTTGAACCAGGACGCCGCCCCCAGACTCCCCAGGCTCCAGAAGGTCACGCTGCGGAGCTGGTCGTCGGTCGCGGCGAAAATCAGCGCCCCGCGCAGGGCTTCCGTCAGCATCGCCAGCGCAATCCCGGCCAGGAGCAGCAACCCCACCGAGAGCGTCCCTTCGCGCCGCGCCAGCCGATAAACCGCATAAACCGCCGCGCCCCCGCCAAGAAAGGCGGCCAGCGGGAGCTGATATGCCGCGAGCGCGCCGCCGCTTTTGCCAAAAAGCCAGCCGTTGGCGCGGATGCACAGCACTGCCGCCAGCGCCGCGCCGCT
Organism: Chloracidobacterium sp. CP2_5A; assembly: GCA_002254845.1. Taxonomy (GTDB): domain Bacteria; phylum Acidobacteriota; class Blastocatellia; order Chloracidobacteriales; family Chloracidobacteriaceae; genus Chloracidobacterium. The sequence continues at coordinate 22,836 of NKPT01000036.1, read as the reverse complement.
GGAAACGCCGATGATGCCGGGATCGGCCAGAGGATTCCGAAAGACGCCCTGCATCGTCGCGCCCGCCATCGCCAGCCCCGCGCCAATGAGCGCGCCAAACAGCACGCGCGGGAGACGAATCGTCAGAAGGACAGCGCGCTGTTGCTCAGTAAAGGGAACGCCCAGATCCAAGCCAAGCTGGTCAGCGATGATCGCCAGACTCTGCATCGGGGCGATGGCGACCGCCCCGATGCCAAAGGCAAGCAACGCGATGACGGCCAGCGCGCCAGCCAACCCGCCGATGAGCCACCGGCCCGTCACTTTCATCGCCTGCGGATGCGTGGCCAAGGCGTTGATAGCCGCCATAACGCGCTCACTTGGCAGGATGTAGCAGCCGGGCCAGCTCCAGAACGCCCTGCCCCGCGCGCGGCCCAAAGCCCAGCAGGAGCAAGTCGTCCATGGCGACAATCCGCTGATTGCGCCCGGCCGGGGTTTGCTTGACGCCCGGCATTGCCAGGACGCCCGCAACCCCGCCGGAGCTTTCCAGCCCGCGCGACGACAGCAGGATGACATCCGGAGCCGCCGCGACCGCCGCCTCGGCCGTCAATGGCTTGTACCCCTCAAAGTCAAAGGCGCTGACGCCCCCGGCGAGACGAATCATTTCCGCCGCCGCCGTATCGCGCCCGGCCACTTGAGCGACGCCCTGCCCGCGGGCGTAAATAAACATCACCTTGGGCTTTTCCGGGCATCCGTCCAGATAGTTGCGCGCCGCCGCAAGATCGACGTCAAGCCGCCGAACGAGCTCCTCGCCCTGCGCTTGGCGGTCAAGCGCCTGCGCGATAGCGCGAATCTTGCGCTTGACGCCTTCGAGCGAAGTCTCGGAGGGAACGATCAAGACCGGCGTTCCGCTCGCGCGTAACTGCGCGAGCGCGTCGGGCGGCCCAGCTTCCGGAAGCGTCAGCACCAGGCTTGGCCGCAGCGACAAGACGCCTTCCGCCGACAGCGCCCGAACGTAGCCCACCTGCGGCAGCTTCGCGGCGGCTTCCGGGTACAGGCTCGACGCATCGCACCCGACCAGCGCCGCTTCCGCGCCTAAGGCATAGACAATTTCCGTCACCGAGCCGCCGGCGGCGACCACCCGCGAGACATCCGTAATCGCCACCGGCTGCCCGTTGGCGTCCATCACTGTCCGCGCCGCCGCTTGGGTCGCCGTCTCGCGGCGACAGCCGCCCCCGCCGACGACAAGGCTCAGGGCAAGCCAGGCGACGCTAGCGGATGCCCAAATGTTCTTAACTGTCATCATGGCTTGCCACGCTTTCCGATGCTGGGCGCGTCGTCACCCTGACGCTGCGCCCTGAATAAGGAAAAACAAACAAGAAAAAACGTCGGGGCCGAGTTGCGAAGTACGCGACCTGACCAACCAATACCCCGTCCGCGCCCCGACGGTCGCGCAAGCCTCAGGAGCGATTTACCTGCGCGACAAAACTCATCCCGCCAACCTCGCGTCAAGCCCGCGGCAACCGCTCGCACAGGTCCGCCCAGAACGCGGACGGCGGCTCGCCTTCCTTGCGCTTGGCATGCAGGATGGCGACTTGCTCGCCCGCCGCGTCAAAAAACTCGACGCCGGTGACAACGCCGCGCGCGGTCGGCTTTTTGACCACCCAGGCGTCGATGACCGTTGGCTCGTGGACATGCAGATTGAAACCGTCGTCCAGGACGTTGAGCCACTCGCCGATGAGCTTGACGTTGTGAATCGGGCCGCTGTGAATCTGGATGCAGCCCGGATTGCCGACAAAAACCATGACGCTCTCCTTCGCGGCGGCGGTTTCTTCCAGAATGCGCGCAAAGCTATCGGGACGGACGCGCCAGGCCATGTCCGGGTCGGCCAGCCGAAGCGCCTGCGTCCGGCTCAACTTGAAGCGATGCGTCAAGCGAATGAAGTCATGCGTATCCTTGAGCTCGCGCCACGCTCGACGAAAGCCCTCCGTATCCACTTCGGCGTCGGGCGTTTTGGCGGGTGGCGCAAGGGGCGGCGTCACGGCTTGCTCGCGGCTCTGATCCGGCGCGGCAAAGCGGCTGGTCAGCTCGTCAAACGCCTCAACATTGCTCGCTTCGCGCAAGTAGGTCTTATGAACGGCCGTCCCGGCCGCGTCAAAAAACTGAAAGCTCCGGCGCAGGCCGCGCGCCGACTCTTCGCGGACGGCGAAGCCCAGCGCCCAGCGGTCGAGAAACAGCCGCAGGTCAATCCCGCTGTCGAGCACCTGCCCCATGCGCGCGTGGCCACTGAAAATTTCGACGTTGCGGTATTGACCGTCCTTTTCGCTAACGGCCCCGTCATTGCGCGTTAGCGCCATGACGGGGCCAAGCGCCTCAAGCTGCTTGACAAAACCGCCCCAGTCGGCGCTCAGGCGCGTCGCGGTCGTCCCGCAGCCCAGCGCCACGAGTTGCGCCTCGCTGACACCAAGCTTTGTCGCCGCGTCACGAATGCGCAGCTTGGGTTCGGCTTGCCGCAGCGCAGACCACTGCCGGGCGATATCTTCAGCCGTATAACCGGCGTCAGTGGTTGGCTCAGTCGCTAAGTTTAGGGCCGTCATCGGCGTCTTCCTCCTTTGTTGGGTGTCAGATCGAAATCAACCAGGCGCGCATTCGGGGCGCTTCGCGAATCGCCGTCGTCGCCGATGGCTTCCACCGGACAGGACTCCATCGCTCCCGGCGCAGCTCGCGCTCTTCACGTTTTCCGACTGGCACAGGGCGCAGGCAGGCGCCCCAGTCGTTCCGAGCAAAGATATCCGCGCCATCGAGCGGCGCGCGGCGCAGTTAAGCGGCGCAGTTATAATGCGCTGGGCGTCCGCGTCGCGCGGCCCTTCGGCGTTTTCACGAAATCGCTCACGAAGATGAGCCATCGCCGCTAACGCCTCAGTTTAGACGCTGGAACGGATCCGCCTCGCAACAGCGGCGCAGCGCGTCGGCAAAGCCGACGCCGCTCAGCCCATAGCGAACGGCGCACTCGTTGACGCCTTCGACAAAATGCCGAAACTGCTCCGGCGAGAACGTATAATGCGCGCCGCCAATCGCCAGGTGAAAGTTGCCGCAGTCGAGACACAGCCACATGCGCGTCGGAACAGGGACGGCGTCCGGGTCATCGGGCAAGCGAAAGAGCGATTCAATGTCCATACGGCTGAAGACCTCCCTAAAAGAACCGGAGACGCAGCCCCGCCACAAACGCGCGGCCGCGCGCCGGCGCGTCAAAGAGCGAAAACAAATCCTGATAGAAGCGGTTGCCCGCGTTTTCGACGCCGAGCGTCACCGCGACGCCATAGCGTTCCCGGTCGAAGTTGACGCCGCCGCGCAAGTCATGGACGGCGAAGCCAAGCCGCGCCGTCCCCGGCTGCGCGTAAAGGCTTCCCGGCGGCAGGCGGCGCTGCGTCGTGACAATCCGCGACCGGTATTCCATCCAGTAGCGATTCGTCGCGGAGTTCCAGCGCGCTCCCAGGATGGCCTTGACGGGCACGATGGGGAAGTTGAACGGATCCACCGGCTGATTGGCGCGGATGTCGTCGCCGCGCGTCACGCCGACATTCCCCAGTAGGGTAAAAAACGACGACCGAAGGAATTCTTCCGGTAGCCGGAAAGGCGCTTCAAGCTCGGCTTCAACCCCTTGAATGCGAATCTTTCCGAGATTCTGGCGCTGGAGTACAGTCAGCGGCGCGCCGCCCGGCAGCGGATTCGGAATCGGGGCGAGACCCGGCACGGGCGCGCCAAAGTTACCGATGAAGTTATCGTAGTTGCTTCGGAAGTAAGTAAGCGACCCCGAAAGCCGCGTGAAGCGAACTTTTGCGCCGATATCGAGATTGACGCCAGTTTCCGGCTTCAAGTCTGGATTGGGAACTGTCACGCTGCGCGTTGTCAGGCTGATCCCATGCGACGCGCCAGCGTTATAGCGATCAAAAATGTTCGGCTCCCGGTAGCTGCGCGCCAAGCGCGCCACCAGACTGACGGACTGAATGGGGTTGAAGACGATGCCGCCCGATCCCGTCACGGCGACGTTCGCGTGCCGGAGCGATTCCAGCCCATTGATGCCAGCCGCGCCGGGCGGCACGACGTTGAAGATGTCGTAGCTCGGCGTATCCAGCGCCCGCGAGCTGTAGCGGTCAACCCGCAGTCCGCCAACCAGCCGGACATAACGGCTGGGAATGAACTCATCCTGCACAAAGAGCGCAAAGTCTTGAAAGGTAGCGTTCGGCGTGTCGCGGCGCGGCTGGCTGTTGCGGAGCGCCCGCAGAAAGTCGCCGTCAGCGCGGATGCGGTCCGCCTGAGCCTGGGCCTGCGCCGGCGTCAGGCCGCCAGGCGGCGTCGGCAGCGCGCCGCGAATCACAATGCGGTCGTCAGCGCTGGCGTCGCGGAAGAAGCTCGCGCCCACCGTGACAACGTGCTTGCGGAATGGCATCAAAACCACTTGCGCGTCAAGCCCGCCCGTGGTTGGGTTGATTTGCCGGTCGGACACTTGAAACAGCGCGGGCAGGGCACGGACCACAACCTGGTCGCGCCGCGCCTGCCACTGGTAGTAGCCGCTTGCCTGGACGCTCGCCACGCGGCCCAACTCTCGCGCGACAAAGCCAAAGTTGACCTTATCGCGGCGGTTGAGCAAAAAGTTGAACGTGGACTGCAACGGATACTGGTAGGGCGCGGCCTGAAACCGCTCGTAACTCGAGCGAGCGAATGCCTGCTCGGAGAAAAAGAAGCGCCCCTCGGCGCGGGTGGCGTTGCCTCGATAGGCCGAGCCTGTCACAAGACGCGTCGCGGGATCGAACTGGGGCACCGCCGAAGCGTAGCCCGCCTCGACGGGACCGCCGGCCGCATAGTCGCTGAAGTTTTCAAACGACTGTCGGACGCGGGCGGCGAAGCGGCGCGCGGACAAGCTCAAGCTCCCGCCGTAGCGCCCGCCGGGACCATTCGCGGTGAAGAACGGGTCAAAGACGCCGCTGACGCGAACGCCGGCGTCCGCGGGCGCGGGCGGCCGGGTGATGAAGTTGATCGTGCCGCCCAGAGCCTCTGTGCCATAGAGCACCGATCCCGCCCCGCGCATGACTTCGACCGCTTGCAGCGAGCCGACATCCACTAGCCCGGTTTCGACGCCGTTGCCGACGTGACTGGTCGGCGTGCGCCCGTGATTGAGCCGCTCGCCGTCCACCAGGACAAGCACCCGATTGCCTTCTAGCCCGCGAATGATGGGACGAGTGAGAAAGCCCTGAGATTGGGTGTACGCGCCGGGCAAATCGCGGAGAATGTCCGCGGCCGTGCCGGGCAAGCGCTCCTGTAACTGCCGCTCCGTGACGACCGACACAGCTTCGGGCGTGGTCATGGCATCCCGAACGGCGCGGCTGGCCGTCACCGTCACAACCTCCCGAATCATTCCAGGCGCGAGCGTCACTGGATCGAGCGCGAGGCTGGGCGCATTCAGCCGAAACTCCAGCGTGGCGTCGGAAAAGCCGCTGCACGCAACCTGCATCTGGTACGCGCCATAGGGCAAATCGCTCAGCGTAAACGTTCCATCGGCTGCCGTCAGGATGGCGCGGGTCGCGCCTGAAGCGAGGTTGCGCGCCAGAACGCTCGCCTCCGCCACCGGCGCGCCCTGCGCATTCACGACCTTGCCGGTCAACGTCCCGCGCTCATCAGCCTGCGCGCCGACGGAGATCATCATCCACATTAGGATCCACATTAGGGCCGCCCGAACGGCCGGACGCGCCGCCCGCCACGCCGCGAAAAGCCAGTTGCTTGTCATCTTGAAACGCTCCTGTCTGTTGCGCCGGCGGTTGCCGCCGCCGGAGGTCATATCTTGGCTTCGGATGGCGCATCGGGTAGAGTGCTCCCGCGCTCGCCATCCTTCCCTCTAGGTGGAACTGCGCAGCGGAAGCCTCTCGCGTTGCCGCGCGGGAGGCTTCGTTCTTGAGAGGCGAGTTTACGGCGGCATCATTACTCCGCAAATGAAAATGATTTTCAGATCGAAAGCATCATCCGCTATGGCGGCGGAGCTTGTCAAGCCCTTTTGGAGCGCGCGGCCGGCGCCGCCTCAAAAGCATCCCAGCGCGCCAATCCGGCAAAATGACAGACGCCCGCGCCGTAACCCGTGCTACCGTCGCCGATCTTATGGCAACGACAGCTTCCCTTCCCGCGCCCTTGACCCCGACCCGAGCGACCGGCTTCGCCGCGCCGACGATGCTGTGGCTGGTCTGTCTGGCGCACTTCGTCAACGACGCTTATTCCAGCTTTATTTTTCCCCTGCTGCCGCTGATGACGGCGCATCTGCATCTGTCGGCGGCGCAGGCGTTCTGGCTGATTCCGGTTTACGCGCTCTTTTCAAACTTTCTCCAGCCGGTCTACGGGATGCTCTCCGACCGCTGGTCGCGGCGCGGCTTCGCGCTGGCCGGGCCGTTACTCGCCGCGATTTGTCTCTCGGCGATTGGACAAGCGACAAGCTACGCTTGGCTGATAGCCGCGCTGGTCGCGGGCGGGCTTGGCGTCGGCATGTTTCACCCGCAGGGCGCGGCCATGGCCGCTGTCGCAGGCGGTCAGCGACGCCGGCTGGCGATGGCGCTTTTCTCAGCGGCCGGCACGGTTGGCGTCGCCTGTGGCCCGCTGCTCGTCACCCAAACGGTGACGAGCAGCGGGCTGCACAACACCCCGTTTCTGGCGCTTGGCGGGGTCATCGCCATCGCCGTCTTGTTTTTCTATTTGCCGGCGCTGCCGTCCCCGTCGCCGCGCCCCGCCGCCGCGGAAGCCCGCGCCGGCGCTGGACCAAGCCTTGCGCGAGCGATTCAACTGGCGAGCGCGCCGTTGCTGGCGCTCTATGTCATCACGGTGGCGCGGGCGGCGACGCAGATGCTCATCAACGCCTACTACCCGTTCATCTTGCAAGCGCAGGGCGCGTCGCTTGTCCAAATTGGCAACGCGCTGACGATCTTTCTGCTGGCGGGCGGCATCGGCGGGCTAGCCGGCGGCTTTATAGCTGAACGCCTTGGCGGGCGGGCTGTCACGGTTCTTTCTGGACTGACTTCCGGCCCGCTGCTGGCGGCGGCGTTTCTCGCGCCCGCGCACTGGACGCTGCCATTGCTGGCCTTCGGCGGCTTCGCGCTGGGGGCCACGATTCCGGTCAACGTCGCCATGGCGCAGGAACTTGTCCCGCAGCGCACGGCGACGGTTTCGGCACTGATGATGGGCTTTGCGTGGGGCGTCGGCTCGCTTGCGCCACGGGCGTTTGAACCGCTGACAGCGGTGGTCGGCGGCTATCACGGCGTCATCGTCGGCGCGGCCGCGCTGACAACCATCAGCACGGCGCTGGTCATCTGGCTGCCCAGCGAAGGGCGACGGACGGCCCAGCGTCGCGCCGCCGCGCTCGATTGGGGCTGGCCGCGCCGACTGCTCAACCGCTTCAGCTTTGGCCTGGCGCGGACGGATTCATCACTCGCCCCATAAACAGCGCCGCGCCGCTGCGGTTATCCCGGATGATGAACAAAAACGGGCGATCGGCCCGGAAGACCACCGGACGCGAGGGCTCGACGGCAATCGAAGTCGTCCGCATGCCGACGCCGGTGGCTGCCGCCGCTTCCGTCCCTTCCTCGTTCACCTCTACAAACGCCTTGTGCGCGATGGCGTCAATGCAAAGCTGCGTCTGTTTGGTCATTGCCGAAAAATCGGCGCTTTCAGTGAAAGCCAGCCTCATGCCGAGCGCCTGCAAATCATTTGACAGGCTGTCAAGCCGCAGCGCGAGCTTGAAGCGCGGAAAGCCAACCTGAACTTCGCGGGCGATCGCTTTATTCAACCACCCCTGAAGCTTCTCGCTGGTCAGCGATTGCTCCAGCGCCGGAAGGCCGTCAACGGCGTTTGGGAGCAAGACGACCATCGAAAGGTCATTGCCCCGGTAGGGCAGGACGAGCGCCTGGAACGTTCCGCCGTCGATGTGGCTGTAGCGTCCCGTTCGGTTCATCATGGCGACGGTCGTCGTTGCGCCGCCCGGCAGCCGGAACTGGTCGTTTTCGTTCGTCCCGTCGCGGTCGAAAGCCGCCGCCCAATCGCCTTTGAAGTAGATAGCGTTGCTCAAGACGAGTCGCGTCATCGGCGTGATGAAGCCGGGGGGAAGCAAATCAGGAATGCGGCCGTTGGTTTTGCTGGATACCCAGTCGTTGATTCGGCTGCGCGAGCCTTCGGGATTGCCGCGAAAGTCGACTTCTTCCAGCCCCGCCCCGTAGCTCGCCTTGGTCGCCGTCAGGAAGTCCGGCTCGAAGCCGAGCCCGCGCTGCCCCCAGAGCGCATTGGCGACGGCGAGCCGATAAGGGGCGCTCGGGGCGTTCAGCAGGCGATCCTGCGCGGCGAAGGCGGCATGCGGCACGCCCGCTGGGAACTGGAGCGCCCGGCTCATTTCCGCGAGCGTCGCCCCGCGCGCCCCCAGCGCCGTCATCGCCAGCGCGGAAACAAGGCTGTAGGGCGAGAAAAACAAATTGTCATCGGTTTGGCGGGCGAGCCGCTGGTGCAGCGCGAAGGCAAAGCGATTAACGCCGGCGGCGGCATCCGGCAACGCGGTGGCGGAATTCATAAGCGGCTCCTTGGTTGCGGAGGGCGTGGCGGACGGCGGCGCGGGCTGTGGACGGCGCTTCCGCTTTTGCGCCGACAAATCATGACCGAGAAGCGGAAAAATCGCCAAGAGCGCGAAAACGAGCGCACGCGCATGCGACTTCATAGGCTCAATCTCCTAAGGAACATTATCTTCTTGCCTCACTGCGGACGCATCAGGCGGCGTCCGGTTCCCCAACCGGCTTTTCTTTCGGCGGCGCATCCGCGCTCAGCTTGGTCAGCATCGACGCGCCCATCAGCGCGAGCCATCCGCCGGCGACCAAAAACGCGGTCGCGCCCGTAGCCGCGACGGTGAAGGCCGGCGTCCAGCCCCAGCCATCGAGCGCCCGCCCGGTCATCCAGAGAAACGCGGCCATGGCAAAGGTCAGCGCGCCAAACTCGATGGCGAAAACGCGCCCGCGAAGCTCGTCCGGCGTAAGCCGCTGGAGCAGCGTCGTGCTCATTACCCATAGCAGGCTGCCGCAAACGGTGATGAGAATGGTCGCCGCCGCGACCATCCATAGGCGCACCGCGCCGGCCCAGCAAAGAAAGAACGCGCCGCGCAACATGAACAGCCAAAAAATGCTCCACGCGATGTTGAGCCGTCGCCGCATGAACCACCCCGCCGCCAGCGCGCCGACCAGCGCGCCAAGGCCGTGCGCGCCGTTGAGAATGCCCACCGCCAGCGCGCCGTCTTTGCCCAGCGGGAAGACCGTTTGCCCATAGACGACCGCCAGCAGCCAAACGCCGCTGCCGGCAATGGAAATCCCGGTCTTGACGAGCGCCACGGCGAGCGTGACCGGATGGGCGATAAGGTATTTGATGGCGACCCAGAAGCCGGCATCGGCGGCGGCGCTGGACGACGCTGGCGGGCGCGGCGCGTCCGCCATGCCGAACAGAATGGCGAAGGAAACCAGAAACGACGCCGCGTCCACGAGAAAGGCTGCCGTCAAGCCGAAGGCGTTGGCGACAACGCCCCCCAGAAACCCGCCCAAACCCAGCGTGAACGACCACGTGATGCTCGTGAGCTGATTGGCTGTGATGAGTTCTTTCAGTCCCGCGACGGACGGAATCAGCGCCTGGCGCGCCGGCTCAAAGAACGCCGCCAGCGAAAATTGGAGCGCCGACAGGACATAGATGAGCCAGAGCCGTTCCGGGCGGTCAATGAGCAGGAAGCCTAAGACAATCACGGCGCGCAAGATGTCGGCCGCCATCATGACGTGTCGCCGGTTGAAGCGGTCGGCGACCATGCCAGCGACTGGGCTCCAGAGCGGAAAGGGGAGCAGCTCAATGGCGATGATGAGGGCGGCAACCTCCGCGCCCCCGCCGTACTGCCGCGCCAACTGCATCAGCGCGGCGTAGTTGAGCCAGTCGCCTAGCTCGCTGACGAGTTGCGCCAACCAGACGCGCCGGAAGCGCGAATTCCGGCGCAGAAGCGCAATGTAGCCGATGGTCGCCATGCCTACGCCGCTTCCTATGGCTTTTGGCCGCCGGATGCAAGGCCGGGTTCCCGCGGCTGGGCGGCTCAGGCGCGAAGGTCGCCGCGTCAACAGCCGCACCCGGCGGGAGCGCAAGCCACGGGCGCGGACGGGACGCCGCCCCGCGGAGCTTGACGACCCCTGAGGGCAGAGAGCTTTGATGCAGAGAGCTTTGATAAGGCAGCGTCGCTCCGCCGCGACGGCGTTACTCGTAACGAAGCGCTTCCACCGGATCAAGCCGCATCGCCCGCCAGGCCGGATACAGCGCGCCGCCGCAACCGCCGACCAAAGCGACCATCGCCGTCGTCGCCAACCAGACCGGCTCGAACTCGATGGCGCGAAACGCAGTGAAGCTCACAATCCACCAGCGCCCAAGGTAGGCTAGCCCGACGCCCAACAGGACGCCAATACCGCTCAACAGCAGCGCTTCCTTCTCAATGGCCAGTAAAATGAAGGCGTTGGTCGCGCCGAGCGACTTGAGGATGCCGATTTCGCGGGTGCGCTCCACCACCGAGGTGTACATTGCCAGCGACACGATCAACAAGCTGATAACCAGCGCCAGCCCGACCACCACCCGCAAAAACGCGTCCAGCGCCGGCAGGCTTCCAGCGTAAAGGCTCGGCAAGTCCCTGACGAAAATAAGCTGATCGACCGGGAAGGCCTCGCGCAGGCGCTGATAGACAGCGTCTTGCTCGTCCGCCGCCTGGCACTGCACAAGCGCCATCGAGCACCGTCCGGGCGCTTCGAGCATCTGCGCGAGCGTCTCAAACGGCACCTTGATGCGCGCCCCGCTGGGCGGGTCGTACACGCCCGCGACCGTGAACGTACGCTTCGCCAGCGTCACCCGCTCGCCGAGGGCGAACCCTTTTTGCCGCGCCTGCTCGCGGTCAATCACGATCTCGTCCGGGTTTCGGGGCGCGCGCCCGGCGACAATCCGCGCGCCGCTCATGGCGGCGTAGTCCGCCCACGAGACGCCTTCCAGCAAGCGAAAGCCGATGCCGCTGTCGGAAGGCAGCGCGTATTGGATCACCGGCACAACGGCGCGGACGCCGGGCAGCGCCGCGATGCGCGGCAGGTTGTCCAGCGGGTAGGCCGGCTGATTTGACACCACGCCGCCGCCAAACGACCCAGCCGGACGAACGATAATGTGCGCCCCGACCCGCGATTCGCGCTCGGCGCGTTCAGTAATGACGCCCCGCGCCAGCCCGGTTGTCAACAAAACCAACACCGTGCCAACCGCCACCCCAAACGCCGTCGCCAGCGAGCGCGCCGGACGGTAGGTTAAGCTCGACCAGGCTAGGGATTGCACAAGCAGCTCCATCCTTTCTTCAAGGCGCGGTCGCCAACGACAGGTCGCCCAACGACATCCAGCTTGGGCAGGCGACCGCGCCTTCCTGGGCGCGCATCCGCGCCGTCACATTGCCTTGCGACACAATAGCGAATCGGTCACATTTCCAATACCGCGAATGACGCCGCCTTGAACCTCCGCCCTCAATCAGCCAACTGTGAGCCTTCGCCCCATAGAGTCACATGAATCGCGATCATCTCGTTCTACGCGCTGGATTTATCTTGTTTTCGCTAGGAACGGCCTGGCTGGCTCAGCCGCTATCGTCGCCGCTGTGGTCGGCGGCGCTCGGACTCACGGTTGGCATCGGCATTATCGGGCTCGAACTCTATTTGCGCGAGCGTCCCATCGCCATGCTGATTGGCGGTTTCGGCGGGCTGTTGGCCGGGCTGACGGCCGCGGCCATCGTTGGCGTCTTGATTAGCTTCCAGCCAGGATTGCCGGCAGCGTCCAAAACTTATCTTGTCCTGACCGCCGCGCTGGCCCTGGGTTATCTGGGCATGACGCGTGGGGCCGCCAGCGACCGCTGGTGGGAACTCTTCGCTGGCTCGGCTAAGGGCGCGGCTGGCGGCGACAGCCGCCCGCAAAACCTTGTGTTGGATACAAGCGTCATCATTGACGGGCGTATCGCTGACATCGCCGAGACCGGTTTCCTGAGCGAGCGCCTCATCATCGCGCAATTTGTTCTGCGCGAGCTGCAGCACGTCGCCGACAGCGCCGAAGCGACCAAGCGCAATCGCGGCCGGCGGGGACTCGACATCCTTCAGCGCCTTCAGAAAAACAAAAAGCTCGACACCATCATCACCGACATGGACTTCCCCAACATTCGGGAGGTTGACCTCAAGCTCATCGAGCTGGCCAAGCAACTCGACGCCAAAATTGTCACCAACGATTTCAACCTCAACAAGGTGGCGCAGTTGCGCGGCGTGCTGGTGCTCAATATCAACGAGCTGGCTAACGCGCTGCGCCCGGTCGTCCTGCCGGGCGAGACCATGCAGGTGTTTATCCTCAAGGAAGGCAAGGAATACAACCAAGGCGTCGCCTACCTCGACGACGGCACGATGGTGGTTGTCGATCATGCCCGGCGCTTCATCGGGCGGGCGGTGGACATCAGCGTGACGAGCGTCCTGCAAACCACCGCCGGAAAGATGATTTTCGGCAAGCTGTCGGAAGAGTCGCGCCCGGCGGGCGAGCGCGGCTTGAGCGACCGCCCGGAGCGCCCGCGGGCCATGCCGCCGGCGTCGCTCCCTTCGCCGGCCCCGACTCCGGAAACCTCAGCCATGCCCGCGGCGTCGGAGATTCCGCAGACATAGCCGACTCTGGCAACCGGGCTACCCGCGCGGGGCATTGCGCTGCTTCACGATTTCTCAGCCCTGACAAGGTAGCCCGTCGCCAGCGACGACACGAAAGCGAACGCGAAATCCGGGGGCACAACGCCTGTTCGCAGCAGCCGCCAAAAGGCGCGATCCACGCGCGGGCGCATCCCGCGAAAAAACGCGCCCTTGAGTCCGGCCGTCAAGCAGTAGCGCTCCATTTCCGCCGGCGTGATAAACAGCCGCAGGACGTGCATATTCGGCGGCGTATTGCGTACGAACCACTCCACGCCCTTGATGACCACCAGCCAGCTCAGCCAGTTGCGGTTGAAGGTCGAGGCGAAAAACAGCCCGCCGGGGCGCAGGACGCGCGCCGCTTCCCGAATCGCGCCCGCCGGGTCTTCGACATGCTCGAGAAAGTCCATCGCGCATACGGCGGAAAAGGAGGCGTCCGGGTATGGCAGCGCGAGCGCGTCGCCGGCCTCGTAGCGGACGCTGCCAGTTTCGTCATGCGCCCGCGCCACTGCCAAGCTTTCTACCGACTGATCCAGTCCGATGACGGCGAACCCGGCGCGGGCCAGCTCATTCGACAGAAAGCCGCCGCCGCAGCCGATGTCGAGAACGGGCGCGCCTTTCCCGCAGCGCGCCGCGATTTCAGAAGCGATCCACGGGTTGCGGAGTTTTCCTTCGGCGCGCAGCAGAGCGACGGGGTCGTCCTGCGCGGCGTGCCACCGCTCGCCTAAGGCGTCGTAAAGCGCGTTGTTGACGCTTGTCATGCCGGGCGCGGCCTCCAGACGTTCCAGTACAGCAACTGATAGAGTCCAAACGCCGCGCTGACGCCAAAGGCGCCGGCAAGAAAGCTCTTGCCGGCGGCGGCACCCGGCGGCGCATCCATCCAGATGAGCGCGGCGGCGGCCAGCGTGACCGGATGGAGCAAAAACAACACGGCGTGCAGCCAATGCTCGCCAGGCGAGCAGGCCCGCGCATGCACGAGCTCGTCCTTCGTCACGCACAGCATGGAGAACGCGGCGCAGCCAACGTACCACGCCAGCGCGGTCGGCGAGTAAGGCGCCAGCAGCGCAATGCCGTAGCAGACCAGCACAGTCAGCGTATCCACCGGATGGCCAATGCGCTCCCACCGACCCAGACCGCGCCGCCAGTGAAACCAAAACTCGTCCGCGACCATCGCCGCCCCCTGCAGCAAAAATGGCAGCGCGAGCAGCCAATGCGTTGTCATGACGCCCTTTTGACCATGAGATTGCCGCAGAGGGTGAGTCCGGGACCGAACGCTAAGCTCAAGACCAGCGCGCCATCGGGAACCGCCTCATCCTCAAGAATGTCCGCCCATACATGCGGGAGCGTCGCCGAGGACATATTGCCGCGGGCGCGCAGGACTCGCCGACTGGCGGCGGTCTGCGCGTCGGTCAGCTCTAGCGCCGCCTGCGCCTGCTCGATGATTTTCGGCCCGCCGGGGTGAATGGCGTAAACCGCCCGGCGCGCCTCCGCCTCCGTCCATCCGCCGCGCCGCGCCAGTCCGGCGATAAACTTTGGCAGCGCCTGCGCAATTTGCGCCGGCACGTCGCGCGCCAGCGTCATGTGAAAGCCCCATTCGGCGCACTGCCAGGTCATTGCCTCGGCGGAATCCGGCAACACTTCCTCCGCCATCGCCAGCAGCTCAAAGCGCGGCGCGCAAGACAACTCGCCGGTCACTGAATAGCGAGCGAAGCCGTCCGCGAAAAGGCTCTGAATGACGAGCTGCTCGGGGTCGCGGAGCGTTGGGTTGAGGTGCAGCGTACACAGTTCCGTATGCACGACATCCGCCCGCGTCGCCGGCCCCTCGGCGGCGACAAAGCCCGCCGCCTGCCGAATGGCCGGAAACGCCGCGTAGCAGCCCATGTGGTAGGCATGCGTCACAACGGTTTCCGTCCAGCCCTTCGCCGCGACGAGCCGCTGCGCCGCGCTTGGCGCGACATAGCCTGTGCAGGTGACGTGAATGATATGCGCTGGCGCGACTGCTTCCGTGGCGTAAAAGGCGTCGAAAGCCTCCTGCGCGACCTGGGCGAAAAACGCCATGCGCGCGCCTAGTCGCCGTCCTGCAGGGGCTTGTGTCGCGTCGAAAATCCGCATGCGCGCCCAGTCGCTATGGGTAAAGTCTTCAAGGGCGTGAAACCGCTGGGCGATGCGATCAGGCGAACAGCCAAAGCGATCTAGCGCCCGCCGCAAGCGTGTCGGATCGGCGCCGGCGTCCGCTGTCGCATGGGCGCGCGCCAGCCAATCGTGGATGTCGCTCTGCGCCGTGACATGGGGCGGGTCAAGTCGCCGAAGGCCCGAAATGGTGATTGGCATGAAGGAAGCGGTCGCCCTTTGACTGGCGTCAAAAATCCGATTGGCCAAAAAACTAGAGGCTATCCGGCGCCGCCCTCGGCGGATGGCGGCGCGAGCGCGGCTTCGTCCGCGTCATCATTGTCGCCCGCCACGCGCTCGCGGACACGCTTAGCCAGTTCCCGAACGCCGCCCTGCTTGCGAACGATCAGCGCCGCCGCCGCCGCCGCCGCTTCCTGCGCCGCCTTTTCCGCGGTTTCCAGATCGCCTTTTTCCATAACGACGCGCATCAGCTCGTCGGACTGTTCGAGCATTTGGCGCAGGTCGGTGGTGTTCTTTTCAGTAGCCAACTTCTTGGCGTCAACTGGATTGACCGGCATGGGGCAGAACCTCTCCGCAGTAAAAAATCAAGCGACTTTGGCCTCAATGAACTTGGGGAAGCGCGCTCATCATAGCGCAGTCGCTCAAGTCGCGCACTGGCCTAGCGCGTCAACTGCGCGGCGCGGGCATGAAAGGCCCGGCGCACATCTTGCAGGCTCGTCCGAATGGGAAACGTCCGATTGGTCAGCAACACATAGACGCTCTCCGTGACGGGGTCACACCAGATGCTTGTTCCGGTAAAGCCGGTGTGGCCGAAAGCCAATGGCGACAGCCCGTCGCCCGTGGCGCCAGGCGTTGGGGCGAGCATCCAGCCAAATGAGCGGCTTTCATTTGATCCAGGCGTGAAATTACGGGTGAAGTATTCGAGGCTGGCCGGCTTCAGCAGCCGCCCGCGCGGGAGAAACTCGCGCGCCAGCCGCCAGACTTCTTCCGCCGTTGAAAATAGCCCGGCGTGCCCGGCGACGCCGCCCAAAAAGTGGGCATTGCCGTCATGCGCCTCTCCCTGAATCAGCGTTCGCCGATAGCCGTCATACCTCGACAGTCGCGCTTGTTCGGATGAACTGAAGCGTCCGTCGCCGTTGGCGACAAGGCGGCGCGTCATCGCCCGTTCATGGTCGTTGCCGCGCTCGGTCGGCGCGATGCGGTCGCGCCACGCGGCCGGCGGATGAAAGCGCGTCGCCCTCAGACCAAGCGGCTGCGCCACAAGCTCGTCAAAGAGCGTATCTAGCGGACGGCCGCCAATTCGTTCCAAAGCCTTGCCCAGCGCAATGTAACCCAAATCGCTATAGACCACGTCGCGCGCGCCGCCGCGATACGCGCCCGGACAGGCGCGCCCAATCGCCGAAAGCGCCTCGTTGGGATGGTCGCATAGCGCATAGAGCGGCAGCCAAGCAGGGAAACCCGCCGTGTGCGTCAACGCCTCGCGCACCGTCGCAGCGCCATAGACACAGCCCTGAAGCTCCGGAAGGAGCTCGCCCAGCGCGCTGGAGTCGGTCAGCCAGTCGCGCTCGATGAAATACACGCACAGCAGCGCCGTCACGAGAGGCTTCGTCAGCGAAGCCAAATCGTAGATGGCGTCCGGCTGCGCCCCTCCCACCGCGCCCTGAGCAAGGATGGCTTCCCGCCGGGCGACCAGCCACGCGGCGCTTTGCGCCTCGCCGGCCGCGATGGCGTCGGTCAGCAACTCGCGCAGCTCATCGCCCATGGCGACACTCTCGTCACTTCTTAATGTCTTGCGTATGGAGCGTCTGGCGCTGCGTTTGCTGAAGCTTGCGATACTCCGCGACGGCGACTTGGTGCTCCGCCTCAGTGCGTGAAAACCGATGCCGCCCGCCCGCGCTCAGCACAAAGTAAATATAGTCAGTTTGCGCCGGCTGGAGCGCCGCCCGCAGCGACTTTTCGCTCGGCGAGGCGATCGGGCCCGGCGGCAGCCCCATCGAGACGTAGGTGTTGTAAGCTGAAAGCCGCCGCCGGTGCGCTGGATTGTTCACATTGCCGTCCCACGCGCCGACGAGCTTCGCCGCGTAAATAAACGTCGGATCGCATTCGAGCCGCATGCCCTTGCGCAGTCGGTTGTGAAAGACGCTCGACACCAGCGGCCGCTCAGCGTCATCAGCGGCCTCTTCCTCGATAAGCGAGGCGAGCGTGACGACTTCGCGCAGCGTCATGCGCCGCGCCTCCGCCTGCTGGCGGAGCTCGGGCGTCCACGCCCGACGGAAACGGGCGACGGCTTCAGCCAGGATTTCAGCGCTCGTCGCCCGCTTTGACACCGTGTAGGTATCCGGGAAAATGTACCCCTCAAGGCTGGTCGCCCTTGGGTCAAGGTCGGCGATGAGCCGCGCGTCGAGAAGCGTCGGGTCGAGCTTCCCATCCAGCGGGCGGTTAGGCAAAAGCTCGTTGACTTCGTAAATTGTCAGCCCCGGCCGGAACATGATTTTGCGCGTCGCCACCGCGCCCCGGCGAATCTTATCCAGCGCCGCCAGCGGCGAGATAGGCGATTCAAACTCGTAATCGCCCGCCTGCAAGCGGCGTCCGGCGGGGTTGAGCATCAAGTAAGCCAGCGCCGGATAGCGATTGGCGATAACGCCGCGCTCGTAAAGCAGCTCGACAACCTCGCGCGCGCCCATCCCAGGCTCGATCGTGATGATTTCCTCGGCGGCGTGGTGGGTGACAGAGGTTTTGAGGCTGCGGTAAGCGCCAAAGCCAACCGCGGCGGCGACCGACAGCGCCGATAGCGTCAGACCAAGCCATGTAAGCCAACGGCGCGAGCGTGCCATGCGAGCCCTACGCGATGCATGCGAGTTTGGAAGCGACGACCGCTGCCTGACGACGGTCAGGCGAAGTGTCAATCACCATGACACGAAAGCCGACCAGAAACAAGCTTTGGCTACTGCCCAAAGCGGGGCGAGTCTCAAGGGCAGGCGGCTCCGCCGCTCAGTCCTAGAAAAACCGCTCGTCGCGCCTAACAGCGCGTTTTTCTCGCGGAACTTAGCCTTGAAGTCTCCCCGAGCCTGATGGGACGCTGGCTTGGCACTGTCATGAAGACAGCCTGAAATTACAGCGGCTTCAGCGAGCTGGCTGACGCTAGCCCGCTTTTTGCGACGACGCGCAGCCGCTCTTACCGATGCCAAACGCTGGGGGGCGCCTGAAGGGGAAAAGCGAAACTGCGGAGGGGCGCGGTCGGTTGGGGCTTGTGGCATGCCGCGCCATCGCAAAGCGGCGGAACGCCGCCGCGCGCCAAACGCCTAGCTCTCGATTACCGAACTGGGTATTGCGCCCTCGAAAGCGCGCTAACCAAAAAGCGGTCACGCCCGCCCGGAGCGTGACCGCCAAAGCCACGGTTGAGATCAGCCGGCTGTGAGGACCCTGACGTCGCTGAACCGACATCCCCGTAGAAAGCCGTTTTGCAGCTCATGCCTTGAAGCCTGATCGCAGGCTCTCTACGGCGACATCCGGCGAGACCTCAATCGTCCCCGCCGCCAGCTTGCCGCTCTTGTCTGGCGCGATTTCAATGCAGAAAGCCTTCAACCGCCGGCGGCCGCGTCTGACGGCGCCGCTTTAGCCGATAACGTGGTCGGGGCGGACAGCCGATTACGGGCAGGAAGATGCAGCGGACTTGAGGCGAATCCAGTCGTCCATCATAAGTTGGCGCGCTTTGGGAGGGGTGCCGTCTTAGCGACCTCAAAATGCCAACGCTACGCTCTTGCGAAAGAGGCAACGCCAGACCACAGCCCTGAGCGGCGGGACTGAACTTGTCCAAAAAACTTGGCAAAAACAAAAAAATGGGTGGCGGATTGTTCCGCCACCCGCAATTGCCGAAAAGCGCTTGGCGCTTACCGCCGACCGGCAGCCGTCTTCGCGCCGCCCTTCGCCGAACGACCTCCAGTCGGCTTGACGGTGACGCCGCTTTTATCCCGCAGCAGTTCAAATCCGAGCGCCGGGCCGTCAAGCGTCGTTGTTGTCGCCATGACCGGGCCGTTGGCGCGACTTTCATTGGACGCCACCGGGCAGGCCGTTCCGCCGACGCCGAAGACGTTGACGAAGAACCGCAGTCGTCGCGCCTGCGGCAGCGCGATACGGAAGGTCAGCGTCCGGCTGTCGCCTGGATTGAGCGTGCCAATCGGCGTGTTGCTGCCAATCGGCGCTTGGCCGTTGACCGTGGATTGGTTGGCTCCGGCTTGACCGCCGCCGCTGCACGTCGTCGCATCGGCCGTAAGCAGTCGGTGCGGATTCGGCGCCGCGACAATGACGCCCGTCGGCGTGCTATCCGGATAGCCTAAGCCGTGCACCTGCAAGAAGATATCGGAAATCGGCTGCGAGCTGACGTTGCTCAGCGTGGCCGTCAACACAAGGTCGCCGGCGTAGTTCGGCAAGCCGCACGTGTTGCCCGTCAGCGACTGACTGGTCACGCTAAGCGACACCCGGCAGTTCTGAAGCACAGGCGTCGCCGTTGGCGGGACTAGCGCCACCCGTTTCGGATCATGATCGGACAGCCGGCGCGGCGACGCCGGATTGTTGCGGTCAACCTCAGGGAAGTCGGCGTTGACCCGCGC
The DNA here is from genome assembly GCA_002254845.1 of Chloracidobacterium sp. CP2_5A. Taxonomy (GTDB): domain Bacteria; phylum Acidobacteriota; class Blastocatellia; order Chloracidobacteriales; family Chloracidobacteriaceae; genus Chloracidobacterium. The sequence continues at coordinate 3,359 of NKPT01000036.1, read as the reverse complement.
CGATTCGGCGTACGCGCCCTCGCCGGCGACGTTCGGCGTCACCGCCACTTGGTCGAGCGTCTGGGCGCTGCCGTCGAACATGAACGAGTAGTTGCTCTCCGTCGATGTCGCTCCGGTCAGACTGACCAGCGGCGGGTTCGGCGGGTTCCAGGCGCTGGTCGGGGCCAACACCACGCGGTCGTCATTCGGGCCGCTGGCGGGCGGCGTCGGCGGATTGCCCAGAATCGTGTTGTAGATGTCCGTGTAGCCGTCATTGAATTGGAAGCCGTTGAAGTCGCCGATGACGACCATCCGCTCATTCGAGTTGAGGATTTGCCGCTGGCGAATGAGATTAGCGACAAACTCCGCCTGCAACTGTCGCTTGTGCCGAACGCGGTAGCCCTCGTTCGGATAGCCGTTGACCGGCGCGCCGCCGGTGGCGATGTCGTTGAGCGACCGCTGGTGCAGGTTGATGACGGTGAAAGCGTAGCTGCCCAGCGCTCCTTCTAGGATGATTGGCGGGCGGTCGTTGAGAATCGCGGTGGAGCTATCTGGCCGCGTATAGGTGTCGCTTGCGCCGACCTGCGTCACGCTGCTCACCGTGATGCGGTTTGTGTTGACAAGATACGCCACGGCGATGCCGCCGACGTCGTTCGTCGGGAAAATGTAGCCGACGTAAAACGGCAGGCTCGGATTGCTGTTGGTCGGGTTGCCGTTGTCGGTGTTGAGCTGCGCCGCCATGTCGTTAATGACGACCGACAAGTTGTCCGTCGGGGCCTCGACTTCCTGCAAGCCGATGACATCAGGGTTGCGCAGGATGTTTCGCGCCTGAAGCGAGAACTTATTCAAGCGATTGTTGTAGGCCGTCGCCGTCAGCACCGGCTCGCTGCGCCCCGGATCGTTCCGGTTATCGAAAAACCGTTCCAGATTCATCGAGGCAACGGTCACCCAGCCGGACGGCACAGTGGGGAGCGGGACTTCGACGCCGACGCCCGGCGCGCTGGGGTTACTGAAAACCGGCGGGTTGGCCGCTTCCGGCAAAATGGTAAAGGCGCGGAAGGCGTAGTCCATCGCGCCAATCAAGTTGGTCACAATACCAGCAAGCGGCAATGTAGCGGGGTTGCCAGCCGGCACGTTGAGCGCCGTCGTCCCCGGCTGCCCCGTGCTGAAAACGCGGATGATTTCCGGGTTGGCGTCCCAGCGCGGAACGCTCGCTGGCGGCGGGAGCGTTCCCGTGACGCCGCCGTTTGGTATGGAGTCGGGAAAGCGGATCCCCGGCTCACGGAACGGCCGGCTGAAGCAGAACCCGCCGCCGCATGGCTCGGCGACCACGCCGTAGAATACGCCGTTGGTTGTCGCCGTCGCACTGGTTTCATTGACGCTTCCGCCGGTCGGGGATACGACGGCCAAATGATTGACCTGGACGCGCATGCCTTCAAACCGCTCGTAACGCAGCGGCAGCGTCGGCTCAAGCGCCGAAGGCGTATTGGCAATGGTCGGCGTAATGACCGTCGGGGCCGGCAGCGGCGCGCTGCACGCCAGCTGCGCAATCGTCAGCGAGCCGGAAAGCTGGGTAACGGACGGCTGCTGCGGATCGCTGACTGGCACGAACTCCGCCACCGTGCCGCGCACGCGCACTAAGTTGCCGATCTGCACCGGCGGCGCGCTGCCCGTGAAAACGAAAATGCCCTCCGACGTGTTTGGGTCGCCGTCGTCGAGCGCTGAGCCGTCCGGCGTTTGGATGAAGAAGCCGTTGCTGCGCAGACCATAGACAACGCCTTCGGTCGTTTGCGTCGTGGAGACGAGCGGCGAGGCGTTGCCGGTTCCCTGAATCTGGTTGATGGGCGTGACCGTCGCGGGCGGCACGACGTTGACCGTGATTGTGCAGTCGGCCGTCTGGGGCGTCGGGGTGTCGTCGTTCGACCAGCGGACGACGACTGTGTAGGCGCCAGCCGGGACGGTGTTGGCGATTTCGAGCGTCGCCGTCGCCGTGCCGCCGACGCCGCTGGCCGGCGTAAAGTTTACAATCGAAAAGCCCGCCGTGGGGGGCGTCACGCTGAAGACGACGGCGTTATTCACAATGCTGTCGGCGTCTGTGGCGCTCAAGCCGCAGGCGACGGCCGTCGTTCCCTGAAACGCCGAGACCGCGCCGGGGCAGGCGGGCACGACGGGCGCCGTTGGCGGCGGGCCGCTGGAACCAGAAAGCGTAAAGTTGTCAATGCCGAAGCTATCGCGGGCGCCGCTGCCAGTCGAGCCGGCCAACGCCACGATGCGAAAAAACACGCTTGGCTTGTTGCTGACATCAGCGGATTGCGCCGGCGACAAGGTTACCGAAACGTTGGCGTTGCCCCACACGCCGGGATCAGTGTAGGTCGCCAGGGTCACAAACGACGTAGGGGCGGCGCCGACGCCGTACTGGAGCGTCCAGGTCGTGCTGCGCGGCTGGACGCTCAGCATCTGCGCGTCAAAGCTGACGGTGGCGATGGTTTCGCCGGTCGTGTCGCGTTGATAGGTAAAAGCGGCGCCAGGGTCGCCGAAGGAGCCGGTCTGCCTGATGCCCAGCGCCCGGTCGGGGGCGCTGTTCTGCGTGGCGGCCGGCGTTGTGTCGCTGAAACCGGCGTTATTCGCGGAAGCGAAGTTTTTGAATGCACCGGAAGTGTTAGCCCAATCTACCGGCGTAGCGGTGAATGTCACGCCCGTTCCCAATGCAGCCGCGGTGGCGCCAGTGCGCACCGTCCAGCCGGCCGGCAGCCCGCTGGCGAGGCTGTCAAAGGTTTCCACATAGGGAATCATCGTCGTGGCCGCCGTCGGAGCGGACGGCGCGACCGTGACGCGACTGTTCAGCGAAGCGTCGGCGCGGGTTGTCCGCCAGGGCAAATAGAAAAGCGCGGCTGCGCCCACAGCCGCGCTAAGCGCGAGCGCCAGCGTCGCGCGACACGACCGGGCGCCAGTCATACCAAAGCTCATACGAGTTCCAACTCCGAAATCTGAGGCTGCGGTCCTGAGGGCGAGTGGCGACGCCTCGGCGGATTGGCAGCGGTGAGAAAGAAAGTTCATCAGTGACGGATGCATTTTTTGTAGAGTGGCGCCAACCTTATATGTGCCATGTAAACAACTTGTTACTGACTAAAGCTGGATTTTTTTCCGGTTGCGCGATCGCGATCTCCTGGACGAGGGTTGACATACCAAGGATTGACACAACGCGGATGGACACGAAGCGACTTGACGAGTTGGACGGCATCCGGGGCTTTGGAGCGCTAGTGGTCGTCTTGTTTCATTACGCGCACCTCATTACGCGCCAGTCGCCGCCGAGCGCGCTCAAGTCGGTCGCTGACTATCTGGGCTGGACGATTGGCATCATGGACTTGTTTTTCATTTTG
>NKPT01000263.1 GCA_002254845.1 Chloracidobacterium sp. CP2_5A | reverse complement strand
TGTCGCGGCCCATCGACACCAGCTCCGACCAGGGAAGCTCAACAGCCGCTAGGTCGGCCAGCTGTTCGACGCTTAGCTCGTCAGCCGGGTAGCGGTCGGCGTCCTCCTCTGGCACCTCGATGTCGCCCCGAAGTGCGCGCTGGCGCAGAATATCCAGCGCGCGCCATAACGCGCGTCGCGTGAGAAACGCCAGCGTGATGCGCGGCGGCTTCGTGCGAAGGCACCACTCGACCGCTCGCAGCGTCGCGTCGCGCGCGATGTCCGCGTCGCCGACAACAGCCGCCACACGCGCGGCGGCCGCTTCGTAGTAGCGCCACGGATCGCGGTTAACCTTCTTGCTTGTCATCCACTACCTCCAAACCCACCGGC
>NKPT01000142.1 GCA_002254845.1 Chloracidobacterium sp. CP2_5A | reverse complement strand
TCTGGGCGGCGCGCCGAATCGCTTGGTCTGCCTCGCGCACCTTGCCCAGTTCCGTGTAGACATAGGAGGCGCCAACCTGCGCCCAAGCGGTGTCGCGCGCTGTCGCTAACGCCTTATCGAGGGCTTCCTCCGCTTTTCGCAGAGTCTCTGGGTTGGGACGGTTGCCGTCGCGCTTGGTGGTGTACGCTTCGAAAGCGTAGCTCATCGCGATTCCCAAATGGGCGGGCGCATAGTTCGGGCGCGCCGCCAACGCCAACTCGAACCATTCCCGCGCGACCGCCAGCAGGTCTTCGTCGCCCGGGCGCAAGCCGTCCATCAGGTTGAGCAGCCCACGCAGCTGGTACGCCTCCGCCATCAGCGGGTCTAAATCCAGCACGCGCCAGAAAGCGTCCTTGGCGCGGTCGTATTCGCGATTATTGACGAAACTCCAGTAGCGGATGAACGCGGTTTGGGGGCTGTTGTCGCTCAGTCCTTGCGCTTGCGCGGCTAATCTGCCGACCGTGG
>NKPT01000188.1 GCA_002254845.1 Chloracidobacterium sp. CP2_5A | reverse complement strand
GTTTTGTCCGAAATGGACTGAACCACCATCTTCTCCAAGTCCCGCTTGTAGCCAAGTTCTTCACGGCTTGGCCCTCCCGGCAGACGATACTGGTTGATGAGCCGCCCGAAATGCACGGCAACCAACCGGGCACCGTCGGACTTGGCGATGAATCGGTCCTCATCCGCCGAGGTCATCGTTTCACCCAGCTTGCCAAGTTCGCAAACGGCATCGTCCGCGTTTTGCCACAACTCGAAAGGAACGGATGCGGCGTCGTATTGATACTGAGCCAGCTTGCCAGCGACCGCCCGCAATAAAGCCGCTTGCACTTCGGGATTGGCCTGCAGAAGCCCGCGAATGGCATCCTTTGCGTTCCGGCGTTGCTCCTCCGCCTGACGCCGCCGGGCGTCAATTCCCAGCGAATCCGCTTCCGCTTCGGCCTCGCGGGCTTTGTCCCAGAG
>NKPT01000025.1 GCA_002254845.1 Chloracidobacterium sp. CP2_5A | reverse complement strand
CCGCTCAATCAACTCGTGACAACCGCTGAGGAAATCGGCAAGATAGCGGCGTTCAGAAAATAAACTAGCTTGCTGCGAGGTTTGTTATGCCGGCTCTCTGGAGGCTCGCCTGCTCGGTTAGCCAGAGGTTATTCGCTTTGGCTTGGCTCATTCTACTCGCGTTGGCGCTTGGCAGTCCCCCCGCGACTTGGGCGCAGGGCACGACATCCCGCCTGACGGGGACAGTGCGCGACCCGTCCGGCGCGCTCGTCGCCGGCGCCCGCGTTATCCTGACCAACGAGGGCACCAACGCCGCTTTTGAAACGCAGACCAGCGAGAGCGGAGCGTATGTCTTTGACTCGGTTCAAGTCGGCGTCTATGCCGTGACAATCGAAGCCAGCGGTTTCAAAAAGCTCGTTTTGAAAGGCAACGTCGTCAACGTTGGGCAGCCCACGACGGTCAACGCCTCGCTGGAGGCCGGCGGGGCGCAGGAAATCATAGAAGTCACCGACGCGGCCGAGCGAATTCAGACGAGCAGTTCCGGCAATCTGGGGAATCTTGTCGAGCGGCAGGCCGTTGTCGCCCTTCCCATCGTTGGCGCGCGCGGGCGCAATCCGCTTGACTTCATCAACTTTCAGCCGGGCGTGGTGGTCGGCGCGAACACCGGCGGCGGCGTTCACGTTCACGGCGCGCGCGACCGCGCCGTGAACTTTACGCTCGACGGCATTGACACGAACGAAACCAGCGCCGGCGGCTCGAACTTCTCGCCCACTCGCGTCAACCCGGACGCCCTGGCCGAGTTTCGCGTCATTACGAGCAACCCTTCGGCCGAAAACGGCCGCAGCAGCGGCGCGCAGATCAATATGATCACCCGTTCGGGGACGAACGAGTTTCACGGCACAGGCTTTTGGTTCTACCAGACGCCGAGCTTCAACGCGAATGAGTACGAAAACAACCTCAACGGCATCGTCAAGCGCCAGTTTGTCCAGCACATCGGCGGCGGCAGCCTCGGCGGGCCGATCATTCGCAACCGGCTGTTTTTCTTTACCAATATTCAGGTTCTGCGGGCCAGCGAGAGTCGCCCGGTGACCCGCATTGTCTATACCCAGACGGCGCGGCAGGGGCTATTTCGCTACGTTATCGGCGGGCGCAACCTGCCTTTTGGCACGACCGGCGCATCGGTGGACGCCAGCGGCAATCCCGCGCCAGGTCTCAACATCGGGACGTACAACATCGGCATGATGGATCCGCAGGGGCTGGGGCTTGACCCGACCATTCGGCGCGTCATTGATCTGACGCCGCTGCCGAACAACTTCGCCTTCGGCGACGGCCTCAACACCGCCGGCTTCCTCTTCAACGCCCGCGGGCGCGAGCAGCAGGAGGATTACACGGCGAAAATAGACTACGTCATCAGCGACCGCCAGACGGTGTTTGGGCGCATTTCCTGGGGGCGACAGGATTCGCTGGGCGACTTCGCCAACGCCGGCCCGTCGGCGTTTCCAAACACGGCGCGGCTGGTGGATACCCGCCGCAGCCCCCGCAACGTCGCCATCAATCATCGCTGGTCGCCGACGAGCAGCCTCACCAACGAATTCGTCGTCGGACTCAATCGCTTCACCTTCAGCTTTGACAACCCCGACCCGGAGTTTGCCAATAACCCGCCGGTGACGCTCAATGATGTGACGACGCCGGTTTCCAACCTGGCGCCGGTCATCAACCGGCGCGCATTGACGACGCTTCAGTTCGTGGACAATCTGACCTACATACGCGGGGCGCACACCATCAAGGGCGGCTTCAACCTGCGCTTCGGGCGGCACATTGACCGGCGCACGTCGGTGGCCGGCCTCAACACGCAGCGGGCGGCGAACTTCAGCACGGCCATCAATACGGTGAGCGTCGCGGCCTTCGGGATTCCGAGCAACATCAACACGGCGTTTGACTTGCCATTGCTCCAGCGCTCCATCAACAACCTGCTGGGGCGCGTTGGGCGCATATCGCAGGCGTTTGTCTCGATTGGCAATCAGTACGGCCCGCCCGGCACGATCTTCACGGCCGACGCGCGCTACCCGGAGTATGACTTTTATGTGCAGGATACATGGCGCTTGCGCCCGAACCTGACGATTGACTATGGCCTCCGGTGGGAAATTCGCCCGGCTTTCCGCGAGCCGCGGCGGCTGGCCGCGCCCGACCAGCGGCTCGCGTTCGGCGCGCCCCCGACCAACACGGCGCGCTGGGTCAACGGCGAGTTGGTCTCGGATGACCTGAACAACTTCGCGCCGAGCGTCGGCGTGGCGTGGGACCCCTTTGGCGACGGAAAGACCTCGATCCGCGCCAACTACCGGCTGGCGTACGATCGTCTCAATACCTTCGTGACCTCGTCGTTTATCTTGCCAACCGTGCCGGGCGCGACGCTGGGGGTGATCAATGACGCCTTCGGGCAGGGCGGCGGCCGGCTGCGCAACCTGCCGACGCTCGCGCCTCCGGCGGGCGTCTCGCCAGACGCGCTCCGGCAGCCGCCGGCCTTTTCGGCCAACAGCATTACCGTGTTCGACCCTAGCTACCGGACGCCCAAGGTTCACCAGTGGGCGCTCAGCGTGCAGCGCGATCTGGGATGGAACCTGGTGCTTGAAGCCAACTATATCGGGCGGCACGGCAACGGCTTGCTGAGCGGCTACAACGCCAATCAGGTGAAAATCTTTGAAAACGGCTTTCTGGACGCGTTCAACATTATGCGTCCCTGCGCCGTGTCGGGGACATTCACGCCAGCTTGCAACAGCCCGCTCATTAACTCGCTCCTGGCCAACCCGAATGGCTCGCAGACCACCATTAACAACTTCCGCGGAAGCCTAACCAACAACAATGTCGCTGGCTTGGCCGTGTCGCTGGCGCAGCAAATCGGGGCCAACCTGCCGGCGCGCGGCTTTTCGCCGTTTTTCTTTTTCGACTTCCCGCAGTACACCGGCGGGCTGTCGGTGATTGACAACTTTGACTTCTCAAACTACCACGCGGCTGAGCTACAACTGTCCCGCCGCTTCCGCGACGGGCTGAGCTTCCAAATCAGCTACACGTTCGCGAAGTCGCTCGACACGCGGTCGTTTGACCCGACTTTCACCGTGGCGGCGAGCGGCAGCGCCCAGTCGGCGTCGAGCACGCCCTTCGACCTTCGCAACCGGCGTATCAACTACGCCCGCTCGGACTTCGACCGGACGCATGCGTTGCAGGGCAACTTTGTGTGGGAGCTGCCCTTCGGGCGCGGTCGGCAATACGCCAGACAGCTCAACCCGTTCATTGATCAGGTTATCGGCGGGTGGATGGTAGCCGGGATTGTGCGGCTCACGTCGGGGCGGCCGTTTACGGTCTTTTCCGGCGCGAATACGCTCAGCAACGCGGTGCAGTCATTTGCCAACTGCGCCAACTGCTCGCGGTCGCTCGGCTCGGTGCGGCAGGAATCCGGGACGAATTTCTTCTTTACGGCGGATGAACGGGCGCGCTTCAGCCTTCCGGCTCCAGGGGCGCTCGGCAACACCGGACGGAACTTCTTCACCGGGCCGGGCTTTTTCCAACTTGACCTGACCGTGGCCAAGTCGTTCCGTATCGTGGAGGGGGTCAGCCTCCAATATCGGCTGGAGATGCAAAACGCCACCAACACTCCGTCGTTTGCGTTTCCGACCGCCGTCGTGACGGCGGCGACTTTCGGACAGATTCGGGATAGCGTGGTGAGCGGCTCGCGCCGAATTCAGATGGCGCTCAAGTTCATCTTCTAAGGATTCCGTTAGGCATCTCCTTGGTCAGCCATTGCGACGCCTATGCTCAAACAGGCAAAAACGGCGAATGGGAGGCTTTCCCATTCGCCGTTTTCCCGATGTCGGGGGTAAGCGTTGTCAGCGCCCTTTTTTGTCTACGTTGTAACGTTCCACCACTTCCCCCGTTAACCCGTCGAGCACAACGCATGGGCGGTCGCCGAGATTATTAATGTGCAAGTTGAGGGCCGCCCTGCCGTCCTGGGCGCGGATGACGTAAATGAATCGCTCTTCGGGGGTGTTCCCGATAACGCGGATGAAGAAGTCGCGCATGACTTCATTCGTTCCACCGGGCATGGCTAAATGTCCTCGGAATGTTAGGATGCGCAAGTAATGCGAGCGGAACCGGCGGCGCAAAGCGTGTTACGCCATACGGTTTGGGCGATGGGCGAATATAGACGCGGCAGAATCGTTTGGTCAACCTTCATCGGCGCGCTGGGCGCGCCGCGCTAATGCTTGCCGAAAAGCTGGTCAACCAGCTCATTGAGTTCGGGGATGCCGCACCGACGCTTGCTAATATCCTCAATCTGCTTGAGTTTGCGAATCATCTGGACGACCGGGGCCTGAAGCTCCGGAAACTGAATGGCAATGCCAAATTGCTCGCCTGGTCCGACCATGCAGGCCTTGTCATTGAGAAAGGTCGTGAGGTGGTTAAGCATGCCCTGAGCCAGAATCGCGACTTCGGCCAGCGTTTTCTGGTACCTTTTTTCGACGCGCTGAAGCTCGTCCTCCGGCGTGGCCGCGCCGGGCGCCGGCGAAATATCTTCCGCGAACTTGCCGCTGTCGCCGAATTTGCCGCTATCGCGCGCGGCGCGACGCAGCTCATCGAGTTGCTGTTCGGCCTCGCGCATCCTGCGCTCGTAGTCAGCGACAATGTCCTCAAGCTCCCTGACCTCGCGCCGACCGAGCTTCACCTGTAGCCGTTTACGGAGGCTGCGGTTATCCTGCTCAAGCCGCTCGACACGGGCGAGTAACTCTTCCTTGGTCAGGCTTGATAGACCGGACGCTGGGCGGTCCGGCGTCAGGCTGCGCTCGATTTCCTCGTCTTCCTCGGCGCTGTTGCCTCGCTCCATCTGCTCGCGCCGGTACTGATCAATAAGCTGATCGAGCTGAATGACGCCGCCGTCTCTCGCCTGCGCGCCGTGGCTTGCGCTAGCCGGCGACGCCGCGCGCTCTGGCGGCGGCGAGAGCGGGAATCGCCGCTGAAGGTAGCTGGACAGGTCCTTCCGCGCCGACCGCTCCAGATAGGCTAAGAATGCCTGGTACGTGGTCGGCGCGACCAGCGCCGCTTGAAAGTACCCCTGCCACCGCTGGTAACTTTCAATGACCTCCGGCTGCGCTAGGTAGGGAGACGAGGGGTCTGACTGCCGTAGGATTTCCACTTGGGCTAGGTAGGCAAGCCCGTCGGTCATAGATAGGAACTGCTCATCCATCGTCTGTCGAGCTTCCTCGCGAAAGGGCAAAATCGGAAGGGCAAAATTCAGGAATTACTCGCCGCTAGGCGGACTCGGCGCGCGCTCGATTACCAGTCATCGGCCTTCAGGCAATCCGTCAGTTGCGCGGCGTCCACATTGCCGCCAGAAAGTATAACCCCGATTCGCTTTCCTTGCGCGGGCGCTTTGCCTGCCAGCAGGGCCGCCACGCCCGCCGCCCCAGTCGGCTCGACCAGAACTTTCAGGCGCGTTAGCAAGAATTTCACGGCCGCCCGGATTTCCTGTTCTGAAACCAGCAGGATGTCGGTCACGGCGCGTTGCACGATGGGAAACGTCAGCGCGCCTGGCGCGAGGTTCCGCATGCCGTCGGCAATCGTCGCCGGCGGGGGAATGGCGACGCGCCGCCCGGCTCGAAACGATTGGCAGGTATCGTCGGCGAGTTCGGCCTCGACGCCGTAGATCGCCATGGTCGGAAACCATTCCCGGGCCACGGTCGCGCACCCGCTAAGCAGCCCGCCGCCGCCGACCGGCGCCAGCAGCGCGTCAAGACTGCCAACCTCGGTCAGCAGCTCCAAGGCGACCGTGCCCTGGCCGGCCATCACCTCATAGTGATCGTACGGCGGAATCAAGACGGCGCCGCTTTCCTCGGCCAGTTGCCGGGCAATCGCTTCGCGGTCTTCATGTTGCCGGTCATAGTAAACAATCCGCGCGCCGTAGGCCAGCGTCCCGGCGATTTTAGAAGCCGGGGCGTCGGTTGGCATGACAATGGTCGCCGGGACGCCAAAGGCGCGGGCCGCGAGCGCCACGCCTTGGGCATGATTGCCGGATGAAAAAGCCGCGACGCCGCGCGAGCGGACTTCCGGCGGCAGGGCGGCCAGGCAGTTCATCGCGCCGCGCGCCTTGAAGGATCCGCCGCGCTGAAAGTTTTCGGCCTTGAGAAAGACTGTCGCCCCGACGCGGGCATCCAGCGTCCGCGACGTCAGGACGGGGGTCCGATGCACATAGGGCGCAATCCGCGCATGCGCCGCCAGAACTCGGGCCAGGGTAAAGTCGGTCGAGGTCGTCATGACCGATAAGTATCGCACAGCTTGCCAGATTTTTGCTATTTCCAATGGCTTGTTTGGAAGTATGCTGGAGCAGGCAGGCGTTATGGCGAATATGGCGAGCAAGCATCCGCTGACGGAGTATCCGCTTGATGGGAAGCGCGTTTTGATCACCCGCGCAGCGCATCAGGCGGCGACCTTTGTCGCGTTGCTTGAGCGGTATGGCGCGCAGGTCGCGTCGCTGCCTGCCATTGTCATCACGGAGCCCAGCAGTTGGGACGCCCTTGACGGCGCGCTGCAGCGCCTGCGAGAGCAAGTCGCCGGCGCGGCGCATCATTATGACTGGCTCTTTTTTACCAGCGCCAACGCCATTGATTTTTTTCTCAGGCGCCTGCGGTTTCATGGCGATGACCTTCGGCTGGTCGGCGGCCTGCGTCTGTGCGCCATTGGCAAGGGGACCGCCGGCGTCGCGCGCGATGCCGGTCTCGCCGTTGACCTTATTCCAGCGCGCTTCAACGCGGAAGGCGTCGTTGAGAGCTTTGTCGCCTTTCACGGCGGGCAAGTCGCCGGGTTGCGCGTCTTGCTGCCGCGCGCGCGGGTGGCGCGCGAAACCCTGCCGGAGTCTTTCGCCGCCTTGGGCGTCGCGCTCGACATCGTGGAAGCTTACCAAACGGCTCGCTCCGATTTTGACCCGACGGACTGGGCGCATCGCTTACGATCCGGCGATTTTGATGTCGTGGCCTTTGCCAGCGCCTCGGCTGTGACCCAGTTTGCCGAGGCCTTTCCGGGTATCAGCCCAAGCGAGCTTCTGGCGCGCGCGAAGGTGGCCTGCATCGGCCCGGTGACCAGCCAGGCTGCCCGCGAGCTGGGGCTCGCGGTCGCCATCGAGCCGCAGGAAGCCACGCTGCCGGCGCTGGCTGAAGCGATTGCCGCCCATGTTGCGTCCCGGTGAAGCGCTCGCCCTGTTGAATATTAATCCTGCGCCCAGCGCTAAAGGGGGAAATGGCCATGCCGACGCCGCTGCTGCTTGAGCAAAACCTTGAAACTGAAGTCCAGAACGTGCCCAACTACGCTGCGCGGGTTGAGTCCTGTGTCGCGCAGCGGCTGGAGTCCGGCGACGTGCGCGTAACCGGCACGCTCATCAACGCGGGCTTGACGCGGCTGCAGACGCCCTACCTATATTTTACCGTCCATGACCGCTTTGGAACGCTGCTGCGAGAGGAGATAGCGACTGCGGGCGTCAGGGCGATCCAGGGCGGCGAGGAAATCGCCATCGAAATTTTGATTCCAGATTGCTCGACCAGCGCCGCCCTCGTGCGCGTTCTGGCCTCGATTTGATGAAGGCGACCGAGTTTTTACAGCTTCCGCCAACCATCGCGCCAGAGCGGCTTTACGTCCTCGCCGGCGAGGAGTCCTACTTTCAGCGCGCCTGCCTGCGCGCGTTGCTGGAGCGTGTCGTGCCGGAGGAGGGGCAGCGCCCTTTCAATTACTCCGAGCATGACGCTGAGCAGGAAGGGCTGAGCCGCGTTTTGGCTGTCGCCCGCGAAGCGCCGCTGCCTCCGACCGGGCGGCTGGTTGTCGCGCGCAACTTTGACAAGCTGACTGAGGCGGAAGTCGAGTTACTCAAGGACTATCTTCGTCAGCCGGCGCCAACCGCGACGCTTGTCTTTCAAGCGAGCGCGCTCGATAAGCGTCGCTTGGCGACCGCCGCGTTGCTCAAGGCGGCGACGCTCATCGAATGCGTCGCCCTGAGCCCGGAAGAGGCCCGCCGGTGGGTGACTTCCCATGCGCGACGGCTGGGCTTCGAGCTGTCGCCGGCGGCGGCCGGCGGGCTGATTGGCGCGGTCGGGTGCAGCCTGTCGCGGCTGATAAGCGAAGTGGAAAAGCTCATGAATTACGCCGGCCCAGGGGGGCGTATCGAGCTGGAGGCCGTCGAGGCGCTGACGGTTCGCTCAGCGCAGGAGGACAACTTCGCTCTGAGCGAGGCGCTTTGGCAGGGCGACGCGCCGCGCGCGCTGCGGACGCTCCATCGCCTGCTCAAGCGTGGGGCGGAGCCGGTGGCCCTGGTCGGGCTGTTGGACTGGCAACTGCGGCAAATGCTGCTGGCCCATGAGCTCATGGCTGTCAATACGCCCCGCGAGGAGCTTCTGCGCGAGTTGCGCTTGCCGCCCAGCCGACTCAACGACTTTCTCGGCGCGACGCGCAGGCGGTCCGCGGCGCGGCTGCGCGAGGCGCTCATTCGGCTGCAAGCCGTGGACGACGCCCTGAAGCGCGGGCAGGCCACGCCGCGGCTCAGCCTGGAAATGTTCCTGTTTGAGACGCTGGCGGCAAAAAACGCGGTTTCTTCAAGTTGACCGCACTTTTTTGGGGTAAATCAAGGGTGCGATAGTCCAGCTTAGTCTGCTATAGTCGCCAGCGCAGTCAGATTTCCCTGTCAGTAACTCACGCCGGTAGGTAGACGCCAAGTGCCGAATGGAGCGGATGTGCGGGTCGTCCTTGTGACGACGGACACGCTTGAGTCAGCGCGCGAGCTGGCCCGAATCGCTGTGCAGGGGCGACATGCCGCCTGCGTTAACATTGTTGCCGGCGTCACGTCGGTGTACGAGTGGGAGGGCGCTTTGCGCGAGGAGGCGGAATATCTGCTGATTCTCAAGACAACGGCCGCGCGCTATCCGGCATTGGAGGCGGCGATTCGCGCGCGCCATGCTTACGCTACGCCAGAAATTCTCGCCTTGGTCAGCGCCGAGGTTTCGCCTCCCTACGCCGCTTGGGTCCGTCAACTGTGCGATGCGAAAGCTTTAGAATAAAACTACGATGAGCAAATATCCGCCTCCATCGCCATCACCGTCGCGCTCAGGATCGCTGTCTCTGGGAACCGCTGGGGGAAGGGGAAACAACATGCCGACAAATCTGGCTGACATCAAAGAAGTCATGGTGGATGTCGAGCTGCTGACCAAGTATCGTATGTTTGACCGCGCGCTTTCCTTGCTGGAGACGGCGATTGGCGTGTCGCCCAAAAGCCTTGAGCTGCGCGAGCGGGCGTGCAGCATCGCCATCGAGCAGGGCTGGCGACAGAAGGCGATAGAGCATTTGCTGTCGCTCTCCAGCCTCTATATCGAAGCCGGCAAGCTGGAGCAGGCTAACTCCGCGCTTCTCAACGCTAAGCGCCTCAACCCGCAGCTTTCCATCACCTCGCGCCTCAACGCCCTCAAGGATATTGAGCGCCACCCGCGCCAGATTAGCCAGCCGCAACCGACGTCGCAGAGCCTCGCCGCCTCTAGCTACTACGCCCCGCGAAGTCGGGCGCTCCTGACCGGCGACCTCAGTTGCTTCAGTCTGTTTGACATCATCCAAATCATTGAAAATAGCCGAATTACCGGTTTTATTTCGATCCAGTCGCCGGGCCTCGTCGGGAAGCTTTACTTCAACGACGGCCTCATCGCGGACGCCTCGACCGACTTGCTGCGGGGCGTGCCGGCGCTCAAGAAGTTTGCCGAGCTTGCGGTTGGCTACTTTGAAGTCGAGAAGTCGGCCGTGGAGTACAAGCAGAATATCCAAACGACCAGCAACACCAGCCTCATCCTCGACGTTCTGCGCGAGCTGGATGAAGAGCGCTCTGGGGGCGCAGCGCCGATCGAGATTAACCTCGACGACGCCAGCGGAGCGGGAACGCACATTCACTAAAGCCGCGCCACTTGCGCGCTCGCCAAGCGTTCAGCTCGCTCGCGGACCTTCTGGAAGAAAGCCGGCGCGCGGGGATCGCTCCCCGTCGGTTTCGGCGCGACTGTCAAGCGGCTTGGCGTCATCGCGCTGTCGCTGTCTAGCGAGTTGACAGCCCGGAGGCGTCGCCAGCCTCCGCCGGCAGTCGGACATCAATCTTTTTTTACAAGGCTTTACATCCATGCGAGACGCGCGCGGCGACGCTTCGCGCGCTTCCCTGGAAGCGGCACCGAATTTGCTACGCTGAGTGAATAGTCATTCATTTTGAGGCTTGAGAGGCGGCAATGATGCGGAACCTGCGATTGGTAGGGCGGTTTGGTCTGGCGGCGACGTGGCTAGTCCTGTGGCTCGGGTGCGGCGCGCGCGCGTCGGCTCAGACGACGCTGGTTTTTGTGCATGGAAAGTCGGACGGCGTTTCAACTGACAGCCGGACGAAGGTCCTGAACAACTACTGGACGCCGGACATGGTTCGGGCGGCAACCCGCAACTACACTGTGCCCTACGAAATTGTCTTCTACGACGGGCGCAAGCACTATTGGGACTGCGCCGTGGATGTTTCGGCGCAGGTCAACCAGTTCATCACGAACGGCCGGCGCAACCTTGTCTTCGTAACGCACAGCATGGGCGGCGTTGTCATGCGGTTCATCCTGTGCAACGCCGACCCGTCGGACCCGTTCTACAACTACAGGGGCGCGAACTTTAACCGCATCCAAAGCAACACGCGGCATGTGCTTTCCTATGCGCCGCCAAACGCCGGCTCCGAGGCGGCCGATCTGGCCGGCTCGCTGAGCGGCTCGTGGCTCACGGCGTGGCTGGTCAGCTTGATTGACAACAACGCGCCTTCAACGCAGGCGCTCACGACGGCGCACTTCCGCGCGGCGAATGCCAACTGGATGCGCGACGCCCTGCGCAGCAAGGCGATTTTCACGGTTGCCGGCACGGGCTTGTGGAACGACTTCTGCCTGGAATGCGTTGGTCTGGCGACGCTGTCGGGCCTAGCTGGTCTCCCCGGAGAGGACGACGGGATGGTGGCCGAATACAGCGCCCACCACACGAAAGCGCCTGGCGGGCGGTGGTATAACACCGACGCCAATCACCACTATAACCGCCGTAACAGCTACCGCAGACTGGGGAATGACATTGCCCAGTTCGGCTACTAACCAGCGCGGCCACGAATAAGGAGATCAGGCTATGGCAGTCATGACGACACGCGGATGGGCTCTCGGCCTCGTTGCCGCCGGGGTTCTTGGCGGCGCAGGCTTTTACGGCTCGCTGCCGGCAAAGAGCGAAAGCGCGAAGGATCATCCAGTTCCGGTATCGGCGCTCGCGACGACGACGCTTGAAACCGCCGCGACCGATTGCGGGCGGCTGACGCCCGAAGAGCTAGCCCTTTCTTCCTCGCGAGAGGAAACAGTTTCGACGCGGTACGTCCTGGAGGGCGTCGCGGGCGAGGCGCTCTTGCCGGTCACGGGCGAGCGAGCCTGCATCGGCGTTTTCGCGGATGATGAAGCGTCCAAGGTGACGCTGCTGACGCCGTCCGCCATGCGCGTTCCAACTCAGCTTGTGCCGCGCGATGTTGACCCCGGAACGGCGCTCTCCCGCGCGGATGAAGTCGCCGTCGGCAAGGTCGAGGCGACCCCGCGCGACTTGACAACGATGCCGGGGCTTTACCGCCTGCGCATCGAGCCAGCGGCTGGCGCTGAGCGCCGCCGCGAGGGCCGGCGCGGCGCGACGGTTGTCGTCAATGACAACAACGACTTGGCGCTTCACACCTGGCTGACCGACAACCTCGTGGACGCGCGGCAGACAACGGAAATTCACGCCCAGGCGCGCGACGGCGGAAAGCCGCTTGAAAAGGTCAAGGCGACGGCCCGCATCTATCACGAGAATGGGACGCTTGTCCTGACGCGCGAGATGACGGCGCTGGGCAACGGCGACTTCGGCTTGAAAATCCGGCCGACGCAGCTTGGCCGCTTTGGCAAGGTGATTATTGACGCTGAGGGGGTTACGGCCAGCGGCCTTCAGTTCAAGCGCACTGGGTTGCTCGAAATCGCGAGCGGCGTGGCCGGCGGTCGCCTGATGCGCATTGCGGGCGAGCGCCTCACCGACCGGGGGCTGGAAGTTGACCTTGAATACATTGTGACGCGGGCAGGGCGCTTCCATGCCCGCGCCAACTTGACGACGGCTGACGGCAAGCCAGTCGCCTGGGCGCAGGCAGCGGCGGAAGCGGCAATGGGGCGGCACGTCATGACGCTGCGATTTGACCGTAACCTGCTCGCTCCTGGGAAGTTGGCGCTGCGCGACATTGAGCTGACCGACGTGACCGAATTTCCGGGCGTCAAGAGTCCAACAAGAATTGGAACTTATGCGGTGGAGCGTGCGTTGCAGTAGTCGGGATTTCTCCTGAAAAGCCGTTTTTGCTTTGGGCGCGTCGCTTTCCGACGCGCCTTCTTTTTCCGAGTTTCGCTTGATTGGATCATCCGCCAGGCGAGCCGCGCGCCTGAGCTGTCCCGCCTGCGGAGCGCCGATTCCAAGCGAGGATTCGACGCCAACGGCCGCGGTCTGCCGGCAAGGTCGCGCGCTTGTCAATCCCCGCGAGTTGGCGCCGAGCGCGCCGCCACCGCCCGTCGATCTTCCTTCGCCGCGGCAAGTCGACTTTCCGGAAGGCTTTGCCGTCAACCGGACGCCGGTTGGGCTGGCGCTGTCGTGCCGCTGGTTTTCGCTGGCGACGATCTTTCTGTTGTTCTTCGGCGCGTTTTGGAACGGCTTTCTCGTCGCATGGCGCAGCAATCTTGCCAACAAGCCGGACATTGGATGGCTGCCCTGGATTTTTCCGCTCCTGCAGGTCGCGGTCGGTGTCTTCTATTTGGCGCTTGCCGGCTTGTTCAATGTCACGACGCTGACGGTAGGGAATCGGCGCTTGGAGGTCCGCCACGGCCCGCTGCCCTGGCGAGCCCGCCGCCCCTCAACGCGGATGACCTTGTTCAGATCTCCGTGAAGCCGGCGCAAGTCCAGCGGCGCGCCTTTTTATATAGCGTTTTCGCCGAGACAAGGCGGGGCAAGCCGTGAAGCTGGTCGCGAGGCTTGAGGCTGCTGACCGCCCTTGCTGTATCGAGCAGGAGCTAAAAATGCCTCGGCGCTTCTTAGCGGGTTTCTAATCAGCCGGCGGGCGGCAACGCGTGGCGCTGACGCCGGAGCCCCGGCGCGCGGCGGGCTTCCTCGAAGGTCTTTTCCTAAAAAGACTTGGCTTGGCTTAAGGCGCTGGCTAATACTTTTTTTTGAAGCCGGACGATTCTCGCTGCGCGCTCCGAATCAGGCTCTTGGGCGCGCCGGCAATCCTATCCCTCGCTCAAGGAACATCGCTCGATGCGCTGCAAAACTGTGACGCTTACCCTGTGGTCCCTGGCGCTGGGCTTCAGCGCGGCGGCCCAGTCGCCGGACGCCCCAGCGCCGCGCCGTCTCGACAAGACAACCTTCATGGAGATGGAGTCGGTAACGAATCCGGCCATTTCTCCCGATGGGCGACGGGTGGTCTTCGCGCGAACCTCCGTCGACAAGATGACTGACCGCTACCGCTCCGCCCTCTGGATGATCGAAAGCGACGGCAGCCGCGCCCGCGAGCTGACTGGGCAGACCTACAGCGCGCGCCAGCCCGTCTGGTCGCCCGACGGCAAGCGCATCGCCTTCATCGCCGAGCGCGACGGCACGGCGCAAATCCATGTTCTGGCGCCTGATACGGGCGACATCGCGCAGCTGACCCGCCTGGAGCGCGAGCCGTCCGACCTGCGCTGGTCGCCGGATGGGGCGACGCTGGCGTTTTCCATGCTGGTTCCCGACGCGGACTCGCCGCTGCCCATCAAGCTCCCGGAAGCGCCCAAGGGCGCGCAATGGGCCAAGCCGGCGCTGGTCATTGATCGTCTGACCTGGGCTGTGGACGGCCAGGGGCAAATTCCTAAAGCCAAACGCCAAATCTTCACGCTGGACGCCCGGCTGGGCGGAACGCCCCGCCAAATCACCGACGGAAAATACAGCTACGACGACCCGGAATGGTCGCCGGACGGCAAGCGCGTCTATGTGTCGTCCATTCGGCGCGATGACTGGGAGTTCGCGCGCGGTGACAGTGAAGTTTACGTCATCGAGCTGGCAACCCGGGCGATTCGCCCGCTGACCGACCGGCGGGGGCGGGATGCGCAGCCCAAGGCGTCGCCCGACGGCAAGCGCCTTGCTTACGTCGGCTACGACTACCAAAAACTGACGTTTCATCTCTCCAGCCTCTATGTGATGAACGCCGACGGGAGCGACGCGCGGCTCTGGGCGGGCGATTTGCCGAGTTCGCCGACGGATCTCGTCTGGGCGCGCGACGGCGGCGGCGTCTACTTCACGGTTGAGGAGCGCGGCGCGGCGCAGCTTTACTTTGCGCCGGTCGGCGGCAAGGCGCGGCGCGTTACCGAAGGCGTTCACGTTCTGAGCGGCGTCTCGCTGGCGGACAATGGTCAGGTTGCCGCCGTTCGCTCAACCTTCGCCGAGCCGGGGAAGCTTGTGACCTTCAACGTGGCGCGGCCCGGCGAGATGCGCGTCCTGGCGGATGTCAACGCGGATGTGCTGGAAGGGCTGTCGCTGGGCGAGGCCCAGGAGCTGAGCTTCGTCGCGCCGGATGGGTTGAGCATTCAGGGCTGGCTCATCAAGCCGGTCGACTTTGACCCGGCCAAGAAGTACCCAATGGCGCTCTGGATTCACGGCGGCCCGTGGTCTATGTATTCAGTCGGCTTCAACTGGGCGTTTCAAAACTTTGCCGCGGAGGGCTACGCCGTGCTCTACGCCAATCCGCGCGGCTCGACCGGCTACGGGCAGGCCTTTGTCAATGGCATTCAGCACGCTTACCCTGGCAAGGATTACGACGACCTCATGGCTGGCGTGGAGGCGGCGCTCAAAACCGGCTTTATTGACGAGAAAAACCTCTTTGTGTGCGGCGGCTCGGGCGGCGGCGTGCTGACGGCGTGGATTGTCGGTCATACGAATCGGTTTGCCGCGGCCGTCTCGATGCGGCCGGTCGTCAACTGGCATTCTTTCGTCGGCACGACAGACGGCCCCGTGACGTGGTACGACCAGTTCCAGAAGTATCCCTGGGAAGACCCGCAGGAATTCGCCGTTCGGTCGCCGCTGAGCTACGTGGCGAACGTCACGACGCCGATCCTGCTGCTCACCGGCGAAGCCGACCTCCGAACGCCTATCGGACAAACCGAGGAGTATTACCGAGCGCTCAAAATGCTGGGGAAGCCGACCTTGCTCGTGCGCGTCCCGGAGGAGTTTCATGGCTTCCGGCGCCCGTCGCGCCAGTTGGCCCAGCAGCTTTACCTGCAGGCTTGGTTTGAAAAGCACCGGCGGTCGTAGGCACGGAAAGTCGTAGGCGCGGAAAGATGAAGGGCGGCAGCCTTGGAGGTGTCAGTGACTGACGCAGTCACCATCATCGGCGGCGGATTGGCTGGCTGCGAGGCGGCGTGGCAGTGCGCCGAGCAGGGCGTCCCCGTCCGGCTGTACGAGATGCGGCCGGCGCGCCGGACGCCCGCGCACGCGACGGGCCAGCTGGCGGAAATCGTTTGTAGCAACTCGTTCAAGTCGGATGAAGTCAACACCGCGCCGCATCTGCTCAAGGAAGAGCTCCGGCGCGCCAAGTCGTTGCTGATCGCCGTGGCCGAAGCGACGCGCGTGCCGGCCGGGGCGGCGCTCGCAATTGACCGCGAGCGGTTTGCCGCCGAAGTCACGGCGCGCATCGCCGCGCATCCGCGCATCACGGTCATTCGGGAGGAGGTCGCCAGCATTCCCGGCGAGGGCGTGGTCGTCATTGCGACCGGGCCGCTCACTTCTGACGCGCTGGCGGCGGATATTCAAAGACTGGCCGGGGCGGAGCGGCTGTATTTCTACGACGCGATTGCCCCGGTCGTGGATGCCGAGACCATCAACTACGACGTGGTCTTCCGGGCGGCGCGGTATGGCAAGGGCGGCGACGACTACCTAAACTGTCCGCTTGACAAGGCCCGGTATGAAGCCTTCGTGGACGCCCTGCTGGCGGCGGAATGCGTTGCTCCGAAAGAGTTTGAAGCTGACAAGGCGAGTTACTTCGAGGCTTGCCTGCCAATTGAGGTCGCGGCGCGACGCGGGCGCGAGACGCTGCGGTTTGGCCCGATGAAGCCGGTTGGGCTGCGCGATCCGCGCACGGGGGAAGAGCCGTACGCGGTCGTCCAGTTGCGGCAGGAAAATCTCATGGCTGACAGCTACAGCCTGGTCGGCTTTCAAAACTCCGTGAAATGGGGCGCGCAAAAAGACCTGCTGCGGATGATTCCGGGACTGGAGCGGGCGGAGTTTCTGAAGTTTGGGCAGGTGCACCGCAACACCTACGTCAACGGGCCGAAGCTGCTCACGCCGACGTTGCAAGTCAAGCATCAGTCGCGCTTGTTTTTCGCGGGCCAGATTTCCGGCGTCGAGGGCTATGTTGAGTCGCTGGCGACGGGGCTGGCAGTCGGGCGGTGGGCGGCGGCGCTGATCAAGGGGCGGCCGCTGATCCCCATCCCGCGCGCCTCGGCGCTGGGAAGTCTGATCAATTACGTCGCGCGCTGTGAAAACAACGATTACCAGCCGGTCAACATCACCTTTGCCTTGCTTCCGCCGCTGGCGGAAGCGGAAGCGCGCAGGCTTCGGCGCAAGCCGGAGCGGCGGGCGCGTCAGATCGCTTTGGCGCTAGCGGCGTTTGAGGAATGGTTACGAATGATGGAGGCGGCGCCAGCGATGGCGACTGACGGCGAGGCGGCGTGAGCAAGCGCGGTATGAGGCGATGGGCTCGGTGGTGGCTGGCGGTCTGCCTGCTGTTGGCGGGAGGCGCCGCGGCGACAGCGCAGGTGGTGCCGCTCCCGCCCGACCCTGCGCGGGGGCGCGGCGCCGACTCGGCCGCCGATGTGGTGGTGCGGTCGGATTACGTGACGGTGCTCACGGTCGTTAACAGCGCCACCGGCGCCCCGATTGAGAACCTCAGCGACAGCGACTTTGAAATCTACGAGGACGGGCAGCTCCAAACCATTAGCCGGGTTGGACGACAGGCGGATCAGCCGCTGCGCCTGGCCATGCTGCTCGACATTAGCGCCAGCGTGCGGAATCGCTTGAGGTTCGAGCAGGAGGCGGTGCTTGATTTCTTTCGGCGGATGCTCCGGCCAGAGGACCAGGCCGCCTTTTACGCCTTCAATCACGATGTTTATCTGCGGCAGGACCTGACGGCGAGCCTGCCGGCGCTGGAAGCTGCCGCGCGCGGGCTGGACGCGCGGGGCGCGACGGCGCTTTATGACGCGATCTTCATTGCCGCGCGGCGGCTGGAGCGCGAGCCTGGGCGGCGCGTGATCGTGGTGGTTTCCGATGGGCAAAACACAGTTAGCCGGGTGACGCGGGAACGCGCCATTGAGGAAGTCAACCGAGCGGACGCCGTCATTTTTGGGATTTGCCCGGTAATTCGGACGGAGTACGACGACTTTCTGCCGCCGCCGGACAACGACTTCGAGGCGCTCTGTCGCCAAACCGGCGGGCGCGTCCTCATGGTGACAAGCTTATCGGAGCTGTCCTCCGGGTTCGGCCAGCTTGAAACCGAGCTGCGGGCGCAATACGCGCTGAGCTATTACTCGTCCAACGAAGCGCGCGACGGCAAGTTTCGCCGGATCGAGGTGCGCGTGAAGCGTCCGGGCGTGACCGTCCGGGCGCGGCGCGGCTATTATGCGCCGACGCAGTAACCCGGGCCGCCGCTGATTCACGGCATTGTTCAATGCCGTGAAATTGACTTAGCGTCGCGACTTTGCCTACGATGGCAGGGCTTTTTCCGCTCGGAAAAGCGACTGGGCGGGATTTCCGGGCGAACGACGCTGGGCGAGATGGAGGCGGGGCGATGAAACGCGATAATCCGTATTTGCAAGAGGCCACTGACCGTTTGAGCCATATTTTGCGGGAAGTCGTTTGGGAGTCGCCCCGCGTTCGGTCAGAGTTGAGCCATTTGCGCGCTGAAGGTCACGATGTCACGCTGATCGTTGAGGTTTCGCTGGCGTTTCGCGCGCGACAGGACGGCGGGCGGGCGCTGGCGGCGGCCGCGAATCAGTCCGAGCGATGACCATTCGTCCCTGGCGCAAGCTGCCCCCTGAGCCGCTGGCCCAGGCCAAGGTCTTCACGCTGTGCCGGGAGCGGGCGTGCCCGCCGGACGCCAGTCCGGGCGAGGCGGAGGCGCGAAGCTTTTACGTCATTCACGCGCCTGACTGGGTCAACGTCATTCCCATCACGCCCGCCGGGGAGGTCGTGCTGGTGGAGCAATACCGCCACGGCATTCATCAGGTGACGCTTGAAATTCCGGGCGGCATGGTGGACGCCGAAGACCGCTCCCCGGCCGAAGCGGCGGCCCGCGAGCTTGAGGAGGAAACCGGCTACGTGGCGGCTTCCATTGAGCCGCTCGGCTACTGCCACCCCAACCCGGCGATTCAGAACAACCGCTGCTTTAGCTTTGTCGCGCGCGAGGCGC
Organism: Chloracidobacterium sp. CP2_5A; assembly: GCA_002254845.1. Taxonomy (GTDB): domain Bacteria; phylum Acidobacteriota; class Blastocatellia; order Chloracidobacteriales; family Chloracidobacteriaceae; genus Chloracidobacterium. The sequence continues at coordinate 28,202 of NKPT01000025.1, read as the reverse complement.
GCAAGCTCAAGCCGACCCGCTTTGACGGCAATGAGGAACTGGCGACGCGACTGACGCCGCTGCGGGATATTCCCGCGCTCATCGCGAATGGGCAAATTACGCATGCGCTGGTGATTGTGGCTTTTCACCGGCTGGGTCTGCGCGACGGCGTCAAGCATTGAACAAAGCGACTTATGCCCGGCAAGCTGTCCGTTGTCATCCCCGTCTATAACGAGCGACGCACGCTGCGCATCCTGCTGGATCGCGTGCAGGCGGTCGAGCTGCCGCTTGAGAAAGAAATTATCTGCGTGGATGACTGCTCGCGGGATGGCACCGCCGACATCCTGCGCGAGCTAGCCCAGACTCAACCCAACCTGCGCGCGTTTTTCCAGCCAGTCAATCGCGGCAAGGGCGCGGCGCTGCGCGAGGGCTTCAAGCATGCCACCGGCGATTACGTCATCGTGCAGGACGCCGACCTAGAGTATGACCCGGAGGATTACAAGCAAATTCTGACGCCGCTGATGGAGGGCAAAGCCGATGTCGTCTTTGGGTCGCGCTTTATGGGCGGGCAGCCGCACCGCGTGCTGTATTTCTGGCACTCGCTGGGCAACCGCTTTTTGACCTTGCTTTCCAACATGGCGTCCGACTTGAACCTGACCGACATGGAGACCTGCTACAAGGCGTTTCGGCGCGAGGTGATCCAGGCGATTCCGCTGGAGCAGGATCGGTTTGGGTTTGAGCCGGAAATTACCATCAAGATCGCTCGGCGGCGACTGCGCGTGTATGAGGTGGGAATCAGCTACTACGGGCGAACCTATGAAGAGGGGAAGAAAATTGGCTGGAAGGACGGCTTCAAGGCGCTGTGGTGCATTGCAAAGTATGGGCTGACCGTTCCGCGCGCGCCGCTTCCGTCGCTGGCGGAAGCGGCGCCCCAGCCGACCGCGCGGACGGATGAACCCGCTGTCCGGTAAGCTGTTGGCGCGCGCCGCCGTGGATATCGCTCGGCTGCGAGCGGCGTTTGGCTATGCTGGGGCCGGGATTTGGCATACGTGGCGGCATCAGCCTAACTTCCGTATTGAGTGCGGCATCGGCGCGCTGGCGCTGGCGCTAGCCTGGTGGCTTGAGGCTGGTCTGGCGCCAATCTTGATGATGTCGGCGCTGGTGCTGGCGCTGGAGATGGTCAACAGCGCGATCGAAGCCGTCGTGGATTTGGCTTCGCCGGAGTGGCACCCGCTGGCGAAGGTCGCCAAGGACGCGGCGGCTGGCGCGACCTTAGTGGCTGCGATTTTTTCGGTTTTGGTCGGGCTGGTCGTGATGGGGCCGCCGCTGCTGGCCAAGCTGCAAGCGGCGTGGCGCAGCTTGACGTTGGTCTGATAACGTTTCGTTAGCCTTCGGCTGGTTTTGCCAAGTCGCGCCCATGCACATCCTTATTGTTAAGCTGAGCAGCATTGGGGATGTCGTTCACGCGATGCCCGCGGTAGCGGCGCTGCGGCGCGCTTTCCCGGCCGCGCGGCTCACCTGGGCGGTGGAGCGTCTGGCCGCGCCATTGCTGCTTGGCGCGCCGGGGCTGGATGACGTGGTGGTTCTAGATACGCGCCGGTGGCGACGACAATGGCGCGCGTGGGACACCTACCGCCAAGTCGCGGCCAGTCTGGCGCAGCTTCGCGCATTTCCCGTGGATGTGGCGCTTGACTTTCAAGGTCTCATGAAGTCAGCCGCCGTCGCCTGGTATTCGCGGGCGCGTCGCCGGATTGGCTTCGCCACCGAGGCGCTCCGCGAGAAGCCGGGGCGCTTCGCCTACACGGAGCAGGTCGCGGTTGATCGCCGCGAGCATGTCATCCAGTCGAATTTGCGGCTGGCGGCCACGCTGGGCGCGCCGCTGCCGGAGACTTATGAGTTTTGGCTGCCGCCGCTTGAAGCCGAGCAGGCGCGCATAGCGGGGCAGCTGGCGGCGCATGGGGTGGCGGGAGCGTTCGCCTTGCTCAATCCGGGCGGCGGCTGGGTGACAAAGCGGTGGCCGCCGGCGGATTTTGGGCGGTTGGCTGACATCCTCTGGCAGCGGCATGGCCTGGCGAGCGTGGTGTCGTACGGCCCCGGCGAAGAGCCATTGGCGAAAGCCATCCGCGACGCGACGCAGCGAGCGCCGGTGGCGTCGTTTCCGACGACGCTGCGTGAGTATCTCGCGCTGGCCAAGCGCGCGACGGTGTTTGTCGGGGGCGACACCGGGCCGCTGCATCTGGCGGCGGCGGCGGGGACGCCGATTGTCGGGCTGTACGGCCCGACGGCGGCGGAGCGGAACGGGCCGTTTTCGCGCCACGATCAAGTCGTCGGACTGGACCTGCCCTGCCGGGCGGATTGTCATCGCCGAACCTGCCAGCAGCATATTTGCATGACCATGTCGGTAGCCCTTGTCGCGCAAGCGGTTGAAGCCCGTTTGCGCGGCGCTGAGCCGGGGAGATTTTTTTCCTGAGGCGCGGCTTGGCTGTGTTAGGATCGGTATGAACGCTACATTTGCTCGTTCTCGTAAACTGGCCTTCGTGAAGAGGTGACATGGCTGATACGGACAACATTTTTCTCAAGATTGCCCGTGGCGAAGCTTCGGCGGATGTGGTGTATGAGGATGAGTTGTGCGTGGCTTTCCGCGATATTCACCCGCAAGCGCCGACCCACATTCTCATCATCCCGCGGACGCCGATGGAGTCGCTCAACGACGCTTCGCAAAGCGATGAAGCGATCTTAGGGCGCCTTTTGAGGATCGCCGCAAAAATTGCCAATAAGGTCGGCATCGCGGAAACGGGCTACCGAACGGTCATCAATACCGGACCCGACGCTGGGCAGTCAGTGTTTCAGCTTCATGTTCACCTATTGGGCGGGCGTCCGCTGACGTGGCCGCCTGGGTGACAGCCGCGCCGGGACGAGGGGCAATGATGGTTCTTATCCGTTGGCGCGTGCCATGAAAACGTGTCCTCAATGCGGTCGGATGTGGACGGACACCATGCGCTTTTGCCCGATGGATGGAGCGGAGCTGCCGGCGGCGCGCGCTGTGTCTTCAACGTCTATTGCTCGAAAGATCACGCGCGAAGAGACAGGGCTGACCCGCGAGCGGCCGCCGAGCTCAGACAGCGATCCGCTGATCGGTCAAGTTTTGGAGGGGAAGTATCAAATTCAATCCAAGATTGGGCAGGGCGCGACTGGCGCGATTTATCGGGCCGAACGCATCAACATTGGCGACTGCGTGGCGGTCAAAGTGCTCAAGCCGGAGCTTGCCGAGGACTACGCCGCTTCGGAGCGCTTTCGCCGCGAGGCCCTGGCGCTGGGTCGAATTCGTCACCCCAACGTCATCGCGATCTACGACTACTTTGAGCAACAGCGCCGGGGCGACCATCCACCGTCTATTTTTCTGGTGATGGAGCTGCTTTCCGGCAAGACTCTGCGGGACGTGTTGCGTCAGGAGCATGTTCTCGATATCCGCCGGACCGTCCGTCTCATGATACAGGTTTGCTCCGCGCTTCACGTCGCCCACGAGCGCAACGTCATTCACCGCGACCTGAAGCCGGAAAACATCATGGTCGAGCAGTATGACCGCCAGAATGAAATGCCCAAAGTGATTGACTTCGGGCTGGCGCGACTGCGTCTGACAGGCAAGCTCATCAAAACGCTGACGGAGCAGGGGCGGGTCGCGGGGACGCCCTACTACATGTCGCCGGAGCAGTGGATGGATCGTCCGCTTGACGCTCGGACGGACATCTATGCCCTGGGCATTATTTGCTATGAAATGCTGACTGGGTGCGTGCCGTTCAATGCGGATACCGTCATGCAGCTCGCCAACAAGCACGTGAAGCTGCCGCCGCAACCACCCATCGAGCTGCGCCGCGAATTGCCGATGGGCGTTTCGCAGGCCATCCTCAGGGCCTTGGCCAAGCAGCCGCATGAGCGCCCTGCCACAACGCTGGAACTGGCTGACGCGCTCCAGCGCGGCTTGTCCAGCTAGGCAGTCGCCCGGCCGCGGGAGGGGGCGTTTTCCTCAAAAAAATAGGGGTTTGGTTTCCGGGAGCGGCATGCTAGTCTTCGGCTGAATTTTTGCCGAGACTTATCGGCATCGAATAAATCTAGTGGGATAGGTGTCCGATACGGGTATCGTCCGCAACATTTTTCAAGGAGCGACGCATGACACATAGAACGCTTTCTCTGTGCCTGTTGGCGGCGGCGGCGGTGGCGTTTGGCCCGGCTTGCGCGACAAAGAAGTACGTGCGCGCCACCGTTGATGAACGGGTGGCCCCGCTGGAAGGGCGCACGGAGGAACTCGAGCAGTCCGTAGCGCGCAACACGTCAGCTATTCGAGACCTTGATACGCGCTTGTCGGCGCGGATCGATACCGTGAGCGCTCGAGCCGAGGAGGCGAACACGCGCGCGCAGTCCGCTGAGCGCAAGGCCGAGGAGGCCCAGCTTGGCGTCGAGCGGACGAACACCCGCCTGACTGAAACCGCGCGCGCCGTGGACGACTTCATCGAGGTTCGCACGGTTTCCGTTTTCTTTCAAACCAACCGTTATGACCTTAGCCCCGAAGCCAAGGCCGAGCTGGATGCGCTGGCGGAAGTCGCCAAGTCGCGCAAGGGCATTCGCATCGAGTTGTCCGGGTTTGCCGACCGGCGGGGCGGGGAGGCGCGCAATCTCGCGCTGACCGAGAATCGGGCGAAGTCGGTCAAGCTTTACCTCTACAATGTTCACAAGATTGAGGCTTGGCGCATTGAGTATATTGGCGCGGGCAAGATCAACGATAACGCCCGGACGCCGGATGAGTTGCAACGCAATCGCCGGGTGGATGTGCGCTTGCTGGCGAACCGCGTGGTGACGGAAGCCGAAGGCGCGAGGCCGTAATCTGAACGATTGAGCCTTTGCCTGCTTGAAAAGCAAGGGGCGACGCGATGGAGATCGCGTCGCCCTTTTCGCTTGCGAGTCCGCTTGCGCGGCGCGGCGCGGCGACAACCTGAAAAAATGTCGGGCGAACCCAGCGCAGCGAAAAAAAATTACGCTGACTAGCAACGTTTCAAGAGCGTTACCGATAACGAAGGTTGAAGTAACCAAGCAAAAGCTGAACTAAGCATTTGAGATAAATTGACTTCGGAGGTTTTCCCTGCGTCATGCGAGTTGTAGCCAGAGTCACCCAGCCCATTACCTCGCCATCTTCCGCGCCCGCGCCGGTCAAGCTTGAAATGCGCTCCGCCGTCGCGCAGCAGTCGTCCGCTGGTCAGGCTCGCCTCGGCCGGCTCAATGATTTGCAGTCCCTTGGTCAAGCCATCAAGGCGCGCTTGACGCAAGCCGCCAGCCCATCGCCGACGCCGATGCAGACGGCCGGCTTTTCGCGCGAGGCAACCGTGACGCGCGTCAATGGTCAGGTGGTGATTGATACCGGAGCCGGCGACGATCAGATTCAAGTGACGCAGGACGCCCGCACTGGCGACGTGACGGTATCGGTCAACGGCGAGTCGCGCTCGTTTACCGGTCGCGACCGCAACAGCCTTGTCATCCGGGCCGGAGCGGGGAACGATGTCATTCGGGTTGATCCAGGCGTGACCGTCAATCTGCGACTCTTCGGCGGCGACGGCGACGACGCCATCACCGGTGGCAGCGGCTCTGACCGCATCTTCGGCGGGGCTGGCAACGACCGGATCAATGGCGGGGCCAGCAACGACTACATTGACGGCGGCGACGGCAACGACAGCCTTCAGGGCGGCGACGGCAATGACGCCATCTATGGCGGCCGGGGCAATGACCTTATCTACGGCAACGCCGGCGACGACTATCTGGAAGGCGGCGCAGGCAATGACGCCATCTACGGCGGCGCAGGCAGCGACGTTCTCTCCGGCGGCCTGGACGACGACCGACTCTTTGGCGGCGCGGGCAACGACGCCATCTACGCTGGGCAAGGCAAGGACGACGTCAGCGGCGGCTCGGGCGGCAACAAGCTCTACGTGCAGGGCGACGACACCGTACAGGCGGCTCCGCGCGGCGCAAGCAATCAGGTGGTGACAGTTGAGCTGATCGGCAATCCGGGCGGCCTGGGCGTCATTGCGCGCGGCTCGGATGAGTTCCGGCAGCGCGTGATGGACGATCTCGAAATGCTTCGCTCGTCTCCGGCTGGTCGCCAGATGCTGGCGAGCTTCGATGCCGCTCGGCAGCGCAACGGCGTGACGGTGACGATTGAAGAAATCACCGAGGACAACGGCTACGCGGCGCGGTCGCGGGGGTCGAATCCCTTCCTTGACCCGACAACGGGCCGGCGCGGGACGCCGACCAACGCCACGATTGGCTACAACCCGACCTTTGCGCCAACGTTTGAGTTCGCCGATGGCAGCGCCGCCTACACGCCGCCGGTGGTGGTGCTCTATCACGAGATGGCGCATGCCTATGACTACACGCAGGGCACGCTGCGGCCCGGGACATATCAAGGCGTGGACGCTGCCGACCAGGGGCGCGTGCCGAATCTGGAGCGGGTGGCGGTCGGCGTTCCGCTTGATCACGACAACAACCCCCGCACGCCCGAACAGCGCGACGACGCCAACCATCCGTACGCGCTGACGGAAAACGGCATCCGCGAGGAAATGAACCTTCAGTTGCGGCGCAGCTACGCGCTCGCGCGGCTGTCCGGGTTCTAGTCCGCAGGCTCTCAGGCGGATAACCAGCGAGAGCCCGCCCAGGGCAACTAGGCGGGCTCTCGCGTCGTTTTGGCGCTCGGCTTCACGACCCGCCCCTCAATCGCGCTGTCTCCGTCCGAAGGCGCAGCTAACGCGGCGGCAAGGCGAGCCAGACAGCCGAGGCGGCTGTCTGGCGTTACCAGACCAGCTCGAATTCCATATCGGTCGCGCCGCCGGCGCGGTCAACAATGCGGATAACCGCCGTGAAATCGTTGTTTGCCGAGGGTTGCTGGAAGACCTCAACTCGTCCGCGCCCGCGCAGGCGATTGACGCTGACGGTCACCGGGCGGCGCGGCAGCGGGCTGGTGAAGGTGAACCGCTCGTTGAGGGTTGGCTGCCCGGAGACAAGCTCTGTCCGGGTCTCGCTATCTCTTACGTAGACATAGATTTCATCATCTACCCGTCCGAGCCACCGCATACGGCCCGTGACGCGCCCATCATTCCAGCGGCCGTTGTTACGATCGTCGCTCGGGTTGCGGCCGGCATTGCCGCTGCTGAACCGAAGTTCCCGGCTGAAATCGTCCAGCGCGCTGCGCGCGCCGCTCCAGCCGGTTTCAAACGTGGCTTGACTGCGGAGAAAGTCAATCGCGTCGTTGAGTTCTGTCTCCGGGCGACCGTCGCGCGTCATCTGGGCCAGCAGCTCCGCTCCGGCGACAAACATCCGCGCTTGGTAGAGCCGCTGGATGTCCCGCCGACTGTGCGTGAAACCGCTTTGGTAGTCGCGTTCAAAACGGTCGGCGGCGTTGCGCGCCTGCCGGACAACCTGATTGGCCAAATTCTCAAGGCGGCTGTTGAATCGCTGCCGACCGGCGACCGGCAGAGAAGACGAAATCGCCAAAATCAAAAACAAGCTCAAAACCGTGACAAAAGGACGAAACAAGGTGGTCATAGGCGTTACGCTCTGCATCGGGTGTCTTCGCGCGCGATAAAGCGCGCGTCGCTGTGCAAGATGCATTGGCGATAGCGTTTTGTTGGTCGGTCCGCGAAAAAGCTTGCCGCGCGCGCCGCATCCAGGCGTTGGCTATGGTCGCCGCGCCGCCGCTTCGAGCCAGTCGGTCGCCATCGCCGCCATGACTTCGACGCCGACCGGCAGGCACTGCTCGTCCACGTCAAAGTCCGGCGTGTGGAGCATGGCTGTGATGCCCTTCGCTTTATTGCCTACGCCTAGAAAGTAAAAGAAAGCGGGGACGCGGTTGGCGAAGTACGAAAAGTCCTCCGCGCCCATCTGGGGGCGCATGGCCAGCGCCCGCTCGTCGCCGACAATACGGCGTATCGTCGGCAACATCTGCGCGACAAGCTGCGGGTTGTTGACGGTGACGGGCACAATGCGCTCGTAATCGAGCTCGTAACTCGCGCCGTGGCTTTCCGTCACGCCCTTGAGGATCTGCCGCATCAGCGGCTCAATCCGAGCGTGAACGTCCGGGTCGAGCGTCCGCGCCGTGCCTTCCATGCGCACTTCATCCGCCAAAATGTTGAAGCGGTTGCCGCCGTGGATGCTGCCAATCGAGAGCACTAGCGGCGCTTGCGTGTCAATCCGCCGGCTGCGGATGGTTTGCAGTTGCTCGATAACAGCCGCGGCGGTCACGATGGCGTCCACGCCCTCGTGCGGGTACGCCCCGTGAACCTTCTTGCCGCGCACGGTGATGAGAAAGCGGTCGGCGCTCGCCATCGCCGCCGTCTCGCAGTAGCCAATCGAGCCGGACTCAAGCATCGGCATGCAGTGCAACCCAAAGATGGCGTCCGGCGCGGGCGCGTCAAGCGCGCCTTCCTCGATCATCATTTTCGCGCCGCCCCGTTCGCCGCGCGGCGGGCCTTCCTCGGCCGGCTGGAAGATGAATTTTACCGCGCCGGGCAGATCGGCGCGGTATTTTGCCAGAATTTCCGCCACGCCCAGCGCGACGGTCGTATGCGCGTCATGCCCGCAGGCATGCATGACGCCGGGGTTACGCGATTTGTAGGGCGTGTCGCGGGCTTCTTCAATCGGAAGCGCGTCCAGGTCGGCGCGGATGGCGATGACCTGGCCCGGCTTGCCGCCGCGCAGCACGCCGATAACGCCGTGATGCGCGATGCCGGTTTTGACTTCAAGCCCGAGCGCCCGAAGGCGCTCGGCGACAAGCTTGGCCGTCCGCTCCTCGCGGTTGGAGAGTTCCGGGTGTTGATGCAGGTCGCGGCGGATCTCGACGAGCTTGGGCGTTAGGTCGGCGATGTCGCGCCGATAGCGCGCGTCGCGCGCCAGGACGGCTGCCGATACGGAGCGGGAAAGTGTCATGACGCAAGGATTGCCTGCTGCGGACGAGAAGCCGGGGCTGAAGCATAGACAGCGCCTGGCCACGGGATGGCCAGCGGCCAGCGTGACCAGTCCAAGCGTCGCTATCGCCAACCAAGCAGGGAAAACGCGCATGGAGGGGCGCAGGGAGGGTTTAGATCGGTCTATGCCCTTGGCGCAGACGGCGGGACTGAATGCCGCGCAGCACGACGCCGGTAAGAAACGCGCCGACGAAAGCCGCCGGCAGGTGGAGCAGAAGGCCAAGCCCCATCGCGGGCCAGGGCAAGCTGACGCCAGCGAGCTGCATGACGGCGGTCGTCGTGCCGAAAAACAGACAGGCTGATGCCAGGCTCCCCGGCAGCGAAACGAAGGTTGGGACTTTCCCGGCGTACTTGGCTTGAATCGCGGCGTTGCGCCGGGCGCGCTTCTCGCCAGTCGGATCGAGCTGCCGATTGAGAAAGCCGATGCCGAGCGCCAGCGCCAGCGCGAACCCGACATGGAGGCCGAAAGCCGGGACGAGGCGCGTCAGGTTGATGGCGACGCCAAGCAGGGCGACCGCAAGCTGAATGGCCGCAAGGGTCGTCAGGAAAAAGAACGACGACCAAAGCAGGGTGACGCCAAGCCAGGTGCCGTACCCAATCCGGCGCGGGGATGGATCGTACGCCACGGGCCTCGTCGCTAAGGTTGTTGGCAGAGAGGAAGCAAGCGCGTTCATGTAGCAAATCCTCCATGGTAGCAAATCCTCGATGCGAGCCGAGCGTGGCGTCGCCAGTGACGGCGACGACTAGCCAAGGTGATAAACATTCAAGCGAAGAAACCGCTGCGCCGCCGCGTTGAACGCGCCGGGCGTTTCATCCTGCGGGCAGTGCCCGGTATCCGGGATGACGATGGATTCCGCGTGCGGAATGAGCTCGCGGAACGGCTTGAGCAGGCGTGGCGGCAACAGCCGGTCGCGCCCGCCCCAGACGAGAAGCGTTGGGGCTGCGATGCCGTTGGGCGCGTTGATAAAGAAGTCGCTCGGGCGACGCGCCACGGCCAGATAGGAATACTTCGCGCCTGGCTGGCGCAGCGGGGCGACGAAGGCCTCGACGAGCTCGGGCGTGACAGCTTCGGGGTTGAAGTAGGCCGAAGTCAGTCCCTGCCGGGCGATGTCGGGGGTTGCAAACAGCCAGTAGGAAAGATCCCGGAGAAAGCTGTTTTCGGCGGCGAAGCGCAGCGTTCGAAACAGCAGGTCTGACGGCGTTCGCGGCGGGTAGCCGCTGGGGTCGACTAGGACGAGTCCGGCGGTGCGCTCGGCGTAGTCGTGGGCGAACTGCGCCGCGACCAGCCCGCCCATCGAGTGGCCAAAGAGCGCCGCTTTCGTTACGCGGCGGGCGTCGAGAAAGTCGCGCACCTGCTCGCCCCACAGGCGCGCGCTGTAATGGACATCCGGCATGTCGCTTTTGCCAAAGCCGAGCAGGTCAAGCGCATAGACCGTGGCGTCGGCGGCCAGCGCCGGAATATTCTTGCGCCAGTGCTCGACCATCGCGCCATAGCCATGCAGCAGCACAATGGCTTGACCGGATGGATGGGGCTCGGTTTCCCAAACCCGGATGCGACCGTGTCGCCAGTGCCAAAAGGTCTCGGTAACCACCACCGTGGCCGTTTCCGGCGCGTCCGCCGCGCTGCCTTCGGCGTCGGTCATTTCGTCCGCGAGAAGAGCCGACATACGATAGCTAACAACGAGAAACAAAGGGGTCGTGGGGATGCCGCAAGTATGCGCCGGACGACGGTTTCAAACAACCGTTTTTCGAAAGGAAGCCGGCTTGGAGCGCGGTAAAAACGTTTGGACGGATACGAAGCGGGATGTAGGTTGATGGTAGGCGTCCGCGGTGACGCCCTGTCTTGCGTTGTAACGTTTCGACACGTTCTTCCCCACGGCGCTGGAGACCGAAAGCCTTCCTTGCGGAGGACGCTTCATGTCGGCACGTCGCGTTGTCGCCATCTACGGTAAGGGCGGAAGCGGCAAGTCTTTCGTCACCTCGAATCTCAGCTATTATCTAGCCGCTAAGTCGCATCGGGTGCTTCAGATCGGATGCGATCCCAAGCACGACTCCACAGCGCTCCTGTTTGGCGGCAAGTCGCTGCCGACGCTGCTGGAAGCCTGGGCGCTCCGGCACGAAGCCAAGGCGGCCAGCCTCGTGCCGCCCATTAGCGACGTGGTGTTCAAGCGCCACGGCGTCTTCGCCATGGAGCTTGGCGGGCCGGAAGTCGGGCGCGGCTGTGGCGGGCGCGGCATCACGCTTAGCTTCGATTTGCTGTCGCAAATGGGCTTCGAGGACTGGGAATTCGACTACATCATTTACGACTTCCTAGGCGATGTGGTCTGCGGCGGCTTCGGGACGCCAATTGCCAAATCCATGGTGCGAGACATCATTCTCATCGGCGGCAACGACCACCAGGCGCTCTACGTTGTCAATAACCTCTGCGGGGCCGTGCGCTACTTCGCCGAACAGGGCGGGACGACGCGCGTTCTAGGGATGATCGTCAACCGGGATGACGGCTCTGGCTGGGGCGAGCGCTATGCGCGCGAGGCGGGGATTGACGTCATCACCCGGATCCCGCTGTCGGACGAAATCCGCAACCGCAGCATGGCCTTTCAGTTAATTTCGGATGACCCAAAGCATCGCGGCTACTTTGAAGACATTGAGTGGGCGATTTTGCACGGAACGCCAAAGCTCCCTAAAGCCGTGGATTTTGAAGCTTTTTCCAGCGACATCATGCGAACGCGCAACCTTGGCGGACTCGATCCGGCGCTGGAAGAAGACCTCATGCCGTCGCAGTTGGAGTGTATGGTGATTTAGTCTGGCGCCTTTCTCCCCGTCCGCTGCAGGCGGGGAAATCCCTGCGTCGCCCGCTTCGCGAGCTTGAGAAGATAAAAAAGTTGTTCCCCGGGGCTATGCGCCTGCGCGCTCGCCCTGGGCTAAAGGCCGTCGCCCAGCCGCGCCTGACGCTCCGCGCCCGCGAAAGGCGCATAGAAAGCGTAACATCCAGCCAAGCGAGCGCTTAGGCGCGGCCCTGCCGCCGCAGGCGGTTTGCATCCCCCCGACGAGAGCGGATAGGCTGCGTCCACGCCGCGGGTTTTAGGAAAGCCGCGGGTTTTAGGAAAAAAACGTTGAGCGAGACCCTGCCGGGTGTCGCTTTGGGGGACGCGGCGCATAACGGCAGCCAAAGCCAATTTTTCAGAGAGCGCGACCTATGGCGACGGAAGATTTCGTTCATCTGCACTTGCATTCCGACTACAGCCTGCTCGACGGCGCGATTCAGCATGGCGCGCTGGCCGAGCAAGCCCAGCGGATGGGCTTCAAGGCCATGGCTGTGACCGACCACGGCAACATGTTCGGCGCGATGGGCTTTGCCAACGCCATGAACAAGGTCGGCGTCAAGCCGATCATCGGCATGGAAGCCTACGTGGCGCGCGGCTCGCGCCATGACCGGGGCAATGCCAACGCGGACGGCGAGCGCGGCGCGAATCACCTCATTTTGCTAGCGACTGACGAAACGGGCTACAAAAACCTCGTCAGGCTGGCATCGCTCGGCTACACCGAGGGCTACTACTACCATCCGCGCATTGACAAGGAGGTTCTCCATGCGCACCGCGAAGGACTCATTGCGCTATCGGCCTGTATGTCCGGCGTTCCGGCGTCGCTGATTTTGCGCAATCAGAGGGAGCGCGCTGTATGTGAAATTGGCGAATACAACGAAATCTTTGGGCGCGGGCGCTATTTCCTGGAGTTACAGCGTCACCGGGGGCTTGAAGAAGAGCAAGCTAGGGTCAACCGGGCGCTGACGGAAATCGCCGCCCGGCTGGACGTCCCCCTCGTTGTCACCAATGACGCGCATTTTCTAACCGCGGACGACCACGAAGCGCACCGCGTCCTGCTGTGTCTGAAAACCGGGAAGCCCTTACGCGAGGCGAGCTTTCATTACTCGCCCGACCACTACGTGAAAAGCCCGCAGGAGATGTGGGCCCTGTGGGGGAATGAAAACCCGGAAGCGCTGCGCAATACGGCGCGGATCGCCGATATGTGCGCGTTTGAGTTTGGCAAGTCGCCAAGTTACCTGCCGGTGTTCCCCGTGCCGGAGGGCTTCACGCTCACGAGCTACTTTGAGGGCGTCACCCGGCGCGGCCTCGAAAAGCGGCTGCGTCATGACCGTCCGGCCGAGCCGGAGAAATACCAGGCGCGGCTCGAATACGAAATCGGCATCATCGAGCGCATGGGGTATGAGGGCTACTTCCTCATCGTGTGGGATTTTATCCGCCATGCGCGGGAGCAGGGCATTCCCGTCGGCCCTGGACGGGGCAGCGCGGCCGGCTCGCTGGTCGCCTACGCTCTGCATATTACCGACGTTGACCCCATCGCCCACGATTTGCTCTTCGAGCGGTTTCTGAACCCGGAGCGCGTTTCGATGCCCGATATTGACGTGGACTTCTGCATGCGCGGGCGCGGCGCGATTATCGAGTACGTCAGTCAGTTTTATGGACGCGAAAACGTTTCGCAGATTGCGACCTTTGGGACGATGGCTTCGCGGGCGGTGATCAAGGATGTCGGGCGCGCGTTGGAAATGCGCTACCCGGAAGTTGAAAAGATCGCCAAGCTCATTCCGCCGCCGCAGCGCGGGCGCAACGTCTCGATTGATGGCGCGCTCAAGATAGTGCCCGAGCTGAAGGAAGCCTATGACAACAATCCGGAAGTCAAGCGGCTGATTGACCTCGCGCGGCGCTTGGAAGGCGGGGCGCGGCATTCTTCCATTCACGCCGCCGGCGTGGTGATTTCGCCGCGTCCGGTGCACGAGCTGGTGCCGATTTTCAAAACCAAGACCCGCGACCGCGAGCGCGGCGAGGTCGAAGTGACGGCGACGCAGTACAACATGAACGACCTCGAAAAGGCCGGCATGCTTAAGATGGACTTCCTCGGGCTGACGACGCTGACCATCATCGAGGATTGCCTGGCGAGCATTGAGAGGGAAACCGGCGCGCGTCCCGACCTGACGGCCATTCCCGCGGACGATCCGGCGGCGCTCAAGATGTTCAGCGACGGCGCGACGGACGCCGTGTTTCAGTTTGAAGGCGACGGCATCAGCGAAATCGCCCGGCGACTCAAGCCAAGCGGGCTAGAGGATATTGTGGCGCTCAACGCGCTATATCGGCCGGGTCCGCTCGATTCGGGCATGGTGGACGATTATATCGAGCGCCGCCACGGGCGGCGGCGGGTGACGTATGACTTCAAGGAACTGAAGCCCGTGCTGGAAAACACCTACGGCGTGCCTGTCTTTCAGGAACAGATCATGGCGATTTTCCAGCGACTGGCCGGCTACTCGCTGGGCGAAGCCGACCTGGTGCGCCGCGCTATGGGCAAAAAGAAGCGCGAGGAACTCGACGCCCACAAGGCCAAATTCATCGCTCAGGCGGTCGAGCGCGGCCATGACCGCGCCAAGCTTGAAAAGCTTTGGCAACAACTCGAAGGCTTCGCCGACTACGCGTTCAACAAGTGCGTCACGGGCGACGCGACGGTGCGCGACGCCGTGACGGGCGAGCTGGCGACGGTGGCGGCGCTGGCCGAGCGCGCTGCGGAGCGCGCTGGCGAGCCGTTCAAAACCTATAGCTGGGACGGCCAGTCGGTCGTCGTCAACGAGCTGGTCGAGGCTTTTCCAACCGGCGAAAAGGAAATCGTCGAGGTTGAGCTGGAAGACGGGCGGACGCTGCGCTGCACGCTTGACCACAAGTTTTATACCCGCTTGCCGGACGGGAGCGACGCCTTCCTGCCCCTGCGGCGCATTCTCGAGCGCGGGTTGGCGCTCTACGCCTGCGATGAGCCGCTGCGCGAGCAGGCGGCGGACGCCGCGCTCCCGGTGGCGACGGAGGCGGGGGCCGTTGTCGGCGCGGTCAGCCATTTGAGCCAGATGAAGAGCTTTGGCTGAGACGGCGGGCAACGCGCGCCGGCATCGGCTGGTTGGAGTTCCGGGCTTGTCTCGGATTTGCCCCTCGGCGGCGAGCTTGAAAAGAGGCTTTCACGGTCATTTTCGCAAGGCGCCGGGCGAAAGCGGCGGCGCTGTGCGCCGTATGCGCGCGCTTTCCCTGGCAGCTCGCCGGGGGCAGGCGGGTTCCGAGTTGGTTGATGCATCGAAGCCTGGGGGTTACCATTGGCCGCGCGGGGCGCCAAGGCGCCCCGGCGGAAGAGCGGCTGAAGGGGGCGCCGGATGAGAAGCGCCTGGAAGATTTGTCGGCGGATGAATTCACTTGGCCAAGCGCCTCAAAAAAAGCTGGTAGGCGGCTCTAAGGCGCGCAGGGCGCTGGACGGCTCGGCGTCAGCCGGTTGTCCGGCGAAAGGCGAAACGATTCCCAAGCAATGACGCAGCGCGCGAAATTGGCTTTTTTCTTGTTCATCGCCCTCGCGTGGGCCATCTCGCTTGGGTGCGGCTACACGCCCCGCGACGAAGCCGGCAAGCTCCGAGTGGGGCTGGTCTTTGATATTGGCGGCAAGGATGACAAGTCGTTCAATGCCGCCGCCTGGGAGGGCGCCAAGCGAGCGAAGCGAGAGCTGCCGATCACGCTTCGGCACGCCGAGCCGGGCGAGCCGAATAACCTTGAACCCTGTATGCGGGCGTTTGCCGAGCGGGGTTACGACCTCATCATCGGGATCGGCTTCGCTCAAGGCCCGGTTCTAGCGACCGTGGCGAAGGAGTACCCCAACCTGCATTTCGCCATTGTGGACGCGGTCGTCGATTTGCCGAATGTCGCCTCGCTGGTGTTCAAGGAACACGAGGGCAGCTTTTTGGTCGGCATGATGGCGGCGCGGGCGAGCAAGACCGGCAAAATCGGCTTCGTTGGCGGCATGGACATTCCGCTCATTCGCAAGTTCGCCACCGGCTATGAGGAGGGCGCGCGCTACGTCAATCCAAACGTCATTGTCCTGAAAAACTTTGTCGGGATCACGGATGCCGCCTGGAACAATCCCGGCAAGGGCAAGGAGCTAGCCAAGGCGCAGTACGAAGCCGGAGCGGATGTCGTCTTTCAGGCGGCTGGCAACTCCGGCATCGGCGTCTTTGACGCGGCGGAAGAAAACCAAAAGCTGGCGATTGGCGTTGACGCCAACCAGAACTGGGTCAAGCCGGGCTTCGTGCTGACCAGCATGGTCAAGCGTGTGGACGTCGCGGTCTATGCCATCATCAAGGAAGCCCTGGAGCGTCGGTTTCGCGGCGGCTTGCATGCTTACGGTCTGGAAAACGAGGGCATCGCCTATGCCCTTGACGACTACAACCGCCCGCTTATTTCCTCGGACGTGTTACGCGAGGTCGACGCGGCGCGGGAAAAGATCATCCGTGGCGAGATTCGCGTCACCGATTACATGGCGAATCTGAAATGACGCCGACCAGCGATGTCATCATTATCGGCGGGGGCGTGATCGGGCTGGCGATTGCGCGCGCGCTGGCGCGCGACGGCTTGCGCGTCACGGTGTTTGAGCGCAACGCGCAGCCGGGCGGCGAAGCTTCCTGGGCGGCGGCTGGGATGTTGGCTCCACAGGCTGAAGCGGATGCGCCAGGGCCGCTTTTTGACTTGTGTCTCAGGAGCCGCGCGCTCTACGCGGACTTTGTCGCGGCGCTGTGGGCTGAAACCGGCATTGACGCCGAGTTATGCCCCGCCGGGACGCTGCTGCTGGCTGAGGAAGAAAACGAAGTCGCCGCCCTGCAGGCCAAGCTCGCCTGGCAGACGGCGGCGGGCTGTCATGCCGAATGGATGTCTCCGGATGAGGTGCAAGCGCTTGAGCCGCTCCTCAAAAGCGCTGGGGCGCTTTACCTGCCGGACGACTGGCAGGTTGAAAATCGGCGCTTGACGCAGGCTTTGGTCGCGGCGACGATGGCCGCTCAAGCGCGGTTCGTCTGTCACTGCGAAGGGCTTGAGCTGCTCGTTGAGCGCGGGCGCGTGGCAGGGGTTGAAATGCGCGGCGAGCGGTGGGCGGCTCCAGCCGTTGTCAACGCCGCCGGGAGTTGGGCGGCGAGGATGTCGCCGGCGCTCCTGCGCTTGCCGGCGCGCGCGGTGCGCCCCATTCGGGGACAAATGCTGGCCCTGCGGATGCCGCTGTTGACGAGGCTTCGGCATGTCATTCGGACGCCGCGCGCGTATCTCGTTCCGCGTCGGGATGGTCGTCTCATCGTTGGCGCAACCGTCGAGGATGTCGGCTATGAGAAGCAAGTGACGGCGGGCGGCGTTTTTTCGCTGTTGGCGGGCGCGCTGGCGGTCGCGCCAGCCTTGGCCCAGGCGGCGCTGGTCGAGACGTGGG
This sequence comes from Chloracidobacterium sp. CP2_5A, assembly GCA_002254845.1. Classification (GTDB taxonomy): domain Bacteria; phylum Acidobacteriota; class Blastocatellia; order Chloracidobacteriales; family Chloracidobacteriaceae; genus Chloracidobacterium. Next base: position 10,941 of record NKPT01000025.1, on the reverse strand, counting down.
CTGGCTTGCGCCCCTTGGCGACAGATAACCTGCCGATCATTGGGGAAACCGATATTGAAGGCTTGTATTGCGCGACCGGGCACTATCGAAACGGCATCTTGTTGACGCCCATCACGGCGGAAATTGCGCGCTGCCTGGTGCGGCAGCTCCCGCCACCCTGCGACATCGCCTCGTTTTCGCCTAGACGGCTTTATGAAGCGGACGTGCTATGCTCCGAAGCTAGCTTGCCTAACTAAATCCGACTAGGAAAAGTCCGCATGAAAGACGCATCATACGAAAAAGCCCTGGAAGCCGCCCGCTTTCTTCGCTCGCAGTTGCCGGAAGCGCCTGAAATTCTTGTCGTCCTCGGCTCCGGGCTGGGCGCGTTCGCGGATACGCTGGAGCGCGCCGTCGCGGTGGATTACCGGCTCATTCCCCATTTGCCAACCTCAACGGTTGTCGGCCACCACGGCCGACAAGTCTGCGGATATAGCGGCGATAAGTGCGTCGCGGCGATGCAGGGGCGGTTTCATTTCTATGAAGGCTACAGCCTGCAACAAGCGACCTTTTACCTGCGCGTCGCCAAGCTGCTGGGCATCGAGAAAGTCATTCTCACCAACGCCGCCGGCGGGATTGACCCGTCGCTCGCGCCGGGCGATTTGATGCTCATCGAGGATCATATCAACCTGATGGCCGCCAACCCGCTGCAGGGACTCAATGAAGAGCGTTTTGGCCCGCGCTTCCCGGATATGACCGACGCCTACGATCCGGCTTATCGGGCCCTGGCGCGCGAGGAGTCCGCGCGGCTGGGCATCCCGCTCAAGTCCGGCGTCTATGCCGCGCTGCTGGGGCCGAGCTACGAAACGCCGGCTGAAATCCGCATGATTCGTAGCTTCGGGGCGCAGGCGGTCGGCATGTCCACCGTGCCGGAGACCATCGTGGCGCGGCACATGGGCATGCGCGTGCTGGGCATTTCCTGTATCACTAACTCGGCGGCCGGCGTGCTGGATCAGCCCATCAATCACGACGAAGTGCTCAAAGTCGGCAAGCAGTCCACAACGCGCCTCGTCTCGCTGCTGCAAGCCGTGATTGCGCGGATGTGAGCCGGGACGCCCGATCCCTGACTCCATGACGCGCCTGCCGCTCAGCAAGCAGGCGCGGGCCCTGCGGAAAAGAAACGCTCAATGGCGGAACTGACAATCCACTTTGGCGATAACCTGCCGGTTCTGCAGGGCCTGGCGAATGACTCGATAGATTTGATCTACATTGACCCGCCGTTCAACACCGGCAAGGTGCAGCGCCGGACGCATCTGGCGACCATCCGCGACGAAAACGGCGACCGAACGGGCTTCCAGGGCCGGCGGTACCGAACCATCAAGCTCGGCGTGCAAGCCTACGCCGACATCTTTGACGACTACCTGGCGTTTCTTGAGCCGCGCCTGCGCGAAGCGCGGCGCGTTCTCAAGCCTGACGGCAGCCTGTTCGTGCACATTGACTACCGGGAAGTCCACTACGTCAAGGTGCTGCTAGATGTCATCTTCGGGCGGGCGTCGTTTATGAACGAGATCATCTGGGCGTATGACTACGGGGCGCGCTCAAAAGCGAAGTGGCCGGCCAAGCATGACAATCTGCTCTGGTACGCCAAGGACCCGGACCGCTACCAGTTTCACCTCGACGCCTGCGCCCGAATTCCCTACCTGGCTCCGGGACTCGTTGGGCCGGAAAAAGCCGCCAGAGGAAAAACGCCGACGGATGTCTGGTGGCATACGATTGTCAGTCCGAACGGGCGCGAGAAGACCGGCTATCCGACTCAGAAGCCGCGGGGCATTCTGGACCGGATTGTGAGCGTTCACTCCCGTCCGGGCGACCTGTTGCTGGATTTTTTCGCGGGCAGCGGGTCGTTCGGCGAATCAGCCGTTCGGCTCGGACGGCGGTGTATCTTGGCAGATCATCATGAAGAGGCGCTGCGGGTTATGGAGCGACGCTTCGCTCAGTTTCAGATTGAGTGGATCAACTGGACGCCGAGCTTGGCTTGCCTAGCGAGCGCCGAAGATGGCTGTCCCGACGCGAATGAGCGTCGCGCCTTCCTCAATAGCGACCTCGAAATCGTGGCTCATGCCCATGGAGAGCTCCGGTAGGCTGTCGTCCGGGAAACGGTCAAGCAGTTGGTTGCGCAACGCGCGCAGCTGACGGAAGTGCGGGCGCGCGTCCTCCGGGCTTGGGCCAAGCGGCGGGATCGTCATCAAGCCCCGGACGCGCAGGTTCGGCAGTTCGCGGACAGCGGCGTAGATCGTCGGCAAATCGGCTGGGGCCAGCCCGGACTTGGCTGCCTCGTCGCCAAGCTTGACTTGGAGCAGCGCCAGCTGCTCTTTTCCGGCTTCGCGCGCCAAGCGGTCAATGCGCTGCGCGAGGGGGATTGAATCCACCGTGTGGATCAGGTGAAAGTTTTCCACCGCCGGCTTGGCCTTGTTGCTTTGCAGATGACCAATCAGGTGCCAGCGCAGCGTCGGCGGGGTATGAGGGATTTTCGCCAAAGCTTCCTGGACGCGATTTTCCCCAATATCCAGCGCGCCACAGGCCGCCGCTTGCTGAATGGCCGTTGCCGGGTGGTTTTTGGAGACGGCAATGAGCGTGACTTGCTCCATCCGGCGTCCAGCGCGCCGGACGGCCGCCGCGATCCGCTCGCGAATCGCGGCCAGGTTTTCGGCAATGGGCGATGCATTCGCGGCTGTGTTGGTCACTCGCTCACCAATCCGCGTTCAATCTTTTCCTGATAGGCGGCCGTATAGCGCGCCCAGGGAACAGCTTCCAGCCGCTTGCGCGGAATCTCCTCGCCAGACCCTTGGCAGATGCCGTATTCGCCGGCGGCGATTCGTTCGAGGGCGTCTTCAACGTCCTGCAACAGTTGGCGATACTGGTCAACTTGACGAGCGACCAGCTCGCGGTTGGCATAGGTGACGGCGGCATCGAGCGGATCCTTGACTTCCTCGCCGCTTTCGCCCTGGCTTGTCAGATTGAGCGCCAGGCGCAGCTCGTGCCGCTTTTTCAGGAGCTTTTCTTGTTGTTGGGCCAGAAAGGCAGCATCCATCGGCTCAGCTCTCCTTGCGGGAAACGCTTGGACAAGCTTCAGGCGAAGCTTGTGGACGGGCAAGCCTAGTGAGGTCGTCTAAAAGTGTCAATTTGTGTCAGAATCCATTCTCTACCTGAGAAGCCACTACTGGTCACCGCCGATCACCGCGAGCGACAGCCTTGCCATCCGAAGCGCCGCCACCGCCATTTGCCACTTCGCTCAGCGACGAGGAGCGTCTCGCCGCGCTGCCCCCTTCGCGCCGCGCGTTGGCGATTGACTGGGGACGTAAGCGTACCGGGCTGGCGCTATGCGATGAGCTGGGCCTGACCGTCCGTCCGCTGGCGGTATGGCCGACCGGCTCGCGCAAGTCGCTGACAAAGCGGACGGCGACGCTGATTAGCGAAGAGCGCGTGGTTTGCTGCGTGGTCGGGTTGTCCTGCCGACTGGACGGCTTGCCGAATCAAGCGACGCCGCATATTTTGGCTTTCGTTGAGGCGCTCCGCCGCGCTACGCCGGTTGAAGTCGTCACGTGGAACGAGCGACTGACTTCTGTGGCGGCTGAAGACTGGCTGCGCGAGCGGGGCATCCCGCGTCAGCGGTGGAAGGGACGGCAAGACGCCATCGCGGCGGCCATTCTGCTTCAGGATTTTCTGGCGAGTCGGATGCCGCCGTGGGCGGCTCGCGAAGGCTAGTCCTGGTCGCTTGCGTCAGCGGAACAGTCGCGGCGCCCTGCGCGCCCTTGTCCCGCGCGAGGGGGCTGGAAATAAGCCAGGGCGAAAAAGCGTATCGCCTTCGTCTGTATCGAGAATTCCTGTCGCAATCAGTTGGCGGAAGCGTTGGCGCGTTTGCACAACCCCGGCGACTTCGAGATTTACAGCGCCGGCTCGCGCCCGTCGGGCAAGGTGCCTGAAAAGGCCATCGCCAAAAGGCCACCGCCGCTTTTTGCGGCAGCGTTGGCATTGTGAGGTCGCTGAGGACCGAGACCCTTCCGACCTGGCGCTACAAACATCCCGCTCCATTTTTCATTTTCCGCGAATCCGCCAGCGCGCTTGACCAAACGGCGCGCGAGTCACTAGTGTGTTTTTTACACGCTTTCTAACTGCGTGCCGTCGCGGCTTCGACTTGACCAACGCTTTTCCCATCTAGAGTCGCCCTATGACCGAATGGCTTGCCGCGAGTTCGGCGCTGGAGTCGCTGTGCTGGGGCGTCGCCTTGTTTTCGACGGCCCTGCTGGTTATGAAGCTCCTGCTCGGGTCGCTCCTCGACGGGCTTGACGGCCACTTCGACGGCAGCTTTGACCTGCTAGGAGGGGCGGAGCCAGTTCCGAGCGGCGGCCTCAAGGCGATTCTTGCCGGGTGTATGGTGACAGGGTGGAGCGGCGTCCTCTGCTTTCAACTGACGCGCCTAACGCCGCTGGCGGCGTTAGGCGCGGCGCTGGGCGCGGGTTTCGCCACCTTCCTGGCGACCGCGTGGATACTCCGTCAAGTTTACCGGATCGAATCCGACGGGACGCTCCAGCCCGCCAACGCCATTGGTCGCTTCGGAACGGTGTATCTGACGATCCCGGCGGGCGGGCAGGGCAGTGGGCAAGTGCAAATTGAGGTTCAGGGCCGCTTGGCAACGCTGGATGCCATCACCGACGGGCCGGCTATCCCAACCGGCTTGCGGGTGTTTGTTCACAGCGTGAGCAATGGCGTCCTTGCAGTTGTCCCCGAATCCGCACTCGGCGCATCGCGCGCTTCCGAGCTTACGCCTGAGCCTCCGCCTCTGTCGGATCCAGCTTTGGCGCGTCACAAAACCCTGGCTTCAGCCAATAAGGAGCTTCCAAATGGGTGAAATCAGTTATGCGCTACTCGCTGTCATTGGCGTGTCGGCTCTGGCGGTTCTGATTGTCATCGGCCTCGTTGTCAATCAGTACAAGCGCTGCCCGTCCAACCGCATCCTGGTGGTTTACGGCAAGGTTGGCGGCGGCCGGAGCGCCAAGTGCATTCACGGCGGCGGCGCTTTTGTCGTTCCCATCATTCAGGACTATCAGTTCCTCAGCCTGCAACCCATGCCCATCGAGATCAACCTCACCGGGGCGCTCTCGAAGCAAAACATCCGGGTCAACGTGCCGAGCACGTTCACGGTGGCGATCTCAACCGATCCGAACGTCATGGTCAATGCCGCCGAGCGGTTGCTGGGGCTAGACGAGCGGCAGATCAAGGAGCAGGCGCAGGACATCATTCTGGGGCAACTGCGTCTGGTGATCGCTACGCTGACGATTGAGGAAATCAACCGCGACCGCGAAGTCTTTTTGAAATACATCAACACAAACGTAGCTTCCGAGCTTCACAAGATTGGCTTGCAGCTCATCAACGTCAACATCAAGGACATCACGGACGCTTCGGGCTACATCGAGGCGATCGGAAAGAAGTCCGCCGCCGAGGCCATCAACAAGGCCCGCGTCGAGGTGGCCGAGCAGGAGCGATTCGGGGCGGTTGGCGAAGCTAAGGCGGTGCGCGAGCGCACCGTGCAGGTCGCGCTTGAAACGATGGAAACCGAAAAGGGGCAGAAGGAAGCCGAGCGCGCGATGCGTATCGCTACGGCCCAACTCGAAGCCGAGGCGGCGATTTCCGAGGCGCAAACCTCGCGCAAGAAAACCATTGACATCGCCGCCGAGCGCGCCGAGGCCGAGGTTGGCCTCAAGCGGGCCGAAGCGCAGCAGCGCATCTCTGTGGCCGAGCTGGAAGCCGAGACGGCGGCCAAGGAAAACAACTCGCGGGCGGTTGTGATCGAGTCAAACGCGATGCTATCGGAGCGGCAAGCTGCTGCCCAGCAGCGCGCCGAAGTCGCCAAAGCCAATGCCGAGCGCGAAATTCTCATCGCGCAACGGCAACGCGAAACGGCCTTGCTCGAAAAGGAAGAGCTGGTTCGCCAGGAAGTCGAGAAGCTCAAGCGGCAAGTGGACGCCGACGCCGAAGCCGAGCGCATCCGGCGCGTGGCCCAGGGCGAAGCCGACGCCATCTTGCTCAAGTACAAGTCCGAAGCCGACGGCCTCAAGCAGCTCTGGCTGGCGAAAGCCGAGGGCTATCACAACATCATCCGCGCCTGCGGCAACGACCCTGACACGGCCGCCAAGCTCATCCTGCTTGAAAAGCTCGAAACCATCGTCGAGAAACAAGTCGAGTCGATTGCCAACCTCAAGATCGACAAGATCACGGTTTGGGATTCGGGCGGCAGCGGCGACGGCTCGTCAACTTCTCATTTTATCCGCAGCTTTATTTCCTCGCTGCCGCCCCTCCAGGAAATCGCCCGGCAGGCGGGCGTGGAGTTGCCCGCTTACTTAGGATCGCTGGCGGAATCCGGGATCAATGGCAAGACGGAAAAAGGGATCCCGCGCGCCGCCGCTGCGCCGCCTAAGCTGGCGCCAAAAGAGGGATGACGCCCGCCGAGATCTTGGCGCAATGGGATGACTGCGCCGACCGACTGGCTTTTCCAATGCTGGACGCGCCGGGCTTCCGACTGGCGACAACGCGGCTGCACGCCTACCGCGACGCCGCCCGCTGGGCGGTCATCATCGAGACGCTGGGCTGTCACGAATGGGAGGTCGGGCATGCCGCGATAGACAACTGCCTGCACGTCTTTGGCAATTGCCTCGGTCGTCGGCCGGGCGCCGCTCCGGGCGATTACCTGCGCTTGACGGCGGATGGCGACGACGGCCCGACGTTCGATGACCGCGGCAGGGTCCGCCGCGAGGCCCGGACCATTCGCCTGCGCGGGCGCTTGACGCCGCTTCCCGATCAATCGCCCGCGCGCCGACCTAACGGGGAGCCGATAGCCTATGGCCGCCGGTGGCGCGATGATGAGTTGCTTCGCTGGCTGGCCGAAACAAGCCGCGACGCGCTTCTGGCGACCGAAGAAGAGCTGCGGGCGCGCATTCCGCCGGACATTCCGAAGCTTTTGACGCTTGACGCGTGGCGGCATCCCGACTTGGGCAGCGAGGAAATGCCTAGCCAATCCGAAACCTTCCGCCAACTCGCCGAGGCGTTGGCGTCTGGCGATCTGGCGCGCTACCGGCCGACGCAGTCGCCGAATACGCAGTGGCGCTGTTGGCCAGCTGGAGCCGCGCTGTGCGATTGACAAAGGCTATCGTCTCCGACCGCCCCCGCACGCCGCCGCGCACCGCCACGGATTATTTGGCGCTCGCGTGGGCGACCGGCTTTTTTTCGGGCTATTCGCCCGTCGCGCCGGGAACCGCCGGCTCGGCCGTCGCGGCGGCGCTCTATTACGCAGCCGGCAAGCGCGGCCTCTTTCAGCCTTTTGCGCTTGATACCGTCTGGGGTTGGTTGCTGGTCGCGGCGCTGGTCAGCTACACCGGCGTCTGGGCGGCTGACCGCGCCGTCAATTTTTTTGGCGCGAAAGACCCAAAGGAAGTCGTCGTGGACGAATTTGCCGGCCAGATCATTACCTATCTTTTCTTGCCCCTTGCGCCTGGAGTGGCCCAGCTCAACTGGGGCTTTGAGGCTTGGGTCATCGCCGGCTTTCTGGCTTTTCGAGCGCTTGACATTCTCAAGCCGTATCCGGCTCAGCAGTGCGAGGCGCTGCGCGGCGGACTGGGCGTGATGGCCGACGACATCGTGGCGGGCATCCAGGCCAGCCTCTTGACGCTGACGCTGGCGAAGCTCGTCGAGTATGTCGTCCTTGCATAAGCCGCGGCGCGCCGGCCGCGCGCGCTGAGTTCGCAAAAGCGACCATGCCCATCATCAGCCGCAACCGTGACGGACAGGTAAGCTTTGGAAGAGGAGAGCTCTTCATCCAGGTCGTCATCTTCCTATCGTTGGCGAATTTCGCGCTGGAGACGCTCCCCAGCTTGACGCCCAGCCAGCGCTTCTGGCTAGAATTCTTCGAGGCGTTCTCGGTCAGCGTTTTCACGGTCGAGTACCTGGTCCGGGCGGCAGGATCGCGTCCGATAATAAGATACGTCTTCAGCTTCTACGGGGTGGTGGACTTGCTGTCCATCCTGCCGTTTTATGTCGGGCTGGGGGTTGACCTGCGCTCGCTGCGCTCGCTGCGCTTTCTACGTCTGGTGCGCATTCTGAAGCTGACCCGCTACAGCCGCGCGATGAAGCGCTTTCACCGGGCTCTGCTGATCTCCAGGGAGGAGCTGCTGCTGTGCGCGGCGATGGCGCTCATCATGATCTATCTGTCGGCGGTCGGGATTTACTACTTCGAGCATGAAGCCCAGCCGAAGGTTTTCGCCTCGATGTTTGACGGCTTGTGGTGGGCGGTGGCGACGCTGACCACTGTAGGCTACGGCGATGCCTACCCGATGACGGCTGGCGGGCGCTTTTTCACCTTTGTGGTGCTGGTGATCGGCCTGGGCATCGTGGCGTTGCCGTCCGGCATCATCGCCTCGGCCATCTCCAAAGCGCGCCAGGAAGAAGAAACGCAAGGCGCTTTGGGCGACGCTTCCGATGACGAATGAATCCGCCGCGCCAGAGCAGGGAGCGGGCGCTGCAGAAAAAAGCCAGGAAGCGCGGCGTTTCCGCGCCTCGGCGCAAGGCCGTTCTACGGCCGCCACTGACGCGCCTCGGCGCTGACGTCGCGCAGCCGGGCGCGTATCTCCGCCGCGCGCGCGCCGAGCTTTTGCTCGACGGCGGCGCGTCGGGCGGCAACCGTCGGCCGGACGCCCGCGCCGCGCGCGGTTTCGGCGAAGCGCGCTTCCGCTTGCAAGCAAGCCGCGTACACGAATCCCGCCGGCGCGCCATGCTTGGCCATCAGCAGCGCATACTCGTACCACGCCGCCCCCTGCGCGTAGGCGTCGCGGCTGTCTTCGGCTAACTGTAAGGCCGCCTGGTGGCGCGCTACGGCCTGGGGAAGCGCCTGCCGCGCCGCGTGCAACCCGGCCTGCCGCGTGGCGACGCTAGCCGCCAAGGCAAGGTCGCCCGCCGCCTGCGCCGCGTCAAAAACGCTTGCGTAGCATGTTTCAGCCTGACTCAAGCGCTGCAAACCGACATAGGCGTCGCCCAGCTTGAGCATCCATTCGAGCCGCTGGGACTCGTCGGGATAAGGGCTGCGGAGCGCGCGTCCATAGGCGTCCGCTGCATCTTTGGCGCGGTCGGCGCGCATGTAGGCGTCGCCTAAATTACTCCACGCAACTGGCTGTCCGTCAGGATCAAGCTGGACGGCGCGCTCCCAAGCCGCTACGGCGTCGCCTTCCGCACCGCGCTGCGCCGCTAGACTCCCTAGGTTGACCAGCGCCGCGACGTTGTTCGGCAGGCGCTCGTGAAAGGCTTGGTAGTGGCGGTAGGCTGCGTCGTATTCGCCCTGCTCGATGAGCATTTGTCCGAGCATCGCCTGGCTTTCCGCATCGTACGGGTTGATGGCGACGGCGCGCTCAAGCGCTTCGCGAGCGCGCAGACGGTCGCCTCCCGCCAGCGCCGCGCGCGCCAGACGAGCGGCGACCAGGGCGTCGTTGGGATTGAGTTTCATGGCCTGAAGCAGCGCCGAAGCATCCGTGACCCGCCCGCCCAGAACGAACTTGACTAGATCAAGCCCCGCCAGCAGCGCCAGCCCAATCGTTGCCGCCGCCAGACCAAGTTTCTGCCATATCGGCTTGGGAGCGGTCGCTCGAGCGTCGGTCAGCGGGGCATCCTGAACCAGGACCGCCGCGACCCGCGGCTCGCGGAGCTTCCACACAGCGCCGTCCAGAACAAAATGGTGGATGTTGACCAGCGCGGTAAAGGCTAAAAAGCTAGTGGTGAAGTCCGCGCCGAAGACGAGGCTGGCCGCCCATGGCCCTGGAATGAACAGGGCGACGCCGCCGGCGAAAAGCAGCGCCGCATAGCGCCAGGGGCGCCATTGCGCGCCGCTTTCGCGCCGAGCGTAGTAGGATGTCACCCACAAGTACTGCGCCGAGTGCAGAAGGGCCAGCATGCCAGAGCTATAGCGCGCCTGAAGAACCGCCTCGCCAGCCAGGACGATGACGGACGCCGGAATAAACCACAGCGCCTGCGTCGCCAGCAGCGCCAGCGCGGGGCCGGCGGCGCGCCAACCGTGATGGCTGATTAATTTTCGTCCGATAATGAAAGTTATTGCCAGAAAAGACAAGCCGAAGATGACGATCAAGGCCTTGGCGCCTGCGGGCGGGAGCCCGGCGGAAAGCAGCAGCGGGTCGGCTGACGCGCCGCTGTTGAAAGCCGTCAGCAGCATGGCGTAGGGCAGGGCGAAGGCTCGCCAAAGCCAGCGCGCGGTTGCCGCATCAAGCGCTGTCACGCGGTTGCGCCGAGCGAACATCAGCGCCAGGCCGTAGTTTTGCCCCGTGTAGTGCCACGGGCTCCAGAACGCATAGAGCGTGAAGGCCCAGACCAGCAGCGGCGGGTGAGTGTGAACCAGGAGCAAGGCGGCCAGGGTTAGCGCTGATGACCAAGCCAAGACGCGCCCGTAGCGGACTCGATCCGCCGGGCGCGCGCAGGCGCGATGCCATGTCGCCGCGTAGTGCGGGTAATTACAGGTGAGCGCGATGGCGTAGAAGGCGACCGCGAAATGCCCGGCGAAGCGCGGCTCGACGAAATAAGTCAGAAGCAGGAGCGGCAGCGACCACAGACCACACCCGACAATAAGGTCAGTCGGCGCGCTGTGAAGCCAGCGCAGCGGTTGGCTTGGCGATGGCGGCGTTGCGTCAGGCGTTAGCTCTGCTGCGGACGCGCTGCTGGTCATACAGCCATAGGCTCCCGGACCAATCTTTTCCTGCCGAGCGGGGAGGCTTGCTGGCTTGCGCAGAAGTAAGCCCGCCGCTGCGCGCGCCGTCAACAGCTTTTGGAATGCGCGCTAGCAAAGCTGGAATGCGCGCTAGCAAAGCTGGAATGCGCGCTAGCAAAGCTGGAATGCGCGCTAGCAAAGCTGGAATG
>NKPT01000017.1 GCA_002254845.1 Chloracidobacterium sp. CP2_5A | reverse complement strand
GCGGCCTCGACCAAGGCGGCGGCGTTGAAGTGACGAAAATGATGCTTGATAAAGGTCGTAACCGGCTGCGGGGTCATCGCTTAGCTCCCTCCTTGTCTCCGCGGGCGAGCCGCGCCGAAGCGAAACGCCCCGGCGCGCCCTCGTTACAGAAAGGCAAAGTCAAAACGCTCCTGATGGATGAGGGGATCGGTGTGCAGGGTGACAGGCGCGCCGAAGTTAAACTCCATCTCCCGTAGCGCGCGCAGCTCCGTCCCGCGCAGCGCCTCGGCGACCTGCGGGCTAACGCGCAAGGTGACTTCGCTGATGACTTGCCCCGCCGCGGCCTTCTCTTTAGCCAGGTGCTTGGCGTCCGACAAAATCTCGTAGCACATCGTTTGCGCGGACTTAATCATGCCGCTGCCGCCGCAGTAGTGACAAGGCTCGCTCAAAATGCGCTCCAAGCTCTGGCGCACCCGCTTGCGTGTAATGGCGACCAAGCCGAAGTCGTTGAACGCGGTGATCTTTGACGGCGAGCGATCAGACTTCATCGCCTGCTCCAGAACCTGCATGACCTTTTGGCGATTGCGGCGATCTTCCATGTCAATGAAGTCCAAAACGATGATGCCCCCCAAGTCGCGCAGCCGAATCTGCCGCACGATTTCCGCCGCCGCCTCTAAGTTCGTGCGGGTAATCGTGTCTTCCAGGCGGTTGGATTTCCCGACGAACTTGCCGGTGTTCACGTCGATGGCGACCAGCGCCTCCGTTTGATTGATAACGATAAAGCCGCCCGACTTGAGCCACACCCGCGGCTTGAGGGCGGCTTCGATTTCCGGCTGGATGTTGTATTCCTCGAAAATCGGGCGATGGCGCGTGTAGAGCCGCACGCGATCAACCAGCTTGGGCTGGAAGCGATTGATGAAGTCCACGATGTTGGCGTACTCGCCTGGATCATCCACGCGAATGACGGAAAAATCGCTCGACATGTGATCGCGCAGCAGACGCTGCACCAAGTCAAGCTCGCGGCAAAGCGCCGTCCCCGAGCGCGCTTGCTCGGAGCGGCGGCGGATGTCGCGCCAAGTCCGGGCCAGATAGAGCATGTCGTCGCACAGGTCCTGCTCCGAGCGCCCCTCGCAAGCCGTGCGGACAATAAACCCGCCCGTGATGCCTTCCCGCTCCCGCAGCATGGTCATCGTGCGCTTGAGGCGCAACCGCTCCTGCTCAGTTGAAATTTTGCGCGACACGCCGATATGGCTGATGGTAGGGAGATACACTAAATACCGCCCTGGCAACGAGACATAGGATGTAATTCGCGCGCCCTTGAGACCAATCGGCTCCTTGGCGATCTGAACGATGATTTCCTGTCCCTCGCGCAGCAGCTCGCTGATCGCGGTCGGACGGCGCGGCGCATCGAGGTCGCGCCGCTCATCCTTGCGCTCATCCTTGCGCGGCTCGTCGCGGCGGTCATCGCGCGCCGGGCGCGGGGCCAGGCGCGGCTCGCGCGCCGGCCGCGCCTCGGCGCTCGGCGCCGGCGGCTCCTCAAACGCGAGCGACTCGGCGGCGCTGACGGGAATCTCGCGAATAACCGTCGGCGACTCCTCGGCAACGCTCTTGGCGCTGCCATTTTCAGCCGAGCCTGCAAGCTCCGCCCTCAGCGGCATTTCAGCTCCGACAACGGCTTCTTCCAGGGCGTCATCGTCAGGGCTATCGCTCCGGTCTTCCGTGTCGGCGGCCTCGTCTCCCGCGGCGCCGGCCCCGCGCCCGCTCCGCCGTCGCCCGCGGCGGCTGCGGCGCGGCGGAAATTCCGACTGCGGCGAGCGCACCTGAAGCTGGGCAGCCGCGGACGGAACGTCTTCGCCTGGCGCATCTTCCGCGGCCGCCGCTTCCAGCGGCGCGGCGGCTTCGGATGCGGATGTCGGCGTGGCGGCGGCCGCATCCGCTTCAGCCCCGGCTTCGCCCTCCGCCGCTTGTAACGCCACAGGGTCAGCCGAAGGCTCGGCCAAAGCCTCGGCCATATCGGCCGGCTCATCGCCAATTCGCTCGTAGCCAAGCGTCAACGGCTCAGCGAGGGGCTGGTCATCAATATCCGCCGCAATATCCGCCGCCGGCGCGTCCGCTAGCGCGTCGGGCTTGGTCTCAATCTCGTCAATGCGCGTTTGGGCAATGATCTTTTGTTGGATGAGCGCATCCTTGAGGAAGTCGCCGGCTTCCGCGCCGTAATCTTCATCCATCACGCGCTCAAAGCAAGCCTCGACAACCGGCGGCGTATCGGCAAGCGGAGCGTCCCCGGCGGCCAGCGCGGCGACTTCCTCTTCCACCTTCTTGCTTCGTCGCCGCAAAGGCCTCTTCTTCTCCTCGCCGATGACCTCCTTTCGCCGGCCGCGCCGGCGCTCGCGCGCCGAATCCGGCGCGGCTTCCGGCTCAACGGGATTCATCGGAGACGCCAAATCGAGTTCAAGGCTGTCGTCGGCTGATGTCAGTCCATCAGCCGGCGGCGCGTCGTAACCCGTCGTGGCGCTTTCCAGATCATCGCTGACCCGCTCAAACTGTGGCTCCCCGCCGGATGACGCAAGGATCGAGCGCAGCAAGGGCGTGGCTAGCCCAGCTTCCGCTGACTCAGCCTCGACGGACGATTCGATGGGGTCAGCGGGATCAAGCGCGGACGAGCGCGCCGTCGCCGCTTCCGGCTCAAGCGTCGCTTCGGTTCGCGGCTCTGCCATAGCCGGACGCTCAACCGGCGGCTCATAGCGGCGCTCGCGCCCGCCGCGCCGCCCCTCGGCCTCGCGCCGCGGCGGCTCGCTTGGGCGCTCCGCTCGCTCGACCCGCTCCGGGCGCGGACGAATCGCGCTTTCAGCGGTGTCGAGATCCTCCTCGGTTTCCTCAAAGAAATCGCCCACGTAGAGAAAAGCGTCCCGCTCCAATCCGATATCGACAAAAGCTGACTGCATGCCCGGCAGCACCTTGCGAACTTTTCCCTTGTAGATATTGCCGACCACAGCCTTTGAGTCATCAGCCCGCTCAACATAAAATTCGACGACGACGCCGTCTTCCAGAATTGCAACGCGCTTTTCGTAGGCGTTGACGCTAATGATCATTTCCTTATTCATAACTTGGCGTTATTCCTCAGAATTTGTTTCCAAACGCAGTCATCCGGCGCGGCCACGTCGCGACAAGCGCGCGGCAGCGGCGAAAGCGCGACCAGCTAGCGTCCGCCACAGGGACGGCGCAAGCCGGATAACCATAGCCAGGTTGCGGATAGCGACGAGGACTGGCCGGCAGCGCCGCCGCGCGACCCATCGCGCCCAATATCAAGCCGGCCATCATCCTTGGGAGCGCCGCCGAAAGTCGCCAGTTTCAGCTTGTTATGTCTCGTAATGGCGGACCTTGGAGGGGGATTCGAGCCGAGTCCCAAATTATCGAAGCCAAAGCTTTTGTATCCAGTCACTTAATCCGGGGGATCGCATTTCAATTTGAGAAGCGTTTTCCGTGCGCGTTCGCCACTAAGCCCAAGCTCGCGAACGTCATCAACAATGACGAGCCGCCAGCGCTTAACAGCGGCAACGGTATGCCCATGATTGGAACCAGACCAATCACCATGCCGAAGTTAATGATGACATGAAACGCTAGCAGCGCCATGTAACCGGCGAGAACCAGCATTGAAAACCGTTCCCGCGAGCGTCCCGCAACGTTTGCAGAGTGTAATATGATGAAAAGAAGCAGCGCAAGGACGCCAAGAGACCCGACGAGACCAAACTCCTCCGCCACAACCGAAGCGATGAAGTCCGAGTGGTGCTCCGGGACGAAGCCGCCCTGGCTCTGCGTGCCGCCCCGAAAGCCCTTGCCCACGATCCCGCCCGATCCGACGGCGATCATAGACTGCAAGGTTTGATAGCCAAACCCTTCCCGCGTCTGGCGATCCTGAAGACGCTCCGGGTAAAAAATAGCGTTCCAAGTCACGTTGATCCGGTCGCGCTGGTATTGCTTCAAGCGCGGCTCCAAGACAAACGCGAAAAGGACCGGACCCAACACGAGCCCGGCGACCGCCGAGACCGTCACCCAGCGCAGGGAGATTCCGCTTAGAAAAATCATCGTGGCCATCGGCGGGAAAAAGGTGAGCGCCGTGCCAGCGTCGGGCTGCTGCAGAATAAGCGCAACCGGCAGCAGGACCGCTGCCGCCACAAGCGCCAGTTGCCGCCAAGTGACGCCTTCCGCGCCGATAGGACGCAAAATCCGCGCGGCTAGCAGGATGGTGCCCAGCTTGGCAAACTCCGAGGGCTGGAGCGTCCCCAACGGGCCAAGTCGAATCCAACACCGCTGGCCGTTGATCTTGACGCCGATGAAAAGCACGGCGATGAGGAGCAGAATGGTCGCGGCGTACACATACGGAGCGGCGTCAAACACGCGCTGAAAGCTGAGGCGCGCCACCCAAAAAAAAGCGATGTAGCCAATGCCGCACCACGCCAACTGCTTGAACCAAAACTTCTGGTGCCACTCCGTCGCGCCGCCGGGCGCGGCGTTGGTGCTGTAAAGCGCCACGATGCTCGCCACGCACAACAGCGTCAGCGCCACCAGAAGAGTCCAGTCAAAATCGCGCCAGGGACGCTCCTGCATATCGGTTTCCTTGACAAAGCCGCGCGACCTTTGGTCGGAAAATCAATTACCCGCTGTCTGCCGCCGCGTCTCGCCCGCCGGTCGCGGCGCTTCCGCGACAACTGGAAGGCCTTTTTTCTTTCTGAGCCAAGCCTCAAACACGGCGCGCACGTTGGGCGCGGATGCCTTGGCGCCAAAGCCGCCATGCTCGACCAGCGAGATAGCCGCAATTTCGGGGCGCTGCCGCGGCCCAAACCCCACAAACCAAGAGTGGTCGCGCTCTTCAAGCTTCGAGGCCTTGAGCTTGCTCACCACCTGTGCCGTCCCGGTCTTGCCGCACATCTCAAAGCCGGTCTCCGGGTCGCGGATGGCCGAACTCGAAGCCGTGCCGCCGGCATTGACCGCGCCCCACATGCCTTCAATGATAGCCTCCCAGGACTCGTCAGGAAGCTCGACACGCGTCACGCGATTCTCGAACGTCACGCGCGGGCTGTCCTGAGTCGGACGCGCTTCAAGCAGAAAATGAGGCGTTTGAAACTCGCCGCGCATGGCGACGCCGGCTACCGCCCGCAGCATTTGCAGCGGCGTCGGGCGCACCATCGCCTGCCCGATGGAAGCATAGACCGAGTCGGCCTCCGTCCAGCGATACTGGGCAGGCGTCGCGTTCGGCATCGTCCGTCGCACTGTGGCGGCCTTGAGTTCCAGGCTTGGAATGTACCCCTTGAATTCATTCGGCAAGTCAATGCCGGTGTATTCCCCGGCCCCGACCTCCGAGGCATAGGTTCGCAGGTTATCCAATCCGAGCTTGATGCCTAGCCGATAAAACCACCCGTCGCACGACTTGGTAATGGCGTAAGGCAGCAGCGGCGTCCCGTGACTCCCCATACAGCGAACGTGCCGACCGCCAACGTTGATGCCGCCGCCGCACAGAAAGCGATCTGTCGGCTTGAGGACGCCGGCGCGCATGGCGGCTACCGCCATGATGATCTTCCACGTCGAGCCAGGCGGATAAATGTCCTGAATCGCCCGGTTGCGCAACGGCTTGTGCTTGTCGTTGACGTAGCGCGCGTAGTCGGCGCGCGAAATGCCCGCCGCAAAGAGATTCGGGTCGTAGCCAGGCATCGAGGCCAAGGCCAGCATCTCGCCATTACGCGGATCCATGACCGCGATCGTGCCGTCCAGCTTTAGCGCCTTGAGCCGCGCTTCAGCCACGCGCTGGAGGTCTAAATCCAGCGTCGTGACAATATCCTGGCCCGGCACGGGCGGGACGGTCTCAATTTCGCGCACGAAGCGCCCGCGGCTATCCACGATAACCCGCCGGTAGCCGTCGCGCCCCATGAGGATGCGATTGTAATAGCGCTCCAGACCGGCTTGCCCGACCTTGTCGCCCGGACGACAGTACTCAAACTCCGGCCGCTTGAGTTGCGCTTCGCTGACCTCCGTTACATAGCCCAGGATGTGACAGGCCAGCTCGCCATGGGGATATTTCCGCTGCGGGCGCAGCTCGACCAAAAACTCCGGGTGCTCATAGTCCAGCACGGCGACCTTGGCCCGGTCGGCGTCGCTAATGTTGGACTTGACCTCAACCGGGCGCAGCTTGGCCGCCGGCGACCGAAGCTGCTGGCGGGCGAACTCCGGCGAAACGCCGAACTCCTCCGTCAAGATGCGCAGCGTCTCAGCCTCGTTCTGGATGTCTTCCCGATTGATCATCAAGCTGAAGGTCGGACGGCTATCCACCAGCACACCCCCGTAACGGTCAAGAATATTGCCGCGCGGCGCGACAATTGGAATTTTGCGCTCGCGGTTGTTTTCAGCTTGCTTGACATAGTTTTCATGATGAACAACCTGCATGCTCCACAAGCGCAGGGCCAGGACGGCAAAGGCCAACGATACGCCGACCTGAAGCGCGAGCAGGCGCAGACGCGGGTTGAAAGACGATGGCGGACCGGGAGACGAAAAGCGCGGCGTCATGACAGAAGCGAGCTCGGCGCGAGCCAAGGCCTAAAGGGCCTAAAAGGCGCGGGGCGCGATCGGATCATCATTACTGCGGACGGCGACCCACTTGCCCAGCCAGCGATCAGCCACGGGGAACAACAGCAGCCCAGCCACCCCGTTGCCGAGCAGGGAGACCATGCCGATGCGAACGACATCGCGGAAGGTAGCGCCCGGCGGCAACATCAAGAAGAAATACAAAAAGAAAGCGAACAGCCCAGTATTCGTCACGGACGCCAGCGGCAGCACCAGCAGGCGCGTGACCTTGCTGTCCAGCGAGAACTTGACGCTGGCCGCCGCCAGCGTGTAGCCAATCAGCATTTTCACGAAGCCGTTCGCGCCATACAGAATCCCCAAAATCAAGTCCTGTAGCAGCCCCCCAGCCATGCCAACCAGGGCCGCCCGGAGCGCGCGCGGCTGGACGCCCACGAAGACCGTCAGAATCAGCACGAAGTCCACATACTCAAACAGGAAGCCGACGCGCGGAAGGCGGACGAGGATGGTCTGAAGCGCCGTCACCGCGAACAAAGCGATGGTCATGCGCGCCGTCGCCCCAAGGTCGAGCGACACAAGCTTGGCGCTCAGGCGGCGCTGGGGCAATGACTGGCGCATGGCGTACGGAGAAAGCATAGCGGGTAAGCGTATTGACTCGCCTCTCTATTTGGAAGGGGGCTTCGCCGGGGATGACGCGCGCGGCGCGTCAGACACCGCCACCCGAACGGTAGGGGGGAGGATGGCGACTTCCTCCAGGCGCTCCAGCGGCGCGCTTGGGCGAACTAGAATCCGGTGCAATCCAGCGCCGGAGCCGCGCTCAACCGCCTCGACAACGCCAATAATCAAGCCCTTGGGATAAACCCCGTCCAGACCGCTGGTCAGCGCCATCTCGCCCTCGCTGACCTCGGTCAACCCCGAAATATTGTCCAGGCGACAGAGGGGCTGGTTTTGCCCCCGCAGCTCGCCATTGACCCGCGACACGGCCAGCGTCGCCCCCAGTCCGGCCTGCCCGTCGGCGATGGTCTGGACAATCGCCGCCGTCGGCCCGACGGCAACCACCCGCCCGACCACGCCCTGCGGCGTGACGACTGGCGCGTTGACGAGCACGCCGTCCAGGGCGCCTTTGTCAAGCGTTACCTGACGAAACCAAGGCGTGCCGTCGCCTGCGATGACATTGGCGACAACCGTCGGGGACGGAGCGGCTTGCTTGAGGGCCAGCAATTCGCGCAGGCGTCGGCCGTCCAGCGCCTCGCGCTCTCGCTCGACCAGCGCCAGCCGCAGGCGGTCGTTTTCCTCGCGCAGGCGCTGGTTGGCGACATAGACGCCGCGCAGGTCCACATACCCGGACCAGACGGCGACGAGCGATGTCACCGCCGCGTCGGCGGCTTTTTGCAGGGGCTGAAGCGCAGTCAGAACGATCGTCCGCGGCAGACTCTGTCCTAGGCTGCGCGCCCTGGCATGCAGCGACATGAGCAGAAACTGCGCCAGCAGCAGCCCCGCGACCAGCAGGACGACCCGCCGCGCCGGATCGAGCTTCTGCAAGGGCGGAGGCAAACCCGACATCGCTCCCTCTCCCTCAGTTGGCGATGATATGCTTGGCGTAAGCGCCGCCCAAGCTCACGCGCTTGAGCAACTCGAAATCGCCCAGCATCTTGCCGGTACCAAGCACCACCGATGACAGGGGGTTCTCCGCCAGCGTGACCGGCACGCGCGTCTCCTTCATCAACAGCTTGCCGAGCCCCTTGAGCAAAGCGCCGCCGCCGGTCAGCACAATGCCGCGGTCGGCAATATCCGCCGAAAGCTCGGGCGGGGTTCGCTCCAGCGCGACGCGCACCGCGTTGACAATCGTGGCGATCGGCTCGGCCATGGCCTCGCGGACTTCCTCGTCCGAGATGGTGATGGTCTTAGGAATGCCCTCGATCAAGTCGCGCCCGCGGATTTCCATCGTGAGCCGCTCTTCGAGACGATGGGCCGACCCCAGCTCGATCTTGACTTGCTCGGCCGTGCGCTCGCCAATCAACAAGTTGTATTTGCGCTTGATGAACTGCGAAATGGACTCGTCCAGCTCGTTGCCCGCCACCCGAACGGCGCGCGAATACACGATGCCGGAAAGCGAAATGACAGCGATATCGGTGGTCCCGCCGCCAATGTCCACGATCATGTTGCCGTAGGGTTCCGTGATCGGCAGCCCCGCGCCGATGGCGGCGGCCATGGCCTCCTCGACGAGATAGACCTCGGCGGCGCGCGCGCGGTAAGCCGCATCCTCGACCGCGCGCAGCTCAACCTGCGTAATCTCGCCCGGCACGCCAATGACGACCCGCGGCGAAACCCACGACTTGCCGTTGTGCGCCCGCCGGATGAAATGCTGAAGCATTTTTTCAGTCACCTCAAAGTCCGCGATGACGCCATCTTTCATCGGGCGAATTGCCACGATGTTGCCGGGCGTGCGCCCAATCATTTCCTTGGCTTCCTTGCCGACAGCCTCGACTTGGTGCGTGATTTTGTTGATAGCGACGATGGATGGCTCGCTGACGACAACGCCGCGCCCCTTGGCGTATACCAAGGTGTTGGCGGTGCCCAGGTCAATCGCCAGATCGTTGGAGAAGTAGTTAAAAATGGAGCGGAGTTTCATTGAAGATCAGAAGGCATGAGTTCCGACAAATCAAGTTCGAGGGCGAGCGCTTTGCCGCCAAAAAGCAGCCGGCGAAGCGCGTCGCTGACGCTCAAAATCGCCGGAATGCTGCCGCTGAAACCTTGTTCACTTTTGGTGCATTGTCAAGAAACGCCGCGCCGCAGGCGGAGATTTTTTCCGCCGCGGCAAGCAGCGCCCATCCGTCGCGCGGGGGCCCTTCGCCAAGGGCGGCAAGCCGCCAGCGTTGGCCGACGGCGATGGAGCGGGCTGCCAAGCTCTTTTTAGTTTTAGTTAGAGGCTTTTAGTTAGAGGCGATTTTCTCGCCGCGCCGCCCGCGCGCATCGGAAGCCGCGATGCGGAAGGTTTGCCCAGGCAGCACCAAGGAGAACCGGCCGTCGCCATCCACCGGAACGGCGCGACCGTTGATGCGAATCTCCGCCCCCGGCTCCGTTTCGCCTGAGACATTGTAAATCCCAGACGCCACTCTGGAAACCTTGACTTTCCCAATATAGATGGGGGTATCGCTGACGCCTGGCTGCCGGGGAACGAACGTCAGGCGAAATTCCTCGCTCCAAACGCCGGGTCGCCCATCGCGGGATAACGCCCGCACCCGCCACCAGTAGGTCCCGCTCTGAGAGTTGACTGTCCAGGTGAAGCTGCCGCCATCCGTCTCTTTCTCAAAAACCAGCGCCCGATCCAGGAAATACTGCGAGTCGGCGACTTGCAACTGATACCGGGCGGCTTCCGACACGCTGCCCCAGGAAAACGCCACCGGCAGCGGCTTGCCATACTCAAGCGGAACAATCCGGGCATTTTCGGGCAACGCCAAACGCGGCGGCGACAGCAGGGCATACTGTCCTAGCTTCTGGCTCTGCTCATACTCAACGCTGGTATTAGCGCGGATGCTTTCGGTAATGCCGCGATCGGTGGCGCTACGCACTTCGCCGCGCTCGACGTTGACGCGCACCCGCTCGCCGGCGACGGCGACTTCGGCGCTCGTATTCTGCGTCACGCTAAACTTGACGCTCTTTGAGTCCAGCTCATTGACATCGCTAGACGTCCTGATTGTCCCGGTGCTGATGTTAACCGTGCCGCCCTCAATGCGGTTGCGCACAACTTGCTGATCGGTCTTGGCGTTGATGGCGTTCTCTTGAATGATAATGGTCGAGTCCGACTTCATCTTGAGAACGCTGCGGTCAACATATTGAATCACCGCCGCTCCGTCCGAAGCCGTGTAAATGACATCGCCTGGCTCCAGCAGGGCGTTGGGCGTGGCTTGCTCAACTTGGTTCGTGCGGGCGCGCTTGATGGAAACGTTGCCCAGCACTTGCACCAAGCGCGCCGATTGGGCCTCAAACTCGCCGGCGATGGCGTCTTGATGGCGCTTCCAAAGATACAAGCCGACAATGGCGCCAACCAACAGTAACAACCCGGCTATCGCTTGATAGAACGTCCGCCGCGAGATCAAGTACCAATCCAGCAGCGGACGCCGGAACCTGGTGGATGCGGCATTTTTATTGCTTGGTTGGACGTACATTGAAAAACTGCCGGCTTGGCTAAGCGAGCGGAACTGAGGAGGCGACGACTTGAACCGCGCCAGGGATTATCGCTACAACGCAATAATCATGGCATAGACGGCCCTGCGAAATCAAAAGGCGCTCGCCGCGCCTTACCCTTTATCTGGAGACCTGGAGCGACTCGCGTCATGGCATTCATTTGCGATTGTCGGCCGCTGAACCATACAACGGTTGACACATTGATCATCCCGGTGTTTACCGACGATGCGTCCGCGCCGCAGGCGCTTGATGGTCTGGCCCCGGCGGCCGATGACCGGATTCGGGCGATTCTGGGCTCGCCTGAAATGAGCGGCAAATCAGGACAACTCATTCCCTTGCGCCTTCCAGTCGGCGCGGGCGTCGAGCGAGTGATCCTTGCCGGCGTGGGCGCCGCCGAAAAGCTAACCGCCCAGACGATCCGCGAAGCCGTCGCGGCGGCGATTCGCAGCGTTGGCCCGAGCGGCGCGCGCCGATTTGGGATTGTCCCGCGCTACGGGTCGCTTGCGCCGACAGACTTCGCCCAGGCGGCCGTCATTGGCGCGCATCTGGCGAGCTTTGCCCCGGACAGCTACCGCTCGGAAGACGCGCGGCCCATTCGCATCGAGGCGCTTACGTTCCTGACGCCGACCGCCGACCATCCGCGGCTCGACGAGGCGATTCGGCGCGGAAGCGTCATCGGGGAGTCAATCAACTTCGCTCGGTTTCTAGTCAACGAGCCGGGCAACCGGCTGACGCCGACCGACCTTGCCCACCACGCGCAGGAAATGGCGAATGAGGTCGGGCTTCAGACTGAAATCCTCAATGAGGACAAAATGCGCGACTTGGGGATGGAAGCCCTGCTGGCGGTGGCGCGCGGCTCGACCGAGGAGCCGCGCCTGATCACGACGCGCTACGCGGCGGCCGGCGGCGGCGGCGAGACCATCGCCTTGATTGGCAAGGGCATTACCTTTGACACCGGCGGCATCTCGCTCAAGCCGGCCGAGAACATGGAAAAGATGAAATACGACATGGCCGGCGGCGCGGCGGTCTTGGGCGCGATGCGCGCCATCGCTCAGCTCAAGCCAGGCGTCAATGTCATCGGCATCGTGCCCAGTTGCGAGAACATGCCCTCCGGCAAGGCGACCCGCCCCGGCGACGTCGTTCGCTCAATGCTCGGCAAGACCATCGAGATCATCAATACCGATGCCGAAGGGCGGCTCATCCTCTGCGACGCCATCGCCTACGCCCGGCGGCTGGGCGCGACCTGCTTGGTTGATTTGGCCACGCTGACCGGCGCGATCGCGATTGCGCTGGGGCTGCGCTACGCGGGGCTCTTCAGCCATCATTCAGACTTGGCTGAAGACCTGCAGGCCGCGGCCCGCGCCGCCGACGAGCGCATTTGGCCGATGCCGCTGGACCGTGAGTACCGCGAGCTGATCAAGAGCGACATCGCGGATATCAAGAACGTCGGCGGCAAGCACGGCGGCAGCATTACGGCAGCCTGGTTCCTGCGCGAATTTGCCGGCGACGTTCCCTGGGCGCACCTCGACATCGCCAACGTCGCCTGGAACGCTGAAAACAAGCCCCATATGCCCAAGGGCCCGACCGGCTTCGGCGTGGGCACGCTAACGGAGTTTGTCATGGCGCGCGCCAGGCGATAGCTACATCCCGAAGCGCTTCGCGTAAAACGCGCGCGCCTCGGCTAGGCTGGACGTGCCCTTAATGATGGCGCGGCCGTCCCGGAACAGCGTGGCCTCCAGCCCGTCGGCGGCGAGGATGAGAATGTCAGCGTTGTAGCGGGCCGTTCCTGCCCCCGCGCGCGCCAGGCGCTCAGCCAGGCGCGCAAAATCCAGCGCGGTCTCGCCCGCCTGCGCCGGCCGAACCTGCACGGCTTGGCGTCCGCACAAAACGACGGCGAGCGAGGCGCGTTCGGCCGCGAGAAATTCAAACCTCCGCAGCTGACAACAGGGGCAATCCGAGCGGCGACGCTCAGCCGGCAGGGCCAGCGTCGCCTGCTTCCCCGTCCAGACATCCATTTGCCACAGGCTGCGGCGACACAGCGCCGACTGCCCCGCAAGCAGCTTGATCGCTTCAACCGCCTGCGCCGCCGCGACCGTCAAGATGATGGGCAAAATCACGCCGGCCGTCTCGCACGTCGGCGCGCCGGCCGCATCGGGCGGCTCTTCAAAAACGCACCGCAGGCAAGGCGTCTCGTTCGGCAGAATGGTCATGGTCGCGCCGTGACTGCCGACCGCGGCGCCGTAAATCCAAGGCTTCCCATGCTTGACGCAGGCGTCATTGAGCAAGTAGCGCGTCTCGAAATTGTCCGTGGCGTCAAGGACGACATCGGCCGCCGTCACGAGCGGCTCGACCGTATCCGGCGAGACATCCGTAATAAGGCCCTCAACGCGGACGGCGCTATTGATGGCGCGCAGGCGCGCCGCGGCGGCGCGGGCCTTGGGGCGGCGCTCGCGGGCGTCGGCTTCATCGAACAGGACTTGGCGGTTCAGGTTCGACCACTCGACGAAGTCCCGATCCGCGATGCGCACCGTCCCGACCCCAGCTCGGACGAGCGTATCCGCTAGCGCGCACCCCAGCGCCCCGCAGCCGACAATCAGCGCGCGCGCGCGCGCCAGCCGCGCTTGTCCTTCAGGGCCAATGCCGGCGAATAGCTCCTGACGAGAATAGCGTTCATTCATGCCGGTGGCGCTCAGGCTTTTTTGAGAAACTTGGCGACGCCAGCGCGACAATCAGCCGTATGCCGAGCGATGACGTTGATGTCCGCGCCGCTCCGTAGCGCCGCCTCAAAGCTTAGGCCGTCCATGTGGTAGAGCAGCCGCTTCGTCAAATGCATCGCGGAGTCGCTGCGCGCCGCCAGCCTTGCCACATACGAGGCGAACTCCGCCTCGAAGGCTTCTTCCGGCAGAACTTGGTTGACCAGGCCCCAGTCGCGGGCGCGCGGCGCGGAAATAATTTCACCGGTCAACACCCATTCAAGCGCCCGTTTCTCGCCAAGGTTGCGCCGCAGAATCGCCATGACCATCGCTGGCACGAAGCCGATGTTGACTTCTGGATAGCCAAACTGCGCCGAAGCTTCCGCCACAATCAGATCGCAGGCTGAAGCCAATCCACAGCCCCCGGCGAGAGCCCGCCCGCGCACGCGCGCGACAATTGGCTTGGGGCAGTGGCGCATAGCCGCGAACAAATGAACCAGCGTTTCGGCGTCAGACAGGTGATGCATGACATCCTGCTCAGCCATGGCTTCGAGCGCCGCCAAGTCAGCCCCAGCGCAGAAGTCCTTGCCCGCGCCGGCGATGACGATGACGCGCGCGGCGGCGTCTTGGGCCGCCGCCTGGATGGCGGCGCGCAGGCCCTGCAATAGGCTGGCATCAAGCGCGTTGCGCTTGTCGGGGCGGTTGAGCGTGGCGGTGGCGATGCCGTCGCTCACTTCATAAAGAACAGCGTTTGGCGTTTCATTCATGGTCACTCTTCCGAGCGGCGCTAGTCGCTGCGGCTCGATGGTCTCCTCTGGCAGTCTCGCTGTCCGAAGGGACGGCGTTTCGCTAGATTACTCGCCATCACGATGGTCTTCCAAATTCTTCCCAATTCTTCCCAGCGGTTTTCACGCGATGCCAACCTCGCCCTTCCCTCGCCCGGCCAGACGACGCCCCTTGCTCGCCCGACTCGGTCTGCTCTGGCTCGGACTGCTCGCCCTTTCGCTCGGCGGTCACGCTCAAACGCCCAAGCCGATGATTGAATACGCCCTGGCGCCGCAAGCGCCAAACTCGCACCTCATCACCGTCACGATCCGCTACGCGCCGCCGGAGCCGGTCAAGCGGATTGACTTCGCGCTTCCAGCTTGGCGGCCGGGGCGCTACCAGATTCAGAACTATGCCCGCAACGTCCGCGACTTTACGGCGTCCGACCAAGCCGGACAGCCGCTGCGCTGGGAAAAAACGGACAAGTCCACCTGGCGGGTTGAGCGCGGCGCGGCGAAGGAAGTCCGGGCGTCTTACGCTTACTATGCCAACGCGCTCGACGCCGGCTCGACGCTCTGGAACGACGAGGAGCTGTATTGGAACGGGACGAACCTGCTGATGTACGTCGTCGGCCAAAAAGCGCTTCCGGCGCGGCTTTCGCTGGCGCTTCCCTCGGATTGGAAGTGCGCCTATCCGCTCAAAAAAGTCGGATCGCCGTTCCTGTATGAAGCGCCCGACTATGACACGCTAGCCGACGCGCCCGGCATCGCCAGCCCAACGCTGGACATCGCGCGGGTCGAGCACGCCGGGACGACCTATCACCTCGCTTTTCAGGGCCCAGTCAGCGTGCCGCTGTCCGAAGTGGCGGAGCAGACCCGGCGCATTGTGGCCGAGACGGTGACAATGTTTGGCGGCAAAGCTCCGTTTAGCGACTACTGGTTTCTTTACCACTCGATTCCGGGCGGGCGCTTCCATGGCGTCGAGCATTTGAACTCCACCAGCATTACCTTCCCGTCGAATGTTTTCGAGGAGCGCCCGCAGCGGTTCTATTCGCTTACCGCGCATGAGTTTTTCCATGCGTGGAATGTCAAGCGCATTCGCCCGCAGGTCTTAGGACCGTTTGACTACAGCCAGGAAGTCTACACGCGCAATCTGTGGGTTGCCGAGGGCGTGACAAGTTACTACGACGATTTGCTTTGTCGGCGGGCGGGCGTCATCTCGGTTGAGGATTACCTGCGCGCGCTGGCGACGACTATCGCCGCGCAACAGCGAACGCCGGGGCGACTCGTCACGCCGGTCACGGCGGCCAGCTTTGACGCGTGGCTGACGCCGGACGACAGCAATGTCCGCGTGGATTTCTATACGAAGGGAGCGCTGGTGGCGCTGATGCTCGATATGGACATCCGGCGACGGACCGACGGCGCGAAATCGCTCGATGACGCGATGCGATGGCTTTACGCGACCTATGCCGAGCGCGGCCAGGGCTATCCTGAAAACGGCATGCAGCTTGCCGTCGAGGCGGTCGCCGGAGCGAGCTACGCGGAGTTCTTCGCGCAGTATGTGGACGGCACGGCGGAGCTGCCCTACGGCGAATATCTGGCGGCGGCGGGGCTGGAGCTGGTCGAGTCGCGGTCGCCAAAACAGCCGAAGGCGTCGCTGGGCGTCGAGCTGGCGGGCGATGAAAAGCAAACGGTGATTGCCAATGTGTTTCCTAACGAGGCCGGCTTTGAGGCGGGGCTTGACCGCGGGGACATTCTGGTGGCGATTGACGGCGAGCAGGCGAATACGGCGACGGTGCCGGAGCTGCTGAGAAAGCGGCAGCCCGGCGAAGTGGTCAAGGTATTGGCGTTTCGACGCGGCAAGCTGCGCGAGATGTCCGTAACGCTCCAAAAGGAAACGCGGGCGGACTTCCAGGTGCGCCCCGTGTCGTCGCCGAGCGCCGCTCAGTCCAGAATCTACCAAGCTTGGATTGGCCAGCTCCCGACTCGCTCGTAAAAAGCCTGCGCAGCGAATCAGTCTTGGCTTGCAGGGGCGTCGCGCGTCAAGCGCCGCCCTTGCGACAGCGTTAGCCAGCAGGCGCTTCCAGCCCCATAGCGATCGCTATGGCGCCGCAGCCATTCGTCGCAAGATTGACTCGCCATCCACCGGCGGATACGCCAAAGCGCCAAAGGCGTCCGCAACATAGCGCGCCTGACGCATGCCGACCAGCGCGCAGCTTAAGTCGGGCAAGCTCCGCAGCGTATTGATTGCCATCTGGCTCAGGCCTTGCCGCTCATCCGCATACCCGGCTGCCGCCAAGCGCCGCCGAACGGCGTCAGACGCCCGCTGCGACTGCGCGGCGGCAAAGCTGGCGACCGTTTGCAGAGCCTCATTGGCCAACTCGATAAAGCGGTCGCGCCAAGCCTCGAAAGCGCCCTCCCGACGGGGCGGCGGCGCAAGCTGGCTCAGCCACTGCCGCAGCGGCAGGATCGCCAGCCGATAGGCGTTTTGCTCCCATACGAGGGCTGAAGAGAGTCGCGGCGCCAGTTGCAGCAGCCACTTCGCCAAGCCGCCATCCGCCATTAGCGGAAGGCCAAAGTCGGCCGCCAATGCTCCCTCATGCTCGCTGAGCGGCGACAGGGCAAGGGACAGCGCCTCCAGCGATGAGGGCCCGCCCTGGGATGCGAAATCGGCCAGCCGAATCATGTGCTGCCGCGTAAAAGCGTTGAGCGGGCGATTGGCAAGCGTGCCAATGCCCTGCGCCGCGCAAAAAGCCAGCGGCGTCAGCCCGGCGTTGTTGACTTCCGTAACGGCTCCGGTTTCAAAGAGGTTGAGCGGAAACTGAACGACCTTGAAATGGTGATCGGGCGCAATCGATTCAGCCTGCGCCAAACAGCGAGCGATGCTCGTATGCGTCGGGTCGCTCGCCGGCAATGGAAAGTTATTGGATGAAACGCCATAGAAGCGGATCGCCCCGGCGGCAACCTGCGTTTCAAGAAAAGCGAAGGCTTCGCGGACGCGACGGTAAAACTCATCGTGATCCGCCGCAATGACGCCGCGCTTTTCGCAGGCGTTCAGGAAGTATTCCGGGTTATGCAGCAAGAAGACATCCAGCGTGGTCAGCCCCATGCGCTCGCGACTTCGCTCGATCTGGGTCGCCAGAAATTCCGGGTGGATGCAGTGCCAGAGGCCAGTCGCGTACCTGACGACCTCAGGGAAATTTCGACGCTGCGCCAGACGCAGGTTGTCGCCCTGGATGTAGCCGCCCTTGGTTACGACGATAACCGAAGCGCGGTCAACATCCCGGAGAACGCGCCCAACCACCCGTTCAGCGCCGCCATCGGTATAGTTGGCGCTCGTGTCAATTAGATTTCCGCCCCGCGCCAGGTAGTCCCTCAGCGCAGCTTCATGCGCTGGGTCGTCCTCCTCGATGCGATAGCAGCCAAAGCCCAGCGGATGGCACCATAAGCCGGTCTGGCCGAGCGGCTTGAAATCGGCGCGCGCGGCGCCCTGCGCGAACCCTTTGAGGCGGCTGACCATAAGCTTGGGCGCGCGCATCCGGCGCGGAAATAAGAAAGCCTTCGCCTCAGCGAAGGCTGCCTTTCTGACATCAGCGCGGAGACTATACGAACTCTCTTTCGAGAAGCAAATGCGCCTTGCGCAGCTCGAAGCGCGCGCGCCCTAGGTTTCCGCCAGGACTTAGCGCCAGGATAATAAAGTACTCGCGCCCAATCAGGCGAACAACGAGCAAGAATTCATCCGACATCAGCGTTAGCTCGCTCAAAGCGCCTACGCCAGTATCGGATGACATGCGCATCGTGTTGCGCAGAAGCGTAGCGTGCGAAGTGGCGATAAGCGCGACGCGCTCGCCCAGCTCCATTTTGGAAGGGACTTGCGCCTGCTCGATAGCCAGTCCGTCAAGTCCCATAATGGCAATGCCGACGCTGCCCTCAACCCTCGCTAGGATCCCTTCGAGCAGCTCCAGAAAGGTCACGGTTGCCCTCCGCTGGAGGCAGGTTGCGGGGAGACCGGCGGCTCGCCGCCGGAGAGGATGTTTTCGCCGCGCCCAATCCGGGGCGTGATAAAGAACAGCAGCTCGCCCGTCGTGCGCGATAGCTCGCGGCGCTTGAACAGCTCGCCCAGCAGCGGCAGGCTGGAAATGCCCGGCGTCCGAAAGACGTTGTTTGTCTCAGTGTCGTTGAGGACGCCGCCGATAATGGTCGTTCCGCCATCGGGGACGATCACTTGCGTCGTCGCGGTGCGGCGGTTGATGCTGGTAAAGCCATTGATGACTTGTCCGGGGGCATCGTTCGTGACCGCAACCGTTAGCAGCACGTTACCCTCGGTCGTGATTTGCGGCGTGATATTCAAGCCGATGTTCGCGTTGACGAACGTCACCGTCTGCGCCACTCCGACGCCGGCCGTGGCGATAAAGGGGATTTGCGTGCCGGAAACGATGGTTGCCTGAGCGTTGTTGAGAACCGTCACGCGCGGGGCGGCGATCGACTTCGCAACGCCCTTTTGCTCATTGGCTGTCAGCGTGGCAGACAAAAGAGCAGTGCCAATTGGGCCAGTCGTCAAGCCAAGCACTGACGAGCCGCCGCCGGAAATGCCAGGCGCGGCTTGAGGGCCGATAAGCAAGCCAGGGATTAGAGACTGCGTCCCCCCCGTACCGCCCCTGTTAAGGAATGTTCCGGCTGAGGTTGAGAAAGCGGCTGCGCGCCCCTGACGCGTCAGCGCCGCCGCGAAAAGCTGGACCCCGAGCTCGCGCGAGAAGTTGCGCGATGCGAAGACGATCCGCGCCTCGATCTCGACTTGCGGCTCTGGCACATCCAAGCGGGCGATCACATCGCGCACTTGCTCTAGCGAAGAGGGGATGTCAGTGATAATGATCGTGTTTGTCCGCGGATTAATGGAGATGCGCCCAGCCGGCGATAGCGACTGCTGAACAATCGAGACAAAGCCAACGCCGCCCAAAAGACCGCCTAGGGGTTGCCCGCTTGGGCTTTGCAGCGCCACCCCGCCGGCTGCCTGCTGCTGAGCGGCGTTTTGATCCACGCGCTCGTATTTCAACTTGAAATACTCAGTCACCGTGGGCGCGCTGTAAATTTCCTGAAGGCGCTGATTTCGCCGATTCTGCTCCTCGGCGGTAATCGCTGCCACGGTTGCGACGCGGACAATAAGCCCTTCGCGCCGATAAGTCAGCTGGTTCGCTCGAAAGATGGACTCAAGCACCTGCGTCCACGGCACTTGGTTGACCTTGAGCGTAACGGCGACCTTGCCGACCGACTTATCAAGCACAAAGTTCACGTCGTAGTTATCCGAAATGAACCGGAGAATGTCGGAAAGGTCCACGTTCGTAATGTCTAGGCTTACTGGGTCGCCTTGATACGAGGGATCCCCAAACTGCACGCCGCGCCCGCTTTGCGGACGGCGCCCCGCGACCGGCGCGCTCGCCGGCGCTGCCGCCGCATCCGCCATAGCCTGGCTCTTGAAGGGCTTTTCCCTTGTCTCCCTTGTCGGCTCTTTTGTCGGCGGCTCGGAAGCGGCCTTGCGCGCCGGCGGCACGGCCAGCGCGGCTGGCTCCGGGCGGGCGCTTGCCAACCGCTTCGGCGCAGGCGATTCAGCGACTGTCGCGTCAGGGGCGGCTTTTGCCGACGCGCTGGTCGCGGGCGATAAAGATTCCGCGACTGGCGAAGCGCTCGCCTGCGCAGGAGGCGACGCGCTGGTCGCAACCGAAGCGGTTAGCGAAGTCTCCGACGACTCGGCAAAGCGGACAACCAAGCCATTTTCAGATTCCGTCACGGTGTATGGCGTCGACCGCTTGAGGTCGAAGACCACCCGCGTTGCGCGCCCATCCGGCTCGCCCACGCGAACCCGGGCCACCACCCGGTCATCACCGGGCAGCGTTCGCCTGTCAAGCCTAGCGGCGGCGTCCAAGAGATCCACAACCAACCGCGTCGGATTTTGGAGGAGAAAGTGGTTGTATTTTGTTTTAGCGGTCAACTCTAGCTCCGCCACCGTCGCGCCGGCCGCTTCGGATAGCGTCACCGACCGGAGCGCCGGCGGCTGAGCGCTAACCTTCAGGCCGCCCTTCAGACCGCGCGCAGCGACTGCCGGGCTGGAAGCCGCCGGCAGTCTGGCCGCCTCTGACGCAGCGGCTGAAGCTTCCCGCGCCGCGCCGGCGGCAGGCGACGTTTCGCCTAATTCGGACGCCGTCGCCACCCGCGCCGGCTCGAATTCAATCACCAGCGCCTTGGCGTCGTCCCGCAGATAGGCGCGCACCTCGCAGGCTTCGCGCAGCGCGATCTCAAGCCGCGACTCGGCCTGACCGACCAGCCCGGACTTGACCGTGATGGAGGCCACGAGTCCCTGCTCGGCGCGATACTCAGGCTGTAGCGCCGAGGTATCTGCGCCATACAGATCGATGGCGACCAAGCGCGGCTCAGGCTTGGACACGTTGTAATCCAGGCGCGCCGTGCTCTGCAGTTGCACTCGCGTGACGCGCGACGAATCCGAGCGCACATCAAGCGCTGAGACCGCCACCGTTTCCGACGCGGCATCAGAGCTTCGGATCGGCATGGCCCCGCACAAGCCGAACCCACAGAGCAGGACCAGCGCCGCGCTGGCGCAAGAACGTTTCGGCAGGGATTTCATAGCTCTCCTCCGATGAAGAATCCACAACTTTATAATCTAGAAAAGTCTAAACCTAGCCAGAGCATTCGATCGATTGCCGTCGGCTCGAAAAGCGGGCTAAACGTTACCGAGCGCGACTTCGCGGCGCGCCATCAGGGCGACATCACTGCGCCGCCGTCGTCCCGCCTCCCGTCGTAGCTTTTGGAATGTAGTCCAAGAGACGCTGCTTCGTGACCAGCTGCCCATTGCTTCGGACGATAATTTCCGAGCAAGTAACCCGCCCGACAAGTTGGCTATCCGCCACGCCAAACGAGCGCGGGGATCGCTGAATGTTGATGACCGAGCCATTCCAAAACTTTGAGCCTTCGCGCACGAACATGGTCGTCCCCGAACGGCGGTCTTTGAGCAGCGCCCCAAGCCCGCGCTCGGTTGAGTAAATGCCCATAACCGTTAGCTCTTCCACGAGATATTTCTCCGACTCAGCCGGCGGCGGCTGTCCCTGATCCAAGCGCCGATCCCGAATCTCGCGCCACTTCGCCTCGCGAGTCGGAAAGTCAGGGTAAGGCAAATCCGTCACCGGCGGGCGAAATGGCTCGCGCGTCTTGGCGCTGTCCCGAAAGGGATCACTGGCTGGACGACGAAATGGGTCGCGCCCGGTTCCGGTATATGTCGCGGGGATGCTATCAGCGGTCGGGCCCTGCGCCGGCGAGGCACTCCCTTGAGCGGCCGGCGATGGCTGCGGCAAGCCAGCCGTCGCCTT
The DNA here is from genome assembly GCA_002254845.1 of Chloracidobacterium sp. CP2_5A. Taxonomy (GTDB): domain Bacteria; phylum Acidobacteriota; class Blastocatellia; order Chloracidobacteriales; family Chloracidobacteriaceae; genus Chloracidobacterium. The sequence continues at coordinate 32,260 of NKPT01000017.1, read as the reverse complement.
TCGCGCCGTCGCGGAAGGCGATTGGGCCAGCGCGGAAGCGACCAGGGCGAGCGCCGCAAGACATGTCACGCCAGCCAGCGGCAATGTTCGGCAGATTCGATAAGCGGTGTAAGCGTCCATTGAGCGTCTTCCTTTGTTTCCCCTGTCCCGGTTCCGCTCAGCGCCTGAGCGACAAACGCTAAGCCAACGAGGAAACCTATTGCCTGAATGTTCCTCAATATTCTCTCAAGTCACTTTGAGTCGCCCTCAGTGCCAAGAATATCTTTCTCGGAAGCATAAAATGTCGTGAGCTGATACGTCGCCTCAATGGTCAACTTTGGCGTCTGGGCGCTCGCCTGACGAATCTCAACATCGGAGACCTTGACAATTCGCTGGAGCGCGGCAATATCGGCGAAAAGCTGTCCAATTTGATCATAAGTCGTGCCAGCTCTTACATTGACGCTTTTCTCATAATAAAATTCGCGCTTCTGGACATTACCAGGGCGAAATTCGCGAACAACTGCCGACCTGGATCGCGCAATGTTTTGTAACTGAGCGAGCGTCTCGGACAAGCGAACTTCTTCAGGAATATTGACGCGATAGGCCTGCAAGTCACGCCTGTACTCTTCGATTTTCTTCTTGTAGTCATTCAACTGCACGCGGACATTTTCCAGCTCGCGCACTTCCAAATCTATCTTCTGAGCCTCTTTTTCATCCCGCTCGGCCTGTGTTCGCAGGTCGCTAAACATCACCAGATCAATGAAGAAGCACAGAACGGCGGCGGCACCCACAGCGATGAGAATCTGCGCCCACAAGGGAACCCGTTCAAACATGTCGCGAACTCCTCCTACTTCCCGGTCTGCGCAGCCTGGGCCGCGCCGGCCGGCGCAGCCGGCTGAGGGGGATTGTAGTCACACATAATTACAAATTTCAGAGACTGCTGCTCAGTCGCGTCCGGGAGCGTTTGACCTGTTTCTTGAAACATCGGATTAACATTGGTAAACAAGCCGTTTGAGCGAAGCTCAAGCTGCTGCGCGAAGTCAGTGATAATGTCGCGGTTCTTCTTTTCCCGGTCTTTCTCCGCTCGGTCAACCACGCCCTCAATGGTCACGGAATTCCCGCGTAAACTGAGCCTATCCAAGCGAACGCCGGCCGGGATGCGAGCGTTGACTTGGGACATGACCCCGACGGGGCCGCGGCGCTCCGCATCAAGCTTTTTGATAATCTCCAGTCGCGTCTCAAGGAGCTTTTTCTTTTTTTCATATTCGTCGCGCTCTTTTTTGACTTGTTCCAGCTCGGCTTTTTGCTTCCTTGCCTGGCTTAGGTGCTCCTTGGCGTCTGAGGCAAGCTTGTTGCTGTAATAGTAGTCGGCGCCAGTAAAGACGAGCACCGCTACTACGGCGATAAGAATCAAAGAAAATTGAGCGACCCCGCGAACTGGAGCGGGAGCGGCAGTCGGGATCGGCTCGCTAACGGCGCTTGTAGCAAGATTGATTTTCGGCATATTCAAAATATTAGTCAGTCAATGCGCAGCGTCAGGACTGACTAACCACCTTTCCTCAATAAAACCCGTACAACCCGTCCCGGGGAAAAGCTTGCTTACGTCAGCAGCAATGGCTCAAGCTCATGCCTATTTGCCTATTGCCCAACCTTATTGCCCAGGGTGACGAGCCGCCAGCCCAACCGCGACGGCCATCGTCGGCGACATCTCGCGAATGTATTCCTCGTCGAACTTTTTCGCATTCACGGAAATCCGGGATGGGTTAAAAGCATTGAACCGCTCGACAGGAATGCCGAATCGCTCTGAGAAAGCCGCTGTCAAGCCGGGCACCTTCGAACTCCCGCCGGCAATCAGCACCCGGTCCACTGGCGCAACGTCGGAAGACGCGCCGGTCGCCCTCCAGAAATCAAGCGTTTTCTGAACTTCCATCGCCATAATGTCGGTCACTGAGTCAATCAGGGACTGCGCGTCGCTTGGCTGCAAGCCATTGTCGGTCGGCACGCCGCGCTTCAACGCTTCCGCTTGCTCAAACGTCAGCCCCAGCTCTTTTTGCAGCAAGTCCGTGTATTGATTACCCCCAGCTGAAATATCGCGGGTGAAAACCGAGTTGGTGCCGCGAACAATGTTGATGCTCGTCACGCTGGCGCCGACATCAAGCAGCGCCACCGTCGCCGTCGGCATGGGCTGGTAGTTGACCTCATAGGCGTTTTGCAGCGCAAAGGCGTCCACGTCAATGACGACTGGGTTGCGCCCGGCTTGCGAAATCACCGTTGTGTACTGAGCGATCTTGTCGCGCTTGCAGGCCACTAAAAGCACTTGCATCAAGCCCCTGGCTGGATCGCGCCCAACGACCGAGTAGTCGAGATTGACGTCCATGATGTCAAAAGGGATGTGCTGGTCAGCTTCCCACTGGATACGCTCGGCCAACTCGTCGTCCGTCATGTAGGAAACTTCGATTTTCTTGACAATCACGGAGTGACCGGAAACTGACGTATTGACATCCTTCGCCTTAATGTTGTGTTCGCCCAGGAGACGACCGATGGCGTCGCTGACGTGATTGAGGTCAATGATATGACCATCCACAATGGCATCGGGAACCAAGTTCGCGTGACCAATCGCCACAAGCTCAAAACCATTTTTCAGGGGCTTGAGCTCAACCGCCTTGACGGCGCTTGAGCCAATATCAATGCCCACGACGGTTTTGGCGCCACCGAAACCTAACAGGCCCATAGCAAGACCTACCGCCTCCGTTCCTTAGTTGATGGGATGCATATTCGGCGAGAGCAATCCGGCGTAAGCCGGCGCGCCTCGGAGATCAAGGCGACACTTCCGCTGAAAAGGACACTTCAGGCTTCGTCTCCATCTAAACGAGTCTTCTCGCGTCGCCGCGTCGTGCATTCCACCGCGCTCGTTACTTTTGGGAGAAATAATCTACCTGGCTATGGGAAACGCCCGCCGCGCAGTGCAAGCGACGTAAACCGCGGAGCAATTCGACACACGCCCCTTGATAGAACACTGCCCTGTATCTTTCGCGTGCCGTATGGTTATCACCCCGTTCCCAGCGCGTCAACCTTTTTTTGGGCAAGGGGAACGTGAATACAAGACAAACCTCTGCACTTTTATTTTTCGCCATCGAGCCAGTCAATCTTCGCGATTTTGGCGGCGCGCCGTCGAAAAGCCCCGCGTAGCCGAAGCTTGCGGGCGGTTGCGCGGGGCGGCGGGACTCACTACAGTCGCCAATGTGAACCCAGCATCGGCGACGCGCATCGCGCGACATATCGGATGGCCTATTCTTGGGCTGGCGCTGATTGGCGGGCTTTTTGGGCTCTGGCTTCGCCCGCGCGCGCCGCAAGCGGACCTTGCGCGCTACAGCCCTCAGGAGACGTTGGCTTTCGTCGAGACCGAATCGCTGCCGAGCGCGCTTCGCCAGATCGAGACGCTCGCGTTTTGGAAAGCCATCAAGCCAGCGATCGGATTTCCAGGACAGCTTGACGACGTCCTGACCGGCGCGCGCTTTATCGAGTGGCTTGACGCCGGCCCCGCGGAAGCGCGGCTGCTTGCCCGCGCTCGGTGGGGCATCGCCATCACTGGACTTGCGGCTGAGACGTCCCCGCCAGCGTCGCCAAACGCCCTGCGCGGAGGCAAGGATCAGCCGTCGGACGGCGCGACGCTTGATCTCAAGCCGCGCTTCGCGCTGTTGCTATCCACCGGGCTTGCCGCCGAGCAAATCGCCGCCATCGCCCGCGAGCGTCTGCCGGCGGCGGCCCGCAGGCTCTTTGGCCAACCGGCGCAGCTCTTGGAGCAGCCCCTCGCGGGCGGAATCCTCCTGCGCTTTCGCCATGCGGAGCGTCCCGAAACATCGCTCTGGGCGGCCACCCAGCGCGACCTGCTCCTTATCGCGAATGACGAAGCCGCGCTTCAGGCGTGTCTTGACACGTCCCAGGGACGCCGGGCCGCCCTCGCCGACCTGCCCGCCTTCGGGCGCGCGCGCCAAGCGGTTCGCCGGGAGCAATCGCTGCTCTTCGCCTTTGTCAATCCCCGCGGACTCGACGCCGCGCTTCGCCTTGGGCCGCTCAACTGGGGGCGAAGCGACACGGCATCGCTCGACGGCCAGGAGCAGTCGCTGACGGCCTCCCTGCTGACAGGCCTTTCGGACGGGCTCGGCTACAGCCTAAGCATTGAGGATGGGCAGGTGGCGGATCGCTATTATCTGGGGCTTCACTCCCAGATCGTCGCAGCGCTTCGGCCGCACCTTCCGCCAGCGCTGGATGTCGCCATGGCGCAGCGACTCCTTGCCGCCAGACCGGGCGAGCTGACGGTCGCCACCTTGTCCCGTCCGCTCGCGGCGCTTGACCGATTACAGGCGGCGCTCGCCGCCCGCAGCAATCCCGCGGTCGCTTTTCTGAGCCGGGAAGCGATGGCCGGCTTGCGCGAGCGATACGGCATTGGGCCGCGCGACCCGCTTGACGACGCGCTGGGCGACCAGTGGGTTTTAATTAGCCTGGATACCGCGCCGGACGGTAAATCGATTGTCGGCGCGCAAGTCCGAGACAAGGCGCGGCTGCTGCCGACCCTAGATCGCTATCTGCGGGCCGACGGCGCAAGCCTCGTCACCCCTTCCCCAACCCATTCGGGCATTCCGCTAGTCGTTTCAACGCGCCGCGACGGACGCGCCGCCTGCTTCCTCGACGATTGGCTTTTCCTTGGCGACCAAGCCGCGCTCGAGCGCTGGCTGACTCAGCGCCTGTCGGAGCCGTCGCCCCTGCCGAAGATCACGCCTCCGCCCCCGGACGCCTTTCTCTATCGGTACTACCAGCCAAGCGAGGACTTGAAAAGCGTCACGCTGGCGCTGATTGCGCTGGCGCGCGCCGGCGAGGCGTCGCCGGCGCGCCTCGAGGAGGCGGCCGTCAAGCGGGCCATCGCCGCGCAAGCTGTAGCCAGCGGGCACGCCCGCCTGGGCGACGACGGATGCTTTGGCGAAATGCGCTCGCCCATCGGCAACCTCGCGTACTTGGCTTCGCTTATCAATGCCTTGTGACGTACACTAGCCGCTTTGACGTAACGCCAACCGCTGAACCTCAGCCACTCAAGCCATAAGGAGGCTTCCGCGCCTGTTATGCCCGCTCCAAAGCCAAGCCTTGGCCTGGTCAGCCTTGGCTGCCCCAAAAATCTGGTGGATAGCGAGGTCATGCTCGGATTGGCGGCCCAAGCGGGTTACGCCATCACCGAAGACGCCGGGAGCGCGGATGTCATTGTCGTCAACACCTGCGGCTTCATTGAAGAGGCCAAGCAGGAATCCATCGAGACCATTCTGGAAATGGCCGGCCACAAGGCCGCGCAGCCCGGAAGGCGCTTGATTGTCGCGGGTTGCCTCGTCGAGCGATACCGCCACGAGCTGCGGGCGGAACTGCCCGAAGTGGACGCCTTCATTGGCACGAATGAGTTAGAGCAGCTGCCGCGTCTGCTGAAGCGCCCAAGCGCGCCCATCGCGCCCCATCCCGTGACGCTCCGCCCGCGCGGCGGCGCGGCGGCGCGCGAGCGCGGCCGCCCCGAAGCCGATTACCTCTACAGCGAAACGACGCCGCGCCTGCGCTCGACGCCAAAACACTATGCCTACGTCAAAATCGCCGAAGGCTGCGATCATCCCTGCGCGTTTTGCTCCATTCCGCAGATGCGGGGCAATCTGCGGAGTCGGCGCGTCGGCTCGATTCTGGCCGAAGTCGAGCGCCTCGCGGCGGAAGGCGTCAGGGAAATCATCCTCATCGGGCAGGACACGACCAGTTACGGCGAGGACCTCGGACTGAAAAACGGCCTGGCGGACCTGCTGCGGGCGCTGGCGCGGGTTGAGGGCATCGCCTGGACGCGCTTTCTGTACGCCTACCCGACGCGCATCAGCAATGCGCTGCTCGACGCGCTGGCCGACGAGCCAAAGCTCTGCCCTTACATTGACATGCCGCTCCAGCATGCCTCGACGCGCATGCTGCGCGCCATGCGGCGCCCAGGGTCGCGCGCCTTTATGGAAAAGCTCATCGCGCGCATCCGGGAGCGCGTGCCGGGCGTGGCGCTGCGCACGACCTTTATTGTTGGCTATCCCGGCGAAACGCAGGCGGATTTTGACATTCTGCTTGATTTCTGCGAGTCGCAGGCCTTTGACTGGGTGGGCGCGTTTGTCTATTCGGATGAGGAAGGCACGCCGGCCTTCGACCTGCCGAACAAGGTGCCGGCCCGCGTGGCCGAAGCCCGGCGGGCCAAGCTGATGCGCCTTCAGGCGCGCATTTCCAAGCAGCGGCTCAAGCGATTCAAGCGGCAAGTCGTCGAGGCGATGTTTGAAGGCCCGTCCGACGATAGCGACCTCATCTGGCAGGGGCGACTCGCCACGCAAGCGCCAGGCATTGACGGGCGCTTGCTCATCACCGACGCTCCGGCTGACCGGCCGCAACCGCGTCCCGGCGACCTTGCGCGGGTGGAAATCACGGAAACCCATACGCACGACCTCGTTGGGCGCATCATCGCCTAGGCCGCTCAAGTCCAGCCCGTTCCCATGACGCTTTTCGTCTCGCCGTCGCCCGTACTGGTCGAAGTTTCCCGCGGTCAGGCGGTGGAATCGCGTCATCGCGGCGCGGTGGTCGCCGCCACGGCCACGGGAGAAGTCCTGTCCGCCGTCGGCGATTCAGGCCAGCTTTGCTTTTTGCGCTCGGCGGCCAAGCCATTTCAAGCCATCGCCGTCATTCGCGCTGGCGCGCTCGAGCGATTTCGCATCACCGCGCCGGAGCTGGCGGTGATCGCCGCCTCGCACAACGGCGAGCCGGAGCATACGGACGTGGTCGCCGGCCTGCTTGACCGGCTGGGGCTAACGCCGGCGGCGCTGCGGTGCGGCGTCCATCCGCCGTTCAACCGAGCGGCGGCCAAACGCCTTGAAGGCGCGACCTTAACCGCGCTGCATAACAACTGCTCCGGCAAGCACGCCGGGATGCTGGCCGCCTGTCTGACGGCGGGCTTTCCCACGGATGACTACGACGACCTGGCGCATCCGTTGCAGACGGCCATTCGGCAAGTCATCGCCGTGATGTGCGGCGTCCCGGTCGAGGCCATGCCGGTTGGGCTGGACGGCTGCACCGTGCCGACCTGGGCCGCGCCGCTTGCCGCGATAGCGGCGGGTTATGCGCGGCTCTTCGCCCATTCGCCTTACCCGGATGAAAGCCACCGCGTTGTCGCGGCGATGCTGGCGCGCCCCGAGCTTGTCGGGGGCGCGGAGCGAATTGATACCGACCTGATGCGCGCCGCGCCGGGACGACTGCTATCGAAAGTCGGGGCGGAGGGCGTCCATGTCGTGGCGGTTCCGCCCTGCGAGCGATTCCCCGACGCGCTGGGCGTGGCCGTCAAAATCGAGGATGGCGACAGCGGGCGGGCGCGCAACGCCGCTATGTTGGCGGCGCTCCGTCAGCTCGACCTCTTGAGCGCCGAGGCATACGAGGATTTGACGGCCAAGTACAGCCGCCCCATCCTAACGCACCGGAAGCAAGTCGCCGGCGAGGTTCGCCCGGCATTTTCCCTCATTTCACTGGCCTAGCAACGGACCTAGCGCGCTTTCCAAGCCAGCGTAGCGCCTGAGCCAGCCCTAGCGGCAGCCCATCCCCCAGCGGCAGCCCATCGTCTATCCGCGGGAACGGGGCTTTGGAGTCGGCTTCAAGGGCGTCGCCGAAGTCGGGGCAACTTTATTGGTTCGGGGCAACTTTATTGGTCAAGTGACCTTGCGAGCCATCTGATGGCTTGCCGCCCTGATTGCTTGCGCCGCCAGCCCCAAAAGCCCGCGCCGGGGTTAGAGGTCGCGCGACGATTGTCCCCTTGGCGCGACTCGCCTGGCGCGAGCTCGCGTTGGAAAGCGCGCTAGCAAGCGCGGCGCTAGCGCTGGATGAGCCACACGGCGACCAAGAGCAACAGCGCGCCAAGCAGCCGCGACCAAGTCAGGGTCTGCTGCGGCAGCCCCAGCCAGCCGTAATGATCAAGAATCAGCGCGCCGACGAGCTGCCCCGTAATAATCGCGGCCGAATAGCCGGCCGCGCCGATGCGCGGCACGGCGAGAATCGCCATCGTCACGAAAACCGCGCCTAACGCTCCGCCAACCCACGCCCACCAAGGCGCGCTCGCCGCCGCCTGCAGACGTCCGGCCTGCCCGGCCCAGGCCATCGCCGAGGCCAGCAGAACGAGCAGGGTGGTGCCGACGCAAAAGCTGATCAGCGCGCTGTAGATCGGATTGACCACAAAGGCGCGCAGCTTGGCATTTACCGCCGCTTGCACGGGCAGCATCATGCCGGTCAGCAGAACGATCGTCACCCACCCAAGCTTCATAACGCTTTACCTTGCGCCGGCTCACGAAGCCGGTCGCGTCCGGCCGCGCCCAACGAGCTGCTTGCCCATCATCACCAAGAGCAAGATAGCCGCGCCGACCAGCACGCCAAACACAGCGTCGCTCACGGGGCTGACCAGCCAGGCCAGCGCCCGTCCAACCGCCGGAAGGGTTTCGGCGATATGCTCGACCTGCTCAACCCAGTGGTGCACCGGCGGCAAGCCATGAACCAAAATCCCGCCGCCCACCAAAAACATCGCGGCCGTGCCGGCCACCGAGAGAAACTTCATCAGGTAGGGAGCCAATCCCACCATCCCCCGTCCCAGCGCTCCCAAAGCGCCGGCATGCCGTTGACTCAAGTGCAGCCCGACATCGTCGAGCTGCACAATCCCGGCCACCAGCCCATAGACGCCTATCGTCATCAGCGCGGCAGTCATCGTCAGCACGCCCAACTGCACGAGAAAGGGCTTGGCAGCCACGGCTCCAAGCGCGATCACGATGATTTCCGCCGATAGGATGAAGTCGGTTCGAATGGCCCCGGCGATCTTTTCGCGCTCGTCCTGTTCGCGCTCGTCGCCGCGAGGCGACACGGCCTCTGGCGCGTCATGCTCCGCGTCATGCCTTTCGCCATGGCCTTTGTCGCGGTGCCAAAATTTATGAGCGAGCTTCTCAACCCCTTCAAAGCACAAAAACGCCCCGCCAATCATCAACAGCGGGATCACCAGCCAAGGCAAGAAGGCGCTGATGGCCAGCGCGCCTGGCACGAGAATGAGCTTGTTGAGAGCTGACCCCTTAGCCACCGACCACACCACGGATAGCTCGCGGTCGGTGCGGATGCCGGTTAACTGCTGCGCGTTGAGCGCTAAGTCGTCGCCCACGACGCCGGCCGTTTTCTTGGCGGCGACTTTGGTCAGCACTGAAATGTCATCCAGGGCCGAAGCAATATCGTCAAGCAGGAGCAAAAGACTTCCACCAGGCATGGCCTAAAGCCTCTTCATGGAAAATTGAGGGGTCGCCGCGCGGCGGCAAGCTGGCTTTCTCATCGCTGTCGGGACGGTTGAACCATAGCACGGGCGCGACGCAAAACGGATGACAGATGGAGCGCTTTCGCCAAAAAAACTGACTGTGTTAGCGTTGATGCGCAAGCGTTCCAGCGGAGTCCCCGCGCTGGCTTTTTCTTTTCTTGGCCGGCAGCAGGCCGGCCGCGGAGCAGGCATGTCATGAGCACGATTGAGATTATTGGACGCGGCAGAAGCCACTATGGGCTGGAGCATCACGGTCTGACCAATCAGAAAACCGTTTACTGGAACTCGGCGACCGAAGCGCTTTACGAAGAGGCCATCAAGCGGAATGAAGGGTTGCTCGCCCACGATGGCGCGCTGGTTGTGCGCACCGGACGCCATACCGGGCGCTCCGCCAAGGACAAATACATTGTGCGCAACGCCGAGTCCGAGTCGCGGGTATGGTGGGAAAACAACGCCGCCATCTCGCAGTCCATTTTTGACGCGCTGTATTTGCGCGTGTCGGCTTATCTTCAAAACAAGGATGTTTTTGTTCAGGATTGCTATGCCGGAGCCGATCCGCGCTACCGCGTCCCGATTCGGATTGTCACGGAAACCGCCTGGCATGCGCTTTTCGCTCGCACGCTTTTCCTGCGCGAGTATGACGCGGAAAAGCTGGGGCGGCACGTGCCGGAGTTTTCAGTTATCCACGTGCCGAACTTCCTGGCGATTCCCGAAATAGACGGCACGAAGTCGCCGACCTTTGTCGTCCTCGACTTCGCCCGCAAGCTGGTGCTCATTGGCGGCACGCACTACGCCGGAGAAATCAAGAAATCCATCTTCACGCTGATGAACTACGTCCTGCCCCAGCGCGGCGTCCTTTCGATGCACTGCTCCGCCAACTATGGCAAGGGCAAGGACGACACCGCAATCTTCTTTGGCTTGTCGGGCACCGGGAAAACAACGCTCTCGGCCGACTCAAGCCGGACGCTCATTGGCGACGACGAGCACGGCTGGAGCGACGATGGCGTGTTCAACATCGAAGGCGGGTGCTACGCCAAGATGATCCGGCTCTCGCCGGTTGGCGAGCCGGAGATTTTCGCCGCGACGCGCCACTTCGGCACGGTGCTGGAAAACGTCGTTTTGGACGAGCATTCGCGCATCCTCGACCTTGACGACGCGGCGATCACCGAAAATACCCGCGGCGCTTATCCAGTCACGCAGATTGCCAATATGACGCGCGACGGGCTGGGCGGCATTCCGCGTCATATCGTTATGCTGACCTGCGACGCCTTTGGCATTCTGCCGCCAGTGGCGCGGCTTACGCCGGAGCAGGCGATGTATCACTACATTTCCGGCTACACCGCCAAGGTCGCCGGGACGGAAATGGGCGTCACCGAGCCGACGGCCACCTTTAGCGCCTGCTTTGGCGCGCCGTTCCTGCCGCTGCACCCAAGCGTGTACGCCAAGATGCTCGGCGAGAAGATCGCCCAACACAAGGCGGCCATCTGGCTGATGAACACCGGCTGGACGGGCGGACCTTACGGCATTGGAGAGCGCATGAGCCTCGCCTACACGCGAGCGATCCTCCATGCCGCGCTCGATGGTCATCTTGATAACGTCGAATACATCAAAAACGCGGTCTTCGGCTTTGAGATCCCGACGACTTGCCCCGGCGTTCCCGACGAAATTCTCAATCCGCGGAACACCTGGGAAGACAAGGCGGCGTTTGACGCGCAGGAAAAGCGTCTGGCCGAGATGTTCGTCAACAACTTTGCGAAGTTTGAAAGCATGGTCGAGCCGAGCATCCGCGCCGCCGCGCCGCGTCCCTAGCCGCTGGACAGGCCCGTTCGCCGAGGGGCCATCCGCTGGTTGCTCCTCGGCGTTGGGCTCCTCGGCGCTGGGCGGCGACGGCAGATAGACCTGGCAGCTAGACACTCAAGGCGCGCGCCGGCGCCCAGCGCAGGCTCGACAGGGCAAGGCGTCAGCGGCATTGGAGACAAGCTTGACGAGAAGACGAGAATGCGCAGCGGCAGCGGACCGGCGCAGCCCCTTAGCTCCGGCTCGGCCAGCTCCAAGCGCAAGCTTGTCACTCCAAGCGCAAGCTTGTCAGAGGGCCGAGCGGCTTTTCGAGCGCCGAGCGCTCGCGAGCGAGGAAGCTGTTCAAGCTTGGGGCGGCGGCTGGCCGGGGCGGGACGGCCTCAGAACCGCTCGACTAAGCCGCTTCTAGCCGCCTGGAAAATCCCTGGAAAGTATCGGATGCCCGGCGGCGCTGGCGCGACTCAGCTTCCGGCAGCGAGTGCCTCCGCCGCGACAAGCGATAGCGCTTCAGCCGGCGACGCGGCGTGGCCGCAGGTCGCTCCGGAACAAGGCGCTTGAGGCAGCTTTGCGCCGCCGGCCTGTATGCCTATCGTCTTCAGCCAGCAGAGTCTCCAGGTTATCTCGCGCAAGAAGAAACGCAAGAAGAGATCGGGAAAAACGGCTCAGCGGACATCGTCGTCACGCGCAGGCATAGCGATGCCCTATCGAAAAAGCTAAGGTCATGGCAGGGAAAGGAAACCTATATGCCTACCACCTCAACGGAATCAGACCTTTCAGCCTCGACGGAAGCCCTTTCCTTCGAGACCAAATTTCGTCTCCTGCTGGAAATCACGCGCGCCATCAGCGGGTCGCTCGACCTGGATGAAACTTTGTCACTCATTATTGACTCCATAAAGTCCTTTGTCCCTTACGACGCCGCCGCCATTTACGTTTTAGAGACGAACGGCCGCGACCGCCGCATCCGGGCCACGGTTCACCGGGGCTATGATGAAGCTTCGATGGAGCGGCTGCTGCGCCTAGGCGAAGGCTTTGTGGGGTGGGTGGTGCAGTCGGGCGGGGCCATGGTGATTCCAGACGTGCGCAAAGATCAGCGATACATTAGCTCCGACCCGCTGACCCTGTCGGAAATTGTGGCGCCCATCATTGCCAACAATCGGATTATCGGCGCCCTCAACCTCGAGAGCCGAACGCTTGACGCTTACAAAGCCGCCGACTTGGAAGTCCTGACGCTGTTCGCTTCCACCGCCGCCATCTCGATTGAGAAAGCCATCCTGCATCAGGAGCGGCTTGAAAAGCGTCGCCTGGAAAGCGAGCTGGCCATTGCGCGCCAAGTGCAGCGCAGCCTCTTGCCGGACAAAGCCCCGGCGGTGGAGGGCTTTGACATTGCCGGGCTGACGGTGCCCAACGAAGCCGTCGGCGGGGATTACTACGACTTTATCCCCTTCCCGAACCACCAGCTTGGCATCGCCATTGCGGATGTGTCAGGCAAAGGCATTCCAGCCGCGCTCATCATGGCGACGTTCCGGGCTTGCTTGCGCGCTCAGGTGAGGAACGACTTCTCCATTCGGGTCATCTTGCGCAAGGTGAACTACCTGCTCTGGGAGAGCCTGGACAGCTCGCAATACGTCACGGCGATCTACGGCGTGCTGGATCCCGCGAGCCGGCGGCTGAGCTATGGCGACGCCGGACACAACCCGGCGCTGCTGATTCACGCCGACGGAGCTTACGAGGAGCTTTCCTGCGGCAACACCGTTTTGGGGCTTTTTGAAGATCGAAAGTATATTGAGTGCTACTGCGCAATCCAGCCGGGCGACATCGTCGCGCTCTATACCGATGGCGTCACCGAGGCGGGACAGGGCGGCGAGGAATTTGGAACCGCTCGGCTTGTGGAAACCATCCGACGGCACCGAGACGCCGCCGCCGAAACGATCGCTCGCGCCGTCTATGACGGGGCCCGAGCGTTTGCCAGCCCCGCCCCGCTTGGCGATGACTTGACCATTGTCATTATCAAAGCCCTTGAAGCGCCATTGGAAACAGCTTGACGGGAGAAAACGTCACGAAAAGTAACGCCTGCGAGCCGCGCAGCATCGGGCGAAGCCCTTCATCCAGCCTAAAGTCCGCCAACTAAAGCGCCTAGCGCATTGGGACGCTTGGCATGAGCTTTGCTTCGCACTATTCTGCGTAAACCTGCTTGATCAAGCGGAGGCCGTTCACGATGAAAACGCGACATGTCACCCGCGCCGTCCGGCGCGCTCGACTTCAGCGGGCGCGACAATCGGGCGTGACCCTCATCGAGCTTATTTTGGCGCTGATGATTCTTTTCGTCGGGATGTTTGGGGCGTTGGCGTTTATGTCCATCGCGCTAACCAGCTCGCTCAACGCCAACAAGCTGCTGCTGGCGCGCAACCTCGCGGAAGAGACCCTGAACCAAATTGTGATCATCCGCGAGATGAACGCCTTTGGCGGCGTTCCCTTGCCGGAAAATCGAAATAGCAATACCTTTCGCCGCTTGAGCAACCGGCCCGACAGCGATGGCATTTTCCCGGATACCTTCCAGCCGGTTTACAATGACATTGGGCTGGACAGGATCCGAGCCACCACCGACGATGTGGTTACCAGCGGGCTCGACCCGCGTTATGAGTCTTTCACCATCCGCGTTCTGGTGCGCACCTCTGACGCGACCGTGCCAAACCTCGGCAATCCCACGGGCCCGCCGCTTCCGATTTGCTTCGACCGCGAGTATGACAACGAATACGACCTAGGCGACGCGTCCAACTGCCCGAATGAAGGCATTGGCGACACGGTCAAGCGGGTTGTCGTGCAGGTTCGGTACCCATACAGCCGCGCGAACGGCAGCGCCCTGCGCACGGTGCAGATTATGACGCTTCTGACGCAGCCGCCTTCGCAGATTCGCGGCATCTAGCCGCTTGAGCGGATTGTCTTTTCGCAGGTCATCGCGCGCTTTCCCGGTAAAACTGGCGAAGCAGCGCATTGACCTGCTCCGGCTGGTCTTCCTGGGGGCAGTGGGAAGCGTTCGGCAGCACTTCCAGACGAGCGTTGGGCATCACGCGCGCTAGTTGCCGACCGCGCATCGGCGGCACAAAGGTGTCCCGCTCGCCCCATAGCAAAAGCGTCGGCTGCGCGATGCGCCGCGCCATAGCGTCATCCATGACAAAGTCATAGAACCGCTTCGTTACCTCGAAAACAATCTCCCGGTTTTCGGGCGCGAAAAAGCACTCCTGGTAGTGGGCGATGACTTCCGGGGTGATGGCGTCCGGGTTGGCGTACAGGCGGTTGCGGATGTTCCACTCCACGAAACGTCGCTGCACGAGCGTATCGAAGAGCGCCCGCCCGACAAGCGGCGTCCGCATCAGCAAGAAAGGAAAGTTAACGAGCGAGCTTTGCAGATAGCTCGACGCGCCGGCTGAAGCAATCAGCGCCAGGCTCGAAACGAGGTCTGGCCGGTCGTCGGCGACGCGCGCCGCGATCAAGCCGCCCAGCGAATTTCCCGCCAGCAGCGCCGGACGCCGAATGATCGACTCGATAAAGTCAATGATTTGCGCCGTCCACAGCTCGACGGTGTAAGCGAGGTCGCGCGGCTTGTCCGAGCGCCCGAAGCCGAGCAGGTCCGGGGCGAATACCTGAAAATCAGCTTGGAGCGCCGCCACTTGATGCCGCCACGTGAAATGCGACGTGGCGTGCCCGTGAATGAACGCGACCGGCGGCGCGTCGGGCGCGCCCGCGACTTGGTAGAAGCAACGCCGCCCCCGCCAATCAAAGTGCGTTCCGGCGCTCATCAGGGGTTGACCAGCCATCCGACTGTCCGATTGTCGCGGCGCAGGTAGGCTGCCGCCGCCTGCTGGATGTCCGCGGCCGACACCTGGCGCGCGCGCTGCAAATAGGCGTCAAGATAGCGATACCCGCGGGCGTCTTCAGTGACGCGCGGGCCGCAGGCGATGGTTTCATACTCGCCCAAGAGCATCGCCTGGTTGAGAATTTCCTCGTTGCCCAAAATAAACTGGGCCTCAGTTTGCCGCTTCGCCTTAGCCAGCTCCAGCTCGGTCGGCGGCTCTTGGGCTAGGCGTTCCACTTCTTCGGTGATGGCGGCCTCGACTTCAGCCGGCGCGCGGTCGGGCTTAACCTCGGCTGCAATCGTAAACAGCGACGGGTCAATATGCTCCGCGTAGTGCGCCGTGGCGAACGTCACTGACTCGTCTTTCTCTTGTAGCCGCTGATAGAGCCGCGACGTGCGCCCGTAAGACAGCAGCATCGAGGCGACATGCAGGGCATAGGAATCCGGGTGCGCCACTTCCGGCGCATGGTAGCCGATGGTCAGCCGGGGCAACGGCGTCGGCTTTTTCACGGTCACGCGCTTTTCGCCGCGCTGCGGCGGCTCGCAGGCGTGGGGCGGCGGCGGCACGTCCCGCATCGGCAGCGCGCCAAAAGTCGCCTCAATCCGCCGCAGCGCCGCTTCCGGGCGGATGTCGCCCACGACGACCAGCGTGGCGTTGTTTGGGCAGTAGTAGCTTTCGTAGTAGCGCCGCATGTCATCCACCGTCAGACGCTCGACATCCTCGCGCCAGCCGATGGTCGGCGCGCGGTAGGGGTGCTGCCGAAAAGCCGTTGCCCAGATTTCCATCTCAAGCGCGTCAAAGGGGCTATCCAGGCACATTTGCAGCTCTTCCAAGACGACTTGCCTTTCAGACTCGAACTCCGCCGGGTCAAAGGCGGCGTTCTGCGCCCGGTCGGCTTCAATCTCCAGCGCCACATCCCAGCGATCCGCCGCGAAGGCGAAGTAGTAGGCCGTAAAGTCCATCCACGTGAAGGCGTTGTTGCGACCGCCGTTGACGAGCGTCAGATGGTCTATTTCGCCCTTGCCGAGCCGCCGCGTGCCCTTGAACATCATGTGTTCGAGGAAGTGGGACAGCCCGGTTTTCCCGGCCGGCTCGTTGCGCGACCCGACGCGATACCAAATCATGGCGGACACAATTGGGCTTGACGTCGCCTCCTTGAGCAATACCGTCAGGCCGTTGGATAAAATGTGGCGCTGCACGCCGGCGGTGAGCAGCGAAGGGGAAGCAGGCATGGTCATCGTCGTTTTTCAGTCCCTATGCGGCAGGTCTCTCTTCTTAGAGGCAGTCTACTCCAGCCCCGACGCCGCGCCGAACCATCCATCCGGCGCGGCTGGCCACGTCCAGCCCAAGCCAGGTCAAAGCTGATGCCCAGAGCCGTTAAGTCGGCGCGATTGCGCGGGCTAATTTACGCGCCCCTTTTTACGCGCCCCTTTTACGCGACCCTGCCAAGCGAAGGGGTTCTCCCGATGCCGGCCGGGCGCGCTGCCGAAGACGCCATTCGCGCCCGCTTCGGCGCTACGTCAACAGACTTCTGGAAAGCGGTCACGGCGCTTGAACAGGAGCGCGGCGCCCGCATTGAGCCCGACGGCGCGTACTTTGTCCCGCCCGCAGAGCGGTGGCGAACCGCGTCCAACGCCGCCCGCGCCGAAGCCTCACGCCCGCCGCCAGCGCGTGCCGTCCTTGCCATCCTCCAGCAGGACGCCCTGCGCCGCCAGTTGCGCCCGAATCGCGTCAGCGCGGGCGAAGTTCCTGGCCTGGCGCGCCGCCATCCGCTCCGCGATGAGCGCCTCAACGGCTGCGTCGAGCAGGGCTTCCTCTGGCGGGTCGAGAATGCCCAGCACCGTCTGTACGTCGTCGAATGCCGCCAGCGCCGTCCTTTTGAAGGGCTCGGAAAGCTCGCCGCGCGTTAGCGCGATGTTGACGGCGGTTTCAAGCTGCGCTACGGCCGCGAGCGCCTCGGCCGTGTTTAAGTCGTCATCCATCGCCGCGCCAAACGCTTTGCGCGCCTGGGCGATCGTCGTCGCCGCGTCGTCGGCCGCTTCAGCGACGACCGACTTGGCTTCGCGCAGCCGGCGGACAGTTTCGTTCAGCCGCTTAAGGCGACGCTCCGCCGCTTCCACGCCTTCCAGCGTGAAATTGAGCGGCTTGCGATAGGGGACGGCCACCAACGCGTAGCGAACAGCCCGCGCCGCGTAGCCGCGCTCCAGCAGATCGCGCAACGTGTAGTAGTTCCCTTCCCGCTTGGACATCTTGCGCCCGTTGACCAGCAAATGCTCGGCATGAAGCCAATACTTGGCAAAGGGCTTGCCCGTCGCGCCTTCCGACTGGGCGATTTCATTCTCGTGGTGGGGGAACATTAAGTCCACGCCGCCGCAGTGAATGTCGAGCGATTCGCCCAAGTACTTCATCGCCATCGCCGAGCACTCGATATGCCACCCCGGGCGTCCCGGCCCGAGCGGCGAATCCCAAGCCGGCTCATCGGGCTGCGAGCGCTTCCAGAGCGCGAAATCGCGCGCGTCGTCCTTCTCATATTCATCCGCCTCGACGCGCTCGCTCGCTCCAGCGACATTCCCGGCCAGCTTGCCGCCCGATAGCGCGCCATAGCGGGGGAAGGACGCGATGCGGAAATAGGTTGAGCCGTCGCTGTGGTAGGCGCAGCCGCAGCGCGTCAAGCGACCAATCAGCGCAATCATTTCCGGGATGTGTTCCGTGGCGCGCGGCGCGACTTCCGGGCGCTCGATGCCGAGCGCGTCGGCGTCCTCCCAGAAATGCCTGATGTATTTTTCCGTAAACTCGCGCAGCGGCAGTCCGGCGGCGCGCGCGTCGCGGATGATCTTGTCGTCCACGTCGGTCAGGTTCATGACGTGCAGCAATTCGTAGCCGCGCCATTTCAGATGCCGGCGGAGCGCGTCCACAAACACAAACGTTCGGAAGTTGCCAATGTGGGCGAAGTTATAAACCGTCGGGCCGCAGGCGTACATCCGGACCCGTCCCGGCTCAAGCGGAAGAAACGGCTCGCGGGATCGAGTCAAGGAGTTGAAAAAGCGGACGCTCATCGCAAAAGGTCTCCAAGCTTAGACTGGATGCTACATCGTCGCGCCGGGCGTTGGCAGCCTATTCGCCGGCGACCAAATCAGCGACGGCTCCAGCGTAGAACCGAATTCGCCGCCAGAGCGTCCAGAGCAGCGCGCCGCCAACCGCCGCCAGACAGCTCCACTCGAACCAGTCGCCCGCGACAACGTAGGGCGTCGTTTCGGGCGACGCCGGCGCAACCGTCCAGGCGCGCGCGTCCGGCTGATTCTTGGGGATGACATCGCGCAGGCGACCGTTGGCGTCAAGCAGCGCGCTCACGCCGTCGTTGGTCACGCGGACGATCGGACAGCCAGTTTCAATCGCGCGATAGACCAAATGCCGCAGGTGCTGCTCGCTGCCAGGCGTCGGGCCGAACCAGCCGTCGTTCGCTAAGTTAACCAGCACATTCGCGCCCTGGCGGCGAAACGTCCGGTGCAGGCTCGGAAAGGTCGACTCGAAGCAGATGCCGACGCCTAACCGGATGTCGGCATTCATCGGAAGCGTCTCGACGCGCGCGCCGGGGACGGCCTCGGTCGCCAGCGTCGGGAGCTTGAACGGCAGATAGCGACCAAGCGGGACATACTCGCCAAACGGCATCAAATGCGTTTTCTGATACTCGGCCAAGCGTCCGTTCGGCGCGTAGAGGACGGCGGCGTTGGCGAAGCCGTCGCCGACGGGCCGCGTCGCATTGGTCAACACATACGCCCCCGCGCCGAGCAGCGGCAGGAAGTCGGCTTCCGCGTTGGGCGCGCTCAAGTCGGGCGCAAGTTGCGACTCCGGGAACGCCACCAGTCTCACGGTCTCCGGCGACGCTTGCCGCAGACCTTCCGCCGCCAGGGCCCGCTGCCGGGCGTAGGCGCAGGCGTATTCGTCAGCGCGCGCCGCTCCCTGCGGAGCGCAGGGCTGCGCCGCGACAACGGTCAATGCCGCCATTGCCGACGCGGCGGATTCCGCCGAAGCCGGCGGGGTCAAAGCCGCCGCCGCCAGCGCCGGAACGGCGAGCGCCAGCGCGGCGGCGACCAATCCTGCCGCCGCCCGTCGCGGATGCCGCCGAGACCATCCAGCGTAGGCGACGCCGGTCGCCGCCGCCGCCAGCATCGCCCCAACCAGGCGGTGTCCGCCAAGCGCCGCGGCGCGCGCCAGCCACGGCTCAAAGGCGACGGCGTTGGCTAGCGGATTCCATCCAAAGGCCAGGACTTCCCCGCGGATGCACTCGCTTGCGCACCACCACGCCGGCACCAGCCACCAGCCCAGCGCGGCGTCCCGGCGCGTCGCGAGATGCGCGCCCCACGCGAACAACGCCGTCGGGAGCGCGGCAATCCAGGCGGCAATGAAAATCAGCAGGTGCGCCGCGAGCGTCGGGATTTGACCGTAGGCGATAAGCGAGTAGGTCGCCCACCAACTCGTTCCATAGTAGAAGAGCGCCCCGGCCAGCCAGCCCAGCAGCGTCGCGGTCGTCGAGCGCTCGACGACGACAATCGCCCACAGCAGCGGCGCAAGGGCGATGAGCGCCAGCCGCGACAGGTTGAAAGGCGGAAAAGCCAGAATCAACAGCCCGGCTGTCGCCGCCGCAAGCGCCCACGGACACAGCGCGGCCAGGTTCGGAAGCCGCCCGGCGGACGACGCCGCGGCGGGAGCTATCGCCGGTAATGCCATTGCCGTCAGTCGTAGTACTCAAGCCCCAAATGCGTGATGAGGTCTTCGCCGCGCAGGTGGCGGAGCGTGTTCTTGAGCTTCATCAGCTGAATAAAGATGTCATGTTCCGGGTAAAGCTGCGGCGCAACCATCGGGCTTTTGAAGTAAAAGCTCAGCCATTCCTGAATGCCGCGCATCCCGGCCCGCTGCGCCAAATCCAGAAAAAGCGCTAAATCGAGCACAATCGGCGCGGCGAGAATGGAATCCCGGCAGAGGAAGTTGACTTTGATCTGCATCGGGTAGCCGAGCCAGCCAACAATATCGATATTGTCCCAGCCCTCTTTGTTGTCGCCGCGCGGCGGGTAGTAGTGGATACGCACGACGTGCGAAAAATCCTTGTAAAGCTCCGGGTACAGATCCGGCTGGAGAATGTATTCCAGCACCGACAGCTTGGATTCCTCTTTGGTCTTGAAGGATTCCGGGTCGTCGAGCACTTCGCCGTCGCGGTTGCCAAGGATGTTGGTCGAGTACCAGCCTCGCAGCCCCAGCATGCGCGACTTCAGTCCTGGCGCGATGAGCGTTTTCATAAAGGTCTGGCCGGTTTTGAAGTCCTTGCCGCAGACGGGCACATTGTTCATCAGCGCGAGCTGAGCGAGCGCCGGAATATCCGCCGTCAGGTTGGGCGCGCCGTTGGCGAAGGGCACGCCGCACTTGAGCGCCGCGTAGGCGTAGAGCATTGAAGGCGCGATGCTCTTGTGATTGGCCTTCATCGCCGCCTCAAACGCCTTGATTGAGGCGTGCTGCTTGGGCGAGCGCGCGAGATAGACTTCCGTGGACGCGCACCAGATCATGACCAGCCGCGCGCACTTGTTTTTGGCTTTGAAATTCTCGATGTCGGCGATGAGCTGTTCAGCCAGCTCGTATTTATTGGCGGCCGCCTTGATGTTCGAGCCATCCAGCCGCTTGACGTAGCTGCGATCGAAAGCGGCCGGCATCGGCTTGATTTTGGAAAGCGATGGCTTGAGGTCTTCGATGAGCGAGCGCTCCAGCACGCCGGCATGGAGCGCCGCGTCGTAGGCGGAGTCGGGGAAGATATCCCACGCTCCAAACACCAGGTCTTCAAGGGTCGCCAGCGGGACAAAATCCTTGATGCGCGGGTTGCGATTTTCGGTGCGCTTGCCAAGCCGGATGGATGCCATTTGGGTTAGCGAGCCAATCGGCAGCGCCAGCCCGCGCTTGACGGCCTCGACGCCGGCAATGAAGGTTGTGGAAACCGCGCCCAGACCCACCAGCAAGACGCCAAGCTTGCCTTTCGGCTCGGCAATTGGCGCGGGGCTGGGCACGGAAGTCTTGTTTTTCTCTACCATAATGAAGCCTCGCGGAAAGAAATGCCTGCGCCTTGCGCGCAAAGGTGCGTAAGTACCACAGACCGCACAAGAATGAACAATCAATGCGCGCAGGCGGAAGGCTTTCGCCCTCTTCCAAACTTTTTTTCCCGTCGCGGACTCATAGCGCGGTAATGGCGGCGGCCAAGCCGCCAGGGATTGCCCGCGTCCAAGGAGACGCGTCCAAGGAGAAACCGCCTATGTCCCGCCCGTTCCGCAGCTTGCGCTTTGCTTTGGCCAGCGCCTTGTGTCTTGCCCCGCTCGCGCCGTTGGCCGCGGCTTCGCCCGACGCCGCGCCGCGCCCCAAGGCGGGCGCGGCGCTCTCCGAAGACCAGCGGATTGTTCACGTCCTGAATCGCTTGGGTTACGGCCCGCGTCCAGGCGACGTTGAGCGCGCGCGCCGGATGGGGCTGCGTCAATACATCGCCCAACAGCTTCGCCCGGAAACGATTGACGACCGCGCGCTGGAAGCCCGGCTGAAGGATTTTCCGATGCTCAACGCCCCAACCGCCGAGCTGGTCAAGCTCGAAGCCCAAGCGCGCGAGGCGCGGCTTGAGCTGGCCCGCAAGACTGCAGGCGAGCCGCTTGCCGCGCCGGGCGAAGCCGCCGCCAAGCTTTCGCCGAAAGAGCAAAGACAGATGCGCGAGCGATACCGCGCCGCGTTTGGCGACGGACGCGAGCCGCGCCGCATGGTGAGCGATCTTCAGGAGGCGAAGATTTTGCGCGCCGTTTATAGCGAGCGTCAGCTTCAGGAAGTCATGACTGATTTCTGGTTCAACCACTTCAATGTTTTCGCCGGAAAGGGACTGGTTCGCGCGTTCCTCAGCGAGTACGAGCGGGAAGCCATTCGCCCGCATGCGCTTGGTCGGTTTGAGGATTTGCTGCGCGCGACGGCGCACAGCCCGGCGATGCTGTTCTATCTTGACAACTGGCAATCCGTGACGCCCGACCTCCGCTTGCCTGGCGGCGGGCGGCGCCCGCCGGGCGGCGACCCCGCCAGCCTGGGACGCCCCGGCCCGAACCCGTTGGGTCTGGGCGGACCCGGCCGCGGACGCTTTGGCCGCGGCGGCGTCTTCAACCGTCAGGACGGTCGGAGTCCGTTTCCGGCGCCGCGCCCCGCGCCGTCCGAAACCAGCCCAGAACAGCCGGCTCGTCCCAATCCCGGCGCGGCGCAGCGGCGGCCGCTGGGAATCAACGAGAACTACGCCCGCGAGCTTCTGGAGCTGCATACGCTGGGCGCGGACGGCGGCTACACGCAGAAAGACGTGCAGGAAGTTGCCCGGTGCTTCACGGGCTGGAGCATTCATCAGCCTTTCGGCGACCAGCGACGCAACCGCTTCGGACGCTTTGACGCGCCGGACTTGCCGCCCGGCTCGTTCATCTTCCGCGACTGGGCGCACGATCAGGGCGAGAAGGTCGTTCTTGGCGTCAAGATTCCGGCCGGCGGCGGCAAGCGCGACGGCGAGATGGTCTTGACGCTGCTGGCGCAGCATCCTTCGACGGCGAAGTTCATCGCCACGAAGCTGTGCCGCCGGTTTGTGTCCGACGAGCCGCCGGCCTCATTGGTGGCGAAGGTCGCCGCCACGTTTGAGCGGACGCGGGGCGACATCCGCGCCTGCCTGCAAACGCTGTTTGACGCGCCGGAATTTTTCTCGCCAGAAGCCTATCGCGCCAAGGTCAGGACGCCGCTGGAGATGGTGGCTGGCGCGCTGCGCGCCGTCAACGCCGAGATAAGCGACGCGCAGGCGGTGGCGGGGGCGGTGGCGCGACTTGGCATGCCGCTTTACGGCTGCCAGCCGCCGACGGGCTACAAGGATGTCGCTGAAGCCTGGGTCAATACGGGGGCGCTGCTCAACCGGCTCAATTTTGCATTGGCGTTGGCAAGCGGCAACCTGCCCGGCGTCAAGATGCCGGCTGAGCCCGTCAAGGGCGACGGGGCGGCGCTGGTTGACGCGCTCCTGGCGCGCTATGTCAACGGCGAAGCTTCGGAGATGACGCGCCAGGCGCTGCTGGACGCCGTCGCCGATCCAACTCGGCTAAAGGCGCGCAAGCCGACCACAGCCGCCGCCGATGACGTGCCGGCGCTCGAAGCCGACAACGCCGCCGCGGAAGATGCGCCGGCGATGCGGCGGCCGCGATCGGCGCAACCCGGCAGGCAGTTCGGGCCGGGGACAACCCCCGCGATGCGTCGCTATGACCTGGCGCTGGAGGCATTGGCGCAACCCGGCGCGCCGCTCCCGCTGACGGCGCAGTTGACAGGGCTTGTTCTAGGCTCGCCCGAATTTCAGCGTCGCTAAGGCTTGGGCGCGCGCTTCGCCCTCGGCAAGCAAACCAAGGACGGCCAGCTTCGCCCTGTTCGAGAAAAGGAGACTCACTCATGACGCAGCCTATTTCCCGTCGTCACTTCGTTCGCTTTGGCGCTACCGCCCTTGGAACAACGGCCCTGGCGCTGCCGCTGTTCGAGCGTTGGCTGCAACTGCGCGTCAACGCCGGCGAAGTCGCCGTCGCCCAGCCGCGCAAGCGCCTGGTGGTGATTTTCCAGCGCGGGGCTATGGACGGCCTCAGCGCCGTGGCGCCCTTCGCCGACGAGCATTACCGCCGGCTTCGCCCGCTGCTGGCCGTCGCGCCGCCCAAGCGCGGCGACCAGACGACCGCCCTCGACCTCGATGGCCGCTTTGGCCTCAACCCGCATCTGGCGGCGCTCCTGCCGCTGTTTCAGTCCGGCGCGCTGGCGGTCATTCACGGGGTCGGCTCGCCAGACGGGACGCGCTCGCACTTTGACGCCCAAGACTATATGGAATCCGCCACGCCGGGGCGCAAGAGCGCGCCGGACGGCTGGGTGAACCGTTATCTGCAAGCCGCGCCGCTTAAACAAGCGTCGCCATTTCGGGCTGTGGCGCTCACGCAGCTTACGCCCCGCATCATGCAGGGCAAGGCGGAGGTCGTCGCGCTGGCCGACCTGCGCGAGTTCAGGCTGCGCGCCGGCGGCGCGACGGGCAAGGTCGCGGCAAGCTTTGAAGAAATGTACGCCCAGGCGGCGGCCGACGCCCTGCGCGGCACAGGACAGGACACGCTGGAAGCCATCCGCTTCCTCAAGCGGGCCGACCCGCTCCGCTTCCAGCCCGAAAACGGGGCGACCTATCCGAACTCGCCGCTGGGCAACGCCCTGCGGCAAGTGGCGCAGCTTGTCAAAGCCAACGTCGGCCTTGAAGTCGCCTTTGCCGACTGCGGCGGATGGGATACGCACGCCAATCAGGGCGCGCCCGGACAAGCCTTTGGGCAACTGAATCGGCTGCTGCGGGATTTTGGCGGCGCGCTGGCGGCGTTTGCGCAGGATATGGGGCCAGCGCGCATGCGGGATACGCTGGTGTTGACGATGACTGAGTTTGGGCGCACGGTACGGCAAAACGGCGCGGGCGGCACGGATCACGGGCGCGCGTCGTGCATGTTTGTCCTGGGCGGCGGCGCGCGCGGCGGTCGGGTGTATGGCGATGTGCCGAGCCTTGCGCCGTCTAATCTGGCCGACGGGCGCGACTTGCCGGTGACGACCGATTTTCGCGCCGTGTTGGCGGAAGTCATCACGCGCCATCTTGGGCTAGCCGATCCGTCTTCGGTTTTGCCGGGCTATCCTGTCACCGCCAAAAGCTTCGCGGGCTTATTCGGCCCGTCCCCCGCCTAGAGCCGATCCGATTGGCTTTCCGGCGCTTTGCTCGCGCGCCTATCGCTTTCCGAGCTAGCGTAGCGGACTGTGGACGGCCGCCAGGCCGTCCACCCCAAGTCGGCGCGGCTTGGGCGAGTCGCTGTTCTTGGCGACCTAAAAATACGCCGCCGCATCATACGCGAAGCGGGTCAGCCGGGCGGAGACGCGCGTCTGAAGGCATTATACTTTACTTATACTGTATTACTGTGACCAACTATTGTGAAACGTCAACCTGCTGACGTTGCAGCGACGCGCCCAGCAGCGTTGCCTTTCCCTTCGCCTGCCGCGTAGCGGCTTATGCATTGGTGACGATGGGGCTTATTCTTCGTTATGAACGAGGCTGATTTCAAGAGCTGGCTCTCAACGCTAAAGCTTTTTTCCGAACCGCGCCCCTGGCAAAGCGAGCTCGCAAAGGAGCAGGAATGTCGCAATCGCCTCATCTGCATACCGACTGGTCTAGGAAAAACAGCAGGCGTGCTGGTCGCCTGGAGCTACCATCGTCTACATCGTAAGGATAACAAATGGCCACGGCGGCTGGTCTGGTGCCTGCCCATGCGGGCGCTGGTAGAACAGACGTTTCAGGCCGCCAAGCAACTCGCCGAAAACATCCCGCAGCAGGAGGAGCAGGATCAGCTAACTATTCACATCGCCATGGGCGGCGAAGACAGCGGCGAATGGTTCCTGCATCCGGAACGACCTGCGATCATCATCGGCACCCAGGACATGTTGTTGTCGCGCGCCTTGAATCGCGGCTACGCGAGTGCACGAGCGCGCTGGCCGATGGAATTCGGTCTGCTAAACCAGGACGTCTTGTGGGTGATGGATGAGGTTCAGTTGATGGGTGTCGGGCTGGCGACCTCGGCTCAACTGCAGGCTTTCCGTGATCAGGATTGCTCAAAACATCTTCGTCCGTGTTTCACTTGGTGGATGAGCGCCACGCTGCAGCCGGATTGGCTCAAGAGCGTGGATACCGAAACCTATCACCAAGCCTGGGTGCAGGACCCCTGTGAGGTTCCGAATGCCCAGCGGACCGGCGGGCTGTGGGACATCTCCAAGTCGGTAACCACGGCCACGATTGCCCCGGACAAGCCTTCCGAATTGGCCCAACGGATTCTCGACGAACATGCCAAGCTGAGCGATGGGGAGTTCGGCAAGATCACCCTGGTCGTGTGCAACACGGTCGAGCGGGCCTGTCAGACCTTTGATGCGATCGTCAAGCAACGCAAGGAAGCCGATACCCAGTTGATCCACAGTCGCTTCCGTCCCGCGGATCGGGAGAATTGGCAACGGGATTTTCTGAACAAGGCTGCCTGCAAGCCCGGCGTCGATCGGATCATCGTCGCCACGCAAGTGGTGGAGGCCGGGGTCGATATTTCTGCCGGGTGTCTCGTCACCGAACTCGCTCCGTGGCCGAGCTTGGTTCAGCGATTCGGCCGTTGCGCCCGGTACGGTGGCAGCGGAAGCGTCTTGGTCGTCGATCGCCGCAAGAAATCGGACGATACGGCTCCGTACCAGCCTGAAGAGCTCGAGAGTGCCTGGGACACCATCCAGCAACTGCGTGACGTGGGCATCCAGGCCCTGGAAAAGCACGAAGCCTCGCTCAGCTCGGAAGCCCGGCAGCGGCTCTACCCCTATGCTCCCGCACACCTGTTGCTCCGCAAGGAGTTTGACGAACTCTTCGACACCACGCCGGACTTGACCGGCGCGGACCTCGACATCAGCCGGTTCATCCGTTCCGGCGATGAGCGCGATCTGCAAGTATTCTGGTTGGAGATCGAGCAGGGCAAGCCGCCGGAGGATTACAAGCCCCATCGACGTGAGCTGTGTGCCGTTCCCTTCCTGAAGGCTCGTGACTGGCTGTGCGAAAAAGACAAGTCGAAACTTCGGAACGGTAAACGAGCGTGGATTTGGGATTGGCTGGATGGGGAGTGGAAGACGGCGACACGCGAGGCGATGTTGCCGGGCCGCATCCTCTGCGTCGCGGCCGATTCTGGCGGTTATTGCCCGGATCGTGGCTTCAATGCGGAATCGAGTGCATCGGTTCCGCCAGTGGTCGCGCCGGCCGTTTCCCAGGCAATCCAGGCGTTGGAAGAAGCCGATGACCAGCAAGACGGCGAGCAGTTGAGTTTCTCTCCCTGGAAGACGATTGTCTGCCACAGTCAGGAAGTCGCTGACGAAGCGAAAACGATCGCCGCTGCGGTTGGTCTGGATGAATCCTTGCAAAACCTTCTCAAACTCGCTGCCCTCTGGCACGACTGGGGCAAATCGCATCCCGCATTCCAAGGCGCCATGCGAGGACCGAATCGCCCACAGCGAACCGACCTGGCCAAAGGCCCAAAAGGCGCCTGGCGACGACCGCCGGACATGTACCGCTACCTGGACGACAGCGAAACCCGGCCGGCATTTCGCCATGAACTCGCCAGCGCCCTGGGTCTGTTCGCGCTGCTTGAGCTTTACGCACCGAGGCACGAGGCCTTGCTCGGTCCTTGGGTCGAGGCGCTAGGGAAACTCGGCCAGGCTGTGCCCAACGTCCAAGTATCTTCGCCGGCAACCCCATTGATCGAGCGGCTGCTGAAGTGCACGGCGGAAGAATTCAACCTCGTGGCCTATCTGGTTGCCAGTCATCACGGCAAGGTGCGGGTCGGCCTGCACGCAGCCCCGAAGGATCAAGACTACCGGGACCGCGATGGCCGCGGACTGCCGATCCGAGGCATTCGCGAGGGGGACCATCTGCCGAGTGTCGCATTAGCGCCGGGCGAACCACCGCTCCCGGAAGTGACTCTGTCACTTGAGCCATCGAAACTCGGACTGTCGAGCAAAACCGGCGTGAGTTGGCGGGAACGATGTATCGGGCTGCTGGAGCAGTTCGGCCCAGCGGCGCTGGCGTTCCTCGAAGCGATTCTGCGGGCAGCCGACGTGCGGGCTTCCCAGCTGACGACAAACGACCCGGCCTTGGCTGCGGAGGGCAACCGATGACCAGGCACTTGCACATCCTGAAGGGCTGCGCTCCGGCACCCCTGGCCAACTATCTGAAAGCGCTGGGCATTTTGCGGCTGGTCGGCGAACAGGCCGATCCTCAAGCCCGCGGTTGGTGGGACGGCGAACGCTTCTGCCTGCTGACCAAGCTGTCGAAGGAGGAACTAGAAACGTTCTTCCTGGAGAGGTACGAACCGACGCCACTGCTCTCCCCGTGGAATAAGGGATGTGGGTTCTTCAAGGCCAATGACCCTGGATTGTACCCACTAGAGAATTCAAGAGCGATCCGATTCAGGCGATTCCGCGACGGCATTGTGGCAGGACGGCGGTTATTGGATGAGATCAGCCGAGCGGACGCCGCCATCCGGGCCATCAAGGCTCGCACCAAAACGAACAAGAGCTTCCAGTCTGAGGAGCAACGCCAGCTTCTCGAATCGGATTCGTCCTATCTTGCTACGCTTCAGAAGATGCGGGAGCAACTCAAGAAGCCTGATCTGAAAGATAAAGAACGAGTCGAGCTCGAAGACGACATCCGAACGATTGAATCGCTAACACGTAAAGTTTCCAAGCCACCGACCAAGACCGAAGCGCAGTCACTGAAATCCAGTGGAGGTTACAAAAAGTTACTGGCGGTGGCCGAACGTCGATTCAAAGCGTTGAAAGCGACCTTGATTCCCGATTGCCGTCGCAATTGGCGTGGTCCCCATGCCGAATGGCTTTCGGCGGCCGTGGCGCTGGATGAGGGCGGCAATCCCGAGTGGCCTTCGCTCCTGGGAACCGGCGGCAATGACGGCAATCTGGACTTCACGAACAACTTCATGCAGCAAATCGGTGCACTGTTTGATGTTTGCTCGGATACGGGCCAGCCCAGGGAAACTGCCAGAAGCCTGCTCAGCAATGCGCTATGGTCAGCCCCCGTCAATCATTTGGAGAGTGCTGCAATCGGTCAATTTCAACCTGGTTCAGCGGGAGGAGCTAATAGTTCGACCGGATTCGAAGATGGCAATTTGATCAATGCCTGGGACTTCGTTTTGATGATGGAGGGAGCGGTCCTCTTCACATCCAGAGCCACACGGCGATTAGACCCCAACGCCTTCAGCAAAGCGAGCGCTCCCTTTGCTGTCCGTCCCCACGCCGCGGGGTTCGCGACTCCGGGTAACGAAAAGGCCCAGCGGGGCGAGCAATGGATGCCGCTGTGGAGTCAGCCAGTCACCTTGTCGGACCTGGCAACGCTTCTTGGTGAAGCCCGCATTCAGTTGGATCGTCAACCTGCCAACCGGCCGATTGATGCGGCTCGGGCCATCAGCCGGCTGGGTGTCGCTCGTGGAATCGAATCGTTCGCACGGTACGGCTATCTGGAGCGGAACGGTCAATCCACTCTAGCCGTGCCGCTGGGCCGAGTCCAGGTTCGCCATCACCCTCGCGCTTACCTGATCGATGATCTGGCCGCCTGGATGGATCGGCTGCAACGCCTAAGCCGAGATAGTTCTGCAGCTCGACTCGTCCAAGCCGAACGTCGCCTGGCCGATGCCGTCTTCGCCACGTTGACGCGCGACTATACACCCGACCGCTGGCAGGCGATCTTGTTGGCCGCGGCTGACATTGAAGCGCTGCAAGCCACCGGCACCGGCATCGACGCTGGACCAATCCCGCCACTTCGTCCCGAATGGGTTTCAGCCGTGGCGGAAGACTCGGCGGAGTTTCGTCTTGCCTTGGCCCTCGGCAGTGCCGCTGCCATTTACTTCAAGGACAAACCAAGCGACCCGATTCGTCACCACTTTTTGCCGCTGGAACCGGGTGCGAGACGATTCAAGACGGCAGACAAGCGATTGGTCAACGATCCGCGCGTCGTGGCTTCCGGCCGCGATCCGCTGCGCGGTCTGGCTGCGATTGTCGAGCGTCGCCTGATCGAGGCGTCCCAGCAGGGACAGCGTCGCTCCCGGCTCGTGGCCGCGGCGGGTTGCGGGGCGAGGTTCGGCGATCTGACCCAGTTCCTCAGCGGGGCGGTCGATCTTAACCGACTGTTCGGCCTGGCCCGGGCCTTTATGGCCCTTCGTTGGGATAATTGGAATCGCGACGTTCTGCCCGTCTCCCACCCAACAGATGAAAGGCCCGAGGAATGTTGGCTGGCGCTCCGGCTGTGCTGCCTACCGCTTTCAATCGACGAAATGCACGACATCCCGGCCGATGAGCGAATTGCGCGGTTGTTGGTCTCTGGCGATGCGGCCCGTGCCATCGAAATCGCCCGTCAGCGGTTGCGATCGGTCGGCATTCGCCCGCCAATGTACGCCGGTACTACGGACCCCGCAACGGCCCGGCGTTGGGCCGCCGCTCTGGCCTTCCCGATTCACCGCGGAACGGCTCACCGAGCCATGGTCCAACTCGCCCCCTCAAAGAAAGGACTGCTCCATGCCTGATCTTAGCCCCCTTGACAACGTCAATCGCCTCCTGATGACGGTTCCCCTCAGACCGCTGCAAGGTGATCGCTTCCAGCCGACCGGCTTCCCCAGCCTCGGCGCTGCGACCTACCAGACCAAAGACGGGCCGAAGCTCCTCGTCGAGAGCACCCAGAGCATGGCCAACCGGCTCGAAGCGACCTGCTGGGACACAACAAAGAACAAGCCCGTCGCGGCGTTGGATGGCATTAGCCATATGACCGTGACGCGCAAAGGAGCGTTTCTGACCGATTCGATGCTCGAAGCTCACCGGCTGAACAGCCCGTACTTACTGGAGGGGAAGGATCGCAAATTCTTTGACAACCTCAAGGCAGAGTTGGGCGGTCTCGAAGAAGGCCCAATCGACCGCAGAAAGCTGGCTGAGGTGTTGCTCAAGTACGACATTGGCAGCCTCATCCATGGCGTGTTCCTGGCCAAGAAGGATCTCGCGGGGGGTCGGCTACGAGTGGCTCGGGCCCTATCGGCCTTCATCGAGGCATCCAACGCAACGGTCGCCGCCTCCGGCGGAGTGAAGAACGATCACGTCAACCCGTCGGGCGACACGAAGAGCGGTTTCGGCAACGTGCCCTTCGCGCGGGATGAGTACGTCGCCGACCGGATCGACTGCCATATCAACCTCGACCTGGCCCAGATCCGCGGCTACGGCCTCGGAGACAAAGTCGAGCGACTGCTGATCCTGCTCGCGCTCTATCGGGTGCGGAAACTGCTCGACGGCGACCTGCGGCTGCGAACCGCGTGTGACCTAGAACCGGTCGATCGGGACAATTTAGTCGCGACTCGCCCCGCTGGTTACAAATTGCCTTCACTGGGTGACCTCGAATCGGCGGTCAAAGCGGCCATCGCCGAGTGCAAAGGACTGATGGCGCATACCACGGTCACCTTCGAGGACGACCTCAAGAAGACCAATAACGAGAAGAAGAAAGACGACGACGAGTCCGACGATGACGAGGAATCGGACAATGAAACCGACAAATAAAGGAGCCCGCCATGCCGACCGTGAAAATCCGGTTCCCCGGCGGGCGTTACCATGCCACGCCGTGGGGACACCATGTCAACGAAGGGCTCATCGAATGGCCTCCGAGTCCGTGGCGACTGCTGCGCGCGCTCCTCGCTTGTGGCTTCTCCAGTCAGGGTTGGACGGATGTGCCGCCCGTCGCCCGGCGACTGATTGACAAGCTGGCGGCCGTGCTGCCGAAATATCATCTGCCCGATGCCAGCGCGGCTCATAGCCGGCACTACATGCCGATCATTGAGGGCAAAGTTCAAAAGACGACCCTCGTCTTCGACACCTGGGCCAACGTCGGTGCGGATGCGTTGCTGATTCACTGGCCGTGCGAACTCGATGCCGAGGAAACCGAACTTTTACGCACGTTGGTTGCCGCGCTGGGCTATCTGGGTCGCAGCGAGAGTTGGGTCGAAGCGGAACTGACGGACGAACTGGCCGAGTGGAACGCGATGCCGTGTCAGGACGGAGAGCATCGCGGGCCGGGATGGGAGCAAGTTTCGCTGATGGCCGCGATTCCACCGGCTGATTATGGAACTTGGCAGAAACAGCAAGCGGAAGCTGCACTCGCACCCTATCCGCTCCCCGAAGGAAAGAAGAAGCCGACCGCCAAGTTGCTTAAGGATCGGGAGAAAGCCATCGAGCCATACCCGGTCGATCTGATTGCCTGCCTGACCAAGGATACCGCATGGTGGAAAGGCCACCGCTGGTCGCAGCCCCCCGGTTCGCAACGCGTGCTCTATTGGCGGCGCAGCGATGCTTTGCAGGTTGGGGTTCCGACCAGGCGTCGGCCGGTGCCTGCCCGTCCGGTCACGATGATGCTGCTGGCCATCACGACGCCCAGCGGCAATCCCTCGGCGTTGCCTCCGGTGACCCGAACGCTGCCGCAGGCCGAGTTGTTCCATCGAGCGATCATCGGTCGCCTGGGCAATGGCCAGCGCGTGAACTGCCCGGAACTGACCGGGAAAGACGAGTCGGGTCAACCGCTTCACGACCACCACGAACACGCTCACACGATTCCGGTTGACCT
>NKPT01000336.1 GCA_002254845.1 Chloracidobacterium sp. CP2_5A | reverse complement strand
GATTCCGTTCTGATCGGAACGCAGGACATGCTACTCTCTATGGCACTCAACCGAGGCTACGGCTCCGCGCGCGCGCGTTGGCCGATGGAGTACGGGTTGCTGAACGTCGATTGCCTATGGGTTATGGACGAGATTCAGCTCATGGATGTCGGCCTTGCGACGAGCGCTCAGCTTCAAGCGTTCGCGGCCACCGACGAGAAAGCTGGCAAGTTACCGCGGCCGCGCAGGACTTGGTGGATGAGCGCGACGCTCCAGCGCGATTGGCTGCGAAAGGCCCCGGCGCTGTGCAACGTGGACGCCCTTCCCATCCTGGAG
>NKPT01000347.1 GCA_002254845.1 Chloracidobacterium sp. CP2_5A | reverse complement strand
GGGTCACGCTGTTGCGCCGCGCCGGCGCCACAGGCTCGTTTGGCGAGCCTGGCGGTCCGTAGACTGCGTTCGTTGCGGGCTTTCCCGGTCGCCGATTTGCTCCGCTGATTGCGGGCGACTGACAAATACGGCTAAAGCGCGGCACGTCGCATCCGTCAGCGCGTCCGCCTTCGGCACCCCGCAGTGCTTTGGCCGTCGAACGGAGGAACGCGATGACGAAGAAGGCGAAGTCGAAAACCGCGGCGGTGGCGCCCGAGCCGCGCTACGCGCACTGGCAGACGCCGCCCGACTTCGAGGTGCCGAAGGCC
>NKPT01000084.1 GCA_002254845.1 Chloracidobacterium sp. CP2_5A | reverse complement strand
CTGCAAGCGCGGAATCTGGGGCAGGCTGCGGGTCTCGCTCTGGGCCGCCATCGCCCGCTGAACGTGCCAGTAGGACAGCCCTAGCTTGGAAACGCTCTTCAAAAAGGCGCTGCGCGCGGCGAAGTTGCCCTGCAAAGGCCAGAGCGTTCGGCGGATGGCGGAGGTGACGATCGCCAACTGCTCCGGGGTAATGAGCCCGCGCGCGACCTCGACCGAGAGCATTTCCTTGAGAATCCGGCTCTCGCGCCGGGCGACATAGATAAGGAAGCCAATGAAGAGCAGGAAGAACGGCACCTCGAACAGCGCGTAGCCAATTAGGAAGCTGCCGCCCAGGAGCACCGCCATGCCATTCCAAACCATGTGCAAGGCAACCGCCAGGATGTAACCGCCAAGCGGGGCGAGAAAGCGAACCGCCGCGCTGTGCGACTCGCGGGCGATGCCGCAGCCGATGCCGGTCATCGCCGTAAAGGTGACATGGGCGAACGGCGACAGAATGCCGCGCAAAATAAACGTCACAATGAGGGCGCCAAGCCCCCCGCTGAGCAGGCTGCGCCCGTAGTAGAGAATGTTTTCCACCGTGGCGAAGCCCAAAGCGATGAAGCCGCCATAAACGATGCCGTCCACAATGTCGTCAAATTCGCGCCGCAGGAACAGCAGAATCAGAATCAGCCCCAGCCCTTTCGAGCCTTCTTCGACGACGGGCGCGGAAATCACGGCGCCGACAATCGTCCCGACGACCTCCCCGCCGACGCCAGCGGCAACCGCGCCGAACACAGAGTTCAAAATGTAGGAAACAACAACGGCGACTAGCCCGCCCCAGACAAACGAGGCCGCCAGCGCCCACGCCGGCTCCGGATCATAGCGGTCGAGCCAGAGGAGCGGCAGCATGTAGAAAAACGCCGGCACAAAGGCGACCGCCGTCGCGATGACGGCTACCAAGACCCCTAGCTCCGACAGCATGATCAGCCCGACAATGAGCGTCAGCATCAAGCAGACCAGCAAGCCGACCGCGGCGCCGATATACTTCTTAATCGCCGAGTCGTCCGGCTCCGGCGCCAGGCCCTTGCGCTCCGGGTCATACATGCCGACGCCGCCCAGCGTTTGCTTGAGCATCGCCGTCCGCCCGCCGGGCGTGGCCACAGGGCGACTCGCCGCAAACGCCGCCGGACTCGGCGACGGCGCAGGCGACTCCAGCGCGACGCTGATGCGAACGCCGGGATTGCCCAGCTCAATCACGTCGCCGTGGCTGAGCCGCGCGCGCTGGATGCGCCGCCCGTTGACGTAGGTCCCGTTGGTGCTCTGGTTGTCCACGACGTAGAAGCCGTCCGGCTCGGCCTGCAACAGGCAGTGCCGCGACGACACCATGCTGTCCACCGCCGGGTCAAAGCGCGCGCCAGCGTCCACGCCGCGCCCCAGCAAGAGGACGCCCTCCTGGAGACGATATGACTGACCGCTGAGCGAGCCGCTGAGAACCGAGATGCACAGTCGCATAGGGTTACGAACCTCGCTACGTTGGCAGGCGACAGCGCCGAATAGGCGACTGACCAGGGCCGCTTAGCCGACTAGTCCAAAAGCTTCCAGAACCTCTTGGCTGTGCGCCTCGACGTTGACCTTGTCGAAAATTTTGACGATGACGCCCTGCTCGTCAATGAGAAAGGTCTTCCGCGCCAAGCCCATGAACTTCTTGCCCTGCCACTCCTGCTCGCCATAGACGCCGTAGGCTTCGGAGACGACATGCTGGGTATCCGCCAGCAGCGTGAAAGGAAGCTGGTATTTTTCAGCGAAGGCGCGATGCGAGGCTTCGTCATCCAGCGAGACGCCAAGAACCGCGATGCCCTTCGCCTGGTACTCGGCATGGGCGTCGCGGAAGCTGCACGCTTCCTTCGTGCAACCCGGCGTATCATCCTTTGGGTAAAAATACAGAACAACTTTTTGACCGCGAAACTGTTCCAGACTCACCTGATTGCCTTGCATATCCGGCAGGGC
The DNA here is from genome assembly GCA_002254845.1 of Chloracidobacterium sp. CP2_5A. Classification (GTDB taxonomy): domain Bacteria; phylum Acidobacteriota; class Blastocatellia; order Chloracidobacteriales; family Chloracidobacteriaceae; genus Chloracidobacterium. The sequence continues at coordinate 88 of NKPT01000084.1, read as the reverse complement.
GAAGGTCGGAGCGGGAGAGCCGACTTCGGGCATGAGTCACCTCGGCAATGTGTGTGAAGGTACAAAGCGGCTAGAGACTAGACGAATT
>NKPT01000077.1 GCA_002254845.1 Chloracidobacterium sp. CP2_5A | reverse complement strand
GGGCTGTATTGGGCTGATGGGCGGCGCCTGCGGCGGCAAGACGCCGCAGGCGCCAGCCTCCCAGCCGGCGGCGAGCGCGCCCGCCGCCGAAAAAAAGCCCCGCGTGGCGCTGCTTAGCCCTGGACCCATTAGCGACGACGGCTGGAACGCCTTCGGCTATGACGCGCTCAAAATCGTCGAGAAAGAGCTTGGCTGCGAGGTCCGGCAGCAGCAGGTCAACGATAGCCCGGCTGACCGCGAGCAGGGATTTCGCGCTTTTGCGCAGGAAGGCTTCGACGTGGTCATCGGCCACGGCGGCGAGTTTACTGACCAGGCGCTCGCCGTGGCCCGCGATTTTCCCAACACGACCTTTGTCGTCACAGCCGGCGACAAGGCCGCGCCCAATGTGGTGAGCGTCGTATTTGACACCGGGCAGGCTTCCTACCTTGCCGGGGCGATGGCCGCGACGCTCTCCAAGACCGGCCGCGCCGGCGCGATTGGCGGGCAAAACATTCCGGCGTCGGCGCGTAACCTCTACGCTTTCCGTAACGGCGCGCGCGCGGTCAACCCTAAGATGGAAGTCGCCGTCGCCTTTATTGGCAGCTGGACGGACACAGCCGCCGCCCGCCAACAGGCCCTGGCGATGATTGACAAGGGCGCGGACTTCCTCATTCACGACTGCGACGCGGCGGCGGCGGGCGTCTTTCAAGCCGTCAAGGAGCGGAATATTCGCGCCTTCGGCATGCAAAAGGATCAGTCGCATCTCGCGCCCGACCACATCCTCGGCAGCCCGACGAGCAATCCGCAGGGGTTGGCGGAAGTTGTCCGCCGGATTTTGCAAAAAGAGCAAAAGGGCGAGGTTGTCCATCTGGGCATCAAGGACAACGCGGTTGGCTTCGTCGTCAAGAAGGGCCTGGTCTCAAAAGAGCTGGAAGCTAAGCTCAACGCGCTCACGCTCGCCATTCAAAAGGGCGAGCTTGACGTGTTCAAGGAACAGCCCTGAGCCGTGGCGACCTGGGCCTTGCGCGACATTGCAAAACGATATGGCGCCGTGCCGGCGCTCGACGGCGTGTCGTTGACTATTGAGCCGGGGCGCATCCACGGGCTGCTGGGCGAAAACGGGGCGGGCAAGTCCACGCTGATGAACATCTTGTTTGGCGCGACGCGCCCCGACCGCGGCCATATCGAGCGCGACGGGCGGCGGGTGGCTTTCGCTTCCTCGCGTGACGCCATTGCCGCGGGCGTTGGGCTTGTCCATCAGCACTTTCACTTGGTGGACAGCTTTACCGTCCGGGAAAATGTCTGGCTGGGCGTCGCGCGCCCGGATGAGGCGCGACTCCGCGCCGCCGCCGAGCGGCTGGGCCTGGCGGGCGACCTCGACGCCGTCGCGGGTCGGCTGTCGGTGGGCGTCCGCCAGCGAGTGGAAATTCTCAAGGCGCTGTATCGGCAGGCGACCTTGCTGTTGCTGGACGAGCCAACGGCGACGCTGACGCCGCCCGAAGCGGACGCGCTCTTTGCCTTCGCGCGAGAGCTTCGCGCGTCTGGCGCGAGCGTCGTCTTCATTACGCACAAGCTGCGCGAGGCGCTTGAGCTCTGCGACGCGGTGACGGTCCTGCGGCAGGGGCGCGTAGCGGCGACATACGCCGCATCGGAAGCGACGCCGGACGACTTGGCCGCCGCGATGGTCGGCGGCCGGCCGGCGGAGTCGGCCGGCGAAGCGCCAGCCGCGCCCGGCGACCGGGCGCGGCTGCGGGTTGACCGCCTGGCGACAAGCGGCGATGCCGGCTTGCGCGTTCGTGGCGTGTCGTTTGAAGTTCGCGCCGGGGAAATCTTCGGCATTGCCGGGGTGGACGGCAATGGGCAGACGGAGCTGGCCGAAGCGCTGGTCGGCTTGCGGCCCGCCGCCGGGCGGGTCTGGCTCGACGACGCGCCCGCGCCGGACGGCCGGCAAGCGCGCCTGGCGGCCGGGTTGCGGTACATCCCGGCCGACCGCCGCCGGGCCGGCCTGGCGCTCAACCTCTCGGTGGCGGAAAACGCCATTCTGGGCGATGAAGCGTCCCCGGCGTGGCGGCGGCGGGGCGGGCGCTTGGATAGCGCCGCCATTCAACGACATGTCGCAATGCTCGCGGAGCGGTTCGACATTCGGATGCCGGGGGCTTCCGCGCCGGTGGCGACGCTTTCCGGCGGCAATCAGCAGAAGTTGCTGGCGGCGCGCGAGCTGGCCCGCCGTCCGCGCGTTCTGGTGGCGGTCAATCCGACCTGGGGCGTGGACATTGCCGCCGTCGCGGCTATTCGCCGGGCCCTCCGCGCCGCCTGCGCCGAGGGGCTGAGCCTGGTTTTGATTTCCAACGAGCTGGACGAGATTCTGAGCCTGTGCCACCGCCTGACGGTCATTCACAACGGGCGCTTGTCGCGGGCGCTGCCGCTGGATGTCCCGCCGACTGTCATCGGACGCCTGATGGCCGGCGACGGCCCGACGTGGGAGCAGTATGGCCCGACCGTCTGAAGCCTGGCGCGCCCTGGCGCTGTCAGTCGCGGCCGTGGCGGCGGCGCTGGCGGCCGGGGCGATTGCGCTGCGAGTCGCCGGTTATGCGCCGCTTCCGGCGCTGTGGGTCATGGCGAAGGCGGCCTTTGGCGGACGGTTCGCGCTGGCGGATACGCTGGTCAAGGCGACGCCGCTGGCGCTGTGCGGCGTCGGCGTCGCGCTGGCCTTTCGCGGCGGACAGTTCAATATTGGCGCGGAGGGCCAGATGCTTATGGGCGCGCTGGCGGCCGTCGTCGCGGGTCTGCATCTCGCTTCAGGCTGGGCGACGGGACTGGTTCTGGCGAGCGCGGCGGCGGCGGGCGGGGCGTGGGCGTTTCTCGCGGCCTGGCTCAAGACGGCGCGGGGCGTCAGCGAGGTAATTTCAACGCTGATGCTCAACTTCATCGGGTTCTGGCTGACGAGTTGGCTGGTTCACGGGCCGCTTCAGGAGGCGGCCAAAAGTTATCCGCAAACGGAAATGGTGGCTGAAGCCCTCTGGCTGGGGCGCTGGCTGCCGCCGACGCGCCTGCATACGGGTTTTTTTGCGGCTATCGGCGCGGCGCTGATCGGCTATGTCTGGCTGTTTTTCACGGTGACGGGGCTGCGGCTGCGGGTGTTGGGAGAGAGCCCGCAGGCGGCGCGGACGGCCGGCATCAGCCCGGAGCGGACAGCCTGGCTGGCGTTGACCGCGAGCGGGGCGTGCGCGGGGCTGGCGGGCGGCGTCGAGGTGTTGGGCGTGAGCCATCGGCTATACGAGCAGTTTTCGCCGGGCTACGGCTACATGGCAATTGCCGTGGCGCTGTTGGCGCGGCAGCATCCTTTGGGCGTCTTGCCGGCGGCTATCTGCTTCGGCGCGCTGGAGGTCGGCGCGGCAGGCCTTCAGCGCGCGGTTGGCGTCTCAGC
>NKPT01000071.1 GCA_002254845.1 Chloracidobacterium sp. CP2_5A | reverse complement strand
GATTGAAACTCATGGATTGAAACTCATGGATTGAAACTCATGGATTGAAACTCATGGATTGAAACTCATGGATTGAAACTCATGGATTGAAACTCATGGCAAGAACAAGGAGGAGGGGAAGAATAGCCAATTATTCGGCTGGAGCCCGTTTCAGGACGATCTTACGATAGCGACGAGCCGACGAGGAAGCTCCTCGCTGTCAACTTAGATGAACGCTAAGGATGGACGGTCAGGGTCGTTGGCGGAAGGCTGGATTCACAGCCCGCGCTGCAAACGCGACCGATTTGACTTTCACGGCGCTTTCCTTCATTCCCATTCTCCATTCCGGGCGAAAGCGGCTTAGATACTGCCGCCATCCGGCCATCCCGCCCACTCCACGCGGGCAATGTAGCAAGCGCTCCCCGCCAGCGTCACCTCATCGGTCGCGGCGTCCCACGCCACATTCAGCGCGCCCCGCTCGGTGTGAACTGTCACTGCGCGGTCAGCCAGTCCCCGAAGCATCGCCGCAACGGCCGCCGCGCACGCGCCCGTGCCGGAGGCGGCGGTCTGTCCGACGCCGCGCTCCCAAAAGGCGACCTCAAGGTTTTGCCGGTCGCGGACAGCTGCAAATTCAACATTCGTCCGATTGGGAAACGCGGGATGGTGCTCAAGTTGCGGCCCAAGCTCCGCAACCGGCGCGGCGCGCGCGTCTTCCACGAACACCGTGCAATGGGGGTTGCCCATGGATAAAATCGTCGCCGTCACAGTTTCTTTCCCGACAGTCAACGCGATATCCGTCAGCGGCGGCTCGCGTTTGCCTCCCGCGCGAAAGGGAATCGCTTCAGGCGTTAGAGCCGGCGCGCCCATTCGAATCGCGCAGCGCGTCTCCAGGCCGGATGACTCAAGAAATGTAACGAGCCGCCCGCCGACATCCGTCATAACGCGCAACGCAGCCATTTCCCAACCCATGACGCGGCGGATATAGGCCGCGACGCAGCGCAGACCGTTGCCCGACATTTCGGCGCGCGAGCCGTCGGCGTTCCACAGCGTCATGCGATAGTCGGCGTCGTCCGTATCGCTCTTTGTGACGGCAATCACGCCATCCGCGCCGATGCCGCAGTGTCGGTCGCAAGCCGTTCGCGCCCAAAGCTCGGCATGTTCCAAAAACAGGGACGCGCTTTCCTGATGCGCGTCAAAAACAAGAAAATCGTTTCCCAGCCCATGCAGCTTGTGAAGGACAAGCATGTCCAATTTCCTTTCTGAGCGGATGCTCAGTGAACGCCCCCGACCGCCAGCGGAAAAAGCCGCCGAGCTTGGTCGAGCCAGCTGAGCGTTTGCGGATCATTTGGCTTCTCGCGCAGGATGCGCCGCGCAATCTGCCGCGCGGCAGCCAGCCAGTCGGCGTCGCGGACAATATCGCCAACCCGAAAGGTCGGCATGCCGGATTGTCGAGCGCCGAGCATTTCGCCCGGACCGCGCCACAGAAGGTCTTTTTCAGCGATGGCGAAGCCATCGAGCGTCTCAGCGAAAAACGTCAGTCGTTCAAGCGCTTCCGGCGAGATGCCGTCTGGCGTCATCAGAACGCAGTACGACTTGGCCGCGCCGCGCCCGACCCGCCCGCGCAGTTGATGCAGTTGCGCCAGACCAAAGCGTTCGGGATGCTCGATGACCATCACCGAAGCGTTGGGCACGTCAATCCCGACTTCAATGACCGTCGTCGTGACCAAAATCTGAATATCGCCCGCTACAAACCTCTGCATGACGGCGTCTTTTTCGTCGGCTCTCAGCCTGCCGTGAAGCAAGCTGACGGCGAATGTCGGAAAAACCTCGCGTTGCAGGTATTCGGCGGCGGCTGTCGCGGCGGCGACATCCAGCTTTTCGGATTCCTCAACCAGCGGATAGACAATGTATGCCTGGCGGCCGGCGGCGCACTCCTGCCGAATGAAGTCATAGACGCGCGCCCGCCGGTCGTTGCCGCGCACGGCCGTTGCGACCGGCTTGCGTCCCGGCGGCAACTCGTCAATGACGGAAACATCCAGGTCGCCGTATACCGCCATGGCGAGACTGCGCGGAATGGGCGTCGCCGTCATTACCAAGACGTCCGGGGCGACGCCGCGCGCAACCAGCTTTTCACGCTGCATCACCCCGAAACGGTGCTGCTCGTCGATGACGACCAGCCCCAAGCGGGCGAATGTGGTGTCTTCCTGAATGAGCGCCTGCGTGCCGATGATGACGTCAAGCTCGCGCGCCGCCAGCGCCTGGCGAATGGCTTTCTTCTCGGACGCCTTGAGGCGACCCGTTAGCGCCGCCAGCCGGTAGGGCATCCCCTCCAGCCAGCGCGTTAGCGACCGGTAATGTTGCTCCGCCAGGATTTCCGTCGGGGCCATGAGCGCCGCCTGCCAGCCGTTCTCGACGGCGACCATCAACGCCTGAAGCGCAATGATGGTTTTTCCCGAGCCGACATCCCCTTGCAGGAGACGCGACATCGGCCGGACGCCAGTCATATCGTTGACGATTTCCCGAATGACGCGCTTCTGCGCCTGCGTCATCGGAAAGGGGAGCGCCCGCTGGACGCGCGCGCGGACGGCGTCCGTAATCGCCATCGTCGCTTTCGCGCCGGCTTCTTCGCGGCGGCGGCGGCGGTCGCCCAGCGCCAATGTCAGCAGAAAAAACTCTTCCAGCGCCAGCCGCGCGTGCGCCGGCGAGCGGCGGGCCTCCATCTCGGCAAGGTTCGCCCCGGCGCCTGGAAAATGCGCCGCGCGCAGCGCGGCGACCTTGGTTGGAAGCGGCCCGCAAGCTCCGTCGCCGGCGCGCAGCTCGTCCGGCAAGCCGTCGTCAGGAAGGTCGCCCAACGCCTCAAGGACGCGGAACATTAGCGTCCGCAACGCCCGCGCCCGAAACTGGCCGAGCCGGCGGTAGACGGGCACGCAGCGTCCGACATGAATCGTCTCCGGGGCGTCGGCGTCGGTTTCGTCGCTCAGCAGCTCGTATTCCGGGTTTTCAACTTGGTGGCACTGGTGACGATTCGAGAAGCGCCATTCCCCGTAGAGAATGACCCGCCGCTCAGCCGGAAACGTTTGCCGCAGGTAAGGCTGGTTCCACCAGTAAGCGCGAATGCGCCCGGTTTCGTCGCGCCCAGTGAACTCGAACAGGGTGAGCCGCTTGCCGTTTTTCGTCCGAATGGGGACGCTTGCCGGCGCGTGAACTTCGACCGCGACGGACGCCGCCATGCCGTCCGTCAGGTCACGGATGCGCGGCAGATGCGAGCGATCCTCGTAGCGAAACGGCAGGTAAAAGAGCAAGTCTTCCACCGTGACGGCGGCTGGCGACGCCTTGCCGACCGCCGCGGCGAGCTCCGCGGCCAGTCTTCCTGCGGTGGCTGCGCCCATCCGCCGCAGGTAGGCTGGAAGCTCTATCAGCGGCGTCGTGAGCGATAAGCGAGTCGCCATTGAAACCCTCTGCAAACAATGGCGCGGCGCGCGGCGCCTGCGCCTCGAGCTTGCTAATCGGCGTCAGGTCAAGCTTACTTCGTCGCGTAAGCGTTGGCGACGCAGCCATGGCGGGGACGCGCTCCGCGCCTGCCGGATGCGCCGCCGCTCCAAGCGCAATTCGTTGAGCGGCGCGGAAACCGCGCGCCGCTTCGCGGTAACGCATTGGCGAGGGCGGTCGGGGCTTGGGCGGCCGACCCCCCCGCGCCGTCATTTCTCGTCAGTTGGGGCCCTGCGAGGGGAAAGCCTTGGCAAAGAGCGAAGAAGCCACTGAGCGATGTTTGGAAGCGCAGGCGGCAATCGGGAGCCCTCCCGCAATGGCAACCCGGCGCGCCGATTCTGAGCCTTCCGCGCCGCCCGAAGGCTTGACGCTGGAAGCCATTTTGGGTTCCGGCGGACGCTTCGCCCAAACGCAGCCCGGCTTTGAATTTCGACCCGGACAGCTCGACATGGCGCGCGCCGTGGACGACGCCCTGCGGCGAGGCGGGCATCTGTGCGTCGAGGCCGGAACAGGCACGGGCAAGACCCTCGCCTATCTCGTTCCGGCCATTTTGCAGGATGAAGTCGTCGTGGCGTCCACGGCGACCAAAAACCTTCAGGAGCAAATTCTGGAGCGGGACATCCCGCGTCTGGAGCGGGCGCTGGGGCGCAAGCTGCGCGTAGCGCTGCTCAAGGGGCGAAACAACTACCTTTGTCTCTACCGGCTGGCGCGCTTCGACGAGCAAGGTCGCCTGCCGGGCCTCGACGATCTGCGCTATCTGGACGCCGTCCGCCAGTGGGCCGAAGTCACCGCGACCGGCGACCGCGCCGAGTTGACGGATCTGCCGGAGGATCTGCCGTTCTGGGCTGAGCTCGACGCGCGCAGCGAGATTTGCCTTGGTCAGAAATGCCCAAGCTACGACGATTGCTTTGTCACCCGCGCCCGCCAACGCGCCCACAAGGCCGATGTGGTCATCGTCAATCACCATTTGTTCTTTGCCGACTTGGCGGCGCGGCACAGCTCGTACGGCGCGTTTTTACCCGACCATACGCGCGTCATTTTCGATGAGGCCCACGAGATTGAGGACATCGCCGCCAGCTACTTTAGCCTTCAAATCAGCAGCTACCGCTTTGTTGAGCTGCTGCGCGATGTGGAGCAAGCCTTCATCCCCGACGAGCTAGCGGCGGGGGCGGTTCGCCGAGCCGTTTTGAATGCGCGCCGCTGGACCGAGCATTTCTGGCGGTTTGTGAATTGCGCGTGCCAGACGGCGCCAGGCCTCATGAACGGCCGCGGGCGCTTGTCGCCGGACGACTTTGCCGCGCTGGCGGATGAAGCGGCGGACGCGGCGGCGCTGGAAGAAACGGCGGACGCCGACCAAACGCCGCCGGCGGAAGCCTCTGGCGTGACGGCGCTGGCGGAGGCGCTTGACCAGCTCGCCGAGGCTTTGCAAGCGGCCGCCGCCCATGGGCTGTTCTCTGAGCAAGGCGTCCAGCGGCTGGCGGAACGCGCCCGCGAGCTCCGCCAGGACCTGCTCCGCATTGTCGGCGGCGAGGACGCCAACTATGTGTACTGGTGGGAAAAGCGCGGGCGCGGGCTGTTTCTGTCCGCCACGCCGATTGACGTGGCGGGGCTGTTGCGGGAGCGATTGTTTCAGCAATTTGAGACGGTTGTGCTGACTTCCGCGACGCTGACCAGTGACGGGTCGTTCGATTTCATTCGGTCGCGGCTAGGGATGGACGGCGGCGACGAGCTCCTCATTGACTCGCCCTTTGACTACGGCCGGCAGGCGATACTGTATTTGCCGCCGGACCTGCCCGACCCCAACGCGCCTGGCTTCACGGACGCCGCAATTGCCGAGATCAGCGCGCTGCTCAACATCACGCAGGGGCGGGCGTTTATCCTCTGCACGAGCCTGAGCCACATGCGACGGCTCTATGACGGCGTTCGGGCGCGGACGCCGTTTCCGTGCCTGCTCCAGGGCGAAGCGCCCAAGTCGCGCCTCATTGAGCGCTTCTGCCAAACGCCCGGCGCCGTGTTGTTCGGCGCGGCGAGCTTTTGGCAGGGCGTGGATGTCGTCGGCGAGGCGCTGTCGTGCGTCATCGTGGATCGGCTGCCCTTCCCCGTCCCGTCCGACCCGATTGTGGAAGCCCGTTGTCGCCGGATTGAAGCGGAGGGCGGCGACGCCTTCCGCGCCTACAGCCTGCCGCAAGCGATTCTCGCGCTCAAGCAGGGCTTAGGGCGACTCATTCGGAGCGGGACGGATCGGGGCCTGATGTGTCTGCTCGACGCGCGCATTCGGAAAAGCTACGGGCGCGCGATCCTGGGCAGCCTGCCTTCGCGGTTGCCCATCACTGGTAACCGATGCGACTTGGAGCGGTGGCTCGCGCAGATGTCGGAGGACTGATGGCGGACGAGGATGGAAGCGCAGGGCCGCTTGAGGATCCCTCAGCGGGAAGCGCGCCCGCGCCTTGTCAAAGGCTCAGGACTGCATAAACAGCCGCTTGCTCAGGTAGGTCTGCCGGTAGTCTTCCCCGGCTATTTGGATGGTCTTGCACATCTCATAGAGCCGCGACCGAAGCCGCACGCCAATGCGGTCCTCAAGCGTTTCGTCGTAGCGCTCAGTCGCTTGGTCAAGGTAGTTCGACGTGATGATGGTAGCCTTCTGCTCGTTGTAGCGCGTGTTGAGAATGTGCGTGATGGTGTCGCGCACCCACTCCGTCGCCTTTCCAGCCCCCAGCTCGTCGAGCACCAGCACGTCGGCGTCATAAACCGGCCGCAACACGGCGAGCTCCGTCGTTTGAGTCTGCGGGTTGTAGGTATCCTGCACCGCTTTGATCAAGTCGCGGAAGTCATAAAACAAGCAGGGGACGCGCTTGGTTTTCATGAGCGCATTGGCGGTGGCGACCGCCAAGTGGGTTTTGCCGACGCCGCAGGGGCCGAGGAAAAGCAGCCCAAGCCCGCGCTCCACCGGGTAATCCTTGACGTAACGCCGACACATCAGGTGAGCATTCACAAGCGACTGCTGCGGCTCGCCGCTCGGATTCACGCGAAAGTTGTCAAAGCTGCTGCCGCGGTAGCGCGCCGGAATCCGCGCCCGCTCAATCAGATTCTCGGCGCCCCCGCGACACTT
>NKPT01000229.1 GCA_002254845.1 Chloracidobacterium sp. CP2_5A | reverse complement strand
GCCGCGTCCCGTGCCGGTGGCGTCAATGGATATGATGACAAGCCGGTTGGCTCGCGGGGCGCGCTGGAGCCGCGCCAAATACATTTCCACCAGCGCGTCCATGGAAAAGTTGTCGTTAATGCCGCCGTCGGCCACATGGACATAGCCGTTCGTGGCGTAGTCAATCAGCGCCGCCGGCCCGGGCAGCAACGGATAGCCCGACGAAGCCGCAATCGCGCTCGCCAGCCGGAACGGCCGGATGTCGGAGTTGATCGTGTCGAAGCCAAACGACCGGCACACGGGCGACGCCTGCATCTGAGCCAGCATGGTCAGACCCGCGCGGTCGCGCGCCGGCGCCACCGCGTGGCGCCGCCCCCTTTGACCGTATCGCGAAGCGCGCCGACGGCGCCCTCAGG
>NKPT01000307.1 GCA_002254845.1 Chloracidobacterium sp. CP2_5A | reverse complement strand
TTTGGCCGTTCAGTTCGCTCTTCGTCAATCGATCTTGGCCCGTTGGATGACGATATGCTAGGCGGTGTCGCTGAAGCGCCGCACGTGCCGGGACCGAACCCGGGCCCTTGCGGCCGGCTCCCGGATCGCGTGTTCGCCAGCCGCGGCGCTCAGCGTTATGGTGGCGTCGCGGGTCCGCAGGCCTGGATGGACCGGGAGCTCAAGCTTTGACGTCTCTCGAGCGTTTTCTGGTGGAGCGAGCCGTCGTCGCCGAGGCGGATATTGAGAAGGCGCGACGGCTGATTGAGGAGCGCGGCGGACGGCTCCTCGATCACCTGCGGCATCTTTCTGGCGT
>NKPT01000162.1 GCA_002254845.1 Chloracidobacterium sp. CP2_5A | reverse complement strand
GTAGGAGCCCGCGAGCAATCGATCGCGGGACTGCCCAGGTGTCTGGACATAATCCGCAATCTGGATGACCAGTTGGTCCGACGGACGGAAATCAGGCACACCCCACGGGGCGATCCACCTCAGCAGTGCCCGACCGAGCCTACGCGCAGGATGATTGCGTAGCACTTCGTCGAGCGCTTTCCACGCCCGCGTGAAGGCGTCCTGCACGGCCCAATGCACCAGCGGCAAATCTTCGGTTCGGCGCGCCTCGTCCTCGTAACGCTTCAGCGTCGCGCTGACAATCAAGAGCTGCGAGAGTACGTCGCCCAAACGCGCAGTAACGAGCTCGGCGCGCTTCAGACGCGCCCCCAGCGAGAACACGGATGCATCTGCTACCAGAGCCAGGGCCGTGGCAAGGCGGGTCGCGACCCGGTAGTAGGGCTTCAGCTCGGGCGCCGCTTGGCGCGGCGTCCGCAGCAGGCGCCCTCCCGTCAATC
>NKPT01000357.1 GCA_002254845.1 Chloracidobacterium sp. CP2_5A | reverse complement strand
TCGTGCTCGCTCGCAGTGAGCGGTTGACGCTGCGCGATGTGCCCGCCGCGATTCGCGGCGGAGCGGATTTGACGAAGATTTCCGTGGTGCGCAGCGGGATGACGATCGAGGAAGCGGAGCGCCAGTTGATCCAGCAGGCGCTCAAGGAAGTCAATGGCAACCGGACATTGGCGGCCAAGAAAATCGGTATCAGCCGCCGCACGTTGCACCGCAAGCTCAAAAAGTACCGGCTCGAAGAGCTGTAGCGGCCCCGCGTCACTTCCACATCTGGCCGGCCGTGTCGGTGAGCCAGAGACGCAGGTCG
>NKPT01000326.1 GCA_002254845.1 Chloracidobacterium sp. CP2_5A | reverse complement strand
GTCGCTGCCGCCTTCGGCGCCGGCGCCTGGAGCGTGGACGGCCGCAGGCGCTAGCCCGGATATTTCACGAGGTCGCCCCCGCACGGGAGGCTGCGCCAGCTTTGGCGAGGACTTACCGCGTCCCAGCCGCGGAGCAGTTTGGATCGCCGGGGCGACGCGGGTTCGCGCGGCGCCTGCGGGCGGAGGCGGGGTTTCGCGACGCACCGCTTCGCGCCGCCGGAGCCGGTCGCGCTTGCCAGCGCGACCGTGGAACGCGGGCGTGCGCTCAACTCCTCGCAAAGGCTACCTAGCCTTTGCTGCGGCCGTCTCGCGCAATCCG
>NKPT01000257.1 GCA_002254845.1 Chloracidobacterium sp. CP2_5A | reverse complement strand
AGCCGGAGCCCAACCCCGGCCCGCTACCCGAATCCCAGGTCATTTTCAGTGAAATCGGCAAGCAACTGCGCGAGCGGCGCGAACTGCTCAGCCTGACCCTCGATGAAATCGAACGGCACACCCGCGTCCGCCGCCATCACCTGGAAAAAATCGAAACCGGCGACTTCGACGACCTGCCCTCCCCCGTGCAAGCGCGCGGCCTGCTCAATGCGTATGCCAGTTTTCTCGACCTGAACGCCGAAGCCCTGCTTCTGCGCTTCGCCGAAGCGCTTCAGGCGCGCCGCATGGAACGTCAGCCGCAGCCGCCCCCGCGCAAACGCCGCGCCTCCCCGCTCCTGCCGCTCTGGCTGAAACGCTTCTTCACAGCCGATTT
>NKPT01000149.1 GCA_002254845.1 Chloracidobacterium sp. CP2_5A | reverse complement strand
CGCCGGCCCAGGTCCGGCGGAGCGGATGGGGCCAGGCCGACGCTTGCGGCCACTCCGGTCCGGCGAGACGGATGGGGCGGAGCGCCGCTGCGACCCCATGCTAGACCCGCGCGTCGCGCCGCGCAACATTGTTTTTCTGAAGGCGATTATGCTCTTTGCAAACTCGGATGGCGGGCATAGGGCCTGCCGCCTATCCGGGGCGGATTAGCCGCCCTTCGGCTTCCGCTTCGCCTTGGGTGCCCGGGCCGGCCGCTCAGGCGCGTCCTTCGGCTTATGCCGCGCGATCACGGCCACCTTGGCGCGGAAAGCGGCTTCGTCCTCCTCCGCCCCGAGCGCGCGAGCTACTTCCGCGAATCGGATGGCCTGTGGGATGGTAGAACTTCGGTGAAGCGGTGGTCGTCCTGCGGGCCTAGGCGGATGTCCGCCACCGTCTTGGACGGGTCCACTGCCCTTGGCAGTGGGTTCAGCCCGCAGGAGTCGATAGGTAAGGTAGGGCG
>NKPT01000217.1 GCA_002254845.1 Chloracidobacterium sp. CP2_5A | reverse complement strand
GCGAACAGCCAGTGGTGGAAGAGGAACCAGGCGAGCGCTCCGGCGACGGCCAGCGCGAGGGCGTAATACACGCCCGTCAGGACAATACCCACGTCATTATCTTCGCAAAGCCGCAATCAGGCGGGACGCCACTTGCTTGCCGCGCTCGCCGACTTCGCCTGCCGGACCGACGCAGCTCGGGCAGCCGGCTTCACAGGGGCAGGCGGCGACGAGCGAGTCCGCCATTTCGAGGAGCTTTTCGGCGCGGCGATAGAGCGGCTCGCTCTGGCCGATGCCGCCGGGGTACATGTCGTAGAGAAACAGATCCGGCTCGAAGCGGGGCTGGCCCTGGGAAGCGTCTTCCGAGACCGCGACGCCCAGGTCACGCGGATCACACATCAGCAGCAGCGCGCCGACGGTTTGCAGG
>NKPT01000275.1 GCA_002254845.1 Chloracidobacterium sp. CP2_5A | reverse complement strand
CGCCGGCGCGGGGCGCTTCAAGGGAAACGAACGATATGAGGCACAAACGAGCAGGTTTCAAACTGAAGCGCGACATGAGCGCGCGCCGCGCATTGCTGCGCAACCTCGTCACCAGCGTCATCGAGAGCGAAGGCGAGCGCATCATCACCACCGTTCCCAAGGCCAAGGCCGCCAAGCCGCTCCTCGACAAGATGATCACCCTCGGCAAGCAGGACACTTTGCATGCCCGCCGCCAGGCGGCCCGCTTCCTGCTGACGCCCTCCTCGGTCAAGAAGCTGTTCGACAAGATCGCCCCGCGCTTCGCCCAGCGGCCCGGCGGTTACTCGCAGATCATCCGCGCCGGCTGGCGCAAGGGTGATGG
>NKPT01000075.1 GCA_002254845.1 Chloracidobacterium sp. CP2_5A | reverse complement strand
CCGCGCGGCGGCGCCAAAGCGCGGCGCCAGGACGCGGCCCGCGGCGGCTCCGGCGGCTGGCAGGCGCTCGCGCCCGCCGCGCCTTTTGAGGAAACTTTTGAGGAAGTAAGCTGATGGCGGCGCGTAAGCTTGAAGGCGCGGCCCAGGCGCTTCAAATCTTCATTGGCGACGACGACATGTGGGAGACCGAGCCGCTGTGCCGGGCGCTGGTGCATCGGCTGCGGCTGGCTGGGGCGGCCGGCGTCACAGTTATGCGCGGGATGGCCGGCTTCGGGCTGAGCGGTCAAATTCGCGTCGCCGACCGCTTGGGCGGCGCGACTGATCTGCCGGTGGTGATCACCGTGATTGACATGCCGGAACGCATCGCCGATCTGCTCCCCATTGTGGATGAAATGGTCAGCGACGGTCTCGTTATTCGCTTCAACGTGGAAATTCTGCGCCACCGCGACGAAGCCTGACCGTCTCAGCCGGCCGCCGGAACGGCTGCGCCGCCATAGGCGGGCAGCGTTAGCGTCACCCGAAACCCGTCCGGCAGATTTTCAGCGCCGATTTGCCCGCCGTGAAGCTTGACGGCCCGGGCGGCAATCGCCAGCCCTAAGCCAACCCCGCCGCTGGCCCGGTCGCGCGCCGTCTCGACCCGATAAAATGGCTTGAAAATGGCTTTCAGCGCGTCCGGCGGCACGCCCGGTCCGTAATCCCTCACGGACACCAGCAGGCATCCCGGACGAGCGTCAATAGCGACTTCCACAGACGCTCCTTCCGGCGTATGTCGAATGGCGTTGCGCATGACGTTTTCCAGCGCGCGGCGCAGCAGCTCTTCATCGCCAAGCAGTAGCTGATGCCCATCCTTCGACAGCCTCCGGCAGACAACCGCTCGCCCGGTGGCCCGGGCCTCAAAGTCGGCATCCATCGCCACCTGCTCGGTCAGGGCGGCGAGATCAAGCGCTTTTGAGTCGGCCAGGGTCGCTTCGCTCTCCAGTCTCGACAGGGCGAGCAACTGTCCCACGAGTTCATCCAGGCGCTCGGCGTCGCGCTCGATGCGCTCCAGGTAGGGCTGCACCTCCGCGCCGGCCTTGCGCTGCGCGAGTTCCAACGCCACCCGCAGGCGGGACAGCGGCGACCGCAGCTCGTGCGAAATATCGCCAAAAAGGCGGCGCTGGGACGTGACCAGCGACTCGATGCGCTCCGCCATGGCGTCAAAATCGCGCGCCAGCCCGCCGATTTCATCCGTTAGGCGACCCAGCCGCGCGCCGGTGCGGGCTGTCAAATCGCCGGAGGCCAGCCGCTGCGCCGTCTGGCGCAGGCGTCCGATGGGGCGCGTCAGATACCAGGCCAGCCCATAGCAAACCACGCCGCTGCCCAGCACGAAGACCGCCAGGCGCGCCATCCGCGCGCGCGTCCACATGGGCGGCGGCGGCAGCAGGTTGCGGTCAAAGACGGTCGCCAGCAGGTAGCGTCGACCGCCGGCGCTTGTCACCGGCCGCGACAAAAACGTTTTGCCCTCCACAACCGTGAAATCCTCGCGGCCCGCGCCGTCGCGCCCAGCCGGCCAGTCGGGCGGCATCGCGCCGGCTAGCAGCCGCCCCTGCTCATCCAGCAGCGCCGCCTGAAGCTTGGCCGTTTCCAGGATGCGCCGCAGGTAATCCTCCACGGCCGCCGCGCCCTGTCGCTCATAAAGCAGCGCGGCCGTTTCGGCGTAAAGCGTTGTCGCCGCCGTCAGCGTTCGGCGGCCGGGCCAGCTCGCCTCCGAGGCCGTTAGCGAGCCGACCACGGTCACCAGGACGGTGAGACCCGCCATGGCCAGCCAAAACCAGAGGAAGATTTTAATAAACAGCGTTCGCATGACGTAACGCTAGGCGCGCGACTCCGCGACCGACTGACAGAGCGCATAAAGATACCCGACCCCGCGCACCGACTTGATCCGCTCGCCGCCATCCACATGCGGGCCGAGCTTTTTGCGCAGGTTGCTGACATGCATATCCACGCTGCGGTCAAGCGCGTAGAACGGACGCCCCAGCGCGCGCAACGACAGATCATCCCGCGAGACGATCTGACCGGCGTGCTGCAACAACTGTCCGAGCAGATCAAACTCCACCGAAGTCACGGCAATCGGCTGTCCGCCTCGGCGAACGCTTCGCGCGCCAAAATCCAGCTCCAGGTCGCCGACCGCGAGCTTCTCAGCCAGCAGCTCCGGCTTGGTCCGCCGCAGAATCGCCCGGATGCGAGCCAGCAGCTCGCGCGGGTTGAACGGCTTGGCAAGGTAGTCATCCGCGCCGATTTCGAGGCCGACGATGCGATCCACGTCATCGCCGCGCGCCGTGAGCATCAGCGTCGGCACATGCGAAACCGCTCGAATCCGCTTGAGCGTTTCAAAGCCGTTCAGCTTCGGGAGCATCACGTCAAGGATCAGCAGCGCGAACGGCTCATTCGTCGCTCGCCTCGCGCCCAGCTCGCCGTCGTGAACGACTTCCACCGCGAAGCCCTCGGCGGACAGATACTCGGCCACCAGCTCGCACAGCTCGGTGTCGTCGTCAATGACAAGAATGCGTTCCATGGCGAGCGCGAGGGACGCTTCAGCCGCCGGCCGCCTGCTCCGCGGCGTGGAACTGATACCCCGCCGCCAATCGCGCGCGAACCAGCGCCGCCAGCCCGCGAATAAACGAGCGGTGGCAGTTGAGCGCCGGGACGCGCCGAAAATGCGGAATGCCAACCTCGCGGGCGAGCGCCTGATATTGAATATCCAGCTCGTAAAGCGTCTCGATATGCTCTGAAACGAAGCTGATGGGCACTGTCAGCGCCTGCTCCCGCCCCGCGCGCGCCAATTGCCGAATGGCGTCTTCGGTCGAAGGCTCCAGCCACCGCACCGGGCCAACCTTGCTCTGGAATGAGAGGCAGTGCGGCGGGCGGACGCCCAAGCGCCGCTCAAGCGCTGTCATCACGGCGGCAATGGTTCGCTCGTGGTGGCGCAGGTAGGGATCGCCGCGCTCGACATACTTGGTCGGGATGCTGTGCGCGCTGAACAACAACTGAATCGACTCCGGGCGCGGATCGGGGAACTGCCGCATCTCTTCCGCGATGAGGTCGGTCAGGGCCGCGATATAGCCCGGCTCGGTCTCGTAATGCGTGACGTAGCTGCGCCGAATTTCGCGCGCGCCGCCGTGCCGATCAAAGCAATGAATGAGCTTCTTGGCCGCCGCGCCCGTGGTCGTCACCGAAAAGTGCGGAAAGAGCGGCAGCACGACGAGGCGCGTGACCCGATCCTGCAGAATCTGCTGAAACGCGCTTTCAATCAGCGGATGCCAGCAGACCATGCCGACATACACCCGCGCCCCGATCCCCTGCCGAGCCAGCTCATCCTGTAGCGCCGCCGCCTGCTCCGTCGTGATGCGCCGCTGCGGCGAGCCGCCGCCAATTTTTTCGTACAGCCGCATGGACTTGCGCCGCCGCAGCTTGGCGATCAGCCAGCCGACGGGGCGCTGAAGGGCCGCGACAGGCAGGCGGATGATGGACGGGTCCGAAAAAAGGTTGCGGAGAAAAGGCTCGACATCCGCCAGCTTCTCCGGGCCGCCCAGGTTGAGCAGCAATACGCCCAGGCGCGGCGGTTGGGGACGCTTGAATGGTCGAATGTTCATTGTGAGTGACAAGTTCAAAGCCTGGACGCAGGCAAGGTCAACGGGGGCAATCCGCTGGACTATACGCCGCCAGGCGATAAACGCCAAGCCGCTCGCGAATGAGACGCGCCTAGGCAAATGCGCCTGAGAGCGCATGAGAAAACAAAAAATCGCGTGAGAAACCTGACGCGGCCGCTCAGGGGCGGAGGGCGCGCGCTTCCCGGCTGGAACGCCAGGCAAGCGCTTGCCT